>NZ_MVIJ01000026.1 GCF_002086735.1 Mycobacterium scrofulaceum | reverse complement strand
TACCGGGCCACTGCGATGGCTCGGCGACGGTGGTCTCTCACCTCCGTTCGGTTGAACAGCGCCTCACGGCGCTCGATGTCGCTGCTCTACATCGGCACGTTCGGGTCGTTCATCGGCTACTCGGCGGCCTTCCCGACCCTGCTCAAGACGGTCTTCGGGCGCGGCGATATCGCCTTGACCTGGGCTTTTCTCGGGGCGGGCATCGGCTCGGTCATCCGCCCCCTGGGCGGCAAGCTGGCCGACCGGATCGGCGGGGCCCGGATCACGGCCGCGAGCTTCGTCATGCTCGCCGCGGGCGCCTCCGCGGCGCTCTGGTCGGTCAACGCCAAGAACCTGCCGGTGTTCTTCGCCAGCTTCATGTTCCTGTTCGTCGCCACCGGCATCGGCAACGGCTCGACCTACCGGATGATCTCGCGGATCTTCGTGCTCAAGGGGGAGCGCGCCGGCGGCGACCCGGACACCATGGTGCAGATGCGCCGGCAGGCCGCGGGCGCGCTCGGCGTGATCTCGTCGGTCGGTGCGTTCGGCGGGTTCGTCGTGCCGCTGGCCTACGCATGGTCGAGGTCGCACTTCGGCAGCATCGAGCCGGCGTTGCGGTTTTACGTGGGCTTCTTCCTGGCCCTGCTGGTGGTCACCTGGTACTGCTACCTGCGCAAGACGAGCGCCTCCGGCGCGCCGGCGCGGGTCGGCGTGTAGGCGCGCCTCAGCCCGGCGGCTTCTGCCTGCCGCCGTAGCTCTCCCAGGGGCTGTAGTCGGCGATCAGCTCCTCCTGCGGCGGCCGCTCGTCGGCCGGCACGTGCTGCAGGTTGACCCGGATCCGGTACCAGATCGAGCTCGGCCCGCGCATGCCGTCGACCAGGATGTCGGCCGGCCGCAGCCGGCCGGAGGCGGCCGGGTGGCGGGCGCGCCAGGTGTCCAGCGCGGCGAGCGCCTCGTCCTTGGTCTTGGTGCGGGCGACCTCGAGGAGCGGCATCACCGACCGTCGCCGGCCGCCCGCACTGCCCGCCCCCTTCGGCGCGCGCTCCGGCGGGCCCATCTCCTCGGCCAGCACCAGCAACCGGTCCAGGTCGCCGACCGCCTCATCCATGCCGGCCCACGGGTCGCCCAGTTCTGCGAACCGGCCGGGCACCGTGTCGATCGTGAACTCCTCCGGACGGCGCTCGGTGACCTCGTCCCAGCGCAGCGGCGTCGAGACCCGGGCGTCCGGCGTCGCCCGCACCGAGTACGCCGAAGCGACCGTGCGGTCCTTGGCGTTCTGGTTGAAGTCGACGAACACCCCTTCGCGCTCTTCCTTCCACCAGCGGCTGGTCGCCGCGTCGGGCACCCGGCGCTCGACCTCCCGGGCCACGGTCTGGGCGGCCAGCCGGACCTGGCGGAACTCCCAGCGCGGCGCGATCCGGGCGTAGACGTGAAAACCCCGTGACCCCGAGGTCTTCGGCCAGGCGACCAGGCCGTAGTCCTCCAGCACCTCCCGGGCCACCAGCGCCACCTCGACGATCCGTCCCCAGGAGACGCCGGGCATCGGATCCAGGTCGACGCGCAATTCGTCGGGATGATCGAGGTCGCCGGCCAGCACCGGGTGCGGGTTGAAGTCGACGCAGCCCAGGTTGACCGCCCACGCCAGGCCGGCGGCGTCGTGGATGACGGCCTCCGCGGCGGAAGTGCCTCGCGCGTAATGCAATTCGGCGACGTCCACCCAGTCGGGCCGGTTCTTCGGCGCGCGCTTCTGGAACACCGCCTCCTGCGCGATGCCCTTGACGAAGCGCTTGAGGATCATCGGCCGGCCGGCCACGCCGCGCAGCGCGCCCTCGGCCACCGAGAGGTAGTACCGGATCAGGTCGAGCTTGGTGTGCGGCCCCGCGCCGCCGTGGGCCTCGAACACCACCTTGTCCGGGTGGGTGACCGTGACGTCGCGCCCGTCCACCTCCAGCGAAACCGGGCCCATGTTCATCATCGTAAGTCGATGGGTACTTACCCCTCGGAATGCGACGGACGTCACATAGGGTGGATCCATGCCAAATCTGATCGGCCTGCCCGGGCAGGCGGTTGCCAAGGTCCAGCAGTACCTGGAACGCGGCTCAGCCGAATTGCACTACGTACGCAAGATCTTCGAGGCGGGCGCCTTCCGGCTGGAGCCGCCGCAGAACTACGCCGCGATGGCCAACGACATCTACAAGTGGGGCGAGTTCGGCATGCTGCCCTCGCTCAACGCCAGGCGCCACCCCGACCGCGCCGCGTGCCTCGACGAGGAGGGCGAATTCACCTTCGCTCAACTCGACGAGGCCGCCCACGCG
This sequence comes from Mycobacterium scrofulaceum, assembly GCF_002086735.1. GTDB lineage: Bacteria > Actinomycetota > Actinomycetes > Mycobacteriales > Mycobacteriaceae > Mycobacterium > Mycobacterium scrofulaceum. The sequence continues at coordinate 79,142 of NZ_MVIJ01000026.1, read as the reverse complement.
GTGGCGAACGGGCTGATCGACATGGGCGTCAAGGGCGGCGACGGGGTCGCGATCCTGGCGCGCAACACCCGCTGGTTTCTGATCGCCAACTACGGCGCCGCCCGGGTCGGCGCCCGCATCATCCTGCTCAACAGCGAGTTCTCCGGCCCGCAGATCAAGGAGGTCTCGGAGCGCGAGGGCGCCAAGCTGATCATCTACGACGACGAGTACACCAAGGCCGTCAGCAAGGCCGAGCCGGAGCTGGGCTTCCTGCGCGCGCTGGGCACCAACCCCGACGCGGACGAGCCGTCCGGCAGCAAGGACGAGACGCTGGCCGACCTGATCGAGCGGAGCAGCAAAGAACCCGCCCCCAAGGCGAGCAAGCACGCGTCGATCATCATCCTGACCAGCGGCACCACCGGCACCCCCAAGGGGGCGAACCGCAGCACGCCGCCCACCCTGGCGCCGGTCGGCGGGATCCTCTCGCACGTGCCGTTCAAGGCCAACGAGGTGACGTCGCTGCCGGCCCCGATGTTCCACGCGCTGGGGTACCTGCACGGCACCATCGCGATGTTCCTGGGCTCCACCCTGGTGTTGCGGCGCAAGTTCAAGCCGCCGCTGGTGCTCGAGGACATCGAGAAGCACAAGGTGACCGCGATGGTGGTGGTGCCCGTCATGCTGTCGCGGATCCTCGACGCGGTCGAGAAGATGGACAAGAAGCCGGACCTGTCCAGCCTGAAGATCGTCTTCATCTCCGGATCGCAGCTGGGCGCCGAGCTGGCCAGCCGCGCGTTGAAGGACCTGGGCCCGGTCATCTACAACATGTACGGCTCGACGGAGATCGCGTTCGCCACCATCGCCGGGCCGCGAGATCTCGAGAAGAATGCGGCGACGGTCGGACCCGTGGTCAAGGGCGTCAAGGTCAAGATTCTCGACGACAACGGTAAGGAGAAGCCCCAGGGCGAGGTCGGCCGGATCTTTGTCGGCAACGCGTTTCCGTTCGAGGGCTACACCGGCGGCGGCCACAAGCAGATCATCGACGGCCTGATGTCGTCCGGCGACGTTGGTTACTTCGACGAACACGGCCTGCTCTACGTCAGTGGCCGCGACGACGAGATGATCGTCTCCGGCGGCGAGAACGTGTTCCCCGCCGAGGTCGAGGACCTGATCAGCGGCCACCCGGAGGTGGTCGAAGCGACGGCGATCGGCGTCGAGGACAAGGAATGGGGCCACCGGCTGCGCGCCTTCGTCGTCAAGAAGGACGGCTCCGACGTCGACGAGGACACCATCAAGGGATACGTGCGCGACCACCTGGCCCGCTACAAGGTGCCGCGCGAGGTGGTCTTCCTCGAGGAGCTGCCGCGCAACCCGACGGGCAAGATCCTCAAGCGCGAGCTGCGTGAGATGGAGGTCGACTAGCCGCGGCCCGGTCGGGGGTCAGCGCCGGTCTTTGATGGCGCGGGTGATCTGCGCCGTGAGTTTGGGATCGACCAGCAGTTGGTCGATGAGCGCGGTGAGCACCTCTTGCCCGGTCACGCGGGCGACGCCCAGGCGGTCGGCGGCCTCACGCTGCCAGATGTCGAGCGCCCGATGGGTGGCCGCGGGGAGGTCGACGGTGCGGCGTGTGCGCTGGCCCCGGCCTACCTGGCCGGCCGCCGGCTGGCTGACCACCCGGTGCGCGCCCTGCTGCCCGAGCCCGGTGAGGCGCTCGGTTGGCGCGGCGTCGCCCGCCGGCGCGGCCGACGGCCCGGGGCCCCGAAACGTTCCGCCGCCGGGTCCGATGTGGCTGGGGTTGAAGTTCACTGTGGCGATCGTCCTCCGGATGAGTGGCCAATCAGTAAATCAGCGCTCGAATGTGTCGATACTGATTCTTCCACCGACGAGGGCGTAAGTCGCGTCACCGGGCCCGCGGAAGCCGGTCGCAGCGGCGCGGCCCGGCCCACCGCCCGCCTGCGGGCCCGGCGGGTGCGCCAGCTGCGGCTTTCGATAGCAAAGAGATGTAGGTAGCTGCCCAGCGCCTGAATTATGACGGGAATTTCGCCTTCTGGCGGTGGTTGTGCGGCCCCGCATATGCGCAATTCAGTCTCTGTGCGGTCGCGGAGGTATGGAATTAAGTATGTCAGTAGATCCCTTTTGAACTGGCTCTATGAGACTTCAGTATTCGGCGATCTCCTGATTTACGAAAGTCATGACATGCGGTGAATTCTGGTAGCGACAATAAATTCAAGGGGGCTGTTACTTAATTCACAGCATGATTTAGGTGTGCGAATGTTGTTTGCCGGGAAATTTGTGGCTAACGTTTTGTTTGTCGGCATCAAGTCCCGTACCAAGTCCCGGAAGGAGCTCTCGCGATGAGGATCTCTTCGCTATCGTTGCGCGGTGTTGCCACGGGCGTGGTCGGTGGTTCCGCAGCGGCCGCGGCGTTGCTGTTCGGCGGCGGCCCTGCCGCCCACGCGGCCCCCGTACCGGGACCCGACACGAGCTTCACCACCGCCGGCCCGCACGGTGCGCCAGGGGGGCCCGGCATCCTTCCCGACCGTCCAGGAGGGGGTCATGGATGGGGCGGAGGCCACGGTTGGAACGGGGGGCACCGTGGCCCGGGTTGGGTTAACCGCGGATTCTGGGCCCCCGGCCACTGGAACTGGTGGTGGTGAACCAACCTCCCCGTGGTAACCGGCCAGTCTCGACGTGCCGATCCACAGAGGCCGACCGGCCCACGGGATGGGGGGGAAACCATGCCGGCCTGACCACCCCTCAGGTCGGCATGGCCCCTCTCCGGCGCCAAATCGCAAGTGAGGGTTAGGGATCGCGGGGGAGGCCGAGCAGTCGCTCGGCGATGATGTTCAGCTGCACCTCCGAGGTGCCGCCATAGATCGTGGTGGCCCGGCTGGCCAGCAGGTATTCGCCCCACTTGCCGGCGAGCTCACCCGTGTCGCCGATGGCGGCGTCGGTGCCGAATGACGAGACCGCGAACTCCGCGTACCCCTGGCCGGTGCGCATGGAGAGCAGCTTGGAGATGGCCGCCGACGGCATGGCATCCCCGCCGGCGAGCGTCAACAGCGTCGAGCGCAGGTTGAGCACCTTGGCGGCGTGGCCCTCGGCGATCAGCTGACCCGCCCGGTGTTGGGCGACCGGGTCGAACTGCCCGTCGCGAACGAACTCGACGAACTGGCCGAGCGTGGCAAGGAAGTTCGCCTCGCTGCTGCCGATCGAAACCCGTTCCGCGGTAAGGGTGTTGCGGCTGACCTCCCAACCCCGGTTCACCTCGCCGAGGACGCAGTCGTCGGGCACGAACACGTCGTCGATGTAGACGGTGTTGAACATCGCGTTCCCGGTGAGCTCGCGCAGCGGCTTCACCTCGACACCCTCGCTCTTCATGTCCAGGAGGAAGTAGGTGATGCCGTTGTGCTTCGGGGCGGACGGGTCGGTCCTGGCCAGCAGCGCGCCCCACTGGGAGAGCTGCGCCGCCGTGGTCCAGATCTTCTGGCCGGTGATGCGCCAGCCGCCGTCCGTCCGGGTCGCCTTGGTGCTCAGCCCGGCCAGGTCCGATCCGGCGCCCGGCTCGGAGAACAGCTGACACCAGATCATGTCCCCGCGGAAGGTCGGCGGCAGGAACCGCTGCTTTTGCTCCTCGGTCCCGAACGCGACGATGGACGGGATGATCCACGTCGCGATGCCCATCTGCGGGCGCTTGACGCGGCCGGTGGTGAACTCCTGCGCGATGATGATCTGCTCGACCGGGCCGGCGGCGCGGCCCCACGGTTCCGGCAGGTACGGCAGCGTCCAGCCGCCCTCGGCGATGGCGACCCTGCGCTGGTCGCGATCCATCGCCTTGAGCGCGGCCACCTCGGCGCGGATCTCGTCCCGCAGCTTTTCGGTGTCCGGGTCCAGGTCGATGTCGACCGCCCGCAGGCCGGTGCCGGTGGCGGTGTGCACCACCTTCTGCGGGTATTCCGAGCCGCGGCCGAAGGAGGCGGCCAGCATCAGCGCCCGGCGGTAGTAGACGTTCGTGTCGTGCTCCCAGGTGAAGCCGATCCCGCCGTGCACCTGGATGCAATCCTGCGCGCACCGTTGGGCGGCCGCGGGCGCCAGGGTCGCCGCGACGGCGGCGGCGAACTCGACGTCGGAACCGGTGATGTCCCAGTCATTTTCGCGCGCCTCGTCGATGGCGCGGGCGGCGTCCCACACCGCCGCGGTGGCCCGCTCGGTGTCGGCGATCATCTCCGCGCACTTGTGCTTGATGGCCTGGAACTGCCCGATCGGCCGGCCGAACTGCTCGCGGATCTTGGCGTATTGCGACGCCGTGTCGGTCGCCCAGCGGGCCACCCCGATCGCCTCGGCGGACAGTAGCGTGGTCATCAGCGCGTGCGCGGTGGCCATGCTCAGGTTGCACAGCGCGGCGTCGGCGCCGACCTCGACGGCGTTGGCCCGCACGTGGGCGACCGGGCGCAGCGGGTCGATGCTCCGCACCGGCTCGACCTCGAGCTCCTCGGCGCGCACCACCACCCACTCCTCGCCGCTGTCGATCGCGACCGGCAGCACCAGCAGGGAGGCCTGCGCCGCCGCGGGAACCGCGCGGACCTCGCCCCGGAGCACCAGCGCGTCACCCTGGCGGGTGGCGGTGAGCCCGCAGCAGTCCATGGCGTAGGCGGCGATCGCGGCGCCGGACGCCAGCTCGGAGAGCACCTTGGCCTGCGGATCGTCGGCGGCGATCAGCGCGCTCGCGATCGCCGACGGGACGAAGGGCCCGGGCACCGCGCCGTAGCCGAACTCGGCCAGCGCGACGGCCAACTCGAGGATGCCGAAGCCCTGCCCGCCGACGGACTCGGCCAGGTGCAGGCCCTGCAGGCCTTGTTCGGCGGCGGCCTGCCAGTACGGCGGCGGGTTGCCGATCGGCGTTTCCATCGCCGCGTGCAACGCCTCGGACGGCGCGACGCGCGCCACCAGGGACCGGACCGAATCGGCCAGGTCTTGATGCTCAGGAGTGATAGCGATCGGCATTGGTCGCCTTCCCATGCTTTCGGGTTTCCGTCTCGGCCAAGCACCTCCCAAACTAACAACCGGTCGGTTGGTTGACCACAGGGGTCGCGGCGGCTCAGCGAAACCGCTTGCCGATCCAGTTGGCGATGAGGTCGGCCTGCTCCCCGCGAGCGCCCGGGGTGGTGAAGTAGTGGTCGGTGTCGATCGACGCCTGGGTCTTGTCCGGACTGGCGAGCGCGGCGAAGATGCGCTGCGCGTCGGACGGGAACACCCCGGTATCGGCGTCGGCGTTGATCACCAGGGCGGGGCAGGTGATGCGGGCCAGGTGCGGGTCGGCCCTGGTCTGCGCCACCCGCAGGCTCCACATGCCCAGCCAGCTGCGCAGGGTGCAGGCCGCGGCGATGCCGTGCGCGGACCGGTTCGCCTTGGCCGGGACGCCGGCGTAGCACATGTTGGGTTGGCGCCGGGTCGGCTCGATCCCGGCGTCGACCATGCGCGGATCCGCCCAGGTGCGCATGACACTGAACGGGCGATCGGAAAACCCCGCCGCGCGAACGCGTTTGAGTTCCGTCTCGGCCCAGTCGGTGATCGCGTGGTTGCGTGCGGCCTGCGCGCGCCGGTAGCGGGCGAGGAACTCCGGCGAATACGGCGGCCCGTTGCGCCCGTTGAACAGGTCCAGGTCGGCATCGGTGGCGACGGGGTCGTTTTCGTCGACGACGGCGGCGTCCATCCAGGCCGTCAAGACGTCGGGCCGCCCGGGATGGGCGGCGGTGGCCACATAGCCGTCGGCGGCGGGCAACTCGGTCACCCCGGACGCCGGCCGCATCCCGTCCAGCGGGGTCACGTTCGGCTCCACGGCCTGCGACTGATATGCGGCCATCAACGAGCCGCCGCCCGAGTTGCCGAGCAGCACAATGGTTTCCACCCCTTGCACCTCGCGCAGCCAGCTCACCCCGACGCCGATGTCGACCAGCGCATGGTCCAACAGGAAGCTGCTCTCGAAGCCCCGGTAGCGGGTGTTCCAGCCGAGAAAGCCGACACCTCGGGTGGCCATGTAGTCGGCGAGATAGTGCTCCGAGAAGTCGATCTGGTAGTGCGTGGCGATCATCGCCACCTTGGGCTTGCGCCCCACCCCCCGGTGGTACAGCCCCTGGCAGGGGTGCCCGCCCGCACCGGCGCGCCCCGCGGTCGGTGACGGCAGCCCGACGAACTCGCGGACCACGCCCGCGGCACCGGTGTGAAGAGTCAATTTTGCGGCCCCGTTGGCGATGGACTTCTCTAAAGAAAACTCCACGCTGATGTTAGATTCAGAATCACATCTTGGCCAGGACCTCAAGCCGGGGACCGAGGGGAGCCGCGCGATGATCAAGCCGCACAACACCAACACGGAATTCGAACTCGGCGGGATCAACCACGTCGCCCTGGTCTGCTCGGACATGGCCCGCACCGTCGACTTCTACACCAACGTCCTGGGCATGCCGCTGATCAAGTCCCTCGATCTGCCCGGGGGTGCGGGCCAGCACTTCTTCTTCGACGCCGGCAACGGAGACTGCGTCGCCTTCTTCTGGTTCGCCGACGCCCCCGACCGGGTGCCGGGCATCTCCTCGCCCGGCGCCATCCCCGGCATCGGCGACATCACCAGCGCGGTGAGCACCATGAACCACCTGGCATTCCACGTCCCGGCCGAGAAGTTCGACGCCTACCGCCAGCGGCTCAAGGACAAAGGGGTGCGCGTCGGGCCCGTGCTCAACCACGACGAGAGCCCGATGCAGGTGTCCGCGTCGGTGCATCCCGGCGTGTACGTGCGGTCGTTCTACTTCCAGGACCCCGACGGCATCACCCTCGAATTCGCCTGCTGGGTAAAAGAATTCGATGCCACCGATGCTCAGGCCGTGCCCAGGACCGCGGCAGACCGCCGACCCCCGGTGGTCGCCGGTCGCCGATGACCGACGGCGTCCTGTCCGACGCGCAGATCGCGGCGCTCACCCCCGAGCAGCGGCGGCAGCTCATCTCCCGGCTGGAGCAGCCCGTGAGCGACCTGATCGACCCGGCGCTGCTGGCCCGGGTTCGGCGCATCCGGTTGAGCCTGATGGTCGGCGGCTCGATGGCGATGGTTCCCTGGCTGGGATATCTGTCGGTGACGCTGCCGGAGAACTATGTCGCGCACAACTGGCCCGTGACGTGGGTCGGCTTCGACCTTCTCCTGGTCGGATTCATGCTCGCGACGGCGACGCTCGGGTACCTCCGCCGCCAGCTGTTGGTGCCGGCCGCGTTCACCACCGGGGTGTTGCTGATCTGCGACGCCTGGTTCGACCTGACGACGGCCGGGCCCAGAGACGTCTGGCTTTCGGTCACCACCGCGCTGCTGATCGAGCTGCCGCTGGCGGCCTTCCTGATCTTCAGCGCGCAGCGGCTGATGCGGCTCACGATGATGCGGCTGTGGCTGCTCGACCCCGCCATGCCGTTGTGGCGGCTTCCCCTGTTCCCCTGAGGCCGCGGCCTTTTGGTCCGCCGGCCCCGTGCGACTGAGAAAGACTACCGGCCCCGCGGCGCTTACGCACGCGATTGCGAATCTTCCTAAAACCGACCAATCCTCGCGTTCCTGTACTACCGTCCAATAACAGCGACAGGGGGGTGAAAGCGGCGCCGTAAGTTCGGGCCAACGTACGGAATCCGCCGCAAAGATCCCCGAAGCAAAAATGAATTCATACCGCGCAGAAAAGCCATTATGAATGGCTCTTCCGCTACCCCCTTGTCGCACAACGGAACCAGCATCGCCACAGAACGGGATCAAGAAATGGTCGCACTCGGGAATATCAGCGAATGGCAACCGCCGCACGGCCCCCTTACCACCTGGATGGCCACACCCGCGTCGCACGAAGCGGCTCGCACAGCGCCGCGAAGCGATTCGGCTCCGAGTTATCAACAGACCCAACACCTCTGGACCGCCTTTCATAGTAAGGCGCTGAACCGGCAGCTACCCCGGCTGATGGTCGTGGCGTGGGACATTCCCGGCGTGTGCGACATCCCGGCGATGACCGCGGCGATCAATGCGCACGTCCGCGGTCAGGACACCTATCACAGCTGGTTCGAATTCGAGGAAGGCGTCATCGTCCGCCGGCTGATCACCGACCCCGAGGCCATCGACTTCGCCCCGGTGTCGTTCGGCCGCACGAGCCCCGACCGGGCGCGCGCCCACGTCCTGACGACGACCCCGGAGACGCTCGGATGGGGTTGTTTCACCTACGGAGTCGTCCAGGGGGCCGACCACTTCACGTTCTACGCCAGTGTCGACCACCTGCACATCGACGGCCTGTCCGCCGCACTGATCTTCCTCGACATCCACCTGACCTATCAGCGATTGACGCTGGGGGCGCACGGCGCCGATCCCGGTCCGGGCCCCGAAGTCAGGAGTTACCGCGACTACGCGGCGCGGCAGCGCGAGAACGCGGCGAGCCTGAGCCTGGCCTCCCCGGCGATCAAGGACTGGATCGCCTTCGCGCGCGAGACCGACGGCGACTGGCCGAGCTTTCCGCTCCCACTGGGCGACACGTGGGCGAGCTGCAAGGGCGATTTGTTGACGGTCGAGGTGCTCGACGCCGCGGGCACGGACGCCTTCGACGCCGCCTGCTGCGCGGCAGGTGCCCGGTTCACCGGGGGAGTGCTGGCGTGCACCGCCCTGGCGGAGCGCGTATTGACCGGCAAGGAAACCTATTTCGGGTTCACGGCGCGGGACACCCGCACGCCGGGTATCGACACCATGACGGTGGGATGGTTCGCCAGCCTGATCCCGGTCACCGTGCCGACGGCCGGCGACTCGTTCCCCGAGGCGGCCCGGGCGGCGCAGAAGTCGTTCGACGCCGCCAAAGAACTCGCCACGGTGCCCGTGGAGCGTGTCTTGGAGCTGGCCACACCGGACGAGCTGGGGATAAAGCTGCCCACCCAACTGCCGATGATGGTGTCGTTCCTCGACTTCCGCAAGATTCCCCTGGTCGGGATGTGGGCGGAGATGAATTTCGGCACCTATGGCGACAGCCTCTCCGCCGGTGGGATCAACCTGTGGATCAACCGGCACGTCGAGCGAACCACGGTGACAATCTCGTTCCCCGACAACGAGATAGCCCGCGACTCGGTGCAGCGCTACGTCGCGGCCCTGATCCGGGAGTTCGTCCGCGTCATCGACACCACCCCCGACCAGCCCGACGTGGTTGCGGCCTAGCGATGAGCAACGTGCTGGACCTGGCCGACCAGACACTCTTCCTCGGCGAGCGAGCGACCGCCGCGACCAGTGTGCTGCAATGCATCTGGGTGTACGACCACGCCATCGACCTCGACGGTCTGCGGGCCTTTCACCGCCATCTCGGCCGGGGTCGGTTGCGTCGCCGCATCGAACGCAGCCCGTTGCCGTTCGGCCGGCACCGCTGGGTGACACCCACCCGTCAGCCGGGCCTCGAGATCGCCGCGGCACCCCGGCCGCGGGGCGAGATCGACGAGTGGCTGGGCGAGCAGGCGCGCAAGCGGCCGGACGCCGAGCGCGGCCCCGGATGGCATCTGGGCATGTTGCCGTTGACCGATGGCGGGGCGGCGGTCAGCCTGGTGGTCACCCATTGCCTCACCGATGGTGTCGGGCTGTGCGAGGCGCTGGCGGACGCGGCCTGCGGCCGCGACGACGCGACCGAGTGGCCCGCCGCGGGATCGCGGCGGCGGTGGCGGGCGCTGCGCGAGGACTTGCGCCAAACAGCGCACGACGCACCGGGCATGGGCCGCGCCGTCGTTGCGGCCGCACGGATGGCGCGGGCCGGCCGCGGCGCCGCGACGCCCGGCGGAAAGCGGCCCGCGCCCCCGGCCGGACCGGACGACGCGATCTCGCTGCCCATGGCGACGATCTTCGTCGACGCCGACGAGTGGGACGCGCGCGCACAAGCTCTCGGGGGAACCAGCAACGCGCTGCTCGCGGGATTGGCGGCCCACCTCGCCCGGCGGGTGGGCCGGGTCGCCGCGGACGGCACGGTCAACGTCGGAATGCCCGTCAACGAGCGCACCCCGGGTGACACTCGCGCCAACGCGGTCATCAACGTCGACGTCACGGTCGACCCCGCACCCGTGACGGCGGACCTGCGCGAGGTTCGCGCCAGGATCAAGGAGGCACTGTCCCGCCACGAGGACGAGCCCGACGAGCGCTGGGCGTTGCTGCCGCTGATTCCGCTGATTCCCGAACGCGTCATGCGGCTACTGATCGGCATTGTCACCGGCAGCGCCACCACGGTCGTATCGTCCAACCTCGGCGCGTTGCACCCGGCCGTCAACCGCCCGGACGGGACCGACGCCGAGCACTTCGCCATGAAGACGGTGTACCCGGGGGTGACGACGGCGACGATGTACCGCACCAATGGCGCGCTGGCGTTGCTCTCGGGAAGGGTGCACGGCCGGGTGTTCGTCTCACTCCTCGCCTACGAGCTGGGCCGGCACAACTCCGATGTCGAGTTACGCCAACACATCTCGAATGCTCTGAGCGCGTTCTCGCTCACCGCCACCACCGGGTGGCGCAGCGTCTGCCAGGCGTGAGGGCGCGCGTCACGACTTCGCCCGCGGCTCGGCCGCCGTCTCGGCGAGGCGGTACAGGCGGGGCTCGGCGAGCTCATCGAGCAGCGCTGCCAGGTGATCGACGAGCTGGTCCGGTTCGAGTTGGACGTCGCCGGCCAGCCAGGCGCCGATGGTCTGCGCGACGCCGCCGACCACGAAGTGCGCGGCGGCCTTGATGCGGTCGTTTGCCGGGACCTGTAACGCACTGCCGACGTGCTGGCCGGACAGCAGGGCGAACATCGCGCTCGACTCGGCGCGCTTGCGCGCGATCACCGTGTTGGCCAGCTGACTGCTGAACAACAGGCGCCCAACCCGGGCGTTGCCGGTGATCGTCCGCACGATGTTCGCCAGCCCCGCGCGGGTCTGCTCGTGGGCCGGGACGGCCGACACCGCGGCCTGGGTGGTGGCGGCCAGGTCCGCGACCGCCCAGTCGTAGACCGCGCCGACGAATTCGTCCTTGTCGGTGAAGCTTTCGTAGAAATACCGGGCGGCCAGACCGGCCTCGCGGCACACCTCCCGCACGGTGACGCCGGAGATGTCCCGTTGCTCCGCCCCGAGCAGTTCCAGGCCCGCGGCGAGCAGCCGGCTGCGGCGGGTGGCCAGCCGCTGCGCGGCCTCCACCCCGCGGTACGGCCGCGCGCTCGAGGGCTCGTTCATGGGACCCATCTTGACACCAGCGCTCAGCACCGACAATATCAGGAAACAAGCGTTCGCAGATTGGCGGGCGGGGTCCGCGGGAGGAACTCACTATGGCAATCCCGGTGCACGAACCGATTCGGCAGGTCGAGCGTCCGGTCGCCGACCGCCCCCGTGCTCGGCGGCCTCGGCGCCGGCGGGCACTCGGCATCGACGAGGGGTTGATGGGCGTCGCGCTGCTGGCCGGGCCCGCGAACGTGATCATGCAGTTGGCGCGCCCCGGTGTCGGCTACGGCGTGATGGAGAGTCGCGTCGAGAGTGGTCGCGTCGACCTGCATCCGATCAAGCGCGCGCGCACCACCTTCACCTACCTGGCCGTGGCGACGATGGGCAGCGACGCGCAGAAGGACGCCTTCCGGCGGGCGGTGAACCGGGCGCATGCGCAGGTCTACTCGACCCCCGAAAGCCCGGTGCAGTACAACGCCTTCGATCCCGACCTGCAGCTGTGGGTGGGGGCCTGCCTGTACAAGGGCGGGGTCGACATCTACCGCATGTTCATCGGCGAGCTGGACGGCGAGGACGCCGACCGCCATTACCGCGAGGGCGCGGCGCTGGCCACCACGCTGCAGGTGCCCCCGGCGATGTGGCCGGCGGACCGGGCGGCGTTCGACCGGTACTGGCAGGAGTCGCTGGCCCGGGTCCACATCGACGAGGCCGTCCGCGAGTACCTCTATCCGATCGCGGCCAACCGCATCCGCGGGCTGGCGCTGCCGCGCCCCCTGCAGCGCGCCTCCGAAAGCGTGGCGCTGCTGATCACCACGGGCTTTCTGCCGCAACGGTTCCGCGACGAGATGCGGCTGCCCTGGGACGCCACCCGGCAGCGGCGCTTCGACCGGCTCATCGCGGCGCTGGCCCTGGTGAACCGGCGCCTGCCGCGGTTCGTCCGGCGGTACCCGTTCAACGTCCTGCTCGCCGACGTCGACCGCCGGATCCGGACGGGCCGCCCGTTGGTCTAGCCGGACCCCGCGTGGGATCGTCCGGCCCGTCAAGTTGATAACGAAAATCATATTCATTAAGCTCCGCTCTGTCCGGTACGCCTTCCGGCCCGAGGAGCGCTATGACGGCCCCGATATGGATGGCCTCCCCACCCGAGGTGCATTCCGCTTTGCTCAGCAGCGGCCCCGGTCCGGCCTCGCTGCTGGCGGCGGCGGACGCGTGGTCCGAGCTGAGCGCCGAATACGCCTCGGCCGCGGCGCAACTCAGCGGCGTGCTGGCCGCCGCGCAGGCCGGCTCGTGGGAGGGGCCGAGCGCCGAATCGTACGTCGCCGCGCACGCCCCCTACCTCGCGTGGCTGACGCGGGCCAGCGCGGACAGCGCCGTCGCCGCCGCGCAACACGAGACCGCCGCGGTCGCCTACACCGCGGCGGTGGCCACCATGCCGACGCTGCCGGAACTCGCCGCCAACCACGCCGTCCACGGCGCGCTGGTGGCGACGAACTTCTTCGGCGTCAACACGGTTCCGATCGCGCTCAACGAGGCGGACTACGCGCGCATGTGGGTGCAGGCGGCCGGCACGATGACCACCTATCAAGCGGTCTCCACCGCGGCGGTGGCGTCGACGCCCAAGGCCGAGCCCGCGCCGCCGATCGTGAAATCCGATGCCAGCAGCCAGGACTCGGGTGGCGGTGTACACGACCCCACCATCAACAATCCGCTCGACCAGTTCATCGCCAACATCCTGAAGAACCTCGGCATCAACTGGGATCCCGCGCAGGGCACCGTGAACGGCCTGCCTTACGACGCCTACACGAACGCGAGTCAGCCGATTTGGTGGGTCGTTCGAGCGCTGGAACTCCTGGAGGACTTCGAGCAGTTTGGCTATTACCTGGTGCACAATCCGGCCCTGGCGTTTCAGTACATCGTTCAGCTCGCGCTGTTTGACTGGCCGACACACATCCTCGAGATCCTGGCCACGGCGCCGCAGCTGCTGGCCCCTGCCCTGCTGCTCGCCGTGGCCCCCTTCGGCGCCGTCGCGGGCCTCGCCGGGCTGGCCGGCCTGGGCGCCATACCGCACTCGGCCGTCCCGGCGCTGGTGCCGGCGACCGCCCCGCCCCCCAGTCCGATGCCGGCGGTCGCGATGGCACCGAGCGCCGTCGCGCCGGCCGCGGCCCCCGCTTCGGCACCGGCGACTGCGCCCGCTGCGACCGCCACCACCGTTGCCGGCCCCGCGCCGCCCGCGCCCCCGCCACCGCACGCGGCGGGTTTCGCGCCGCCGTACGTCGTCGCTCCGCCCGGCATCGGGACGGGTTCGGGGATGGGTGCGAGCGCCAGCTCCAGCGCCAAAAGGAAAGCGCCGGAGCCCGATAGCGCCGCGGCCGCGGCCGCGGCCGCGGCCCGGGCAGGGGCCAGGGCGCGCCGGCGCCGGCGCGCGACCCAGCGCGACCACGGCGACGAGTTCGCGGACATGAACGTCGACGTCGACCCGGATTGGGGCGCGCCGGCTGACGAGGCGTCGACGGCCGCCTCCGACCGCGGCGCCGCAGGGCTGGGGTTTGCCGGAACCGCGCAGGCAAAGGCCACCGCCCGGGCAACGGGCCTGACCGCACTGGCCGACGAGTTCGGGTCCAGCCCACGGCTACCGATGTTGCCGGGCGGCTGGAATTCCGACGGCAGCACCGCGCCGGATCGGCCGGACGCCGGGCGTCGGTAATGTCGACTCCGTGCGTAGCGAAGGTGATACCTGGGACATCACGACAAGTGTCGGTTCGACGGCGTTGTTCGTGGCGACCGCGCGAGCGCTGGAGGCGCAGAAGCCGGACCCGCTGGTCGTCGACCCCTATGCGGAGGTGTTCTGCCGCGCCGTGGGTGGGTGGGCGGCCGACGTCCTGGACGGCAGGGCCCCCGATCACGAGCTGACGACGGCCGACTTCGGCCAGCACTTCGTCAACTTCCAGGGCGCCCGCACCAAGTACTTCGACGACTATTTCCGCCGCGCGGCCGGCGCCGGCGTGCGGCAGGTGGTCATCCTGGCGGCGGGTCTGGACTCCCGCGCCTACCGCCTGGACTGGCCCGCCGGCACGACCATTTTCGAGCTGGACCAGCCGCAGGTCCTCGACTTCAAGCGCGAGGTGCTCACCCGGCAGGGCGCCCAACCGAAGGCGGAGCGCCGCGAGATCGCGGTCGACCTGCGCGACGACTGGCCGCAAGCGCTGCGCGACAGCGGCTTCGACGCCAACCGGCCCTCGGCCTGGATCGCCGAAGGCCTGCTGATCTATCTCCCTGCCGCCGCCCAGCAGCAGCTGTTCACCGGCATCGACGGCCTGGCCGCTTCGGGCAGCCACGTCGCCGTCGAAGACGGCGCCCCGCTCGACCAGGCCGACTTCGAGGCCAAACGCGAGCAAGAGCGCGCCGCGATGGCCGACGGCGCCGAGCGGCCCTTCTATCAGTTGGTCTACAACGAGCGGATCGCGCCCGCGACCCAATGGTTCGGCGAGCGGGGCTGGACCGCGGTCGGCACCCCGCTGGCCGACTTCCTCCGCCAGAACGGCAGGCCGGTGCCCGGGCCCGACGTCGACGCCGGTCCGATGATCGCCCGCAACACCCTGGTGAGCGCGGTCAAAGCCTGACCCGGCGCGGCCGGGTTTTCGCATGAGTTCCCGATGAGTTGACCCCGCGCGGGAACTTTCGCGCGCCGCCCCTCGACTACTACCGGGCTGATCGGTGCGCCGCCCAACAGCCCGGGCGGCGCCGGTCCCAGCCCGGCGAGGAGTCGCGGGATGACCGCACCGGTGTGGATGGCCCTGCCCCCGGAGGTCCATTCGGCTCAACTGAGCAGCGGTCCGGGGCCTGCCGGCCTGCTGTCCGCCGCGGCCGCCTGGAGCTCGCTGAGCGCGACCTACGCCTCGGCCGCGGACGAGCTGTCCGCGACGCTGGCAGCGGCGCAGGCCGGGGCGTGGGAGGGGCCCACCGCCGAGCAGTACGCGGCCGCCCACGCGCCCTACCTGGCGTGGCTGACGCGCGCGAGCGCCGACAGCGCGGCGGCCGCTGCGCGGCACGAGACCGCGGCGGCCGCCTACACCGGGGCGCTGGCCGCCATGCCGACGCTGCCGGAACTGGCCGCGAACCACGCCGTCCACGGCGCGCTGGTCGCGACGAACTTCTTCGGCGTCAACACCATCCCCATCGCGGTCAACGAGGCCGACTACGCGCGGATGTGGGTGCAGGCGGCCACCACGATGTCGACCTACCAGGCGGTGTCGACCATGGCGGTGACTTCGGCGCCGCAGCCGGGGCCCGCGCCACAAATCGTGCAGGCCAGCGGCAGCGGTCAAGACAGTGACGACGACGGAATCGTCGACAATGACGGCGGCGACCCGTACCAGCTGAGCTGGTGGGTGAATCGATTCCTCGAGATCTTCCAGACGATAGGACGAGATCTGGCGGAATTTCCGAGCAACCCGGTCGACGCGATAGAGGATCTGCTGCAAGACATTTTCGGGCCCGCCGGGCTCATCGCGGACGAGTTCACCCACGTGGGCGAGGCGCTCCAGGCGTTCCCGCAGCTTGCTGCCCTGCCGTTCATCGTGCCGGGCGGTTTTGCCGGGGGCATAGCGGGCTTGAGCCTGATGGCCGGAATCCAGCCGGCCCCCGCTGCCGTCGCCGCGCCGGCACCAGTGGCTCCGGCACCCGATGCACCCGTCGTCGGCGGTGCTCCGGTCGTTGCGAGCGCTGCCCCGGCCGCGGCGCCCGCGCCGTCTTCCAGCCCGACGTCGGCCCCGTCACCTGCGCCGGCCCCGGCCCCGGCAACGGCGGCTCCACCGCCGCCGCCGACCGGGGTCGAGGGAGCCGCCTTCCCATATCTGATCGGGGGTCCCACGATCGGGACGGACACGGGCATCGGCAGCCGCGCGCAACGCAAGGCGCCGGAGCCCGACTCCGCCTCGGCCGCCGCAGCGGCTGCGGCATCGGCGCGGGCGGCGCAGCGGGCCCGCCGGCGGCGCCGGGCGGCGATGAAGGATCACTACCGCGGCTACGAATACGTGGACCTGGAGCCGGACGCCGGTTCGGGGGTCGACCCGCTCGGCGACCCGGCGCCGTCAATCGCGTCGGACCGGGCCGCCGGGCCGTTGGGTTTCGCCGGAACGGCGGGCAAGGGCGCCGCCGACGCGGCCGGCCTGGCGACGCTGGCCGGCGACGAGTTCGGCGGCGGACCGACGCTGCCGATGTTGCCGGGCTCGTGGGAGCCGGATTAGCGGAGCCCAGATCGGGATGACCGGGACGGGAACTTTTCAACGACGGCGGACGACTATTCGCTTGTCCGGCGACCGGGCGGTGAGGACCTATCGGCTTGCTAATGAAAATGATTTTCGATAAGCTCGGCCGCTTAGAGGGCGCTGCAAACGGCCTGCCAACCTACTGAGGCTGGGAGTAAGGACCGAAAATGCGGCGCATTTTGCGGGCTAGCATCCTCATTAGCGGTAGAGAACTGGGAGGGGCGTGGTGAGCCGGACGGGCCCTCGCGCCTCGACACTTAGCTTATGCAATGCTAACTTCAGGCGGGTCAGGTTAGGGGAGGCTACATACATGGAAAGACGTGGCCGTGGAACTCGGTGACACCGGCGTGCTCGCCGCTCAGCCCGTCAATTCTCGGGCGCAGGCCCGGGTCGACGGGGACGTCGTCAGCCGGTTCGCCACGTGTTGCAGGGCGCTCGGGATCTCGGTGTATCAGCGCCAGCGCCCGGCCGACCTGGTCGCCGCGCGGTCCGGGTTCACCGCGCTGACCCGCATCGCCCACGAGCAGTGCGACGCCTGGACGGGGCTGGCGGCCGCCGGCGACGTGTCGCTGCGGGTGCTGGAGGCGGTGTCGCAGACGGCGGCGACGGCCGGCACGCTGCAGCGGCTGGTGGACCTGGCGCCCGGGGCGCTGGGCTTCCGTTACGACACCGGCCTGTACCTGCAGTTCCGCGCCGCCACCCCCGACGACTTCCACCTCGCCTACGCCGCGGCCCTCGCAACGGCGGGGCGGTTCGCCGACGCCGACCGAATCGTCACCGGCCTGAGCGCGCGCCGGCCGGGCTGGCGCGAGGCCCGCTGGGTCGACGTCGTGATCAACTACCGCGCCGAGCGATGGTCGGACGTCGTCAAGTTGCTGACGCCGGTCGTCAACGACGCCGGGCTCGACGAGGCCTTCGCGCACGCGGCCAGGATCGCCCTGGGCACCGCGCTGGCGCGGCTGGGCATGTTCGCCCCCGCGCTGTCGTATCTCGAGGAACCCGAGGGCCCCGTCGCCGTCGCGGCGGTCGACGGGGCGCTGGCCAAGGCGCTGGTGCTGCGGGCGCACGTCGACGAGGAATCGGCGAGCGAGGTGCTGCAGGACCTGTACGCGGCCCATCCGGAAAACGAACAGATCGAACAGGCCCTGTCCGACACGAGCTTCGGGATCGTGACCACGACCGCGGCCCGCATCGAAGCGCGCACCGATCCCTGGGACCCCGACACCGAGCCCAGTGCCGAGGACTTCGTCGACCCGGCGGCCCACGAGCGCAAGTCGGTGCTGCTGCACGAGGCCGAACTGCAGCTCGCCGAGTTCATCGGGCTGGACGAGGTCAAGAACCAGGTGTCGCGGCTGAAGAGCTCGGTCGCCATGGAGCTGGTGCGCAAGCAGCGCGGGCTCGCGGTCGCGCAGCGCGCCCATCACCTGGTCTTCGCCGGACCGCCCGGCACGGGTAAGACCACCATCGCCCGCGTGGTCGCCAAGATCTATTGCGGCCTGGGTCTTTTGAAGCGCGAGAACATCCGCGAGGTGCACCGCGCCGACCTGATCGGCCAGCACATCGGCGAGACCGAGGCCAAGACGAACGCGATCATCGACAGCGCGCTCGACGGGGTGCTTTTCCTCGACGAGGCCTACGCCCTGGTGGCCACGGGCGCCAAGAACGACTTCGGGCTGGTGGCCATCGACACGCTGCTCGCGCGGATGGAGAACGACCGCGACCGGCTGGTGGTCATCATCGCCGGATACCGCGCCGACCTGGACAAGTTCCTGGACACCAACGAGGGTCTGCGCTCCCGCTTCACCCGCAACATCGACTTCCCGTCGTACGCACCGCCGGAACTCGTCGAGATCGCGACCAAGATGGCCGAGCAGCGCGACAGCGTCTTCGAGCAGGCGGCGCTGGACCACATGGAGGCGCTGTTCACCAAGTTGGCCACCGAGTCGACGCCCGACGCCAACGGGATCTCGCGGCGGAACCTGGACATCGCCGGTAACGGTCGATTCGTCCGCAACATCGTTGAACGCTCCGAGGAAGAACGGGAGTTCCGGCTCGACCACTCGGAACACGCCGGAACCGGGGAATTCAGTGACGAGGAGCTGATGACGATCACCGATCAAGACGTCGAGAACTCGGTGGAGCCGTTGTTGCGCGGCCTCGGGCTGTCGGTGCCGGCATGACGAATCCTGAACCCGACGAACGGCGTTCGTTCGCCTCCCGGACCCCGGTCAACGACAACCCCGACAAGGTCGAGTACCGCCGCGGTTTCGTCACCCGCCACCAGGTCAGCGGATGGCGATTCGTGATGCGTCGCATCGCTTCGGGCATCGCCCTGCACGACACCAGAATGCTCGTCGACCCGCTGCGCACCCAGTCGCGCGCGGTGCTGATGGGCGTGGTCCTGCTCGCCACCGCGCTGGCGGGCTGCTTCGTGTTCTCGCTGATCCGGCCCAACGGGACGGTCGGCACCAACACCGTGCTCGCCGACCGGTCGACCGCGGCCCTCTACGTCCGGGTGGGCGACCAGCTGCACCCCGTGCTCAACCTGACGTCGGCCCGGCTGATCGTCGGCAAGCCCGTCAACCCCGCCACGGTGAAAAGTAGTGAGCTGGACCGGTTTCCGCGGGGCAACCTGATCGGCATTCCGGGCGCACCCGAGCGCATGGTGCAGAACACCACGCGCGACGCGAACTGGACCGTGTGCGACGGCGTCGGCGGGACGGCCCACGCCGTGCACAGCACCGGCGTCACCGTGATCGCCGGCCGGCCCGACAGCGGCGGCGCGCGGGCGGCCAAACTCGATGCCGGGCGGGGAATCCTGGTCGACTCCCCGGGCGACAAGGGCGCCAGCACCTGGCTGCTCTGGGACGGCAGGCGCAGCCAGATCAACCTGGCCGACCACGCGGTCACCAACGCGCTGGGCCTGGGGCTGAACAACTCGGAGATCCCCGCACCGCGGCCCGTCGCGCTGGGGCTGTTCAACGCGATCCCCGAGGCGCCGCCGCTGACGGCGCCGGGCATCCCGAACGCCGGCGCCCCGGCCGGGTTCGCCGTGCCCGCGCCGATCGGCGCCGTGGTGGTTTCCTATGCACTGGACCAGAACTCGTCGGGTGCGGCGCGCTACTACGCGGTGTTGCCGGATGGCCTGCAGCCCATCTCCCCGGTGCTCGCCGCGATCCTGCGCAACACCAACTCCTACGGCCTGGATCAGCCGCCGCGGCTGGGCGCCGACGCCGTGGCCAAGTTGCCGGTGTCGCGGATGCTCGATACCGCGCGTTATCCCGACCGCCAGGTCACCCTCGTCGACGCCGCCAAGGACCCCGTTGCGTGCGTGTACTGGAGCAAGCCGGCCGGGGCCGCCACCAGCTCGCTGAGCCTGTTGTCGGGTTCGGCGCTGCCCGTGCCGGAATCCATCCGCACCGTCGACCTGGTGGGTGCCTCCCCGGCGACCGCCGCTCGCGTGGCTCTGGCGCCGGGTACCGGCTACTTCGCCCAGACCGTCACCGGCGGCGCCGGCGCGCCCGGCACCGGGTCGTTGTTCTGGGTGTCCGACACCGGGGTTCGCTACGGCATCGACAACGAGGCCGAGAACTCGGCCGCCGGGCGAGGCAAAACCGTTGAGGCCCTTGGCCTGAGCGAGCCGGCGGTGCCCGTCCCGTGGTCGGTGCTGGCGCTGTTCGCCGGCGGGCCGACGCTGTCGCGCGCCGACGCGCTGCTGGCGCACGATGGGCTCGCGCCCGACAGCAGGCCCGGCCGCGTGGCTTCAGCAGAGGGAGCGCCCCGATGAGCCGACTCATCTTCGAAGCCCGCCGTAGGCTGGCGCCGCCGGTGACCCGCAAGGGCACCATCAACATCGAGGCGCCGCCCGAACTGCCGCGGGTGATCCCGCCGTCCTTCCTGCGCCGCGCGATGCCCTACGTGCTGGTGATCCTGATCGTCGGCATGGTCGTCGCGCTGTTCGCCACCGGGATGCGGTTGATCTCTCCGCAGACGCTGTTCTTCCCGTTCGTGCTGTTGCTGGCCGCCACCGCGATGTATCGCGGCAACGACAACAAGACCCGCACCGAGGAGGTCGACGCCGAACGGGCCGACTACCTGCGCTACCTGTCGGTGGTCCGCGACAACATCCGCACCCAGGCCGCCCAGCAGCGCGCCGCCGCCGAATGGTCGCACCCCGAGCCGGCGGCCCTGGCGGGGGTGCCCGGGTCGCGGCGGCAGTGGGAGCGCGACCCGCACGATCCCGACTTCCTGGTGCTGCGCGCCGGCCGCCACGAGGTGCCCCTGACCACCGCGCTGCGGGTGAACGACACCGCGGACGAGGTCGACCTGGAGCCGGTGTCGCACAGCGCCTTACGCAGCCTGCTCGACACCCACCGCATCGTGCGCGACGTGCCGACCGGGATCGACCTGACGAAGGTCTCGCGGATCACCGTGCTCGGCGAGGCCGACGCCGCGCGGGCGGCGATGCGCGCGTGGATCGCTCAGGCGGTGACCTGGCACGACCCGGCGGTGCTGGGGGTGGCCCTGGTCGCCCGCGACCTGGAGGGTCCCGACTGGTCCTGGCTGAAATGGCTTCCCCACACCGACGTTCCGGGTGAGCTCGACGGTGTCGGGCCGGCCCGCTTCCTGACGACCAACGCCGACGAACTGGTGATGCTGCTGGGCCCCGCCTTCCTGGACCGCCCGGCCTTCACCGGCGATTCCGCCGACGCGCTGCGTCACCTGCTGATCGTCGTCGACGACCCCGACTTCGACCTGAACAGCTCCACGTTGGCGCTGGGCCGGGCGGGCGTCACCGTCGTGCACCGCTGCGCCACCCCGCCGCACCGAGAGCAGTATTCGGATCCGGAGAAGCCGATCCTGCGCGTCGTCGGCGAGGCCGGCCGGGCGGGGGCCCTGGTGCGCTGGCAGACCGGCGGCTGGCAGCCCTTTATCGACCACGCCGACCGGCTCGGCGCCGACGAGGCCGCCCACCTGGCGCGCCAACTGTCGCGCTGGGACTCCAACCCGACCCACACCGGGCTGCGCTCCGCGGCCACCCGCGGGGCCAGCTTCACCACGCTGCTGGGCATCCCGGACGCCTCACGGCTGGACGTGCCCACGCTGTGGGGGCCGCGCCGCCGCGAGGACGAGTTGCGCGTACCCATCGGCGTCACCGCGACCGGCGAGCCGCTGTTCTTCGACCTGAAGGACGAGGCCGAGGGCGGGATGGGCCCGCACGGATTGATGATCGGTATGACGGGCTCCGGGAAGTCCCAGACCTTGATGTCGATTCTGTTGTCGCTGTTGACAACCCATTCGGCGGAGCGGCTGATCGTCATCTACGCCGACTTCAAGGGCGAGGCCGGCGCCGACAGCTTCCGCCACTTCCCGCAGGTCGTGGCGGTGATCTCCAACATGGCCGAGAAGAAGTCGCTGGCCGACCGGTTCGCCGACACCCTGCGCGGGGAGGTGGCCCGCCGCGAGACGCTGCTGCGGGAGGCCGGGCGCCGCGTGCAGGGCAGCGCGTTCAACTCGGTGGTGGAATACGAGGGCGCGATCGCGGCGGGGCACGACCTGCCGCCCATCCCGACGCTGTTCGTGGTCGCCGACGAGTTCACCCTGATGCTGGCCGATCACCCGGAATACGCGGAGTTGTTCGATTACGTGGCGCGCAAGGGCCGCTCGTTCCGCATCCACATCCTGTTCGCGTCGCAGACGCTGGACGTGGGCAAGATCAAGGACATCGACAAGAACACCTCGTACCGCATCGGGTTGAAGGTGGCCAGTCCCAGCGTGTCCCGCCAGATCATCGGCGTGGAAGACGCGTACCACATCGAGTCGGGCAAGGAACACAAGGGCGTGGGCTTTTTGGTGCCCGCGCCGGGCGCCGCCCCGATCAAGTTCCGCAGCACCTACGTCGACGGCATCTACGATCCGCCGCAGCGGGCGAAAGCCGTTGTGGTGCACGCCGCCCCGGAGCCCAAGCTGTTCACGGCCGGACGGGTCGAGCCCGAACAGGACACGGTGATCCCGGCGGTCGAGGACGAGGAATTCACCGGACCGCCGCGCAAGCTGATCGCCACCATCGGCGACCAGCTGGCGCGGTACGGGCCGAGGGCGCCGCAGCTGTGGCTGCCGCCGCTCGACGAGCCGATCCCGCTGACCGCGGTGCTGGCGCGCGCCGGAGTGCCGCAGCGCCAGTGGCAGTGGCCACTCGGTGAAATCGACAAGCCCTTCGAGATGCGCCGCGACCCGCTGGTTTTCGACGCCACCTCGTCGGCCGGCAACGTGGTGATCCACGGCGGCCCGAAGTCCGGGAAATCGACCGCCTTGCAGACGTTCATCCTGTCGGCGGCCGGCTTGCACTCGCCGCGCGACGTCACCTTCTACTGCCTGGACTACGGCGGCGGCAAGCTGCGGGCGCTGGAAGACCTGGCGCACGTCGGCAGCGTGGCGTCGGCGCTGGAACCCGAGCGCATCCGGCGCACCTTCGGCGAGCTGGAGCAGCTGCTGCTGTCCCGGCAGCGGCGCGAGGTGTTCCGCGACCGGAAGGGCACCGCCCCCGACGACGGCTACGGCGAGGTGTTCCTGGTCATCGACAACCTGTACGCGTTCGGCCGGGACAACACCGACCAATTCAACACCCGTAATCCCTTGCTGGCCAAGGTGACCGAGCTGGTCAACGTGGGGCTCGCCTACGGCATCCACGTGGTCATCACCACCCCCAGCTGGCTCGAGGTGCCGCTGGCGATGCGCGACGGCCTCGGGCTGCGGCTCGAACTCAGGCTGCACGATCCGCGCGACAGCAACGTGCGGCTCGTCGGCGCGCTGCGGCGCCCCGCCGAAGCCGTGCCGCACGACCAGCCGGGCCGCGGGTTGACCATGGCCGCCGAACACTTCCTGTTCGCCCGCCCCGAGCTGGACCAGATACCGGTGCTCAACGACCGCTACCCGGGCATCGCCGCGCCGCCGGTGCGACTGCTGCCGACCAACCTCGCCCCCGAGGCCGTCGGCGCGCTCTATCGCGGCCCGGAGCAGGTGGTGATCGGGCAGCGCGAGGAGGACCTGGCGCCCGTCGTCGTCAACTTCGCCGACGAGCCGCTGCTGATGGTGTTCGGCGACAGCAAGTCCGGCAAGACCACGTTGCTGCGCCACATCATTCGCACCATCCGCGAGAACTCGACGGCCGACCAGGTGGCGTTCACCGTGCTGGACCGGCGGCTGCACCTGGTCGACGAGCCGTTGTTCGCCGACAACGAGTACACCGCCAACGTCGACCGCATCATCCCCGCGATGCTGGGGCTGGCCAACATCATCGAGTCGCGGCGCCCCCCGGCCGGCTTGTCGCCGGGCGAGCTGGCCCGGTGGACATACGCGGGCCACACCCACTACCTGATCATCGACGACGTCGACCAGATACCGGACTCGCCGGCGATGAGCGGCCCATACATCGGTCAGCGACCGTGGACCCCGCTGATCGGAATCCTTTCGCAGGCCGCTGATTTGGGGCTGCGGGTGATCGTCACGGCGCGCGCGACCGGCTCGGGGCACGCGCTGATGACCAACCCGCTGCTGCGCCGCTTCAACGACTTGCAGGCGACCACGCTGATGCTGGCGGGCAACCCTCAGGACAGCGGCAAGATCCGGGGTCAGCGGTTCGGCCGGCTGCCCGCCGGGCGGGCGATCTTGTTGGGCGACAGCGACAGTCCGACGTACGTCCAGTTGGTCAACCCGTTGGTGGGTGAGGCCGCAATGTTTGGTGAAACGCAACAGTAAGGGGAGAGTCATGACGTTGCGAGTGGTTCCCGAGGGCCTGGCCGCGACCAGCGCCGCGGTGGAGGCGCTGACGGCGCGGCTGGCGGCCGCCCACGCGGCGGCCGCGCCGGCCATCACCGCGGTGGTGCCGCCGGCCGTGGATCCGGTGTCGGTGCAGACGGCCGTCGGGTTCAGCGCACAGGGATCCGAGCACGCCGCCGTCGCCGCCCAGGGCGTCGAAGAGCTGGGCCGCGCCGGCGTGGGCGTCGGCGAAGCCGGTGCCGGCTACCTGGCCGGTGACACCGCCGCCGCGGCGACGTTCGGATTCGCGGGCGCCTGACGATGACGGCCCCCGTCTGGATGGCTTCGCCGCCCGAGGTGCATTCGACGCTGCTGAGCGCCGGTCCGGGACCGGGGCCGCTGTTGGCGGCCGCGGGCGCGTGGACCTCGCTGAGCGCCGAATACGCCACGGCGGCAGCCGAACTCACGGGTGTGCTGGGGGAGACCCAGGCCGGGGCGTGGCAGGGGTCGACCGGCGCGCAGTACGCGGCCGCGCATGCGCCGTATCTGGCCTGGCTACAGCAGGCCAGCGCCGACAGCGCCGGCGCGGCCGCGCAGCACGAGGTCGCGGCGGCGGCGTACACCGCCGCGCTGGCCGCGATGCCGACGCTGGGGGAGCTGGCCGCCAACCACGCCGTTCACGGCGTGCTGGTGGCGACGAATTTCTTTGGCATCAACACCATTCCGATCGCGCTCAACGAGGCCGACTACGCGCGGATGTGGGTCCAGGCCGCCACCGTGATGAGCGCCTACCAGGCCACCTCCGGCGCGGCCCTGGCGTCCGCGCCGCGCAGCGCCCCGGCCCCCTCGATCGTGCGTCCGGGCGGTGACGCCAACACTCTGGCGGCCAACGCCTCGCAGAACACGCCCGGGAATTGGTGGCAGAACTTCATCCAGCAGCTGTCGAAGTTCCTGCAGGACTTCTTCCAGAACATCCAGCAGATGCTGCAGAACTTCTCCGCGAACCTGCCGGCGTTTCTGGCCGCCAACGGCCCGCTGCTGTTCTTCGTCGCCTACCAGGTGTTCTTCAACGCCGTCGGCTGGCCGACCTGGGGCGCGATCCTGACCGCGCCGTTCCTCATCCCGCTGCTGCTCGGCATCGGCCTGAGCTCCTTGCTCGCCGCGCCCGCCGAGATCGCGCCGGTGGCGGCGGGGGCGGCCGCGACGCCGCTGGTCGCCTCGGCCAGGCCGGCGTCGCAGTTGCCGGCGGTCGCGCTGGCCCCCACGGTCGCGACGCCCGCCGGGGCTCCGGCCCCCTCGGTCGCCGCGGGTTCCGCTGCGCCCGGCGCGCCGGCGCCGGCGCCGGCCCCGAGCACCCTGGCCTACCTGGTGGCCTACGGCGGTGACCCGGAGGCCGGTGTCGGCCCGACCCTGGGCGGTCGCGGCGGCGCCAAGGCGCCTGCGGCCACCATCCCCGCGGCCGGCGCGGCGGCGGCCAGTCGCGCCGAGGCGCGGGCGCGGCGGCGCCGCAAGGCCGCGATGCGCGACCACAGCGACGAATACCTGGACATGGACTCCGACCTCGGCGTCCCGCCGGATTACGGCGACGAGGAGCGACTGGCCGCGGCGGTGGCATCCGGGGCGGGGGCCGGGCCGCTGGGCTTCGCCGGAACGACGCGGAAGCAGAACGCCTTCCGGGCGGCCGGGCTGACCGAGCTGACCGACCGCGAATTCGGCGGGGGCCCAACGATGCCGATGATGCCCGGCACCTGGGACCACGACGCGGGCCACGACCCGGCGCGCCGGGCCGGGCCGAGGGAAGGGGGCTAAGGCAGCAGCACGATGCTCGTCAACCGGACAAACCCCACGAGGGCGAACAGAAAGGAAACACCATGAGCATGTTGGACGCTCACATCCCGCAGTTGGTCGCCGCACAATCGGCGTTCAGCGCCAAGGCGGCCCTGATGCGCAGCACCATCAGCCAGGCCGAGCAGGAAGCGATGTCGGCGCAGGCGTTCCACCAGGGCGAGGCCTCGGCCGCGTTCCAGGCCGCGCACGCCCGTTTCGTCGAGGCCGCCGCGCGGGTCAACACCCTGCTGGACATCGCGCAGGCCAACCTCGGTGACGCCGCGGGCACCTACGTGGCCGCCGACGCCGCCGCCGCATCCGGCTACACCGCCTTCTGATCCCGCCGCTTTCACACGCCACCAACCGCGAAAGGACTTGTCATGTCCCAGATCATGTACAACTACCCGGCGATGTTGAGCCACGCCGCCGACATGTCGGGCTACGCCGGCACCCTGCAGGGGCTCGGTTCGGACATCGCCAGCGAGCAGGCGACGCTGTCGAACGCCTGGCAGGGCGACACCGGTATGACCTACCAGGCGTGGCAGGCCCAGTGGAACCAGGCGATGGAGCAGCTGGTGCGGGCCTACCAGGCCATGGCCAGCACCCACGAAGCCAACACGATGTCGATGCTGGCCCGCGACCAGGCCGAAGCCGCCAAGTGGGGCGGTTAGTCCCACGGTGCGATGAGTGCTGAACCCAACGCCGTCGAGCTGACGGTCGATCACGCGTGGTTCATCGCCGAAACCATTGGGGCGGGCAGCTTCCCGTGGGTGCTGGCGATCACCTCGCCCTACACCGACGCCGCGCAACGCCAGGCGTTCCTCGAGCGCCAGCGGGCCGAGCTGACCGAGCTGGGTCTGGTATCACAGGGCGGGGCCGTCAACCCGGCGGTGGCCGACTGGATCAGAGTGGTGTGTTTCCCGGAGCGCTGGCTCGACCTGCGCTACGTGGGCCCCGCCAAGGACTCCGGCACCGGCGAGATGCTGCGCGGCATCGTGGCGCAGCGCCCGGCCACCACCGCCAAGACGATCGTGGCACTGCGCAGCGCGCAGCTGATCACGTTCACCGCCATGGACATCGACGACCCGCGCGCGTTGGTCGGAGTCCTCGGCGTCGGGCTGGCGCAGCAACCGCCGGCCCGGTTCGACGAGTTCAGCATGCCGGCGCGGGTCGGCGCCCGCGCCGACGAGCGGCTGCGTTCGGGCGCGCCGCTGGCCGAAGTCGTTGACTACCTGGGCATCCCACAGTCGGCGCGAGCGGTGGTGGAGTCGGTGTTCAACGGCCCGCGCAGCTACGTCGAGATCGTCGCCGGCCGCCGCCGCGACGGCCGACACGCCACCACCGAGGTGGGGATGAGCATCGTCGACGCGGCGGCGGGACGGGTCCTGGTCAGCCCGTCGCGCGCATTCGACGGCGAGTGGGTGTCGACATTCGCCCCGGGGACCCCCTTCGCGATCGCCCTCGCGATCGAACAACTGACCGGGTTGCTGCCGGACGCCGATTGGTTCCCCGGCCACCGGTTGGCCAGAGATTTCACCGCGCAACACGCCTAACCCCCAATTGACCCGAAATTCCACTAGAGAAGAGAGCAACGATGTTTCAGGTATGGCCCCAGCGTCCTTCGAGGGTCCGGTGACGTCCGGCGCCGTCATGCCGATCGTCCGCGTGGCAATCCTCGCGGACAGCAGGCTGACGGAAATGGCGTTGCCCGCCGAGCTGCCGCTGCGGGAAATCCTGCCCGCCGTGCAGCGGCTGGTGATACCCGCGACGTCGAACGGCGACGCGGACGACACCGCCAGGGGGACGGCCGACCTCGGCGCCGCGACCCAGCTGAGCCTGGCCCCGATCGGCGGGGCGCCGTTCAGCCTGGACGCCAGCCTGGACACCGTCGGGGTGGTGGACGGCGATCTCTTGGCGCTGCAGCCGGTCCCGGCCGGCCAGGCGGCCCCGGGCATCGTCGAGGACATCGCCGACGCGGCGATGATCTTCTCGACGTCCCGGCTGAAGCCCTGGGGCGCAACGCATATCCGGCGCGGGGCGCTGGCCGCGGTCATCGCGGTCGCGATCCTGGCGACCGGTCTCTCGGTCACCTACCGGGTCGCCACCGGCGCGCTGGCCGGGCTGGTCGCGGTCAGCGCGGTCGCGGCGGTGACCGCGATCGCGGGGTTGCTGGTCGCGGCGCGCTCGCCGCGCACCGGGACGGCGTGCGCGGTCGCCGCGCTGGTACCCATCGGCGCCGCGCTGGCGCTGGCGGTGCCCGGGCGGTTCGGTCCGGCGCACATCATGCTCGCCGCGGCCGGCGTCACCGCCTGGTCGCTGGTCGCCCTGATGGTGCCCAGCGCCGAGCGGGAGCGCATCGTCGGGTTCTTCACCGCGACCGCGGTGGTGGGCGCCGGGGTGCTGCTGGCCGCGGGTGCCGAGGTGCTCTGGCACCTGCGACCGCTCGCCATCGGCTGCGGCCTGATCGTCGCGGCGCTGCTGGTCACCATCGAGGCGGCTCAGCTGTCGGCGCTGTGGGCGCGCTTCCCGCTGCCGGTGATCCCGGCGCCCGGCGACCCCACCCCGTCGGCCCCCTCTCTGCGGGTGCTCGAGGATCTGCCGCGGCGGGTGCGGATCGGCGACGCCCATCAGAACGGATTCATCGCCGCCGCAGTGCTGCTCAGCGTCCTGGGCTCGGTCGCGATCGCGCTGCGGCCCGAGGCGCTGAGCGGCGTGGGCTGGTACGTGGTGGGCGCCACCGCGGCGACCTCGGTGCTGCGGGCCCGGGTGTGGGACTCGGCCGCGTGCAAGGCGTGGCTGCTGGGGCAGCCCTTCCTTGCCGCCGGGGTGCTGCTGGCGCTCTACACCGCGACCGGGCGCTACGGCGCGGCACTGGGCGCGGCGCTGGTGCTCGCCGCGCTGGCCGCGGTGTGGGTCGTGGTGGCGCTCAACCCGCACATCGCCGAGCCGGAGAGCTATTCGCTGCCCGTGCGCCGGCTGGTGGGCTTCGTCGCCGGCGGGCTCGACGCGTCGCTCATCCCCGTGATGGCCTACCTGGTCGGCATCTTCACCTGGATACTCAATCGATGATTCGGACCGGATCGGCCTGTCTCGCAGCGGCATTCGCGGCCGTGCTGTGGGCATGCCCGTCGGCTATGGCCATCGAGGCGCCGAAGGTCGATCCGGGTGTTCCGCCGCCGAGCGGATCCCCGGGTCCCGTCCAGCCGATGGAGCAACGCGGCCCGTGCACCACCTCCGGGGTGATTCCGGGAAGCGACCCCGCCGCGGTCACCCCGAGCCAGGCGACGCTGAATCTGCCCAGGGCATGGGAGTTCTCGCGCGGTGAGGGTCAGCTGGTGGCGGTGCTCGACACCGGCGTTCGGCCGGGCCCGCGGCTGCCCAACGTCGACCCGGGTGGTGACTTCGTCGAGACGACCGACGGCCTGACCGATTGCGACGGCCATGGCACCCTGGTCGCCGGGCTCATCGCCGGCCAGCCCGCGGGATCCGGTGAGGACGGCTTCTCGGGCGTGGCACCCGCCGCGCGCGTGGTGTCGATCAGGACGACGTCCGCCAAGTTCTCGCCGCGCACGCCGGGCGGCGACCCGCTGATGGCGCGGGCCACCCTGGACGTCACGACGTTGGGACGCGCGATCGTGCACGCGGCCGACCTCGGCGCCAGGGTGATCGACGTCTCCACGCTCACCTGCCTGCCCGCCGACCGGCCGGTCGACGAGGCCGCGCTCGGCGCGGCGATCCGCTACGCGGCGGTGGACAAGGACGCGGTGATCGTGGCCGCCGCCGGCAACACCGGACCGACCGGATCGGTCGGCGGCGGCACCTCGTGCGAGTCCAACCCGCTCACCGACCTGAGCCGCCCGGACGACCCGCGCAACTGGGCCGGCGTCACCTCGGTCTCCATCCCGTCGCTGTGGCAGCCCTACGTGCTCTCGGTCGCCTCCCTGACACCGGACGGCCGGCCGTCCAAATTCACCATGGCCGGCCCGTGGGTGGGCATCGCCGCCCCCGGCGAACGCATCGTCTCGGTCGGCAACGCCGACGGCGGCGGCCTGGCCAACGGCCTCCCCGACGAACACCAGCAACAGGTCGCGCTGAGCGGAACCAGCTACGCGGCCGGCTACGTGGCCGGGGTCGCGGCGCTGGTCCGCAGCAAGTATCCCGACCTCAACGCCACCCAGGTCGTGCATCGCATCACCGCGACCGCGCTGGGCGGCGCCAGGGCGCCGTCCAACGTCATCGGCGCCGGCAGCGTGGACCCGGTGGCCGCCCTGACCTGGCAACTGCCCGCGGGCAATCAGCCGCCCGCGGCGGCGGCCAAACCGATCGCCGTTCCCCCCGCCCCCGCGCCCAAGGACACCACCCCGCGGACCGTCGCTCTGGCCGGAACCGCCGCGCTGGCCGTGCTCGTCGGCATCGTCGGCGGGATCACCGCGCTCAACGCGCGCCGACGAAAGGACGCCACACCGTGAGCCCGCTGCGATCCATCCCACTCCCCGGACCCGCGCGAATCACGCTGGCGCTGCTCGCCGTCGTGCCCGCGGTGCTGGCCTACCCGTGGCACTCGACTCGGGACTACTGGGTGCTCGGCATTGCCGGCGCCGTCGTGCTCGCGCTGTTCGGGTGGTGGCGCGGGATGTACTTCACCACGCTGTTGCGCCGGCGGCTGGCGATCATGGGTCGTGGTAGGGAGTTCGTGCCCGAAATGGACTCCGCGACGGTCAGAACCGCGCTGCTTCGCGTGGGTGCGTCGGAGGGCGGAGCCGACGTGTTGCCGCTGCCGCTGATCGCCGGCTACCTGGATCGCTACGGTATTCGCGCGGACAAGATCCGGATCACCAGCCGCGCCAACGCATCCGACCCCTCCAGGCGGGAGACGTGGATCGGGCTGACGATATCGGCCGCCGACAACCTCGCCGCGCTCAAAGCGCGCTCGCCGCGCATCCCGTTGCACGAGACCGCGCAGGTGGCAGCGCGCCGGCTGGCCGACCATCTTCGAGAGATCGGTTGGGAGGCGACCGCCGTGACGCCCGACGACATCCCACGGTTGCTCACTTCCAACGCCCGCGAGACCTGGCGCGGGGTCCAGCGCGGCACTTCGGATTATCTTGCGGCATACCGGATTCGGGTTGACCAGGCGTTGCCGCAGACGCTGGAGGAAATCCGGTCTTCCTCGGCGCTGGAGACCTGCATAGCGCTGGAGATCGCCGGTGACGCGGCGCAGCCGACGATCGCCGCCGCCTGCGCGCTGCAGACGGACACGCAGCCCGAACGGCGCGCGCCGCTGGCCGGCCTCACCCCGCAGGCGGGTAATCACTGGCCCGCGCTGATGGCCCTGGACCTGTTGTCCACCCGACGCCTCGACGGGCACAGCGACGCGCCCGCGGGCCTGCTGGCGGAACTGGACTGGCCGACCCCGGCGGGCGGGGCGCACCGGGAGCCGGCCGCCGAAACCGCTAGAACATGACGGTCTGCAGGAACGCGGTCATCCGGCGCAGGTAGTCCAGCTGGCTCACGTGCAGCACGTGGCTGCCCGGGAACCAGTGCAGCGCACAACGATCCCAGTGCTCCCACAGCTTGACGGCGTGGTCCGGCGGCGCCATCCGATCGCCGAGCCCGGTGATGATCATCCGCCGATCCTTATCCAGCAGCGGCCGATAGGTCAGCGGGCAGTGGTAGGACAGCCCGTCGGCCAACTCCGCGCGGCCGATGTGGGACAGGCGCAGCCCCAGCCGCACCAGCTTGTTGGCCGGAAACCATTCGTCGAACAGGCTCGCGGGGGTGACGACGGGGCAGTTCGGGATGACGGCCTCGAGCCGGTCGTCGACCGAGGCCACCAGCGCCGAGGTGTAGCCGCCCAGCGAGATGCCGGTCAGGGCGATGCGGTCGACCCCGGTGCCGCGCAGGTAATCGATGATCGACCGGAAGTCGTGCACCGCCTGGGCCATCGCCTCGGCGAAACCGCTCAGGCCGCCGGCGAAGTAGCCGAAACCACTGAAGGGCGACAGCCTTTCGGCACGCTTGCCGTGAAAGGGCAACGTGTACATCACCACGTCGTAGCCGGACCGGTAATACCAGGGCAGGGCGAAGAACCGCCCGTTGGCCAGATACGACGACCCCATGAAGCCGTGGATGACGCACAGCGTGGGACGCGGACCGTCGTCGTGGCGCCAATGCTGCGCGCGCACGATGTTGTTGGACTTCCAGGCGCCCCACCGCTCGCGCATCGCGGGGTTGATGGCAGCGAAACTGCTTTCGAACGCGATGTTCTCCACCGCACCGCCCGCGGCCCACTCGGTCAGGGGGCTGGCGCGCCGCGACCGCACCCGCGGCGGCCCGGCCGGTGCGGGGAACGACTTCACCGGGTCTCGCTGCGCACCCAGTTCGGCGTAGAAGTTCAGGTTGGCGCGCTCGGCGCCGGCGTCGGAGTGCCGCAGGGCGGCGGCGAGCACGGCCGGCGCCACCGTCGCGGTGAGCAGTGAGGACACCCAGGTACGCAGGGCCAGGTCGCCGACGGCCGAGCCCTCGACTACCATGCGCTGGCGGGGGGACAGCGCGGAATTCGGGGGCAATCCGCCGATGCCGATCGGCACGTCCGCACCCTGGAAGGCGTCCTTGAAGGCACCGGGAATGTCCGGAACGGGAATGGGCGGATCAATCGAAGTGTCGGGCGCCACGAACGCCGATGCTAACCGGCCGGCGCGGCACCCGGGGCCAGTTGGGCGGCACACCGGGGCGGCATACGGTAATACGGTTGGGCTATCCGCCGACCGCCGACGGCGCGTTGATCAGGAGGACCGCCATGTGGGATCCCGATGTCTACCTGGCCTTTGCGGACCATCGCAGCCGGCCCTTCTACGACCTGCTGTCCCGGGTGGGGGCCGAGCGGGCCCGCCGCGTCGTCGACCTGGGCTGCGGTCCCGGCCACCTGACCAAGTACCTGTCCCGGCGCTGGCCGGAAGCGGTGATCGAGGCGATGGACACCTCTCCGGAGATGGTCGCCGCCGCAAAGGAACGCGGCATCGACGCCGTCGTCGGTGACCTGCGCCACTGGAAGCCCAAGCCCGACACCGACGTGGTGGTCAGCAATGCGGCCCTGCATTGGGTGCCCGAGCACGCCGACCTGCTGGTCCGGTGGGTCGAGGAGCTGGCGGCCGGATCGTGGATCGCCGTCCAGATCCCGGGCAACTTCGAAACCCCGTCGCACGCCACGGTGCGGACGTTGGCCAGGCGTGAGCCGTACGCGAAAGTGATGCGCGACATCCCGTTTCGCGTCGGCGCCGTGGTGCAGCCGCCGATCCAGTACGCCAACCTGCTGCTGGACGCCGGATGCAAGGTCGACGTCTGGGAGACCACCTACCTGCACCAGCTGACCGGTGACAACCCGGTGCTGGAATGGATCACCGGGACGGCCCTGGTCCCGGTGCGTGAGCGGCTGAGCGCCGAAGACTGGGAGCGGTTCCGTCAGGAGCTGATCCCGCTGCTGGACGACGCCTACCCGCCCCGGCCCGACGGCACGACGATCTTCCCGTTCCGCCGGGTGTTCGTCGTCGCCGAGGTGGGCGGCGCGCGGCGCTCGGCCGGCTAACCGCTCGCCTGATCCTCGATGCCGCGGTCGGCCGCGATCGCCGAGCGGGCGGTCGGCTTCACCCGGTGGATCTGCAGGTACGTCTCGGTGTAACGCGCCGCGATGCGGGTGCCGGCGAACTCCGACGGGATGACGTCGCCCGTGCGCTGACGCCAATCATCAAGCCGCACAGCCAAATCCGCGGCGATCTCGTCGGCGCCGGGATTGTCGCCGGCGAGCAGATTTGTGGTCTCGGTCGGGTCGGTGCGCAGGTCGTAGAGTTCGCGTTCCGGGCGCGGGCCGGCGACCAACGGCGCCACGGCGATCCCGGACGGGCTTTCCTCGATGTCCAGCGGCAGGTCGAGCAGCGGGCGGGCCGCGTAATTCTCGATGTAGCTGTATTCCTTGGTGCGGATCGCGCGGATCGGATCGAACGAGTCGTGATAGGTCTTCGTCGTGTACACGTGGTCCCTGACGGGCACCGCGTGCGGGTCCGGCGCGAACAGGGCGCGCGCGTGCGACACCCCGTCGACGTCGGGGGGGAGGTCGAGACCCAGCAGCTCCAGCAGCGTCGGCAACAGGTCCACGCCGCTGAAGAGTTCGTCGTACACCCGCGGGGTCAGGGCCCGGTCGGTGGGGGGCCGGACGATCATGCCGATGCCGGTTCCGGCGTCGTACAGCGTGGATTTGGCGCGCGGGAACGCCGCGCCGTGGTCGGTGAAGAACACCACCCAGGTGCTGGCGTCCAGCCCGGTTTCGGCCAGCGTGTCCAGCAGCCGGCCGACGGCGGCATCGGCCGTGGCGATCGAGCCGTAGAAGGCGGCGAGGTCGCCGCGCACCTCGGGGGTGTCGGGCAGGCACCCGGGCGGTTCGACCCGCGCGCTGTCCGCGGGCTGATAGCGGTCCCGGGGATACGGCCGGTGCGTCTCGAAGAACCCGGCGGTCAACAGGAACGGCTGGCCGGCCAGGTTCTCGCCGCCTTCGCGCAGCCACTCGCCCGCCTTGTCCACCACGTACTCGCAATACGAATTCGACACGTCGAACTCGTCGAAGCCCAGCCGCTGCGGGTAGGACGTCTCGTGCTGCATGCCGAAAAGCGCGGAGTACCAACCCGCACCGGTCAAGATCTCGGGCAGGGTGCGCACGCCGTTGCGGTATTCCCAGCCGTGGTGCGCCAGCCCGATCAGGCCATTGGTCTGCGGGTAGCGTCCGGTGAACAGCGATCCGCGCGACGGCGAGCACAGCGGCGCCGTGGCGTGGGCGCGGGTGAACAGGATGCCCTCGGCGGCCAGGCGGTCCAGCCGGGGACTCGAGACGTCCCGGTGGCCATAGGCGCCGAGATAGCGCCCCAGGTCGTGCCAGTGCACGATCAGCACGTTGTCTTTCCGGTCCGCTGCTTCACCCGGCGCCAATTGCGTCACCCCTTCAACCTTCCGTCGCGACCGGCGACGATACCGCAGCTAGTTGGGGGGAGCCTGGGCGCGCCGACTCCAGCCGTTCTCGCAGACGAACTCCGACAGCGGGCGGGCGACGGCCCAGCCGTCGAGCTCCAGCGCCGGCCGATCGGGGAATTCGGGCACCGGACCCAGGCACAGGATGGCCACCGGCTCGGCGCCGGCGGGCATCTGCAGCAGGGCCGCCAGCCGCTGCGGATCGAACAGCGAAACCCAGCCCATGCCAAGGCCTTCCGAGCGCGCCGCCAGCCACAGGTTCTGGATGGCGCACGACACCGACGCGAGATCCATCTGCGGCAGGGTCCGCCGGCCGAACACGTGCTTGTCCCGGTCGTCGCACAGCGCCACCACCAGCAGCTCGGCGCACTCGAGGATGCCCTCGACCTTCAGCGCCAAAAACTCCTGCGCCCGCTCGCCGAGGGCCGCGGCGGTGAGCGGCCGCTCGTCGTCGACGAGCGCGTGGATGCGCCGCCGCAGCGAGTCGTCGGTGATCCGGATGAACCGCCACGGCTGCATCAGACCGACGCTGGGCGCCGCATGGGCGGCCTGCAGCAGCCGCGCCAGCACCTCCTCGCCCACCACGCCGCCGGGTGAGAACCGGCGCATGTCGCGGCGCTCGGAGATCACCCGGTAGACCGCCCGCCGTTCCTGCGGGCTGAATGCCTCGTTCACGCCTGTCATCGTAGGAAATCCGGGTTAGCGTGGACCGGGTCCGCACCCTGGGCCCGGCGAACACCCGAGAAGGGAGTGTTCCGTGCAGCACCGCGACCTGCTGGACCAGCTCGTCGACGGCCGCGTCTACGGCGAGCCGTATCACACACCGGACGGCACCACCGTGATCCCGGTCGTGAAACCGCTCGGTGTTTTCGTCGTGCGCAACGGCGAGGCCTCCTGGAAGCCCGCCGTGGACGCGAATCGAATCGCGCTGATCGGGGTGATCACCGGCCTGCTGGCGGCGGTGATCGGCAGCCTGGCGGTGCTGCGCCAGCCGCCCTGGCCGCGGATGACGATCACGGACTATAGGTAACGCCGACCGCGCGGAAGACGTTTTCGGCGGGCATGTCGAAGGCCAGCGATCGCCGGGGCAGGCCGCCGAGCACGTCCGCCGGAATGGCGGTCTTGTAGTGCAGCGACAGCTCGCCGCTGAACTTCGGGTCCACCCGCGCGACGTCGACGTCGACCTGCAAACCGGCCGCCGAGATCTCCACCCGCGCCGCACCGGTCTGCGGCGCGTCCCAGCGGACGTCGACGGTCGGGCCCGCCAGCCTGGGCAACATGGACAGCGTGGCCAGCACCCGCTCGGCGGTGAACACCAGCGAGCCCGTGTAGCTGGCGACGCTGTGCGGTAGCCGCACGCCGGGGATGGCCCCGGAGAAGCGCCGCGTCACCGCGACGTAGTCGGCCAGGAAGAGAAGGCCTTCCGCCTCGACCTGCGCGTGCACGTCGTCGGGCAGCTTGCCGATGCCGAACAACCTACGGACGAATACGGCCATGACGCCAGTATGGCGCGGGATCGCCGAACGCGTGCCGGGCCGCCCGGGTCGCCGGGCCGCGCGGCTGGTATCGGTGGGTTATGACTCGACCGCCGAGAGTTCCGGCCGTGTGCATCGCCCTCGCCGCCGTGGCGGCGTACGCGCTGATGTGGGTGGGCTACTCCCACGACTGGCACTGGGAGCGGCGCATGGACTGGTCGCTGTTGGACGCCGCGCGGGACAGCGCGGTCAAACACCCGTTCTGGGTGCGGTTCTGGGCGGGTGTCTCCTTCGCGCTGGGGCCGGTGCCGCTGCGGTTGCTGGGCACGGTGGCGGCGGTGGCGGCCCTGGCCACGCGCCGGGTGCGGGCGGGGCTGCTGCTGCTGGCGTGCGCGCCGCTGAGCGGGCTCGTGACGGTCGCGGCGAAGGCGCTCGCGGACCGGCCGCGGCCGCCGACCATGCTGGTCGCCGCGTCGGAGACCTCCTTCCCGTCCGGGCACGCGCTGGAGGTGACGGCCGCGTTGCTGGCCGCGCTGTCGCTGGCGGTGCCGGCGGCCAGCCGGGCGGTGCGTGGCGTCGCGCTCGCGGTGGTCGCCCTGGGCGTGCTGGCGGTGGGTGTCTCGCGGGTGGCGCTGAACGTGCACTACCCGTCCGACGTGGTGGCCGGGTGGTCGCTGGGCTACCTGTATTTCCTGTTGTGCTTCACCGTGATTCGGCCCCCGACGGTGGCGTTCTCCCGGAAACCCTGCGGCGCGGGCGATTTGGTCACGGCGCGGTGACCTAACCGGGGCCGAAGCTTTACTTGACCTTGCGCTGGGCGGGTCTGACGATGGAGGTCATGCGCCGACTGCTCGCCTCGCTGTCCGCTTCGGCGTGCGCACTTTTCGCGTCGCTGGCCCTGGCGCCGGTCGCCGGCGCCGCCGGCGCCCCGTGGTTCGCCAACGCGGTCGGCAATGCCACCCAGGTGGTTTCGGTGATGAGCACCGGCGGATCGAACGCGACGATGGACATCTACCAACGCACCGCCGCCGGCTGGCAGGCGCTGCGAACCGGCATTCCGACCCACGTCGGTTCGGCGGGCATGGCGCCGCAGGCCAAGAGCGGGGTGCCGGCCACCCCGATGGGCGTCTACACGCTGGACTCCGCCTTCGGCACCGCGCCCAATCCCGGCAGCGGCCTGCCCTACACGCAAGTCGGCCCCAACCACTGGTGGAGCGGCGACGACCACAGCCCCACGTTCAACTCCATGCAGGTGTGCCAGAAGGCGCAGTGCCCGTTCAACACCGCCGAAAGCGAAAATCTGCAGATCCCGCAGTACAAGCACGCCGTCGTGATGGGCGTCAACAAGAACAAGACCCCGGGCGGCGGTGCGGCGTTCTTCTTCCACACCACCGACGGGAAGCCCACCGAGGGCTGCGTCGCCGTCGACGACGCTCAGCTGGTGTCGATCATGAAATGGCTGCGGCCCGGCGCGGTGATCGCCATCACCAAGTAGCCGCTCAGGTGGCCAGCGCGCGGCCGGGCTTGAGCGTGAAGTTCATGCCCTCCAACGACATGGTGGCGTCGTAGGTTCGGTCGTAGCCGGTGCCGCTGATCTTCCAGCCGGCGTCGGTGCGCCGGTAGGTGTCGCGGTAGAAGGCCGCACCGATCAGCATGAAGTTCAAGTCGCCGACGATCACCCGGTCCTGCAGATACCAACTGCCCGTTGCGGTATCGCCGTCGACGACGATGTCGGGATGGGTCACCCGATGCTCGGTGATGACGTTCGCGGGCAGCGACGTACGCATGTACTCCACCAGGTCGTCGCGGTTGGTGAAGTGCAGCTCGTTGCCGATCGACGGCCCGTAGTCGGCCTTGATGTCCTCGGCGAGGGTGTCGGCGAAGTCGTCCCAGTGCTTGGTGTCCAGCGCGCGCAGGTACCGGTACTTGACCTGCTTGATGGCTTCGATGTCGGCGAGATCGTGAGGGGTCATCAGGTCATTGCAGCACACGGGTATTAAGCCCGCCGCGCTCGCATCGACGAGCCGGCGTCGGCGAGGCATAAACCACGGTCACCTTGTGCGGCGTGTCGTGTGCGTGGTTTATGTGTCGCGGTGGCCCCGGCCGGCGGAGAGGTGGCGGGTGACCATGTCGATCAGAGCGCGTCGCTCCAGGCTCCAGTCGACCTGCGTTCCGGTGACCATCTGCGCCAGCACCACACCGCGTAGCGTGGCCCAGATGACTTCGGCCACACCGGCGTTCGCCGGGTCGTCGGTGATCAGCCGGCCCAGCTGGCCGACCGCGGCGTTCATCTCCAGCAGGTGACGGCGCGGCGACTCGCCCGGCCCGCCGCGGGTGGCGCGCAGGATCTCGAGCGCGGCCATCGACGTCGGGCTGCTGTAGCAGCTCCAGGCCGTGTCGACCACCACCTCGATGCGCTCGCGCAGCGGCAACTCGCTGACGTCGGCCGACGACAGGCTCTCGATCAGCCGGTCCACCCCGTCGTCCACGACGGCCGTCAGCAGGCCGTTGCGATCCCCGAAGTGATACTGGATGACCCCCCACGTCACGCCCGCGCGTTCGGCCACGTGCTTGGCGGTGGCCGCCGCGAAGCCCTCCTCGGTGATGCAGCGGACCGTCTCGCCGATGATCTTGGCGCGAGTGTCGTCGCCGCGCTTGCGCGGCGCGCGGGTGCGCCGGGTGGGGCCAACCGCGTTCCCGGAGCTCTGACCTGCGGCAATCGACATTGTTGACTTTATAACATAGTCGAGTCTATTTTTGGCGCGTGAGCCGATCCCGATACGCGCGGCTGACGCGCGAGCAGCTGGCCGTCCTGGTTCCCGAATTGCTCCTGATCGGGCAGCTGATCGACCGCTCGGGGATGGCCTGGTGCATCAGCGCGTTCGGCCGCGACGAGATGGTGCAGATCGCCATCGAGGAGTGGGCGGGCGCCAGCCCCGTCTACACCCGGCGCATGCAACGGGCGCTGAATTTCACCGGCGACGACGTGCCGACCATCTTCAAGGGGCTGCAGCTCGACATCGGCGCCCCACCGCAATTCATGGACTTCCGCTACACGGTGCACGACCGCTGGCACGGCGAATTCCAGCTCGACCACTGCGGCGCCCTGCTCGACGTGGAGCCGATGGGCGAGAAGTACGTGTTCGGCATGTGCCACACCATCGAGGACCCGACCTTCGACGCGACCGCGGTCGCGACCAACGCGCGCGCCCAGGTGCGCCCCATCCACCGGCCGCCGCGCTCGCCGGCCGATCGCCATCCGCACTGCGCGTGGACCGTCATCATCGACGAGTCCCACCCGGAGGCCCAGAGCATTCCCGCGCTGGACATCGTCCGCCAAACCCGCGCCGCCACATGGGAACTCGATCCGATCGACCGATCCGACGAGGGAAAGGCGGATTACTCCGGGCCGCTGCTGTCCGACTTCGACTTCGCCGGCTTCTCGCATTCGGCGCTGGTCCGGATGGCCGACGAGGTATGCCTGCAGATGCACCTGCTCTACCTGTCGTTCGCCATCGCGGTGCGGGCGCGTGCCGCGGACGACGCCCAGGCCGCATCGGTGTGCACCCAGGGGCTGACCGGCATCGCCGGCGTGGCCGCCGAGCGCATCCACCGCGCGCTGGGGCTGCCCGGCGGCGCCCGGGGCGTGCTGGAGGTGCTCGAACTGCACCCGCTGCTGAACCCCGCGGGCTACGTCCGAGCGGAGACCGCCGACCGGCTCGTGGTGCACCGCTCGCCGGCCCACGAGGACGCCGCCTGGATCGCGCTGTGCACTCCCGAATCCACCCAACCGCTGCAGGCGATCGCCACCGCCGTCGACCCGCACCTCGAGGTCCGGGTCAGCGGGACGAACACCGACTGGACCGCGGAACTGGTCGAAACCGACACCGCCGCCGCCGAACTGCCCGAGGTGTCGGTAACGAAAGTCAGCGGCGGAGCGACATTCCAGTTCGAGCCCAGGCGATCGCTGCCGCTGACCGTGGTGTAGGCACCGGCGCGGGTTTGTCAAGGGGCGGGCGGTACCACTTCGGTGACGAGGTGGCATCGACCGGATACCGATGATGTTGCAAGCCATCGGTTTTCGGCGTGTCCGCGACTATGGTTGACGCTGGCCACCGACCCCTATAGACGAAAGTTTTCGCTCTATGTACGACCCACTTGGGTTGTCGATCGGGACCACGAACCTGGTCGCTGCGCGTAATGAAAGCCCACCGGTCACCCGGCGGTCGGTGCTGACGCTATATCCGCACTGTGCGCCGAAAGTCGGCGTGCCCGAGAATGATTCGAACCTGTCCGAGCCCGGCGTGATGATGAAGGGCTTCGTCGAGCGCATCGGCGAATCGGTGGCGCTGGTGTCCGCGGACGGCTCCGCGCACGACCCGGAACTGCTCACGGTGGAGGCCCTGGACGCGATGGTGCGGGCCGCCGGAGCGGACGCGTCGTGCTCGGAGATCTCCATTGCCGTCCCCGCGTACTGGAAACCCGTTACGGTGCAGGCCTTGCGCGACGGCCTGCGGACGCATCTGGGCTTCGTCCGCAGCGGCATGGCGCCCCGGCTCGTCTCCGACGCGATCGCGTCGTTGACCGCCGTGAAATCCGAACTCGGCCTGCCCGACGACGGCGTGGTCGGGCTGCTCGATTTCGGCGGCGGGGGCACCTCGGCCACGCTGGTCGACGTCGCGGGCGACTTCGAACTCGTCAGCGCGACAATGCGGTACGCGGCCCTGTCGGGCAACGAGATCGACCAGGAGCTGCTGCTGCGGGTCTTCGAGGAGCTGGGCCGCGGCAGCGGCATCGACCCGGCCAGCACGGCCGCCGTCGGGCAGCTCGGTGAGCTGCGGGAACACTGCCGGCTGGCCAAGGAGCGGCTGTCCACCGACGTGGTGACCGACATCGTCGCCGAGCTCGGCGAGCGCAGTTGCAGTTTCACACTGCGGCGCGACGACCTCGAAGACCTGATGGCGGATCGGCTGACCGGCTTCATCTACGCCTTCGACGACATGCTGGTGCGCTACCGCAAGAGCTGGGCGGACCTCGCGGCGGTGGTCACCGTCGGTGGCGGCGCACACATCCCGCTTGTCGCCGAACGGCTTTCCGTCCACGGACGCACCCCGGTCCTGACCCCCTCGCAGCCGGCCCTCGCGGCGGCGGGCGGTGCGCTGCTGTTGGCGTCCCGCGGCGAGGAGCTGAGCCTGCGGACTCGGACGTCGATCGGCGTGCTCGCGTCC
Source organism: Mycobacterium scrofulaceum (assembly GCF_002086735.1). GTDB lineage: Bacteria > Actinomycetota > Actinomycetes > Mycobacteriales > Mycobacteriaceae > Mycobacterium > Mycobacterium scrofulaceum. Next base: position 37,388 of record NZ_MVIJ01000026.1, on the reverse strand, counting down.
GCCAACGCCACCGGTGACGTGGTCGACCTGGGGGCCGGCGACGTGCTGGTGATCGACGACGAGGCGCTGACGGACCGCGAGTTGGCGTGGTCGCAGACCGAGTACCCCGGCGACCTGCGGGTGCGGTTCGGCGGCGAGACCTACGACGAGGACGGGCCGTCCGGCTGGTCGATGCGGCTCAACGTCATCGACCCGGCGCCCGAGCGGCCGTGGCGCCGGCTTCGGTTGTCGCAGTTGATCATCGGCATGTCGGCGCTGGTGGCCATGACGGCCATCGGCGGCGTGGCCTACACGCTGACCGGCATCGAGAACCGCCAGGCCCCGCCGGCGCCCAGCGTCGCGCCGCTGCCGGCGCCGCCGGCCAGCCACCTGGCGCCGCGCACCGTCGCGCCGCCGCCGCCGACGACGACGACCGAGACACCGCCCCCGCCGTCGACCACCACGACGACCACCACGACGGTCCCGATGACCACCGAGTGGATCCACGTCCCGCTGCTGCCGGTGCCCATACCGGTCCCGGTGCCGCAGACCCAGGCGCCGCAGGCCCCGCAATACACGCCATATCAGCCGCAGTACCCGCAGTATCCGGGGAACGCCCAGAATCCCTTCCTGGGCCCCGGCTACTAGCGCGCGGCCGCCCTGCTCACCGCGTTCCATGAGCGCGGCCGCCCCCGCGCGGGTAGCGTGGTGTCACCCGGTCGGGCGGGTCTATCGGTGGTGCCCCCATAGCGGGGCCCGGGGCAAATCAGCGGACTGTGGAGGCGTACGTGGACATCGTGCTTGGGGTCTCGATGGCTCCCGAGACGGTCCGCCTGGTGGTCATCGAGGGCCAGGACGCCGACGGCGTCACGGTGGAACAGGACGAGTTCGAGGTCGCCGCGGACGGCGACTCGGCGACCGCCGGCGCGGTCGACCAGGTGCTTGCCGCGATCGGCGGAACCCGGGAGGGCGCGCTCGCGGGCGGCTATCGGTTGATGTCCACCGGGGTGACCTGGACGGATCCCGCGAACGTCGGCGCGCTGCGCGACGCGATGGCCCGCCACGGCATGGGCAGCGTCATGTTGGTGTCCCCGTTGCTGGCCGCGGCCGCGCTCGCCCAGACGGTCGGGTACGCGCTGGACTACGAGCACATCGCGATGCTGTTCGTGGAACCCGCGAGCGCGACGCTGGCGGTTGTCGACGTCACCGACGGTTCGATCGTCGACCTGCACCGTCAGCAGCTGGCGAACCCGGGGCAGGGCCCGCTCGCCGGCGAGTTGGCTTCGATGGTCGCCGGCCTCACCGCGCGGGGGTCAAGCGCGAACGGCGTCTTCCTGGTCGGCTGCGGTGCGGACATCGCGGCCGTCAAACCGGCGCTCGAGGCGGCGACCCCGCTGGAGGTGAGCGCCCCGGAAGAACCGGAGATGGCGCTGGCCCGCGGGGCGGCCCTGGCGTCGGCGAACGCGCCGCTGTTCGCCTCGTCGACCGCGGCCCTGGCGTACGCGCTGGATCCCGGTACCGGGGAGGTGAGCCCCCGCCCGCTCGGCCCGGCCTACTTGGACGTCTGGGGCAATTCGGGCGGCGGCGCGCTCGCCTACAGCGCCGTCGCGGACGAGGACGACGCGACCCCGCGCAGGCGCAGGCCCATGTTCCTGGCCGGCAGCGCGCTGGCCGGGATCGCCGCCGCCGTGGCCGGCGTCGTGCTGTTCTCGCTGACCTCGGACCGGCCGGGCTCCAACACCCCGCAGAACCCGCGGGTCAGCGTCGCCACCCCGGCCAAGCAGGTGCCGGCCCGGGCGCCCAGCGCGCCGCCGCAAGCGCAGCCGCCCGTGACGATGTACCTGCACTTCCCGTTCGTCACGGTGCCCATTCCCATCACGCCACCAGCGCCGCCCCCACCCCCGCGGTAGGGACGTGGCGCGCGCCCGCGACTGCGCGCACACTGGGCGGTGACGGCATGAGCGGCGAGGAGGTCGCGTGGGCGAATACGGTGCGTTCGGGTTCGATCCCGACGAGTTCGATCGGATGATCCGCGAGGGCAGCGAGGGGCTGCGCGACGTGTTCGAGCGGATCAGCAAGTTCGTCGCGGCGCCCGGGGTCCGGCCCGGCTGGTCGTCGTTGTTCGAAGACCTGTCGCGGCGCCCGCGGCCGGAGCCCGAGACCGCCGGCGAGGCGGGAGACGGCGTCTGGGCCATCTACACGGTGGACGCCGGCGGCGGCGCGCACGTCGAGCAGGTCTATGCGACCGAGCTCGACGCGCTGCGGGCCAACAAGGACAACGTCGACCCCGGGCGCAAGGTGCGGTTCCTGCCGTACGGCATCGCGGTCAGCGTCCTCGACAACGATTCACCGGACGACGAGCCCGGCGAGCCGGCGTAACGGTCGCCGCAACGGCCGCCTCAGCCCTGCCGGACGACGTTCGAACCACCGGAGTTGCTGACCTTCGGCGAGCCCGAGTGGTAGGTGACCTTGTTGTTGAAGCCGGAGGCCTGGATGCTGTCGACGGCGTCGACGGTGATCTCGTTCTGCACGCCCGACACGGTGAGGCTGGCGCAGTGACCGGTGATCACCACCGTGTTGGACACCCCGCTGACGCTGACGACGTTGTCGTTGCAGGCGATCGTCCGGTCCTCGCCTACCCCCGAGACGCTGATCTTCTCGCCCGGCGCCGGGGTCGGTGAGGCCGACGGTTCGGTCGTCCCGGTCCGGCTGGGGGAGCGGCCCGGGCTGCCGGTGACGCTCGACGGCGGGCCGAACGTCCGGGAGATCGTCGGCGGCGAACTGATGACCGATCGGACGCCGGAAAGCTGGTGTGCCGCGAAGGCGGCGATGCCACCGGCCAGGGCCAGCACGCCGACCGCGATCACCGTGCCCATGATCCACCACATGCGGTTGCCCGAGGGGCGTTGCGGGGGCGGACCCGGAAACGGCCCGCCGTAGCTCCACGGGGGCGGTGGCGGCGGGCCCGCCGGGCCGGGCGAGTAGGCCTGGCCACCGGGTTGCGCGCTGCCCGCTTCGGACGCCCGCGCCGCGTCGGCGAGCGGGCGCTCGAGTTCCCGGATCCGGTCCTCCGGGTCGTCGTTTGCTGCCATGGGTCGAATATGCCATTCGCCCGGGTGATTTCGGCCGGTTCGGTAGTTTCTGCATCGTGCCCGAGTTGCCGAACCGTCAGATCTTGTTGCGTCGCCGCCCCACCGGGCTTGTCAGGCCGGGGGACACCGAGCTGGTCACCACGGCGGCGCCCGAACCCGCGGAGGGCGAGGCGCTGCTGCGCACCACCTACGTCGGGATCGACGCCGCCGCCCGCACCTGGCTCGACGACCAGCCCGGCTACCTGCCGCCGGTGCAGCTGGGCGAGGTCATCCGCGCGGCCGGGATCGGCGAGGTGGTCGCGTCGCGCTGCGACGCGTACGCCGTCGGCGACGTCGTCACCACCCTGACCGGCTTCTCCGAGTACGCGATCATCCGCGACGACCTGTTCAGCACGCCCATCCCGGGCGAGGACGACCAGCTGGCGATCATGTCGGTGTACGGTCCGACCGGCGCCACCGCGTATTTCGGGATGACCGACATCGGCCGCCCCCAGGCCGGGGAAACGGTGGTGGTCTCGGCGGCCGCCGGGGCCACCGGGTCGGTGGCCGGGCAGATCGCCAAGATCGCCGGGGCCCGGGTGGTCGGCATCGCGGGCGGCCCCCAGAAGTGCCGGGCGGTGGTCGAGGACTTCGGCTTCGACGCCTGCATCGAATACAAGAACGACGACCTCGCGGCCGCGCTCAAGCGGCACTGCCCGCGGCGCGTCGACGTCTACTTCGACAACGTCGGCGGGCCCATCCTCGACGCCGTGCTGGGTCGCTTGGCCCCCCGCGCGCGGGTCGTCCTGTGCGGGGTGATCTCCAGTTACCTGACCGGCGAGCACCCGGGGCCGGCCAACTACGTGAATCTGCTGTCCAAGACGGCGTTGATGCAGGGGTTCAACGCCCTCGACCAGTGGGGCCGGTTCGACGAGGCGTTCGCCGCGCTGCGGCGGTGGGAGGCCGAGGGCCGGCTCAAGCACCGGGAGACCATCTTCGACGGGATCGAGTCCTGCGTCGACGCCCTCAACGGCCTGTTCACCGGCGTCAACATCGGCAAGACCCTGGTCAAGCTCAGCGAACCGGCTTCCCGCTGACCCGCCTAGCGCCCCGGCGTGCGAAAAGTCGCCGCCACGGGCCCGGCGCGGGGTGCGTGGCACCCCGGCGCGTGGTTTTATAACACCGTTTGCGAGAGTTGCCCGGGGGTATCGGGCTAGTTCGGGAACACGGTTTTCACGATTGGGGTTTAGATGGACCGTCGCAGCATGATGTTGATGTCGGGGCTCGGCATGCTGGGGGCTGCGATGCGCTTGCCGGGCGCGTGGGCCACCCCCTCGGCGCCGCAGGCGCCGCCGTCGGCCGGCCCCGGTGGCCCCTACATCTTCGCCGACGAATTCGACGGGCCCGCGGGCTCCCCGCCCGATCCCGGCAAGTGGACGATCCAGACCTGGCAGGACGACGTCTTCCCGCCCGTGGAGGGCATCTATCGCGACGACCGCCAAAACGTGTTCCAAGACGGGCATTCCAACCTCGTCCTGTGCGCCACCCACGATCTGCTGAGCAACACCTATTACAGCGGCAAGCTGCGCGGCAACTTCCGCAGCATGATCAACCAGACCTGGGAGGCGCGGATCAAGCTGGACTGCCTGTATCCCGGCCTGTGGCCCTCGTTCTGGGGCGTCAACGAGGACCCGCTGCCCGACGGCGAGGTGGACATCTTCGAGTGGTACGGCAACGGCCAGTGGGCCCCGGGCACCACCGTCCACGCGGCGTCCAACGGTAAGACCTGGGAGGGCAAGTCGATCCCCGGCCTGGTCGACAGCAACTGGCACACCTGGCGCATGCATTGGGGCGAAGAGGGTTTCGAGTTCGCGCGGGATGGGGCGGAATACTTCAAAGTGCCCAACAAGCCGATCCACGTCGCCGGCGGCGCCCCCGACGACTTCCGCTGGCCGTTCAACATCCCCGGTTACTGGATGACGCCGATGTTCACGCTCGCCGTGGGCGGGGTGGGCGCCGGGGACCCGGCCGGGGGCACCTTCCCGGCCTCGATGCTGGTCGACTACATCCGAATCTGGTGACTATCGCCGCGCTTTGAGCACCTGGACCAGGTTGAACTGCCAACGCTCGACCAGGCGGAAGCCCAGGTCGTGGGGCACCGCGAAGGCGGGCGTCGGCCCGTAGACGGGTCCGGGCGGGATCGCCGGGCCGCGCTCGTGCGGGGGCTGTGACGGGTCGGCCTGGGTGATGATCCACACGATGCCGCACCGGCTCAACGGTTGCGCGACGACCTCGGGAATGAGGTTGGTGCCGAAGACGTCGTTGCGGTCGGTCGCCCGCTGCCACAGGGTGAGATCGATCAGCTTGCGATAGGCGTCGGGGCGTGCCGCCATCAAGGGCCGCATCGGGGCGGGCATGAACGTCACCGTGTCGTTCACCAGTAGGCAATCGCCGGGTGCCGCCTTCGCCGAGATCAGATCGGCCACCTGGCTGTAGTCCATTCCGTACTTGGCATACGGATTGCGTTGCACCCGAACATAGTTCGGTGCGGCGGCGACCGCGAAGAGGGCGACCAGCGCCGCCGTAAGCCACGGCCGGGCGGTCACCGTGACGGCGCAGACGCCCAGGATCAGCGCCATGCCCGGCACCGTGAACGACAGATAGCGCGGGGTGTAGATCGAATGCACCAGCGCCGAGTAGACCAGGATGGCCGCCGTCGGCAGCGCAAGCCACGCCACGGCGAGGGCCAGCAGGTGCCGGTCGGCCGGCGCCAGGGGCCTGGACTTGCTGAGCCACAACGCCACAGCCGCCGCCACCACCAGTGCCGACAGCACGGCGGACGGGGGGCAGCGCTCGAAATACTGTTGCACCACCACGTCTTCGAACGTGCGGCGGCCGATCGGTGCGATCCAGGCTATCTGGTGCGCCTGGCCGGCGACCGTCAGCAGGAACGGCGCCATGGCGCCGACCGCGACGCCCGCCGCGACGGCGAACCGCAGCAAAACGGTTCGCGCGCAACGGGAGACGACGATCAGCGTGAGGTGCGCCGCGACCAGCAGGGCGAGGTACACGTCCAGGGCGATCGACAGGGCCAGGGCGACGCCGTAGGCGGCCCACAGCCGGCCGGTGTCGCGGCGCGCGGCGTGCACCAGCAAGACCGTCAGCCACACGGCGGCCATCATGGACAGCGCGTAGGGGCGGGCCTCGATGCCCGCCCACGTCGTCCGTGGCAGGATGGCGCAGAACACGCCGGAGGCCACCGCGACCGTGCGTGACGAGAACTGCTTGCCCAGCAACACGATTCCGGCGGCCGCGGCCCCGGCGGCCAGCCCGCTCGGCGCGCGCGACCAGAACTCGGTGGGTGGGAAGACCCGAAACCACGCGTGCATGAGCAGGTAGTACAGGCCGTGGACGGCGTCGACGTTGGCCAACATCCGCCACAGCTGGCCGAGGGAACGGCTGTATGCGGCCGATATGGTGGCGGCCTCGTCGTACCAGAACGACGGGCGGGCCGCGCCGGCCAGGCTCACCGCCGCGGCGAGTAGGCCCACGAGCAGTGGGTCCAGCGCGGCCGGCGGGTGGCGCAGCGGTTTCCGCACGCCGCTATGGTGCCAGAAGCCGCCCCGCCTGGCCCCACCGCGGGCCGAAGCTCAGTTGGACAGCCAGACGTGCCAGAACCCGTCGGACCCCAGCCGGCAGTCCCAATGCGTGTACAGGTTGTCGTTGTGCGTGAGCTCGACGTGGGGGGCATCCGCCTCGCAACCGGCCTGGCTCGAGTAGTTGCCCTCGACCTCGATCTCGCCGGCACTGGCCACGCCCACCCCGGTGGTGAGCAGCCCGGCCAACGCCAATACGCCAGCGGCGCAAGCCATCTTCATGGGACCTCCCCTTGTCAGCTGAGCCGACTATATCCACGAGCGGCGGCCGGGGGCCGAAAACGAAGAACTCGGGAGGCAGAAGTCATTCGAACGTATGATCGATCGATGGGACAGTTCGCGTCCATCGGGTACAACGGCCAACCGGTCCGCGACCCGTTTCGCGTGGTGCGCCCGCCGATCACCGTCCTGGTGGACCTGACCGTGCTGTTCCCGCGCGAGCCGCACCGCGCCGGCCGGTACCAGCCCAATGGGCTGCAGCTGCACAAGGTCGTCGAGGGGCGGCTCAGCTGCTGGGGGCTGTGCGAGCAGGGCGACTGGTGGGGGCTGGTGACCTACCCCGTCGCCTACGGCTCGAAGCGCAAGACCGTGACGCACTGGGTGCCGGCCTGGACGCTGCGCCGAAAACCGTTCTGAGGAACGTGCTTACGCGGCACCCGTGCGGCCACGTCACGCCGATGCGATGATTGCTGCCCGTGGACGCAAGTTGGGGATCGGTACTGACCAAGCTCGTCGCGCTGGCGGCGGTCATCGCGCTCTCGCCCATCACGGTCATTCCGGCGGTGCTGGTCCTGCACGCGCCGCGGCCGCGGCCGACCAGCCTGTCCTTCCTCGCCGGCTGGGTGCTGGGGCTGGCCGCCCTGACCGCCGCTTTCGCCGGCGCCTCCGACCTGCTCGGCGACCTGCACAAGGCGCCGCCGACGTGGGCGTCGTGGCTGCGCGTCGCGCTGGGGTCGGCGCTGATCGCTTTGGGCGCCTACCACTGGCTGACCCGGCACCGCCACGGTGCCATGCCGCGCTGGATGCGCTCGTTCTCCACCCTCACCCCGCGACGCGCCGGGGTGACCGCGGCGGCGCTGGTGGTGCTGCGGCCCGAGGTGCTGCTGCTGTGCGCGGCGGCCGGCCTGGCCGCCGGCGGCAGCAGCCTCGGCACCGCGGGCCGACTGCTGGCCGGGGCGGTGTTCGTCGTCGTCGCGGCGTCGACCGTGGCCATCCCGATCCTGGCGTATGCCGGCGCGGGCGACCGGCTCGACGACACGCTGGAACGCGTCAAGGTCTGGATGGAGGAGAACCACGGCACGCTGCTCGCGGTCATCCTGGTCCTGATCGGTTTGATGGTGCTCTACAACGGGATTCACGCCCTGTAGATTGCTGCCCATGGCAGGAAGCTGGGGCACGGTGCTGACCGGGCTCGTCCCGCTCGGGCTGGTCATCTCGCTGTCGCCGCTCACGGTGATCCCGGCCGTGCTGGTCTTGCAGGCGCCGCGGCCGCGGCCTAGCGGCCTGGCGTTCCTCGGCGGCTGGCTGCTGAGCCTGGCCGCGCTGACGGCGCTGTCCGTCGCGGCGTCCGGACTGCTCGGCGGCCTGGACAAGTCACCGCCGCGGTGGTCGTCGTGGCTGCGCGTGGTCTTCGGCTCGGCGCTGATCCTGTACGGCGTCTACCGCTGGCTGAACCGGCATGGCCACTCCGAGTCGCCGGCGTGGATGCGTTCGTTCGCCAGCATCACCCCGGCCCGCGCGGGGGCCATCGGGGCGGTGCTGGCCGTCGTGCGGCCGGACGTCGCGCTCATCTGTATTCCGGCCGGGTTGGGCATCGGGACCGCCGGGCTCGGCCTGGTCGGTGACTGGGTGGCCGCCGCGTTCTTCGTCGCCATCGCGGCGTCAAGCGTCGCGATCCCGATCCTGGCCTACGCGGCCGCCGGCAGCCGCCTCGACGACACGCTGGCGCGGGTCAAGGACTGGATGGACCGCAACAACGCCGCCCTGCTCGCGGCGGTCCTGGTGCTGATCGGCGCGATGGTCCTCTACCACGGGATCGACGCCCTGTAGCCGCCGTCGGTCAGGCCGGCGTCCTCCTCGAGCCGGTTGATCGCGCCGAAGGCGTATTCGCGGACCAGTTCCCGGCCGTAGGCGGCCAGCATGCCCGCGTAGCCCATCGCCGCCCACTGCCGGCAGTGCCGCTCCTCGTGGTGCAGCACCCGATCCAGGTCGAGTGCGCTCTGCACGGGAGTCCCGTCGGCGCGCAGGTACCAGGCATGCCCGGACTCGACGATCCGGCGCAGCCACCCCGCGGGGTCGGTGACCGCGCCCAGGTTGACCAGAAAGATGTCACCCCAGGTGGTGCCGCCCCGGCGGCAGAATTGCCGTTGGATCCGGTTGCCGCCCAGGCCCATCAGGATGCCGTTCGGGGTCGCGACCAGCCGGCCGCCGTTGCGGTGGACGAACCCGACGTCGCGGGTGTAGCTCCACAGGTTTGCGTTCTGCCGCCGCATGATTCGCGTGACTTCGGCCGCGCGGTAGGGCGCCGGCGGAAAGTCGGTGCGCCACGCGCCCTTGCTGCCGTACCCGGTGCCCGCGTTCAGGATGTAGGTGGCCAGCGCCGCCGCGCGGGCCTCGCCGCCGCCGGTGCCCCGCGCGAGGAGGAAGAAGGATTTGCCGTCGGGATCCTTGATCTGCGCCATCGTCCCGAGTGATCGAAACGTGTCCGGGGTGATGTCGTAGCGCCGGGTGATTTCCGCGACGGCGTCCGGGCTCACGCCCTGCCGCGCGGCGTTTTCCCGCCATGCCTCGAAGTAGCCCGGTGCGTCCATGTCCGCCAACCAATTTAGGGTGTAGCGAATGAACAGGCGGCCCAGGCGACGCGCGCGCGGCATCGAGCAGATCACCCGGGGTCTGGGCACGCTGGACCGGGAGCTCTTCGAAGCGATCGCCGAGACGGACACCCCGCTGCTGGACGCGGTCATGCCGCCGCTGACCCGGGCGGCCGACAACTCCAAGCTGTGGTTCGCCGTCGCCGCCACCCTGATGGCCTCGGGGAACAAGAGCGCCCAGCGCGGCGCCACGCGCGGCGTCGTGACGCTGGCCGCCACCAGCCTGGTCACCAACCAGGTGGCCAAACGCATCCGCCGCCGCCCGCGACCCGGGTACGAATTGGTGCCGCTGGTCAGGCAGGTCCGCCGGCGCCCGACGTCGAACTCCTTCCCGTCGGGGCACTCCGCCAGCGCCGCCGCCTTCGCCGTCGGGGTGGGGTTGGAGAACCCGATGCTGGGGTTCGGGCTGGCGCTGCTGGCCGGGCTGGTCGGGCTCTCGCGGGTGGCGACCGGCGCCCACTACCCGGGCGACGTCGTGGCCGGGTTCGGCATCGGCGCCGGCCTGGCGGTGCTGGGCGGCCGGCTGGTTCCGCCGATCGTCGATACCGCCCTGCCCAAGACCGAGCCGCTCCGGGTCCCGGCCCCCGAACGGCCCGACGGCGCCGGGGTGGTGCTGGTCATCAACCCCGAGTCGGGCAGCGGCACCGGGGCCCGCGTCGTCGACGAGGTGCGCGAGGCGCTGCCGAAGGTGGACATCCGGGAGCTGGGACCCGACGACGACCCGGCGGAGGTCCTGCGCGACGCCGCCGCACGCGCCGAGGTGCTCGCGGTCGGCGGCGGCGACGGCACGGTGGCGGCCGCGGCGGGGGTGGCCATCGAGGCCGGGCTGCCGCTGGCGGTGTTTCCCGCCGGTACGTTCAACCACTTCGCGAAGGACATCGGCTGCGACACCGTCGCCAAGACCGTCGATGCGATCCGCCGCGGCAGCGTGGCGTGCGTGGACCTGGTGTGCCTCAACGAGAGTCAGATGGTCCTCAACACCGCCAGCATCGGTGCCTACCCCGCCTTCGTGCAGCAGCGCGAGAAACTGGAGAAACGCATCGGCAAGCCGCTGGCCGGCCTCTACGCGATGCTGCACACGCTGCGCCACGACGAGCCCGTCCGGATCGCCTACGACAACAAGACGCTGCTGACGTCGCTGTTCTTTCTCGGGAACTCGCTGTACCTGCCCACCGGTTTCGCCCCGTCGCGGCGGACCCGAATGGACGACGGCCTGATCGACGTCCGCATGCTCGAAGCGGGGCGGCGGTGGTCCCGGACCAGGATCCTGGCCGCCCTCGCGCTGGGCCGCCTGGAGCGCAGCCCGCTCTATCACGAGCTGCAGGTGCCGGAGTTCGCCTTCCGCGCGGTCGACGGGCCGACGGTCATCGCGTGCGACGGCGAGGTCGGCGACGAATACGAGAAGGCCAGCTTCAGCGCCAAATACCGCGTCCTGCCGGTGTTCCGGCCCTGCGACTAGACGCCCTCGGTCAGGTCGCGCAGCCGCGCGTAGCGGCTGAGCACCTCGGGCGCCGGGTCGGCGGTGTATTCGTCGGCCCGCGGCCCAGCGGGGCGGTCGCGGCGATGAGCTCAGCGCCCACGCGGCCTGCCGCGCCGCGCCCAGCGCGACGTACTGCCCGGCCGCGGGCACCAGCACCGGCACGCCGAACACCGCGGGGGCGATCTCGCGCAGGGCCCGCGACTGTGCGCCGCCGCCGATCAGCAGGATGCGGCGCGCGGCGACGCCGAGCGCGGCCAGGTGGGCGAGGCCGTCGGCCAGCGCGCACAGCAGCCCCTCCACCGCGGCCCTGGCCAAGTTGGCCGGCGTGGCGTTCGCGACCCGCAGGCCGTGCAGCGCGCCGGAGGCGTTGGGGCGGTTCGGGGTTCGCTCGCCCTCCAGGTAGGGCACCAGGACCAGCCCCGCGCTGCCCGGCGGCGCGGACAACGCAAGCTCGGACAGCTCGTCGTGGCCGACCCGCAGCAAGGCGGCGGCCGCGTCCAGCACCCGCGCGCCGTTGAGCGTGCACACCAACGGAAGGTAGCGCCCGGTGCCGTCGGCGAATCCCGCGACGAAGCCGGCGTCGTCGCGGATCGGGTCGGCGGTGACCGCGGCCACCACCCCCGAGGTCCCGACCGACACGATGACGTCACCCTCTTCTGCGCCGAGGCCCAGGGCCGCGGCCGCGTTGTCCCCGAGCCCCGCGCCGAAGGTCGTTGTGCCGCTGACGGTTCCGTCCGACGGGCCCAGCACGGTCGGCAGCTGCGGGCGGCGACCGCGCATGGCCAGCTCGAGGAGGTCGACGCGGTAGTCCCCACTCGCGGCGTCGTAGTATCCGGTGCCGCTGGCGTCGCTGCGATCGGTGGTGAGCGCCGCGACGGCGGGGTCGCCGCGCAACCGCCACGTCAGCCAGTCGTGCGGCAGGCAGACGGCCGCCGTGCGGTCCGCGCGGCGCGGCTCGTGGTCGGCGAGCCAGCGCAGCTTGGCCACCGTGATGGCGGCCAGCGGCACGACCCCGACGGCCCGCGCCCACGCCGCAGGGCCGCCGAGCTCCTCGACCAGCGCGCGCGCCGCGTCGGCCGACCGCACGTCGTTCCACAGCAGCGCGGGCCGCACCACCCGGCCCGCCGCGTCCAGGCACACCATGCCGTGCTGCTGCGCCCCGACGGCGACGGCCTCGACCCCGCCCAGGCCACCGGCGGCCGCGATCGCCTGGCGGGCGGCGTCCTCCCATGCCGCCGGGGCGATTTCGGTGCCGTCGGGATGGTCGGCCCGGCCCTCGCGAACCACCTCGCCGGTGGCGGCGTCGCAGACCAGCACCTTGCAGGACTGCGTCGACGAGTCGATGCCGGCGACCAGGCTCACGGTTCGTCGGACCCCACCAGCGCGCGCAGCGTGGCCCGCGCGCCGCGGCGGCGCAGCGAGTCCAGCGCCCACAGGTACGGCTCGAGGAAGCGCGGCTGGTCGACGAGGTCGCCGAACACCGCGCGGTTGGCCAGGAACGCGGCCGGGTCGTCGCGCTGGGAGCGGGCGAGGGGGACGAGCGTGTCGGCGAGCCGGTCCACCACCTCGATCGGCCGGCCGTCCTCGTCGACGCCCTCGGCGTAACGCGCCCAGCTCGCGACGATCGCCGCGGACAGCCGCACCGGGCCGCCGCTGCGCAGATTGTCGGCGATCACGGGCAGCAGCCATTTGGTGATGCGTTCCGAGGAGTCCGCGCACAGCCTGGCCACCGTGTCGCGCACGTAGGCGTTACCGAATCGGGGGAGCAGCCCGTCCTTGAAGGCGGCCAATCCGGGGACCGGGGTGAGGGTGGGCATCGCCTCGAATTCCAGGTAGCGGTGCAGGAATTCGGCGACCACCGGATCCTGGGCGGCCTCGTGCACCAGCCGATACCCGGCCAGGTAACCGAAGTAGCACAGGCCCTGATGGCCGGCGTTGAGCAGCCGCAGCTTCATCGCCTCGTACGGCGACACGTCGCCGACGAGCCGGACGCCGGCCCGCTCCAGCGGGGGGCGCCCGTCGGCGAAATCGTCCTCGAGCACCCACATGGCGAACGGCTCGGCGACGACGGGCCACGCGTCGTCCACGCCGAATTCGGTGCGCAGCAGCTCGATCGCCGCGGGGGTGGTCGCGGGGGTGATCCGGTCGACCATCGAGTTGGGGAACGCGGTGTGCTCGCCCATCCAGTGTGCGAGTGCGGGATCGAGCCGTTCCGCGCACGACGTGAACGCCCGCCGCGCCACGCGCCCGTTCCCCGCGATGTTGTCGCAGGACACGATCGTGGGGGAGGGCAGGCCGCGGTTGCGTCGCCGGTCCAGCGCCGCGGTCACCAGCGGGAAGACGTCGCTGAGCGGGGGATGGTAACCGCCCTCGGTGATGGTGAGCGAGATCATGCGGATGGCCGGGGTGGCGAGCAGCTCGATCACCTCCTCGGGATCGTCAGGGGCGTACCGGAAGTCGACGATCGAGCCGATGACCCGAGGCCGCCGCGTGCCGTCGGGGTGTTCGAGGATCAACGTGTACAGATAGTCCTGGGCTTCGAGGACGTCGCGCATGCGCCGGTCTTCGGGCAGCACCCCGACCCCGCAGATCCCCCAGTCCACGGCCAGCCCGTCGGCGAGCAGCCTGTCGAGGTACATGGCCTGGTGGGAGCGGTGAAACCCGCCGACGCCGAAATGCACGATGCCGACGCTGATTTCGTCGCGATCGTAGGCAGGCACGGGGATGCCGAGTGCGCTCAGGTTGCGTGCGTTCAGCTCCATTGCCCAACCCCGGCCGTCGTCCGGCGGACTGCCGCTACGCGTTAGGGCACAGATCCCGCATGGCGAAGATCACCACGTCCGCGGCCTGCCGGCCGTTGATCCCGCCGGTGCCCTGGTCGGCGTCCGAGCGTTGTATCGCCAGGTTCTCCAGCTGCTGCGGGGAGGCGCCCCACGAAAGCTGTTGGCAGATGTCCGCACCCATCTGCAGCAGCGCCTCGTCGCCGCCGTTGACGGCGTGGATGCCCGCGTTGTGCATGTCGTTGAGGAAAGACGTCTGGTCGGCCCCGGCCGGGCTCGCCCAACCGATCCCCGCGGCCAGGAGGGGGCCCCCTACGAGGGCCGCGCCCATGAGCCTGCCCCAGGGTCGCCGTGCTGCCATCGAAATCTTCTCCTTCGTCGCGTGCCGGAACGCCGATGATGCACTTTTACACGAAAGCGCGCTGGACACGCTGCGGACGACGAATCCCGGGGATGAATTGTCGGCAAAGACCGATGGCCGGCGTGGTCTACGCCGACAGGAGAGACGACCGCTACGCGGTCGGGCAGAGATCGCGCACGGCGTCGGCGACGACGTCGTCGGCCTGCTGGGGTGTCAGCCCGCCGGCGCCCTGTCTGCTGTCGGAGCGTTGCACCGCCAGGCCTTCGAGCTCGGACGGCGGGGCGCCCCAGGACAGTTGCTGGCAGACGTTCAGGCCCATCTGCACCAGCGCGGCGTCACCGCCGCTGACCGCGTGGATTCCGGCGTGGTGCAGGTCGTTGACGAAGGTGGTTTCATCCGCCCGCGCCGGGCTCGCCCACATCACCCCGGCGACCAACAGTGGGCCTCCCACCAGCGCTGTGGTCATGAATCGGCCGGAGAGCCGTCGTGCGGTCATGGCTCATTCTCCTGTCCGGTTACCAAGCAGTTTGCCGTTGGTTCACCTATATATAACCTCTGAGACATATAGGGTCGGCAACGATTCGCTGTGAATGCGCTGCGGAAAAGTCGCGCCGGCGAGGAGGCAGAACGCTTAGCGGACACGTCTGCGCCGTGACGCCCTTGTGACGTCACCGTTTGGAAACGGCGCGGTGCGGCGCGTCCCGCGTTGCGCGCCGGCTGCCGACAATTGGCTCGGTCGTCGAAGGATGGCTGTGCGGTTCTGTTGCGGCAGATTTCTTATGTGGGCGCGAATTAAGGAGAGTCGACGCTGATGGCGATCGTCGATCGGTTCAGTATGAAAGTAGTTGCCGGCCTTGGGTTGTGCGGAGCCGCGCTGGCGTTGAGCCCGGATGCGGCGGCCACTCCCCTGAAGACGGGCGGCTACGCCTGCATAGAGGGGCAGGCCGGCGCGGCCGGCGCACCGCTGGCCGGCGGCCCCGGTGCCGGCGGCGGGGCGGCGGCCGCGGGCGGAGCCCCGGCCGCGGAGGTCTGCGCGGCCAGCGCCCCACTCACCGACATGGCGGGTGTCCCGATGGCCGTGCCCGGACCGCTGCCCGTGGGCGCTCCGGTGCCGTTGCCGCTCGGCGCCCCGCTGCCGCTGGGAGCGCCGCTCCCGATCGCTCCGGTCGTGCCCGCCGGTGCCCCGCTGGTCGCCCTCGGCGGACCGCTGGCGGCCGGTGCCCCCCTCGACGGGGTCGCCGGTGCGCCCCTGATCGACATGTCCGGGGTCAAGGACGCGCCGACCGGGCCGGCGCCGACCGGCGGCCCCCAGCCCGGCCAGCCCGTCGCCCCCGGCCCCTCGGGCGCGCACTGACAATCCGACCGCTCTCGACCGAACGGACCCGCTGGTTGCGACCAGCGGGTCCGTTCGTATGTGGTTGGTGCTGCACTTGAGTCGTCGAGCCCGAGCGTGAAACTAACTTCACGCTCGGCAACCGGGAAAGCATGCAACCCGGGGGGGCGATGCCTGCGACAAGCCCGCCCGCTCAGGACGGGGGCCGCTCCCAGAGGTCTTGCTTGACGATCACCGGGTCGCCGACATTGACGGTGTTGTAGTACCACTCGGCGTCGTCGGGGCTGAGGCTGATGCAGCCGTGACTGACGTTCTCGAGCCCCAGTGATTCCACGGCCCATGGGGCCGAATGCACGAAGAGGCCGCGGTTGGTGATCCGGACGGCGTAGTCGACGTTGAGCAGGTAACCGTTGGGATCGTCGACGGGAATGCCCACGCTGCTCGAATCCATCAGCACCGAGTGTTCTTTGGACAAGACGGTGTAGTTGCCGACCGGGGTCGGGAACTCCGGCCTGCCCATCGACGCGGGCAGCACACCCTCCTCACCGAAGTGGGGACGGTGGTGCGGAGTCGGCGGGGGGGCCGCGTCGACCCCGTCGACGCTCACCTTGAACGTGTGGTCCGTGATGTTGGCGACGCCGACGACCTTCGGGCCGGTCTTGAACTCCGTGGACCGGCCGTCGACCGCGAGCGCCACCGTGCTGTGCGCCGGCCAGTAGTGGCTCGGAACCCATTGCACGACATTGTTGTCCAGCCACTCGAACTTGCCGGTCATCGCGGGCGACGACGTGATCCCGACGGTCCGTTCGGCGGCGCGGCGATCGGCGACCGGCGCGGTGAACGTCACCACCACCGGGTGCGCCACACCCACCGTCGCGCCCCGCGCCGGCAGCACCGACGCGATGGCGAAGTCATGCGGCCGGTTCGCGGCCGCCATACTGGTGCCGGTAGGCCCCGTAACCACACCCGCAGCGACCCCGACCACCGCAAGAACACCCCGAACGACCGTCCGCATGGCTCCGATTCCTTTTAACTGACATAGTTGTAATAGGGATCGTAAATCCCCGATGACCAGCGGAAGCGCAAGGGCGCGTTAGCTTTCGGTCAAGCCTCGGTCACGGTTCGGCCACGGGGGTTTGGTTCGCCGACGTGGGGCCTGGGCCCGGGCGTCGGACCCGGGCCGGCCCGATGGGAGGAAGACGTTGAGACCTCGGGAATATGACGTGGTCCGGCTGTTGCGGGCTCTGCCCGAGCACAACCTTGCGGCCGGCGTCCGGGGGACCGTCGTGATGGACTACCCCACGGAGTCGAACGAAGCCCGGGCCTATGAGGTGGAGTTCTCCGACGCCGACGGCATCACCCAAGCCTTGGTCACCCTCGCCGTCGATGACCTCGAAGTCGTGTGGCGCCCGGCGTCGGGGACGTAGGCGCCGTCGCTGTCCTCGAGAAACCTCGCCGCGCTGCGCGATGTCAGCCGCCGAAGGGTGGTCGGGCCATGACGGTGGGCCGGAACCCGTACTTGGGGCCGACACCGCCGTGCCCGCCCGCGCCTGCGCCGGCCAGTGGCATGCCACCGAGAAGATTTCCGGGTGCACCCGTGGCCTCGGGGGCGGCGCTGACGGTGCTGACCGGGATGGCTTGCCCGAGCACAGGAGCAGGCGTGCTGGCCGCCGACCAGCTGACCGGTACCGACAACCTGCCGCCAACCGACGCGGCGTTGCCCAATGCCGCGGCCGGGTGCGCAGCGGTCGCGCCACCGCCGAGTAAGCCGCCCAGCCCGCCCAGGCCGGGCAGCGCCTTGACCGCCGGCGCCGCGCCGTTGAGGAGGCCCGTCGTCTTGGCGATCTGTACCCCGAAGTTGCCCATACCGACCGAGAAGTACGGCAGACCTTCGGTGTTGTACCACAGCGCCGAAAAGGGGTTATAGCCGTTGACGAACGATCCGAGGCTGGTGGGCAATGTGGTCTGCCCGGTCAGCAGGTACCAGATTTCGCTGAATGGAGCGCTGGTGGTTGAACTCTGCGTGGCCGCGGGCGCTGCAAGGGCTTGCAGCGTATTGGGTGTGCTCGAAACCGCATGTGACAAGACGGATTGCGTGCTGCTCGCCGCGCTGTTGCCGGTAGCGTTGGCGACCGCCGTGCCCTGGGTGGCTTGGGCGGACGGGTTGGCGATTTGGGGCGCCGCGGTAAACGGCGCCACCTTGGTCGCCGCCGCGGATTGGCCTGCGTAGCTATACATCGTGCTGGCGTCCTGGGCCCACATTTCGCCGTATTGCGCCTCGAGTTGCGCGATCGCCGGGGTGTTCAGCCCCAGCACATTGGTCGCGAGCAGCTGGGCCGTCTGGGCACGGTTGGCCGCGACCAGTGGTGGCGGCACCGTGGCCGCCAGTGCGGTCTCGTAGGCGGTTGCCGCGGCGTGCATCTGGTTGGCCGTCTGCTCGGCCTGCGCAGCGGTGGTACGCATCCAGGCCACATACGGCGCGACCGCTTGGGCCATCGACGCCGAGGCAGAGCCCAGCCATTCCTCCCCGCTGAGCGCGGTGATCACCTTGTCGTACACCAGGGCAGTCGAATTCAGTTCGGCGGCGAGCCCATTCCATGCCGAGGCGGCCGCCGTCAGCGCCTCGGGCCCCGGTCCTGTGTACATCCGCGCGGAGTTGTACTCCGGTGGTGCAGCCCCAAAATCAATCACCTTGACCTCCTTAGCTGTCCGCGGCCGTGGTGGCCGCCTCGATCGCCGGGTAGCACCGTGAGCTCATGCTCAAGGTGTTCAGCAACATCTCGTGGATGGCGGCCGCGTGCACGCTGACGGCCTGGCATATGTGCGCATGGGCGGCGAACGGTGCCGCCGTGGACGGGTGGATCGTGGCAGTCGGCATCGCGTCAACCTGCCGACGGAGGGCGGGTCAGCACGCTGTGCCGAAACCCGTACCTGTTGACGGCATTCGCGGAGCCGCGCCGGCCGGTCGGGCCGTTGGGGATTCCGCGCAGCAGCCCGTTGGTGGCGGGCGGATTGGAAGCCGTGTGGATGGAAGCGGTCTCCGTCACAGTGACCGCGGGGTGCACCTGCGATACCGGCGTGGCCCAACTCTGTGGCACCGACAACATGCCGACCTTGCCGGCCTGGCCCGCGCCAGCGGCAAACCCTTCCTGGCCAGCACCGTTGAAGCTGCTCAGACTTCCGATGTTGCCCAGGCCTAGGTGTGCGAATTGCGGTGTCGGATACCAGGCGCCGCTACCGGCGGTGGTTCCGGTGCCGAAGACCAACTGTTGTGCCATTTGGTAAGCCTGGTAGCCGGCGCCGTAGGAGTTATATTCCTGCAGCAGGTCGTGGAAGATGATCTTGTAGTCGTTGGGCTCGAACCCCCACCAGTTATTCGGGCCCGGTATCAACGAATTCAACGAACCCGAAGACGTGCCGGTGCTGGCCAGTGTCGACGACGCCTGCGGCACAGAGGTGGCCGTCGCGAGCTGCGGTGTTGCCGTCGCTGCCGTTTGCGCGGTGTTGCCCGCCGGTGTGGCGGTGGCCTGGGCCACCGCGGCCGCCTGGGCGGCCTGCGCGTCCGGGGTGGTGGCATTTGGTGGTGAGGTGAATGGAGTCAACCGCCCAGCCATCGCCGACGAGCCCGCATAGCCGTACATCGCGACGGCGTCTTGGGCCCACATCTGCATGTACTGGGCTTCGGTGGCCGCGATCGCCGGGGTGTTCTGTCCGAAGAAATTCGTCGAGATCAGCGTCATCAACAAAGTTCTGTTCGCGGCGATCTCTTCGGGAGGCACGGTCATCGCATATGCGATGTCGAAGGCCGCAGCGGCCCCGCGCGCCTGGCTTGCCGTCTGCTCTGACAAATTGGCCATCGCGGTAAGCCAATCCACGTACGGCACCACGGCCGATATCATCGACGCGGATGCAGGCCCCGCCCAGAGCGTGTTGGTCAACTCTGAAAGCACTGAGCCGAAAACGCCGGCCCCCGTGCTCAACTCCGCCGCAAGCTCGTCCCACGCGGCCGCGGCGGCCAGCATCGGCCCCGAGCCGGGACCGGCGTACATGCGGCCCGAATTGATTTCCGGCGGCAACGCCCCAAAGTCAAACACCGCGCCCCCTCGCGTTGTTCACGGTCTTCGGCCGACATCTCGACCGCCCCCGCTCCATAGCAGTGATTTGAGTGCAAAGATATTCGGCAAGGTAATTCATTGCAGCCGAACGTAATTCGTGATGCGCGGAGCCGGCCGAGTTCCGCATGCGAACATGAAATTCCTCCAAGGCAAGCTGAGAAGAAGCCGTTGTTGAAGTTGCGTGTCGCCGCCTCGTCGCAGGCGTCGCCCGACTAGGGCCGCACGACATTGAGCGCTGCTCAGACGGCGACCCGGAACGGCGCTCGCTAATCGAAGCCTTAGTTCAACGAAATCGGCTTTGTGATACAGAGAGAATCCAGAATCCGCGACACGCGCTGGCGTGTCAGCAGCGAATGATGCAGAGCAGGGCCGAGGTATCTCGGTTGACCGGCCCGGCCGGGAAGTCAGCTCCGGCGGCGGGCGCGACGAACGACGTCGGCAGCGCGAACCAATCCCAATGAGGTGACACCACAGACCATTTGGTCGGCACCGCGCGCGGCATCCACATGCTCAAGAACGTCTTGGAGTTCGCCGGCACCGCGCCTGTGGCGAGGCCATGCTCAAGATCGCCGTTGGATTGACCGACGACGGCGTTTTGATTCTCGCCGAGATGTGCTCGTACGTGGTGGGTTACGTGGCTCCATCCCGGCGGCTCCGGCAGGTCAGCGGCGGAAAACTGGGGGCGCAACGAGGAGCCCGCGACCAGCGCCACAAACGCGCTCAGCGCCGCGACAATCGCGATGGCCCACCGCCATCGCCGAGTCATGTCACATCCCCCAAGCTCCACAGTGGCCCAAATCTAAGCCACCAGATTTGAACACAGCCCGACGGAAATGTGAACGGAACACGACGAAGCACTGTGAATGCGCAGGTAGTCCGCTGCCAGTTAGGTACGGCTCGCCAACGGCATATCGACACCGATGGACCGCATCGGGTAAGAGGCAGGGGTCATGGGCGGACGTCTCGCTAGGACGCCGATAGGCTCGTTGTTCGCGCCGTCGTTGAGCCGCAATCCTTTTCGGCGCGCGAGAGCCTGCGGATGCGGTCGACGTGTACTGTCCGAAACTGGCTTGGCTAACGGCAGGGAGGTGGCGACGATGCCGCAGATCGACGGCTCTCCCACGGACCTGGCCGGGAGGGTAGGGGCGACCGCGCTCGGAATTGCCGCGGCGCGTGCTGCAGAAACCGCCGGCGACAACCCCCTCATCCGCGACCCGTTCGCGCAGGCATTCGTAGACGCGGCGGGCATCGGAGTTTGGACCGTCACAGCCAATCCCAAGCTGTTAGCCGAGCTCACTGCCACAGATCCGGGTGCGGAGCCGCTGGTGCGCGCTCTGATCAACTTCACGGCGGTGCGGACAGCGTTCCTCGATGAGTTCTTCCTCGACGCAGCGCGCGAGGGGGTGCGGCAGATAGTCAATCTGGCCGCCGGGTTGGACTCCCGCGCGTGGCGGTTACCGTGGCCCGACGACACCACCGTTTATGAGCTGGATCAGCCAATGGTCTTGGACTTCAAGTACGCCACATTGCGGCGCAGCGGAGCGATCCCTAGGTCACGCGTGGTCGGGGTCCCGGTAGATCTACGGGAAGACTGGCCGATGGCACTGCGGGAATACGGCTTTGACGCGGCGCAACCCACCGCCTGGTTGGCCGAGGGGCTGCTCCATTATCTTCCGGCGCGGACCCATGATCTTTTGTTCGAGCGGGTGCATGCGCTCAGTCGCGCAACCAGTTGGTTCGCTCTCAACGCCCCGAGCGATGACGGGTGTCCTCCGGCGGCCCGGCCGCCGGGCACCGGAACCCCGGGGGCAAAGCGTCAGTGGTGTGCCGGCGACATCAGCGGCTGGCTCGACCAAAGAGGCTGGGAGACGGTGGCTGTGAGCCTGGAGAACCTACTCAGTCACTACGGGCGTACGGTTCCCGGCAATCAGGTAATGCCAACAGTGTTCATCACCGCGCACCTGCCCGCGGCTTCGCCAAAAGACCGTTGGCTCAGTCGCACGCCTTGGCGTTCAGGTATAACGGACGGCTAACGTGCGGTCGCGATGCGTTGACGACGTCTGTAGGGGCCGACGTTCGGCCGGTGAAGTGAGGATCTGATGAGTCAGAAGTTCGATAGGCAGGTCCGCCCCCTGATCGGATATATCACCCATGACATCGCTCCGCCCATCACCCCCGCGCCGATCAGCCGGACGTGGATGGCGGAGATGCGTCAGGGGCGGGCGCACCGGTGTCTGCCGATGCTGATCGCCAATCAAAGTGGTTGGGAGGTGCGCAACCGGAGCGGGTTCACCGCCACGTGGACGGGCGGTGACGACCGCACCAGCTTGTCGATCGCACCGGACACGCGCCAAAGCGGTCAGTTCCTGCCCTCGAGCCACTTCGGCTACGGCATCTTGACCTGGCATCTGCCGATACTCTTTCGTACGCCACCGGGCTACAACCTCTTGGTCCGCGGGCCGGCGAATTATCCGAAAGACGCCCTCTGTCCTCTGGAAGGCGTCGTCGAAACCGACTGGTCCACATCGAGTTTCAGCATGAATTGGAAATTCACCCGCGAATTCATGCCGGTGCGTTTCGAGGTCGACGAGCCGATCTGCATGATCGTTCCGCAACGCCGGGCCGACTTGGAGGAATTCGCCCCTGAACTCAGGCCCATCGAGTCCGACGCAGAACTGCACCGCAAGCACGAGATCTTTTTGGGCTCGCGTGGCGCGCTGGGGCGCGAACAGGAGGCGGCGGAAATCGCTGACGAGCGCGCGCCGTGGCAAAGCGATTACACACGGGGAAGGCATAGCGACGGTGCGGCCGGGGCGGAAGACCACCAGACGCGCCGCCACCTTCGTCCGTTCGTTCAGCGTCTCCCCGACAACCGCCCGTGATCATTGCCGCTGCGGCGCTGTGCGGCTGATCCCGGCCCGCCGCCCGTAAGCGGTGCCACTGACGCCGGCCTAGGCTGGGAGGCCTCGTCGCGGCAGCACCCGTTCCGCGAGGCGCGTCCGCCGTTGGCACACACCGGACTCGGACCGATTTCACAGCTAGCTCCGATCGTTAGCCCGGTTGTGGGCGGTACATTCGGAGCACTGTGACAATGCTAGGCGCTGATATGAGTCGGCGATGGCGGTTGGCCATCGCGGTTCTCGCCGCGCTGAGCGTGTTCGTTGCGCTGGTCGCGGGTTCGTCGTTGCGTCCTGAGTTTTCCGCCCCCGCCCCGCCGGAGCCGGCGGCGTGGGCTCACGTAACCCACAATGCACGAGCGCATCTCGGCCAGAGTCAGCACATTGCCGTCGGTCAATCCCACGACCAACCGGAGCGCGGCCTCGTCTCGGGTGCGGTGCCGACGAATAACAAGACGTTCCTGAGCATGTGGATGCCGCGCGCCATGCCGACCAATGGGGCTGCGGTGTCGCCTCATGCGGATTGGTCTCCCCTGCCGGCGGCGTTTATCGCGCCGGGCGGCGCCACCGGGCTCGCCTTCGCGCATACGCCGGTCAGCCGAGATACCCCCACCCTGCTCTGCGTCATCCGCTGCTGACAAGCCCGTAGTCTGGACGACGCGCGTGTCGCCGGGCCGGGTGTCCGCGCGCGCCGGCCATGCCTCAGACCTAACGTCCGCGCCATGTATCCCCTGCCGCTGAGCCGCTAATGGCCTGCAATCGCTGTGTTTATCTCTGAAGGAAGTAGTCCTATGTTGTCGAATGCGACTCATACCGCCGAACCGAGGCGGCGGTCGTAATGGATTTCACGACGCTACCGCCGGAAGTCAACTCCGGGTTGATGTATTCGGGTCCGGGCGCGGGTTCGATGAGGGAGGCGGCCACGGCCTGGGGTCAGTTGGCCGCACGGTTATGTGCCGCCGCGGCTGGTTACCGCGAAGTGCTGGAGGCAATGGTGGTAGATAACGGAGGGCCGACGGCGATTACCGAAGCCGCGGCAGCGTACGTCGACTGGATCGACGGGGTCGCCGCACGCAGTGAGCTCGCGGGCATCCAGCTTGCTGCGGCGGTCAATGCCCACCAGGAGGTTGTGACGGCGATGGTGCCCCCGCCACTGATCGTCGCGAACCGCTCCCGCCGACAGTCGTTGGTCACGGAAAACTCTCTGGCGCAGGCCAGCCCGGCGATCGCAGACCTCGACGCCGAGTACGAACAGATGTGGCTCCGCGACGCCGACGCGATGTCCGCCTACGCCGACGCCTCGACAGACGCGGCGGCGCTCACCCCATTCGCCTCGCCGCCGGGTAACCCGGGCACGGCCGCGGCCGGGTGGGCCCTCGAGTCCGCGCCGGAGGTCATATCGGCTGGCCACCAACTGATGTCAGCCATTCCGGGGACGCTGCTGGAGCTGTCGTCGTCGCCACGGGCCAGGTTGGAAGCGTGTCTCGCGCCGGTCACGCCGTCGCTGTCGAAACTGGGCTCACTCACTGCGCCGTCGGATTTCGCGATCAACCACTTGAGCACCATGAACAAGACGGCCGCGCTGCATGCACTGATGCCAGATGCGGTGAACGCCAATGGTGACCAGGTGAGCGTGAGCCTCGGCCGCGGGACCGCCGTCGGCCAATTGTCGGTACCGCACGCGTGGATAGCCGCCCTGCCCGACGCTACGCCCGTGCACACCGGCTGGATCGGTGCGCCCATCCGGTTGGTCACGGCCTGTGCGTTGCCTGGCTCCCACGCGGCCAGCCAGTACGAGGGTTGAGGCCTCGAGAGGTCTCAAGTGTCGTCAAAAGGACTGAAATCGCGGCTGTTTCGAGAAGGGCAGGACCCGCGTCGCTCGGGTCTCGCGGTGGTCCCTACGCCATAAGTTCGGTTGCGGCGCTCATGTTTTCGTCAGCTCTGGGCTGACAGCGAAGTTCAAGGATCAATCGGTACGTACCGTGCGCTGAACGGTCGACGGACGGAGGAGAAGAAATCGTGCGGGCACAGAGTCGCTATGGACATCCCATCGGCCTGGCGCTGTTGGGTGGGCCCCTCGTGGCCGGAGTCGTCTGGGCCAGCCCGGCGGCGGCGGACGCAGCCAGCTTCGTGAGCGACATGCACAAGGACGGGATCCACGCCGTGTCGGGTGGTGATGCGGCGCTGTTGCAGGCGGGCCTGGACCTTTGTCAGCAGCTATCGTGGGGGGCTCCTCCCTCCCAGCTGGAGGGACTGGCGTTGCAACGCTCCGACGGCAGGCAGGGCGGGAGTGGGCTCACGCCGGAGCAGGCAGACGACGTCGTGAAGGCCGCCGTGCGTGATCTGTGCCCTCCGACATAGATCGCCGCCGGACGTACCGTCAGTTCGACACCCTGCTCTGCGATGACGAACTCGAAGCCGTCGATCGGCGTTGTGTCCATGGCAGCGGTCATCAGGTGCAACCCGAACAACGTGCACAGTGCGAGCGGCTCGCCACCGCATTGCACAGATATGTTGTAGCTCAACGCGTTTCGCCGGTGTGGCGATCTGACTTTCGCCAAGGGCGGGACCGGAGCTACGGGATGGGCGGAATGGTCGGGATCGCAGGGATCCGTGGTATGCGCGGAATCTGTGGTACCTGCACCGATGTCGGCGGATTGTCCGTGGACGACGGTGGTGGTGCCGGTGGTGACGTCGTGGCTGTTGACGTGGCGCTCGTCGGTGGCGGCTCGGTGGTCGTCGTCGGCGGCGGTTCGGTGGTGGTCGGTGGCGGTTCGGTCGTGGTCGTCGCCGACTGAGTGCTTGTCGGCGGCGGAGGCGCCGCCGTGCTGGTCTGAACGGGGGCCTGCTGCGCCGGGGCGGGGTTTGTCTGCACCGCCGACGGCGGCGGTGACGGTTGCGGCGTGGTGGTGGCGCCGGGCTTCGGCGTGACCGGTGTGTTGGTGGAGCCGTGGCTCAAAGCCAGCATGATCACCGCGCTGAGAGCCAGCACCGCCGCGACCGCGGCGAGAACCAGCACCAAGGGCCGCCGGTACCAGGCTGTGTCGGCGGTGCGGGCCTCGTCGGGGAGGGGTTGTTGCTCGAACCGCAGATCGGGCCGGGCGTAACCGGTCTCGTCGCCGAACTGAAACGGCGGCGCGGCGTATGGGGCTGGGACTTCGTCGTCGGCCCGGCCCGGGGATTCGTCGGCGGCCAGGGGCAACACCCCCGATTCGTCGCCGGCCTCCGACCATGCCAGTGCGGGCATGGCCGTGGACACCTGTGCTACGTCCTGCAGGGTCGGTTCCGCGAGTGGCGGTGGCGCCGCCACGACTGCCGCGGCGGCCATTTTCGTTTCGCTGTTGTCGGCGGGCCCGCGCGCTGCCCGCAGCGCCGCACCGGTGGCGGCCGCCAGGTGCGGCCGTGGTGGCGTGGTGACCGGCACACGAAACCGCTCGGACAGCCGCGCGGTGACCTCCGGGATCGCCGCGCCACCGCCCACGGAGGCGATGGCAACCAGGTCGGTCGCGCGAATTCCGTTGCGCGCCAGGGTGTCTTGTAGGACAGAGGCGAACTGGTCCAGTGGCTGATTGATCGCTTCGTTGAGTTCGGTTCTGGTGAGCCGGATATCCCCGCGGAAGCCCGGCAGGTCGGCGGGCAGCGTGGTCGCCGTACTGGCCGAAAGCCGCTGCTTGGCCGCCCGGCATTCGGCCCGCAGACGCGTCAGCGATCCAATCGCCGACGTGGCCGAGACATCGATGGAACCCGCGGACGACAAATCCGCCACGATGTGGGCCAGCAGGGCCTGGTCGATCAGTTCCCCGGAGAAATCCGTGTGGCGCACCGTGGCACCGATGGGCTGGTAGCCGTCGGTCGCGTCGACAAGCGTGATGCTGGTGCCGCTGGCGCCGAAGTCGCACACCGCAACGATCCCGCGGATGGGCAGGCCCGGGTTGTTTTGCAGGGCGGTCAGCGCCCCTTGGGCATCCGAGATCAGCGCCAGGGATTCCGAACCGCCCGACCATTCGGGCACCCGGCTCAGCGCGGTGCGCAACCCGTCCGCCGCGGCGGGGCGCCAGTGCGCGGGATAGGCCACGGCCGTCGCCTCAGGCAGCGGGTGCCCGGCGGTCGCGGCGTAGGCGAGGGCGCGCAACGCGTCCGCGAGCAACGCCTCGCCGCGATGCGTCGAGCCGTCGGCGGCCACGATCCCGACCGGGTCTCCCACCCGGTCGACGAAGTCGGTCACCACCAAGCCGGGCTCGTCGAGATGGGGATTCTCGGAGGGAACGCCGACCTCGGGTGGGCGATGTTGGTACAGCGTCAGCACCGACGTGCGTGTCACTGCCCGATCGGCCGTCATGGCTGCCAGGTTGGCGGTCCCGACCGACAGACCCAGCGCCCGTCTTGCTTCCGTTGGCATATCGTCCAATTCAGGTGTCCGCCGGCGTACGTGTGCGCGGCCACGACAATGTATCGGCAGCCAACCTATAGCAGGCCGCCGCTGTCCTCCGATTCACACACGTCGATCGCGGGCTCTGGGGCGTCAACGCGGCCGGACGCCGCCATCGCGCGCGGCGAAAGCCGCCACCATCGCTTCGGCGCTGCGCACCGCCGCGCGGCACGCCCTGGTGGTGAACGGGTCGTTGAGCGGGTGCTCGGCGCGGCGGCGCCAGCGTTGCGCCGCGGCGAATGCGGCGCGCGGCGCGTCATGGTGCGCCGCGGGGGCCAGCCCAAGTCGGCTGGCCGCGTCGGTTCCCGAACCGCCGATGAGGCGCCGCAGCGACGCCAGCTCTTCGTCATGGAACGCCGTCGCGCGTGAATGCAGTTGGCTCAGCAGGCGCAGCTCCTCGAACGCGTGGGTGTCGGCCAGCAGCGGATCGATGTCGGCGAGGATGCGCGGCGTGCCCGCGATCGGGTACGCCTCCACGAACCGGCGCAACGACACCAGCGCGGTGTGCGCCTTGAGCATGTCGGAGCGCTGCGCGAACTGCTGATCGATGACATTGCGCAACGCGACCAGCCCGCTGCGTTCCAGCAGCTCGTCCGCCAGCCCCGCCGCGTCGGTGACGCCGGCCTTGAGCACGGCGATCGAGATCCGGATGCCGAACATGCCGAACCGCTCGAGCAGCCGGCCGCGCGTGCCGGCGTCCACCGGCAACGGGCTGTCGGGACGGACGAAGCGGTCCGCGCTCAGCATGGCCTTGTGCAGCTCGGCGGCATCGACACCGGCGAGTTTTTGCAGCGCGACGAACTCCGACTGGCGCAGCGTGCGGGCGGTCAGCGCCAGCAGCCCCGACACCGGCACCACCGCCTGGCAGACGCCCGTCTGGCTCAACTCGCGGGTGAACCTTTTGGCCACGTCGTCGGCCGAGAGCATGGCGTCGAGCCGCCCGGCGCCGATCTCGTCGGCCCGCGACGCCACACCGATGATGCCCAGCGCCCCGGCCGCCCCGCCGACGAGGTCACCGATCTGCTTGAGCAGCGCGATGTCGGCGGCGTTGAGGGTGCGCAGCAAGAACACCACCGCGTCCACCCGCGGCATCCCGTCCTCGGGCACCAGCAGCCGCAGCGTGCGCGCGGAGACGTCACGCGCCAGCGACGAGGTCCCCGGCGTGTCGATGATCGTGGTGGCGATCAGCTCGTCGGCGGGCCATTGCACGTCGAGGTCAACCACGTCGTCCGGGTTCAGCCTGCTCAGGTCGAAGCCGAGTCCGCCGTCGCGGATGACCGGCACATGAGAACGCCGCCCCCCACGATGGTTGGCAACGACCTTCGGTGTCGGGCCGTGCCGAAACCAGGTCACGATCCGGGTGGCCTCGGTGGCATCCGTGGGGGCGACGGTTTCCCCGACCAGCGCGTTGATCAGGGTGGATTTGCCGGCCTTGAGGGTGCCGGCCAGTGCGATGCGCATGGGCTCGTTGAGCCGGGCGGCGATGCGGTGCAATTCGTGGAAGACGTCGGGCCGCTCGCGGTAGGCCGGCTCCGCCTGGTAGGCGCGAAGGGTTCCGCCCAGGATGGCGCGGACCTGCTCGCTGGTGCTCACCCCCGTGTCACCGCGGGCGCGAGCTTGTCGAGGTTGTCGGTGACCTGGGTCAGGATGTTCAACTGCCGCTCCAACTCGCGGATCCGGTTGTCGCGCTCGGTCTCCTGTAACCGCGCGGCGGCGACGGTCGCCTGCAGCGACTCGTTGACCGAGCGGGTGGCCTGGTTGGCGATGTCGCGGTAATGGTCCCGCAGCTGACGTTGGATCGTCTTGAGCCGGTCGCGCGACTCCTTGCCGACCACGAACGACACATCGTCGACGAAACGGCGCAGGTTGGTCTTGGCCTCGTTGCGGGCCCGCAGCAGGCGGTTCTCCTTGTCTTCCTTGTAGGCCATGCGGCCCATCACCAGTCCGGCCCCCACCGACAGCGGGTTGAACAGGCCCAGCCCGGCGACCGAGGACAGCATGCCGACCATCACCATGCCGCCGTAGGAGCCGCGCATGCCCGTCACCACCTTGTGGCCTTTGCCCATGGGTTTGGACTCCAGCCGGGCCAGGGACTTGAGCTGACCGAACTCCTCGCCCATGGCGCGCGCGCTGAGCTCGGGCATGGCCACCGCACCCAGCCCCGCCTCGACGAACACGCGGCCCACTTCCTGGGCGAGGGCTTTCGCGCGCTGGTAGGCCCAGACGAAATTGTCGCCGACGGCGGTGGCGACGGCGTTCTCCACGTCCACCCCGATCTCGGCCCAGTGCCGGGTGGGGTCGCACGAGTCGATCACCCGCTCGGCGTGCTCGGTGATGGCCCGGAAGCGTGCCCGCAGATCGTGGTCCACGTCGCCGGTCAGGTCGGTGATTCCGTCGTTGAGTAACTGCTGCCACAACGCCGTCTGCTGCAGCGCGTCCTCGGCCTCCCGTTTGCGTTGCTCCAGGTCCTCGGTGAGCCGCCCACCGACGTCGGCGTCGCCGAGCGCGGCCAGCTCAGAGCGCACCGCGAGCGTCAAATGCTCTGCCGCCGAGCGGATTTCATCGAGCACCTGGTCTCGCAGCTGGTCGTTGCGGCGGCCCAGCACGTCCTCGCTGAGGAACTTGACGATCGCCGGGAAGTTGGACTCGTCGTTGAGTTCCTTGTCGTTGAGCGTGATGGCGTGGCTGCGCAACAGCGACGACACCGGAAGCACCGGCATCGGTACCCGGGCGCGCTGCAGGTGTCCGATGTTGGCGTTGACGATCTCGCGCCAATGCGGATACAGGTCGGTCTTGGTGGCCAGCAACACCCCGACCGGACAGATTTGATGGGCCTGCTGCACGAACCGCATTTCCGGCTCGGTCAATTCCTGGCTGGCGTCGCTTACCATCAGGATCGCGTCGGCATCGGGCAACAATCCCAGCGTCGCCGACAGGTGCGGCTGACCGTGACCGCCCACACCGGGTGTGTCGATGAAGGTGAGCCCTCCCTGCAGCATCGGGCTGGGCGCGCCGACCTCCACCCGGAGCACGTCGCGGCCGGCGGCCTGCGGAGCCTGACGCAGGTCCGTCTGCAGTTCGGCGACGGGGACGTCAGCGGTTTCCGGTTCGCCGTTGGGCCCCGCCAGGACGATCCGCGCCGACGGCGGGTCGCCGTAGGCGACGACGGTGATCAGCACCGTGGCCTCGTCGTCACCGACGCGCGCGACGGGCATGTTGAGCAGCGAGTTGAGCAACTGGCTCTTGCCCTGCTTGAGCTGGCCGGCGATCACCACCCGGATCTGGGGGTCGGTGATGCGTTCGCGGGCCCACGCGAGCCGCTGGCTCAGGTCGCCCCGGCCGTTGAGGTCGGCGATCGTGCTCGTGTGATCGATCAGTTCGACGATCACGTTGACCCGGCGCGGGTCATCGGGCTGGGTCACCGGGTCGCCCTACTTTCTGCGTTGAACTCCGAAACACCGTATGCCCACCAACCGGCGGGAACCCCGTAAGGTCCCCGCCGGTTCGCGGCGATGCCTGCGATCAGAACCCGGTGTGCGGGTCCACCGGGTGGTGCGTCATCGGGTCGCTTTCGACCGGCGTGTGCGACGCCGCCGGGTCGTAGCTGTTGTGGTCGAACACCGAGTGACTCGAGGCGTCGGCGGCCGACTGGCCCGAGGCGTCGAACGCCGTGTGGCCGGACGGGTCGGCGAGCGCCGACGTGCCTTGCAGGGCCGAGTGCGCGTCCACCGAGGCCCCGCTTTGGCCGGCGGCCGCCGCGCTCGGATCCGCGTGCGCGGGGGGGCTCTGAATGACAGAGGAGCCGCCTGCGTGGCCGGCGGCCGTGGCCGCCGCGCTGCTGTCGTGGATGACGCCGCTTTGGCCCGCGGACACGTGGCTGGTGCCCGCGCCGGTGGCAGTGGTACTGCCGCCGAGCGCAGCGCCCTCGTGGCTGAGGATGTTGCCCTGGGCGTTGCCGCCGGCGGAAACCGCTGCGCCGCCACCGGCGCCGACCTGAGTTGCCATGCCGGTTTCGGCGGACGGAGCCGTCGGCTGAGCGCTGGCGTGGCCACCCAGCGTGGCGCCTTCGCCAGTGAGGATGGTGCCGTGTGCGCCGCCTTGGCCGCCCGCGGCGATTCCGCCTTGGCCGCCGGCAGTGATTCCGCCTTGTGCGCCGGCCAGCTGGGTCCCGCCGCCCAGCGCTGCGCTTTCGTTGCCCAGGAAACTGGCGTGACTGCCGGCGTTGGCTGCGAGTGCCGCGTTTCCGGCAGCGCTGGCTTGGGCACCCAGGCCGGCATTGCCTAACGAGCTGGCTGCCGCCTGAGCACCGGCGGCACCGCCGAGGGCAGTAGCCCCGCCGGCACCGCCAGCCGCGGAGACGCCAGCCGACCCGAACGCGCCACCGCTGGTGCCGAGCGTCGCGCCTCCGGCTGCGCCGGCGCCGACCTGGCCGCCTACACCGATGCCGCCCGACGAGGTGCCGAGTTGAGCTCCGCCAGACCCCAGGCCGCTGGCTTGTCCGCCGATGCCGCCTCCGGCTTGTCCGCCGATGCCGCCTCCGGCCTGACCGCCGTAGCCGCCGCCGGCTTGGCCGCTGGTCTGGCCGCCAAAACCCCCGCCCCCCTGGCCGCCGATGTTGCCGCCGGCTTGTCCGCCGATCCCGCCGCCGGCCTGGCCGCCGAAGCCGCCTCCAACGCCGCCGCCGAAGCCACCGCCAGCCTCACCCTCCGCGCTCGCCTGACCACCAACTCCGAC
This sequence comes from Mycobacterium scrofulaceum, assembly GCF_002086735.1. GTDB lineage: Bacteria > Actinomycetota > Actinomycetes > Mycobacteriales > Mycobacteriaceae > Mycobacterium > Mycobacterium scrofulaceum. The sequence continues at coordinate 5,683 of NZ_MVIJ01000026.1, read as the reverse complement.
CTGGCCGCGACTTCCAGCCTGGCCGACAGCTGCACCCTGCCCGCCAAAGCCGCCGTCGGCACGCCCATCTGCTTCGCCGCGACCACCGCCAGCGATTTGGCCACTGCCGCCGGCCCGGCCACCAATGCCGCCTTGCCATCCGGCGTCACCACCGGCGCCGAAGCCACCGCCGAAGACCGCACCGGCGTCGCCGCCGAGACCGAAGCCACCGCCGGCTTCGCTGGCGGCCTGGCCGCCAACGCCGCCTTGCCATCCGGCGTCGCCTCCGAGACCGAAACCTCCACCGGCTTCGCTGCCGGCCTGGCCGCCAACGCCGCCTTGCCATCCGGCGTCACCACCGGCGCCGAAGCCGCCGCCGGCTTGGCCGCCGAAGCCGCCGCCGATGCCCGCGCCGGCGTCGCCTCCGAGACCGAAACCTCCACCGGCTTCGCTGCCGGCCTGGCCGCCAACGCCGCCTTGCCATCCGGCGTCACCACCGAGGCCGAAGCCGCCGCCGGCTTGCCCACCTGCGCCAAACCCAGCACCGACGCCACCTCCGGCTTCGCCACCGCCACCAAAGCCAGCGCCGGCTTCACCGCCGATGCCATAGCCGACCTGAGCACCCAGCCCCACCGCGTCGGCCAACTCGGCGCCGACACCCAACCCCGCACCAGCGTCGGCACCCAGCCCAGCAGCAAGGTCACCGCCGGCCGCCGCAGAAACATCTGAGGCCGCCGCGAGGCCGAAGTGACTGGACACAGCTTGCTGCAGGCCAACAATGGGGTCGCCGCCACCCAGTTGCAGTCCCGGCACCGCGCTGGCCGCCACGGAGGAGACCTGCGCCGGGGACACGTCGGCAAACCCGGCTTCATTGAGCGCTTGCTGGGGCGAAGCAGCGAAGGCCCTGGCCGCGTCTTCGCTGCGGAACAGGTTGAGGATGTAGTCGATCAGAGAGCTCACGTCAGTGCCTTTCGATTGTGACTCGTTTGAGCCGTTGCCGGTGCTACGCCGACGTTCCGACTCTCAAGCTAGGTGCTTCGTTTCAGGCCCGGAACGGGGCCGAATCCCCCAATGGTTTGCGCCCTTGGCGGGATCACTCAGCCGATGCCGTTAGGGGATTAGGGGGTGGTTAGGGACAAAGTGGAGCCTGGCCGGATAACCCCCATCAACGACATTTGCCCACTTCAGGACCATAACGGCCGGCAATTGCGGTCGTCACCCAAGTTGATAACGAATCCAAATCAGCCGAAGTGCGGGTCGAGCCCGAATCCGTGATGATCATCCTCGACGGCGTGGCCCTCGGCCAGGGAGTGGTCCCACGCCCCCGGGCCGTGCACCCCGAATCCGCCGTCGTGGACCGGCTGATCAGAACTTTCGTCGGGTGCAGCGATCGCCACCGATGCATCATGCAGCTCGACCGGCGCCGGATGCGGCTCGGTCCCGGCCCCCGGGGCTTCCCCGCCGCCGGCGGGCGGGTGATCGATGACGTGGCCGGTCGGACCTTGCCCCGCGGCTGCCGTCGGTTCTTGGACCGGCACGTGCGCCGGGAACGCGTCGAACGCGGCCGTAGCCGCACCGCTCGCCCAGACGTTGCCGTGCTCGGCGGCGCCGCCCGTACCGGCCGGACTGGACATCGACAGCGAATCCGACACCATCGGGATCAAGTGATTCACATCCGCGCTGGTGACACCGGTCAAGTGAGCGTCGGCGATCGCTTGCGCGGGGTCTGCCGCGTAGCGCGCGGCGGCTTGCGGGTCGCGCACGAGTGACATCACAAAGTCAAGCAATGCATTTGCCATGACACGCCTCCAGCGTGCGCTCCGTCACCATCAACGCCTACTCGCAGCCAAAATCCAGCCGTTTCCCGGAATGCTATCTGCCGGCGGCGTCGCCGTGATCGGTGTGCGCCCACCCCGCCCCAGCGCCGCGTTAGGGGATACCCCATTAGGGGATGTGGCGCCTACGGGGATTATTGATGACCGGCGCCGCGGCAGAACGCTAAGGTAAGCAACGGCCGACGCCACTCAGCCGGATCGACACAGGGACGTGCAGCATGAGCAACTCGCTCGCGTCGGCGGTCGGCATGCAAACCCGGCGGCCGGACGCCGCTGCCGCGGCGCGCGTTGGCCACCGGCCACCCGGCCCGGGCGCGACGGCGTTCAGCAACCCCCAATCGCCTGTCCCCGCCACAGTCGGGTAGCGCCCAACATGGCCAGTCCAGACACGGCGGTCTCCACCGAGGTCCCAGCCGATGCGCGGCGCATCATCAGTGCGCTCGCGGACGGCGCGCAACCCCCAGTCAGGGTTCTGGTCACCGGGGGGATCGGCACCGGAAAGACGACCGTCCTGGCTGCCATGCGTGATGCCCTGCGCGGCACCGGGGTCACGGTCCTGACGCGCCCCCCGCGCGATGGGGACCGACCCGATGCGGCGGTGGTCATCGATGACGCGCAACTGCTGGCCGACGCCGAGCTGCTGGCGCTCGTCGAGCGCATCGCTGACCCCGCGGCGACGATCGTGGTGGCCGCCGAACCGTGCGAACAGCGCACCGCGCTGCGGACGCTGGCGACGGCCCTCGACCGGGAGCGGCCGCGACTGTCGTTGGGCCCGCTGCCGGTCGCCGACCACTTCCTCGACAGCACGGCGGGGCTGCCGTTTTTGGTGCGGGCAGTGGCCGAGACCACGCAGGACCCGTCGCAGGCGGCCAAGTACGCGTTGATCAACCGGCTGCGCCGCCTGGACGAGCCGGCGTTGGACACGCTGCTCATCGCGTCGTTGAGCCCCGGTTTAGGCACCGCCGATGTCGCTGCGGCACTGGACATCTCGGCGACGGAAGCGCTGCTGCTGGTCGACCGGGCGCGCGCCAGCGGGCTGATCGAGCCATCCCACAGCCCGATCTTCCTCCAATCCGTGCACGACGCCGTCGCCCAGCTCGTCGGCAACGCGCACCACCACCAGGTCGAGACCGCACTGTTGCGTTCCCAGCTCGCGATGTCCGCGCTGTCGGCGGATCTCGCGCTGCGTCTGGCCGAACACGGATCGCGAGACGCCGATCTGGCGAACCTCTTGCGCCGCGAAGCGGCGGAGGCGCGCCGCCAGTCCGCGCGCGCCGCTCGGCTATACCGGGCGGCGGTCGCCGCCGGCGCCGACGGGCTGTCGTGCCGCCTGGCCGACGCGCTGGCCCTGACCGGAGACTGCGCCGGGGCGGCGGCCCTGGCCGATGATCTGCTCGCCTCCGCGGATCCCGCCGAACGCGCCGCCGCGGTGCGGGTGGCGGCCAGCGTCGCCGCCCACGACGGCCATGCGGGGCAGGCGGCCGAGTTGTTCGGCTGGCTGGGCGCCCACCCGGACGCGGTGGTCGGCGCCGCCGGCGCCCTCACGCTGGCCGCGGCGGGGGACCTGGCGGCGGCGCACGCGGCGTTGGGGCTGCCGGGAGAAGGCCCGCCGACGGCCGGCGCGCGCGCGGCGCGGGGCCTGGCCGAAGGTCTGCTGCTGAGCATGAAAGAGCCCTATCCGGTCGCGGTGGCGAAGCTGGGCCAGGCGATCGCCGTGGGCGGATCGATCGGTGAAGTCATGCCCGACAGCCCGGTCGCGTTGGTCACGCTGGCGGCGTTGCACGGCGGCGACCCGGTGCGGGCGCGCAGCATCATCGGTCGAGCCGTCCGCACCGGCGGCGACGCGCTCTTCGAGCGCCGACACCTGCTGCTGCTCGGCTGGACGAAGATGCGCGACGGCCAGCTCGCATCGGCCGGCGCCGATGCCGACGCCGCCTGCTCGGGTGCGGCCACCGACCTGCACCGGCGCGACGCACTGTGGGCGGCGGCGCTGCGCACCGCGATCGCACGCCGCAGCGGCGACACCGGTGCGCTACACAAGCATTGGTATGCGGCCATGGAGGTGCTCGCCGAGTACTCCATCGACTTGTTCACGCTGCTGCCGTTGGGTGAACTGTGGGTCGCCGCGGCACGGATGCGTCAGGTGGCCCGGCTGCGCCACACCCTTGATCAGGCATTCGGCTTGTTGGAGTCGCTGGGCAACCCGGTGTTGTGGTCGGTGCCGCTGCACTGGGCCGGCGTGCACGCCGGGATCCTGACCAGTTCACCGGAATCCGTGGCCCCGCACGGGCAGGCGCTCACCGCGGCGGCACCCCACAGCGTCTTCGCCCACGCGCTGGCGGGCGCCGGCCGGACCTGGCTGCGGGTGCTCGCCGGCGAGGTCGGCGCCGACGAGGTGACCACGGCCGCCCGTTCCCTGGCCCAGTTCGGGTTGACCTGGGATGCCACCCGGCTTGCCGGTCAGGCCGCGCTGCAGACGCCGGATGCCCGGGTATCGGGCGACATGCTGCAGCTCGCACGCGATCTCAAGCTGGTCGCGGCGGTGGAGGAAACACCCGATGACGAGCCCGGGTCTGAGGCTGCCAAAGCGACTCGCCAGCCGCCGTCGGCCGCACCGTTGTCCGCGCGCGAACGCGAAGTCGCCGAGCTGCTCCTCCTGGGCTTGCCGTACCGCGACATCGGCCGTCAGCTGTTCATCTCGGCCAAGACCGTCGAACACCATGTGGCGCGGATCCGCCGCCGGCTCGGCGCCGGCTCGCGTTCCGAGATGTTGTCGATGCTGCGCGCCATATTGGCTTCGTAGTGCTGCATGGGCCATGCCGACGGTGGACACCGGCGCTTCATGTGGAGCCGATGACGGGAATCGAACCCGCGTATTCAGCTTGGGAAGCTGATGTTCTGCCATTGAACTACATCGGCGGTGTCGGCATCGAAGACTAGCATCCGGGGGAGGGTCCGTCGGGCGGATAGGGTCGGACCAGCCACAGCCCGGACGACCCGGTTTGACCCCGGCGGTGAAATGCCTCGGGCGGGAAAACCACGACTGAGACGCAAATTCCCGCATTCGTGTTTATTCTTTCGTGATCTTGTCGTAATGTGCCTGGGGTGGGTCGGCACAGATTAGCCAGGAAACGGCGAAAGTCACCGCTGCTCCTGGCAGGGGTGCTGGCACCGGCTGCGGTATTCTTCGCGGCCGCGGGCGATGTCTCGCCTTTCGTCCCGCGCCACACCGTCCAACCCGTTATTGGTGACACCTCGCCGTGCTGCGTGGAAATCGTGTCGGCAAAGCCGATGGGGATTGTGCTGGCATCAGATGTGTCCCGCGGCGACGGCATGGATGCACCCCTGGCGGCGTCGAGGTACCACACCCGGTCCCGGTTCCTGCCGGCCGGGCTGGCACCGGAACGGGGCCTGCAGGTGCGGACGATCCTGGCCTCCCGCAGCATCAGCGCCAAGTTTCCGCAGATCCACGAAATCGGCGGCGTGCGGCCGGATGCGCTGCCCTGGCATCCGCTCGGGTTGGCGCTCGACGTGATGATCCCCAACCCGCAGAGCGCCGAGGGCATCGCCCTGGGCAACGAGATCGTCGCGTACGTCATGAAGAACGCGAAACGGTTCCGGATCCAGGACGCGATCTGGCGCGGTGTCTACTACACGCCCGGCGGAGCGCAGCCGAGCCGGCTCGGGCACTATGACCACGTCCACGTCACCACCACCGGGGGCGGCTACCCCAAAGGTGACGAAATGTATCTCGCCGACTGAACGCGAAAGTGGGCAGCGGATAGGCTCGTCTCAGTGTCAGGGTGAGGTTGCCGCTTGTTGCGGTGGTTGGATCCTGATCACCTGGTGTTTGGCTCGTAGGCTCGTTG
>NZ_MVIJ01000025.1 GCF_002086735.1 Mycobacterium scrofulaceum | reverse complement strand
TGTTCCATCACCTCCACACCGACCACAACATCCGAACAAAGCCTTGCCAACCGGCAGCGGCTTGACATAGGAGAAACGCATGAAACCTGGTGACACCGTCGCGGACTTCGAACTTCCCGATCAGACGGGGACGCCGCGCAAACTCAGCGACCTGCTCGCCGGCGGGCCCGTGGTGCTGTTCTTCTACCCCGCCGCGATGACGCCGGGCTGCACCAAGGAGGCCTGCCATTTCCGGGACCTGGGGGCCGAATTCGCCGCCGCGGGCGCCCAGCGCGTGGGCATCAGCGCCGATCCGGTGGCCAAGCAGGCCAAGTTCGCCGACATGCAGAAGTTCGACTACCCGCTGCTGTCGGACGCCGAGGGCACCGTCGCCGCTCAGTTCGGCGTCAAGCGCGGCCTGCTGGGCAAGCTGATGCCGGTCAAGCGCACCACCTTCGTCATCGACACCGATCGCACGGTGCTCAACGTCATCTCCAGCGAGTTCAACATGGACACCCACGCCGACAAGGCGTTGGCGACGCTGCGCGCCCGGTGAGCGTCAGGGGCTGATCGCCAGGAACACGTAGGCGGCGAGCAGCACCAGGTGCAGCTCGCCCTGTAGGCGGGTCGCCCGGCCGGGGATGACCGTCAGCATGCTGATCACGACGGTGAGCGCGAGCAGCACCAACTGGATGGCGCCCAGGCCGAGCACCAGGGGTCCCTTCAGCCAGATCGACGCCAGCGCGATCGCCGGGATGGTCAGCCCGATGCTGGCCATCGCCGACCCATAGGCCAGGTTCAGGCTGGTCTGGATGCGGCCCTGCCGTGCCGCGCGCACCGCCGATAGGGTTTCGGGCAACAACACCAGCGCGGCGATCACCACGCCGACGAAGGACTGCGGGAAACCCACCGCGGTCACCGCGCTCTCGAGAGCCGGCGACTCCTCCTCGGCCAGGCCCACCACCGCGACCAGCGCGACAAGCAGGAGCCCCAGGCTGCCCAGCGCCGCGCTGCGGCTGGGCGGGTCCGCATGGCTTTCGTCCTCGAACAGTCGTTTCTGGCCCTTCTGGGCGACCGGCAGGAAGAAGTCGCGGTGCCGCACCGTCTGCGTGAAGACGAAGACGAGGTACAGCAGCAGCGAGGCCACCGCCGCGAAGGTGAGCTGCCCGGGCGAGAACTCCTTGCCCGAGCCGCTGGTGGTGAACGCGGGCAGCACCATGCTCAGCGTCGCCAGGGTGGTGACCGTGGCCAGCGCGGCGCCGCTGCCCTCGGCGTTGAACAGCGTGACGCCGTAGCGCCGGGAGCCCAGCAGCAGCGACAGCCCCGCGATGCCGTTGGTGGTGATCATCACCGCCGCAAACACCGTGTCCCTGGCCAGGGTCGCGGCCTCGTTGCCCCCGGACGCCATCAGCTCGACGATGAGCGCCACCTCGATCACCGTCACCGCGGCCGCGAGCACCAGCGACCCGAACGGCTCGCCGACCCGGGCCGCGACCACCTCCGCGTGGTGCACCGCGGCCAGCACGGCGCCGATCAGAAACGCCGCCGCCAAGGCCACCAGCGCCGGTCCCAGCTTCTCGCCCCAGATGGCCGCCAACATGCCGACGGCAAGCAGCGGTACGGCCGCGGTCCACGACACCCGTCTCAACATCGACCGCCATTCTCTTCGAACGCACGCGATCCGGCGACTCCTGCGCGCCCGACCGCGGTCCCGGTTCGCCGGGTCGGGCGACGACGGGTCCGCAACGACCCTTGAGCCGAAAGTCCTCGGACGGTTGCGACAAAAGCCCCTACGTTTCGGGCGACCGCGTTTCGTACGGTCGCAACATTCGCCTCAGGGTTGCACGGGCTCGGCCGGAGGAAAGTCAAGAGCATATCCGAGCGCTGCGCATCAGCACGGCCGGAGCGAAGGGGGAAGCGATGTTAGCGTCCCGGATCGCCGCATCAATCGGCACCGACAATTCAGCACGCAACCATCTCCGCAGCGCGGAGGCCGAGGACCGCGCCGCCTGGGTTTCGAAAGCGCTCTGTCGCACCGGCGACCCGGACGGGTTGTTCGCGCGCGGCGCCGCGCAGAGGAAGGCCACCGCGATCTGCCGGCACTGCCCGGTAATCCTCGAGTGCGGCGCCGAAGCTCTGGACAACCGGGTCGAGTGGGGCGTCTGGGGCGGGATGACCGAACGCCAGCGCCGGGCCCTGCTCAGGCAGCACTCCGACGTGGTGTCCTGGGCGGAATTCTTGGCCGCCGCCCAGCGCCGGCAGCGCACCGCGAATTAGTGCCATCGGTTGTGCGCCGAGGCCCTAGCCTTCCGGGTGCAGCAGCATATCGGCGTCGAAGCAGCTGTGGTCCCCGGTGTGGCAGGCGCCGCCCACCTGGTCGACCGTCAGCAGCACGGTGTCGCCGTCGCAGTCCAGCCGCACCGAATGCACGTGTTGCGTGTGCCCGGACGTCGCGCCCTTGACCCACTGCTCGCCGCGGGAGCGCGAATAGTACGTCGCCTCACGGGTTTCCAGGGTGCGCGCCAGGGCGGCGTCATCCATCCAGGCGACCATCAGCACGTCGCCGGTGCCGCGCTCCTGCACGACGGCGGTGAACAGCCCGTCGGCGTTGCGCTTCAGCCGCGCGGCGATCTGCGGATCCAGCGTCATCGCACCGTGATCCCCTCGGCGGCCATCGCCGCCTTCACCTGGCCGATGGTCAGCTCGCGGAAGTGAAAGACGCTCGCCGCCAGCACCGCATCGGCGCCGGCGGCCACCGCGGGCGCGAAGTGCTCGGCCGCGCCCGCACCGCCGCTGGCGATCACCGGCACCGTGACCGCCGAGCGCACCGCCTGCAGCATGGGCAGGTCGAATCCGGCCTTGGTGCCGTCGGCGTCCATCGAGTTCAGCAGGATCTCCCCCACGCCCAGATCGGCGCCGCGCGAGGCCCATTCGACGGCGTCGATTCCCGTTCCTCGGCGCCCGCCGTGGGTGGTGACCTCCCACCCGGACGGGGTCGGCACCGATTCCGGAGGGACCGTGCGGGCGTCGACCGACAGCACGATGCATTGCGAGCCGAATTGCCTTGCCATTTCCTCCAACAGGTCGGGCCGGGCGATCGCGGCCGTGTTGATCGAAACCTTGTCGGCGCCCGCGCGCAGCAGGACGTCGACGTCGGCCACCGTGCGGACCCCGCCGCCGACGGTCAGCGGGATGAACACCTGCTCGGCCGTGCGGCGCACCACGTCCAGCATGGTGGCCCTACCCGACGACGAGGCGGTGACGTCGAGGAAGGTGAGTTCGTCGGCGCCCTCGGCGTCGTACGCTGCGGCCAGCTCGACGGGATCGCCCGCGTCGCGCAGGTTCTCGAAGTTGACCCCCTTGACGACGCGGCCGGCGTCGACGTCCAGGCACGGAATGACCCGCACCGCAAGGCCGTTGCCGGAAGTCATGTCAGTAGTCCTCCGGCCGGCCCGTGCTGCGCAGAACCTCGAGTATCTCGGCGTGCGCGCGGGTCCCCGCGGCCAGCGCGGAATCCGACGCGGGTGTCCACGGGTCGCCGTGCACGTCGGTGACGACGCCGCCCGCCGCCCGCACCAGTGCGACGCCGGCGGCGTGGTCCCATACGTGGCCACCGAAACTGATCGAGCCCCCGAGCACTCCGTCGGCGACGTAGGCGAGGTCGAGCCCGGTGGAACCGTGCATGCGCAGCCGGGAGGAGACCCGGCTCAGGTTCTCCAGCACCGCGATCCGGTAACGCCCCGGGAACCGGCCCCGGGCGTCCGCGCTGAACGAGCCGGCGCCGATCAGGGCGTCGGCCAGGTCGATGTGGGCCAGCGGCGGCTGTGCGACACCGTTTTTCAGCAACGGCCCGCCCACCACCGCGGTGTAGCGCTGGTCGACGAACGGCAGCCAGGTCAGCCCGGCGACCGGGTCGCCGCGGTGCAGCAGGCCCAGCAGGATCCCCGCCATCGGCGAGCCGGCCGCGTAGTTGAACGTGCCGTCGACGGGGTCGAGCACCCACACCCATTCCGAGTCGACGTCGGTGCCGCCGAACTCCTCGCCGTGCACGCCGATTCCGGTGGCCTCCGACAGCGCGGCGACCACCTGCCGCTCGATCGCGAGGTCCACGTCGGTGGCGAAATCGTTGCCCTTCTTCTGGACGGCCGAATCGGCGCGATGGCCGGCGAGGAACGGCTCGGTGGCGTCGTCGAGGATCGTCGACGCCGTCTGCACCAACGCGTCCAGGTCCATGGCCGCCCTACCCCGCGACCGCGGCCAGCGCCTGCGGCAGCGTGAACCGCCCGGCGTAGAGGGCTTTGCCGACGATGGCGCCCTCGACCCCGCGGTCGGTGAGGGTGGCGATCGCGCGCAGGTCGTCCAGGCTCGACACGCCGCCGGACGCGATCACCGGGGCGTCGGTGCGGTCGGCGACCGCGGCCAGCAGGTCGAGGTTGGGTCCGCCGAGCGTGCCGTCCTTGGTGACGTCGGTGACCACGAAGCGCGAACAGCCCTCGCCGTCAAGGCGTTCCAGCACCTCCCACAGGTCGCCGCCGTCGGTTTCCCAGCCGCGTCCGCGCAACCGGTGCGCGCCGTCGACGATTTGGACGTCCAGGCCGACGGCGACCTTGTCGCCATGCTCGCCTATCGCGCGGGCGCACCATTGCGGGTTCTCCAGCGCCGCCGTGCCCAGGTTGACCCGGGCGCAGCCGGTGGCCAGCGCCGCGGCCAGCGAATCGTCGTCCCGGATCCCGCCGGACAGCTCCACCCGCACGTCCAGCTTGCCCACCACCTCGGCGAGCAGTTCGCGGTTCGAGCCCCGCCCGAACGCCGCGTCCAAGTCGACCAGGTGGATCCATTCCGCGCCGTCGCGCTGCCAGCCCAGCGCCGCGTCCAGCGCCGAGCCGTACTCGGTTTCGCTGCCGGCCTTGCCCTGGACCAGCCGCACGGCGCGGCCCTCGACCACGTCGACCGCGGGCAACAAGATCAACACGCTTTCTCCTTCGCGCCGAGACTGCAACTGGCGACGCACCCTCTCGACATTCGCGTAGCGGAATACAGTTTCGCGGAGGGCATCACAGTGCCTCCACCCAGTTACGCAGCACCGCGGCACCGGCGTCGCCACTCTTTTCCGGGTGAAACTGGGTCGCCGACAGCGGCCCTTGCTCGACGGCGGCCAGAAACGGCACCCCGTGGGTGGCCCAGGTGAGCACGGCGTCGGGCGAGCCCTCCCAGCGCTGCGCGGCGTAGGAGTGCACGAAATAAAACCGGGTGTCGGCGTCCAGGCCCTTGAACAGGGTGCTGCCGGCCCCGGCGTCGACCACGTTCCAGCCCATGTGCGGGATCACCGGCGCATCCAGCCGGGTGACCTCTCCCGGCCACTGGCCGCAACCCGTTGTCTGCACGCCGAATTCGATGCCGCTGTCGAAGAGGATCTGCATGCCGACGCAGACCCCCAACACCGGGCGGCCTGCGGCGACCCGGTCGGCGATGATGCGGTCCCCGTGCACCCGGCGCAGGCCGGTCATGCACGCTTCGAAGGCGCCCACGCCGGGCACCACCAGCCCGTCGGCGGCCGCCGCGGCGTCGGGGTCGGCGGTCACCTCGACCGACGCGCCCGCCCGCTGCAACGCGCGCTGGGCCGACCGCAAATTGCCGGAGCCGTAATCCAGGACGACGACGGATGGTTGCGTCACAGAACACCTTTGGTGGACGGCACGTCCGACACCCGGGGATCGGGCTCGACGGCCTGGCGCAACGCGCGGGCCACCGCCTTGTACTGCGCCTCGGTGATGTGGTGCGGGTCGCGCCCATACAGGACACGCACGTGCAGCGCGATGCGGGCATTCATGGCCAGCGACTCGAACACGTGCCGGTTGATGACCGTGTGGTAGGGCACCGAGCTACCCGCAATGGTGGTGTGCTGCAAGTGATCCGGCTCACCGGTGTGCACACAATAGGGCCGGCCGGACACGTCGACGGCGGCGTGGGCCAGCGTCTCGTCCATCGGGATGAAGGCGTCGCCGAACCGGCGGATGCCGCGCTTGTCGCCCAGCGCCCGGTCGAGCGCCTGCCCCAACGCGATCGCGGTGTCCTCGATGGTGTGGTGGCCCTCGATTTCGACGTCGCCCTTCGTGCGGACGGTCAGGTCGAAGCTGGCGTGGGTGCCCAGCGCCGTCAGCATGTGGTCGTAGAACGGCACACCGGTGTCGACCTGGACCCGCCCGGTGCCGTCGAGGTCGAGCTCGATGACGATGTCGGATTCCTTGGTGCGGCGCTCGATACGCGCGCGCCGGGTGGCAACGGTGGTCACGGGGCTCCTACTGGGGTGGCTGGGGCCATTTCGGTGGCGGCGATCTGCGCGCTGGCCCGCAGGAACGCGTCGTTCTCCTCGGCCAGCCCCGTCGTGGCGCGCAGGTAACCGGGGATCCCGACGTCGCGGATCAGGACGCCGGCGTCCAGGTAGCGCTGCCAGGTGGCCGGGGCGTCGGCGAATTCACCGAACAGCACGAAGTTCGCGTCGCTGGGGATCACCCGGAAACCCATGCCGCTCAACGCTTTCGTGACGCGCTCGCGTTCGGCGATCAGGGTGGCGACGCTCCCCAGGGTGTCGTCGGCGTGACGCAGGGCGGCCCGGGCCGCGGCCTGGGTGACCGACGACAGGTGGTAGGGCAGCCGCACCAGCAGCATCGCGTCGATCACCGCGGGCGTGGCGATCAGGTACCCGAGCCGCCCGCCGGCGAAGGCGAACGCCTTGCTCATGGTGCGGGTGACGATGAGCTTGGCCGGATACTCCCGCACCAGCCCCGCGGCGCTGGGCTGCGAGGAGAACTCGCCGTAGGCCTCGTCGACGATCAGGATGCCCGGCACCGCGTCGAGCAGCCGCCGCAGATCCGGCAGCGAAACGCTCTGCCCGGACGGGTTGTTGGGGCTGGCGATGAAGACCACGTCGGGCCGGCGCTCGGCGATGGCGGCGACGGCGGCGTCGACGTCCAGGCTGAAGTCGTCGGCGCGAACCCCCTCCAGCCACTCGGTGCGGGTGGCGTCGGAGATGATCGGGTGCATCGAGTAGGACGGGACGAAACCGATGGCGGTGCGCCCGGGCCCGCCGAAGGCCTGCAGTAGCTGTTGCAGGATCTCGTTGGATCCGTTTGCCGCCCAGACGTTTTCCAGCCCGAGTGGGACGCCGGTCTGGGCGGTGAGGTAGGCGGCCAGGTCGCTTCTCAGGTCCATCGCGTCCCGGTCGGGATAGCGATGCAGGTCGGCGGCCGCCTCGGCCACCGACCGCACCACGTCGTCCACCAGCGCCCGGCTGGGCGGGTGCGGGTTCTCGTTGGTGTTCAGCCGCACCGGCACCGCCAATTGCGGTGCGCCGTAGGGCGATTTGCCGCGCAGGTCGTCGCGCAGCGGCAGGTCGTCGAGGGTGGGTTCCCTGGCTTCGGTCATCGCTCGAACCTCCGCCGGATCGCCTCGCCGTGCGCCGGCAGGTCCTCGGCCTTGGCCAGCGTGACCACGTGCCCCGAGACGTCCTTGAGCGCGGCCTCGGTGTAGTCGACGACGTGGATGCCGCGCAGGAAGGTCTGCACCGACAGGCCGCTGGAGTGCCGGGCCGAGCCGGCGGTCGGCAGCACGTGATTGGACCCGGCGCAGTAGTCGCCGAGGCTCACCGGCGAGTACGGTCCGACGAAAATGGCTCCGGCCGAACGGATCCGGCCGGCGACATCCGCCGCGTCGACGGTCTGGATCTCCAGGTGTTCGGCGGCGTAGGCGTTGACCACCTGGACGCCGGCGTCCAGGTCGTCGACCAGGATGATCGCCGACTGGCGGCCACCGAGCGCGGCGGCCACCCGGTCGCGGTGCACGGTCGTGCGCAACTGCGTGGCCACCTCGGTGTCGGTGGCGGCGGCCAGCTCCGCGCTGGGCGTGACCAGCACGCTGCCCGCCATCTCGTCGTGTTCGGCCTGGCTGATCAGGTCGGCGGCCACGTGGGCGGGGTCGGCGGAGTGGTCGGCGAGGATGGCGATCTCGGTCGGGCCGGCCTCGGCGTCGATACCCACCCGGGAGCGGCACAGTCGCTTGGCGGCGGTGACGTAGATGTTGCCCGGCCCGGTGATCATGTCGACCGGCGCCAGCTCCTGCCCGTCCGTGTCGGTGCCGCCGTAGGCCAGCAGCGCCACCGCCTGCGCGCCGCCGACCGCCCACACCTCATCGACCCCGAGCAACCGGGCGGCGGCCAGGATCGTCGGATGCGGCAGGCCGCCAAAACGCGCCTGCGGCGGGCTGGCGACCACCAGCGAGTCGACCCCGGCAACCTGGGCGGGGACCACGTTCATCACCACACTGGACGGATAAACCGCGTTGCCGCCGGGCACGTACAGGCCCACCCGCTCGACGGGGACCCACCGTTCGGTGACCGTCGCGCCCGGGCCCAGGGTGGTGGTGACGTCGGCGCGCCGCTGGTCGGCGTGCACGGCGCGGGCGCGTTCGATCATCACCCGCAGGGCCTCGACCACGTCGGGCGCCAGCCCGTCCAGCGCCGCCCGCAGCGCCGCCCCGGGCACCCGGACGGCCGCGGGCCGCACGCCGTCGAACGATTCCCCGAACTCCAGCGCCGCCTCGGCGCCGCGCTCGGCGACGGCCTGCACGATCGGCCGCACCTTGGGCAGCACGCTCTCCACATCGGCGCCCCCGCGAGGCAGCGCCGACCGCAGCAGCGCAGGCGTCAGCTCGACGCCCCGCAGGTCGATGCGGGCCATCACTTGTGCCGAAGGGGTACTCATCGCCTCCATTGTCCCAGAGCAACTCAAGTCGATATCCGACCGGTACAGTGCCGCTAGAAGGCCCGTCCAACTCAGGGAGCCGCCATGCCCGCGAAGGATCACCCCAACAACGCCCCGGGCGTCCCGATGGTGTTCCCGCCCTGGTTCGAGCGCTTCCAGATCAAGTATTTCAATCCGGCGGTCAAGCCGATCGCCCGCTTCCTGCCGGGGACGGCGACCATTAAGCACCGCGGCCGCACCTCCGGCACGCCGTACGAGACGATCATCACCCCCTACCGCAAGGGGAACGTGCTGGCGATCGCGCTGGGCCACGGCAAGACCAACTGGGTCAAGAACGTCCTGGCGGCCGGCGAGGCCGACGTGGCGTTCAGCCGCAACAGGGTGGTGCACATCACCAACCCGCGGATCCTGCCGGCCGGCACCGAGGGCCCCGACGCCGAGCGCCTGCCGCGGATGGCTCGCATGCAGCTGCGACGGATCGGCGTCTTCGTCGGCGACATCGCCTGAACCGGCCCCTTCGCGCGTGCGCTGAGGGCTTTGCGTGTGCGCCGAAGGCGGCCTTTTCGCGATTTCTCCGCCCTAGACGCACAGCCAAGGCCCTGGGCGCACGCTGAGCGCGGGTCCCGAGGCCCCTACATGTCCAGGCCGACGTCGAGCGCGCGCACCGAGTGCGTCAGGGCGCCGACGGCCAGGTAGTCCACCCCGGTCGCGGCGTAGGTGGCGGCGTTCTCCAGGCTGAGCCCGCCGGAGGACTCGAGCAGGACGGCGGGGGCGCGCGTGTCACGGCGTTGCACGGCCATCTGCGTCTGCCACACCGGGAAGTTGTCCAGCAGCACCAGTTCCGGCTTCTCGGCCAGCACCTGGTCCAGCTGTTCGAGGGAGTCCACCTCCACCTCGCACGGCAGGTCCGGCGCCGCCTCGCGCACCGCGCGCAGCGCGTCGACCACCGACCCCGCGGCCACCACGTGGTTGTCCTTGATCAGCGCCGCATCCCCGAGCCCCAGCCGGTGGTTGACGCCGCCGCCGACCCGCACCGCGTACTTCTGCAGCGCGCGCAGCCCCGGCAGGGTTTTGCGGGTGTCGCGCACCTTCGCCTTGGTGCCCTCCACCGCCTCGACCCAGGCCGCCGTCGCGGTGGCGATCCCCGACAGGTGACAGACCAGGTTCAGCATGGTCCGCTCCGCGGTCAGCAGGCCGCGGGTGTCCGCCCGGACGGTCAGCACCGGTTCGCCGGGCTGCAGCCGGGCGCCGTCCTCGACGCCGTGCAGCACCTCGTAGCCGCCGGCGAGGACGGCGTCGAGAACCAGCAGCGCGACCTCGACGCCGGCGATCACGCCCGGCTCCCGGGGAACCATCGATGCCGTGGCCACCGCGCCGGCGGGCACTGTCGCCAAGGTGGTGACGTCGGGCCCGTAGCGCAAATCTTCGTCCAGCGCGCGCCGGATGGTGTCCTGAGCGGCGCTTCGCTCGTCGGGCAGCATCATCAGCCCACCGCCGCCAGCGCCTCCACCAGCACCGAGTTCCGGTCGTCGCCCAGCCGCAGCACGCTGCTGCCGGCCTGTCCGGGTGCCGGGTCCGGGTATTCGGCGCGGTGGTGGCAGCCGCGGCTCTCGTTGCGGGCCAGGGCCGCAGCGGTCACCGCGCGGGCGGCCACCGCCAGCGCGACGTCCTCGAAGTCGCGGCGGCCCGCGATGGTGCGCGGCCCCGCCGCCGACAGCGTGTCGGACAACCGGGTGAGCCCGGCGGCGTCGCGCACCACCGAGGCGTCGCGGCTCATCGCGGCCTGCAGCGCGGCGCGCTCCGGGGCGGTGTGGGCGATCGGCTCGGGCAGTGCCGCCGCGACGCGCCCCGCCGAAACCGCGTGCGCCGCCGCCGCGTTCCCCGCGCGGCCACCGACCACCAGGCCCTCCAGCAGGCTGTTGGACGCCAGCCGGTTGGCGCCGTGCAGTCCGGTGCGCGCCACCTCGCCCGCGGCGAACAGGCCGGGCAGCTCGGTCTGGCCGTGCACGTCGGTGACGACGCCGCCACAGCTGTAGTGCGCGCCCGGCACCACCGGGATGGGCTGGCGGACGGGGTCGATGCCGGCGGCGCGGCACGCGGCGGTCACGGTCGGGAACCGTTTCGCGAAACCCTCGATGCCCCGCGCGTCGAGGAACACGCACGGGTCGCCGGTGGCCTTCAGCCGGGTGTCGATGGCCGCGGCGACGACGTCACGCGGCGCCAGATCGCCCATCGGGTGAACACCGGCCGTCACCGAATTGCCTTGCCGGTCAACGAGTATGGCTCCTTCGCCGCGGATGGCCTCGGTGACCAGCGGGCGCCGCCCGCCGGCCGCGCCGGCGAACAGCATGGTCGGGTGGAACTGGATGAACTCGAGGTCGCTGACCGCGACACCGGCCCACAGCGCCAACGCGACCCCGTCGCCGGTGGAGCCGGCGGGATTGGTGGTCGCGCCGTAGAGGTGGCCGAGCCCGCCGGAGGCCAGGATCACCGCGGGGGCGTTGATGATCCCGTAGCCGTCGACACTGCCCAGCAGCACCCCCGTGACGGCGGCCTCGTCGTGCAGCACCCGCAGGGCCACATGGCCGGTGCGGATGTCCAGGCGGGCCGCGGCGCGGTCGAGCGCCCGCTGCACCTCGGCCCCGGTGGCGTCGCCGCCGGCGTGCACGATCCGCCGCCGCGAGTGCCCGCCCTCGCGCGTCACGTCCCAGCGGCCCGGGATCGCCTCGTCGAATCGCGCTCCGGCGCCGACCAATTCGGACACCGCCCGGTAGCCGTCGGCCACGATCGAGCTCACGGCGTCTGGGTCGCACAGGCCGGCGCCGGCCGCCAGGGTGTCGGCCACGTGGGCCTCCACCGAGTCGTCGTTGCCGGGCAGGACAACGGCGATGCCGCCCTGCGCGTAATGGGTCGCGGTGCCCCCCTGGGCCTGGTCGGCCTTGCTCAGCACGACGACGCTGCGGCCGGCGCGATGCGCGGCCAGCGCCGCGGCCAATCCCGCGACGCCGGTACCGATGACGACGACGTCGGCGCTGTGCGTCCAGTCGGGGCGGACGATCATTCGCCGCCGCCCGGCTGGCCGATCTCGATCATGCGTTGCACGCTGCGCCGGCCCGCCGCCGCGATGTCCGGGTCGACGTCGACCTCGTCGGCGCCCTCCACCAGGCAGCGCAGCAGGGCCGCGGGCGTGATCATCTTCATGTACTTGCAGGACGCCCGGTCGTTGACCGCGCGGAAGTCGACCTGTGGGGCGGCCCGGCGCAGCTGGTGGAGCATGCCGACCTCGGTGGCGACCAGCACCTTGCGGGCGTGCGTCTGGTGCGCGGCGTCGAGCATGCCGCCGGTGGACAAGATCTTCACCCGGTCCGCCGGGAACGCGCCCTCGCCGGCGAGATACAACGCCGAAGTGGCACAACCGCATTCGGGATGCACGTAGAGCTCGGCGTCGGGGTTCGCGCGGGCCTGCTCGGACAGCTCGTCGCCGTTGATGCCGGCGTGCACGTGGCATTCGCCGGCCCAGACGTGCATGTTGGTGCGGCCGGTCACCCGGCGGACGTGGGCGCCGAGGAACTGGTCCGGGCAGAACAGCACCTCGCGGTCGGGGTCGATGGACTCGACCACGTCGACCGCGTTGGAGGACGTGCAGCAGATGTCGGTGAGCGCCTTCACCGCGGCGGTGGTGTTGACGTAGGACACGACGACGGCGCCGGGGTGCTCGTCCTTCCAGGCGCGCAGTTCGTCGGGGGTGATCGAGTCGGCCAGCGAGCAGCCGGCCCGCTGGTCCGGGATGAGGACCGTCTTGCCGGGGCTGAGGATCTTGGCGGTCTCGGCCATGAAGTGCACCCCGCAGAACACGATGGTGTCCTCGGGCGCCTCGGCGGCGATCCGCGACAGCGCCAGCGAATCGCCGACGTGGTCGGCGACGTCCTGGATGGCGGGCAGCTGATAGTTGTGCGCGAGCACGGTGGCGCCGCGCAGCTTCGCGAGCCGGCGAATCTCGGCGGCCCACTGCGCGTCGCCGTCCACTCCGGCGTAGCCGGCGGGTGAATTCGTGATGTCGGCGATCATGTCTTCGGCGAGCGTGTCCATGCGATTCAGGACCGTCATGGGGGCTCCTTTCAGGCCGGGAGGTTTTCGACTTATAATCGAAAACATGGCCCATGGTAACACCGCCCACGAAGTGCTCGCGGTCGTATTCCAGGTTCGCCATGTCACAGAGCAGGTTACGAAGGGCTGCTCGGCGGAGAAACCGCAGCTTAACGTGCTGTTATGGCAGCGTGCCAAGGACCCGCAGCGCGGCGCCTGGTCGCTGCCGGGCGGGCGGCTGCGCAACGACGAGGACATGACCACCTCGGTGCTGCGGCAGCTGGCCGAGAAGGTGGACCTCAGGGAACTGGCGCACCTGGAGCAGCTGGCGGTGTTCTCCGACCCCGACCGGGTGCCGGGCGCACGGGTGATCGCGTCGACCTTCCTGGGATTGGTGCCCTCCCCCGCCACCCCCGAGCTGCCGCCGGACACCCGCTGGCATCCGGTCAGCTGCCTGCCGCCGATGGCCTTCGACCACGCCCCGATGGTGACGCACGCCCACGCGCGGCTGATCGCCAAGCTCTCCTACACCAACCTCGGATTTGCCTTGGCCCCAAAGGAATTCGCGCTTTCGACGCTGCGCGACATCTACGGCGCCGCGCTGGGCTATCAGGTCGATGCGACCAACCTGCAGCGGGTGCTGGTCCGCCGCGGCGTGATCAGCCAGACCGGCACCATCGCGCAGTCGGGCCGCAGCGGGGGGCGCCCGGCGGCGCTCTACCACTTCACCGACTCCCGGCTCCGGGTCACCGATGAATTCGCCGCGCTGCGGCCCCCGGGGCAGCCCAGCCAGGTTTGACCGCGGCCCCACCCGGTAAGGCTCCGTTAAGCTTGCGGAAAGCGTCTTCGGGGGACGCCGGTGGATCGACGTCAGTGGCGCAGCTGACCCGCGCGCCCTGACAAGAAGTCGCTCACAACGCGGCGATTACGTTTTGGTTACCTGCCGTTCGTGCGCGAGAATGCGCCGATGGCCTAGAAGGGAGCCTCGATGGCAGAGCTCGGCAATCTGGCGGGCACGCGCGGCGCGGAGTGGATCGCCCGGCCGCCGCACGAGGAACTGCAGCGCAAGGTACGGCCGCTGCTGCCTTCGGACGACCCGTTCTATCAGCCGCCGCTGGGCTTCCAGCACGCCGAGCCCGGGACGGTGCTGCGCTCGCGCGACGTCGAGCTGGCGTTTCTGGGACTGATCCCGCAGCCCGTCAAGGCCGTCCAGCTGCTCTACCGGACGATGGACATGAATGGCGAGCCCGAGGCGACCGTCACCACGGTGATCGTTCCGGCCGAGCTCGCCCCGGAGCGCCCCTGCCCGCTGCTGTCCTACCAGTGCGCGATCGACGCCGTGTCGTCCCGCTGCTTCCCGTCCTACGCGCTGCGGCGCCGGGCGAAGGCGCTCGGGTCGATCGGCCAGCTGGAACTCTTCCTGATCACCGCCGCCGTCGCCGAGGGCTGGGCCGTCTCGGTGCCCGACCACGAGGGGCTGCAGGGCCTGTGGGGCGCGCCGTACGAACCCGGTTACCGCGTCCTGGACGGCATCCGGGCCGCGCTGGGTTCGGAACGCCTCGGACTTTCGGCGTCCGCGCCCATCGGCCTGTGGGGATACTCCGGCGGCGGGCTGGCCAGCGCCTGGGCGGCCGAGGTGTGCGCCGAGTACGCGCCCGAGCTGGACATCGTCGGTGCGGTGCTGGGATCACCCGTCGGCGACCTGGGCAATACCTTCCGCAGGCTCAACGGCAGTTTCCTGTCGGGCCTGCCCGCGCTGGTGGTGGCCGCGCTCGCGCACATCTACCCCGAGCTGGACCGGGTGATCAAGGAACACAGCAACGAGGAGGGCCGCGCCCTGCTCGAGTCGCTGGAGAAGATGACCACCGTCGAGGCGGTCGTCCGGATGGCCGGCAAGAACATGGGCGACTACCTCGACGAGCCGCTGGATGCCATCCTGTCGACCCCCGAGGTCATGCACGTCTTCGAGAACATCAAGCTCGGGGTCGCGGTGCCGACGCCCCCGGTGCTGATCGTGCAGGCCGTCCACGATTACCTCATCGACGTCAACGACATCGACGTGCTCGCCGACGCCTACTCGGCCGGCGGCGCGCAGGTCACCTACCACCGGGACGCGTTCAACGAGCACATGCTCCTGCACCCGCTGTCGGCGCCGATGACGCTGCGCTGGCTCACCGACCGATTCGACCGCCGGCCGCTGACCGAGCACCTGATCCGGACCACCTGGCCGACCATGTTCCACCCGATGACCTACGTCGGGATGGCGCGGCTGGCCAAGATCGCCGCCAAGGTCGTCCTCGGCCGCAGGATCGACCGCCGTCCGCTATAACGAGGCCGGGACCGGCACCGCACCGGGAGACCCGCCACCCGCTGGCAGGGCGCCCAGGTCGTCGCGGGCGTCGGCGGCGGCCAGCACCGCGTACACCAGCGCGGCGATGGCCGCGGGCCACAACAGGGTCAGCGCCACCTGCAGCGGATGGTCCGCGAAGAACACCGGGGGCGCCTGAACGACGTAGGCCACCGACGGACCCTTGGACAGCGGCACCGCGTCGAAGTTCAGCGCGCCGTAGCTGATCCGGACCAGCGCCGCCCCCGTCGCGGCCGCGGCCGCCGCGGCGGTCACCATGCCGGTCGACAGCGCGACGACCATCCCCGGCCCGCGGTGCGCGCGCCACTGCCACGCCAACACCGCCACCACCACGGCCAGCACCGTCAGCAGTCCCAGCATCAGGCACGGCGCGTCGAAGAAGTGCTCGGATTCGTCGCCAAGGTAGTCGTGGACCCGTTCGCCCGCCCGGGTGAGCGCCACGACCGCGTGGACCGGCGGGGCGATCCACGCCCACAGCCCGCCGACCAACACACCGGCGAGCGCCGAGCCCAGCCCGGCGATGACGACGGCGCGGGCCCGCGCCGCGGGCGGGACGGCCGCGGGCGACCGCGCTTCCGCGTGCTCGCTCACCGCTGCACCTCCAGGTCGACCGAGTCGACCTCGCCGTGCCGCGAACACCGCGCCCGCCAGCCGTCCGGGCGCACCTGCACCACCATCCGGCGTCCGCACTCCGCGCAGAACCGGGGCGGCTCCAGGCCCAACTGCGCCGCCGTCGGCACGGCGGTGCCGCCCAACTCCCCGGTGTAGACGTTGTAGACGCCGGCGCTGACGGGCGCGCCCAGATGCCGAACCACGGTGTCCACGTCGCTTACAGGGTCGCGTTGAGCGCCTTGATCGGCATCTGCAGGTCGTCGAGCAGCTCCAGATCGGCCTCGGCCGGGCGACCGAGCGTGGTCAGGTAGTTGCCGACGATCACGGCGTTGATGCCGCCCAGGATGCCCTGCTTCGCGCCCAGGTCGCCCAGGGTGATCTCGCGGCCGCCGGCGAATCGCAGCATGGCGCGCGGCAACGCCAGGCGGAACGCCGCCACCGACTTCAGCGCCTCGGGCACCGGCAGCACCTCCAGGTCGCCGAACGGCGTACCGGGGCGCGGGTTGAGGAAGTTCAGCGGCACCTCGTCGGGCCCCAACTCGGCCAGTTCGGCGGCGAACTCCGCCCGCTGTTCGAGCGTCTCGCCCATGCCCAGGATGCCGCCGCAGCACACCTCCATGCCGGCGTCGCGCACCATCGACAGGGTCTGCCAGCGCTCTTCCCAGGTGTGGGTGGTGACGACGTTGGTGAAGAACGAGCGGGCGGTCTCCAGGTTGTGGTTGTAGCGGTGCACGCCCATCGCCGCGAGCTGCTCCACCTGCTCGGCCGTCAGCATGCCCAGCGAGCAGGCGACGTTGATCTCGACCTCGTTGCGGATGGCCTCGATGCCGGCGGCGACCTGGGCCATCAACCGCTCGTCGGGCCCGCGCACGGCGGCCACGATGCAGAACTCGGTCGCCCCGGACTTGGCGGTCTGTTTGGCGGCCTCCACCAGGCTGGGGATGTCCAGGCGGGCGCTGCGCACCGGCGAGGCGAACAGCCCCGACTGCGAGCAGAAGTGACAGTCCTCCGGGCAACCGCCGGTCTTGAGGCTGATGATGCCCTCGACCTCGACCTCGGGCCCGCACCAACGCATCCGCACCTCGTGGGCGAGCGCCAGCAGGTCGTCGAGCCGGTCGTCGGGCAGCTGCAGCACCCGCAGCACCTGGTCCCGGCTCAGCCCCTCGCCGCGCTCGAGTACCTGTTCCCGCGCAACCGCCAGGATGTCCGCGTCGTGGGCGCCGGTCGCCGGTCGGGTTGCCGCTTGAGTCACCAGTACTCCCCTGCATCATCGGCGGCCGAGCACGCGGCCACCCTGCCCCCGGTCGGGGCAGTGCGAATAAAAGTGTTCAAAGTAGGGTAACGGCCGCGGCAGGTGACCTCCGCCGGGGTATCTCACCACCGTGCCCCGTCCGCACTGGGCTACACGTCCACCGGCCAGTACCTGCCGTTCGGCGGTTAGCCGATCAGGTAGTCGACCTTCTTCTCGCCGTTCCAGTGCCGCAAGCCGGCGAAGGCGCCCTCGACCAGCGGGGGCCGCCCCGCGATGCGCAGCGCGCGGCTCAGCGCCGGCCCCCCGACGCGGCGGGCCAGCGTGACGTGCGGCGTCCACTGACCGGGCAGGCTGGTGGGGGCCGGCGCGGGGTCCAGGTGCTCGCCGCACAGCCGGTGCACCTCGGCGTGGAAATCGAGCAGCCGCGCCGTCGGCACGATGAGCCGGGCCAGGATCGCGCTGGAGCGCCCGAGCAGCAAGGACGCGCCAACGGCGCAGCCAAGGGGCAGCCGGTCGGTCAGCGGCCGCAGCGCGGCGTCGGCCTCATCGGCGATGCGATCGGCCACCGCGAGCGTGACGTGCGGCCGCCCCGCCGGCGCCTGGCTCGGTATCCCGGCGCCGGCCAGCGCGTCCCAGAGCCCACGGATCGTCGCCTCGGTCTCGGCGTCGAAGAGCAGCTCGATCGAGTGCACCATCAGCGGGCCAGGGCGGTGACCCAGCCGCGGTCGAACGCCGCCGCGCTCACGGCCGCGAACCGCGCGGCGTCCATCGACCCGGCGCCCGCAGGCAGCGCGGCCCGTAGCGGGCCAAGCCGGTCCAGCGCGATGCGGTTCGAGGCCTCCGCCGGCCCGGGGCGTTCCGGCCAGCTCCCGATGACCAGCCCGGCGCACGGAACGCCATGCGCGGCAAGCGCTTCCAGGGTCAGCGCGGTGTGGTTGAGGGTACCGAGCTCCGCGGTGACCGCGACCAGAGCCGCGACGCCCAGCTCGGCGGCGAGGTCGCGCAGCGTGACGCCCGCGGCGGCGAGCTCGACCAGCAGCCCGCCGGCCCCCTCCACCAGTGTCAGCCGCCCCGGGCGGTCCAGGCCGGCGATCAGACGCAGCACCTGCTCGCGGGTGGGCAGCGGCGCGCCGGCCAGCTCGGCGGCGGCGGCCGGAGCCAGGGGTTGGGGGTAGCGGGCCAGCCCGGCCAGCTCGGTCACGCCGGACAGCCGGGCCACCTCGGCAAGGTCGTCGTCGCCGGCGTCGGTGCCGGTCTGCACCGGCTTGCACACCGCGACGTCGAGGCCGGCCTGCCGGGCGTGGCACGCCAGGGCCGCCGTGACGACCGTCTTGCCGACCCCGGTGCCCGTGCCCGTGACGACCAGGACGGTCAAGGGCGCGTCACCGCGAGGACGTCGGTGAGCACCCGCCGGGCGATCTCGAGCTCGGCGGCGTCCAGCGACGCGCGCGCGGTCAGCCGCAGCCGCGACGTGCCGGCGGGCACGGTCGGGGGCCGGAAGCAGCCGACCTTCACGCCGGCGTCCAGGCAGGCGGTCGCGGCGGCCAGGGCCACCTCGGGGTCGCCCAGGATCACCGAGACCACCGCCGAATGTGGGACGTCGGGAACGTCGCACACCTCGGCCAGGATGCGGGCGTGCCGCAGCACCGCCCCGGGTCGCCACGGCTCGGCGCGCAGCACGGTCAGCGCGGCCCGGGCGGCGCCCACCGCGGCGGGCGCCAGGCCGGTGTCGAAGATGAACGTCCGCGCGGCGTCGATCAGGTGCGCGCGCACCGCCGCCGGCCCGAGCACCGCGCCGCCCTGGCTGCCGAGCGCCTTGGACAGCGTCGTCGTCATCACCACGTCCGGGGCGCCCGCCAGCCCGAGCTCGTGCAGCAGCCCGCGCCCGTCGCCGCGCACGCCGAGGCCGTGGGCCTCGTCGACGATCAGCAGCGCGCGGTGGCGGCGGCAGGCCTCGTGCAGCTCCCGCAGCGGCGCCAGCGCCCCGTCGGCGCTGAACACCGACTCCGTGATGACGACGGCGCGCTCCTCCTCGCGCGCGGCGAGGGCGGCGTCCACCGCATCGACGTCGCGGTGCGGCGTGACCACCACCCGGGCCCGCGACAGCCGGCAGGCGTCGACCAGGGACGCGTGCGACAGCGCGTCGGACACCAGTAGCGACCCCCGGCCCGACAGGCCGACGACCGCGCCCAGGTTCGCGGCGTAGCCCGACGAGAACAGCAGACCCGCCGACGCGCCGACGTACTCGGCGAGCTCGGACTCGAACTGCTGGTGCAGTTCGGTGTCGCCGGTGACCAGGCGGGATCCGGTGGCCCCGGCGCCCCACATCCGCAGGGCGGCGACGCCGCCCTCGATCACGTCGGGATGCTGGGACAGGCCGAGATAGTCGTTGGACGCCAGGTCCAGCTCGGTGGCCACGGCGGGCCGCGGCCGCAACGAGCGACGCAGCCCGGCCTCGCGGCGCTGCCGCTCCACCGCGTCCAGCCACGCCAGCGGCGACACTTCGATCGGTGCCTTCATCGCCCTAAAGACTACGAGAGCCGACCAGGCGCGCGACCTCGACCATCGCCGAGGTGATCTGGGCGATCTCGTCGTCGGAGCAGATGTAGGGCGGCATCGCGTAGACGAGATTGCGGAACGGGCGCAGCCAGACGCCGCGGTCCATTGCCGCCGGGGTGGCGATGGCCAGGTCGACGGGATGGGCGCACTCGATCACGCCGATCGCGCCGCACACCCGCACGTCGGCGACGCCGGGCAGCGCGCGGGCGGGTTCCAGCCCGGCCCGCAGGCCCGCGGCGATCCCGGCGACCCGCGCCCGCCAGTCCTGGGCCAGCAGCAGTTCGACGCTGGCCACCGAGACCGCGCAGGCCAGCGGGTTGGCCATGAAGGTGGGCCCGTGCATCAGCGCGCCCGCCTCGCCGGTGCTGATGGTGTGCGCGATGTGGGTGCCGCACAGCGTGGCCGCCAGGGTGACATAACCGCCGGTCAACGCCTTGCCGACGCACATGATGTCGGGGCTGACCCCGGCGTGGTCGGCCGCGAACAGCTCGCCGGTGCGGCCGAACCCGGTGGCGATCTCGTCGAAGATCAACAGCACGTCGTGCCGCCGGCACAGCTCGCGCAGGTCGCGCAGGTAGCGGGGGTCGTGGAAGCGCATCCCGCCCGCGCCCTGCACCACCGGCTCGACGATGACGGCCGCGAGCTCCCCGGCGTGCTGGGCGAGTTGCCGCCCGAAGGCCGCGCTGTAGGCGGGGTCGTAGCCGCGCGGCACCTGCGGGGCGAACACCTGGCGGGCCAGGATGTCGGTCCACAACGAGTGCATGCCGCCGTCGGGGTCGCAGACGCTCATCGGGGTGAAGGTGTCGCCGTGGTAGCCGCCCCGCCACGTCATCAGCCGGTGCTTACCGGGCCGGCCCCGGCTGCGCCAGTACTGCAGCGCCATCTTGACCGCGACCTCGACCGACACCGACCCGGAGTCGCTGAAGAACACCGTGTCCAGTCCCGCCGGGGTGATGTCGACCAGCAGCTGCGCCAGCCGTGCGGCCGGTTCATGGGTCAGCCCGCCGAACATGACGTGGTTCATCACACCCAACTGCCTGGTCAGCGCCGCGTCCAGCACGGGATGGCCGTGCCCGTGGATCGCCGTCCACCAGGAGCTCATCGCGTCGAGCGCCTCGATCGGCGTGCCGTCCCGGATCAGGGTCAGCCAGGCGCCGCGGGCGGCGACGGCCACCACCGGCGCGACGGCTTCGCCGCCGATGGTGCTGTACGGGTGCCAGAGGTGCGCTTCGTCGATCGCGCTGATCTGCTGGGGCGTCAGCCCGGCCCTGACCGCAGGCATAGTGATCGAGGGTAGAGCAGCCGAGTCGCAGAACGGCCGCCCATCGGGGAGCATGGGAACCGATGGCCACGCCGCACCCGCCCGCCGAACCCGCCGCGGGCCGCTCGCCGACCGCGAACACCGCTTCCCCGCTGGTCAATTACGAGGACGAGGCGCCGCGGGTCATCCGGCTGCGCCTGGCGCCGTGGGACGTCATCTGCACCGTCGCGCTGTTGGTGGTGCTCGTCGTGCTGGGCACCGCGACGACCTGGCCGGACCGCCTGTTCGGGTTCCTCGAGCACGTGTGCGCCGACGAGACGTGCGGGATGGTGCCCTTCGGCATCGACTACTACATCCGCCCGGTGGTGTGGGGCGGCATCGGCGCGGCGGTAGCCGCCGCGGTGCTGGGTCCGCTCGTGTCCATGCTGAAGGGCTGGTACATGTCGTTCTGGCCGGTCCTGGCCCTCACCTTGATCATGGTCAGCTCCGTCGTGGGTTCTCTGCTGACCACCTTCAGCGAACGCTATTGGCTGTAGGCGGGCCGCCGCGGCGGCTCGGCCGCCGTGCGCCCGACTGAGACCGAAATCACAACTGCGCACACAAGATTGGCCCGGCCAGTCACCGTCCGGTCACGGTACGACAAAAAATCCCGCCCGGGCCTGGCGGCTAACACCTTCTGTTGTCAAAGTGGCAACAGTGACTGGTGTGAAAACTGGGCTTCCGGGCCGCGGTTCACATCCGCAAGTGTCATGCAGCGGCGCCGGCCCCAACGTGGGGGCCGCCGCCCGAGTCATGGATCGGCGGCGGACGCGTGAAGTCACCGCGCTGAAGCCAGTGAGCCCCTGAGAGGCCAGACAAATGAAACGCATCTACGCCTTCGCGATCGGTTTGGCGATGCTTGCGGCCCCGATGGTCGCCGCTGCGATCGCGTCCGCCGACCCGGGCACCCGGCCGATGGACTACCAGCAGGCCACCGACGTGGTCATCGCGCGCGGGCTCTCGCAGCGCGGCGTGCCGTTTTCCTGGGCCGGCGGCGGCATCAACGGGCCGACCCGCGGCACCGGGACGGGCATCAACACCGTCGGATTCGACGCCTCGGGCCTGATGCAGTACGCCTACGCCGGCGCCGGCATCAAGCTGCCGCGGTCGTCGGGGGCGATCTACAAGGTCGGCCAGAAGGTGCTGCCACAGCAGGCGCACAAGGGCGACATGATCTTCTACGGCCCCGAAGGCACCCAAAGCGTCGCGATGTACCTGGGCAACAACCAGATGCTCGAGGTCGGCGACGTCGTCCAGGTGTCGCCGGTCCGGGCCAACGGCATGACGCCCTATCTGGTCCGGGTGCTCGGGGTTCCTTCGGCGCCCGTCCAGCCGCTCCCGCAGCAGGCCCCGACCCAGGCGCCGGCCCAGCAGGCGCCGACGCAGCAGGCGCCGCTGCAGCAGCCGCCGGTCCAGCAACTCCCCACCCAGCAGGCCCCGGTGCAGCAGGCGCCGACGCAGCAAGCACCGCTGCAGCAGCCGCCGGTCCAGCAACTCCCCACCCAGCAGGCCCCGGTGCAGCAGGCGCCGTTGCAACAGCAGTCGGCGCAGGCCCCGCTGCAGCAGGCCCCGGTGCAGCAGGTGCCCACCCGGCAGGTGCCGGCACAGCAGGCCCCGGCGCCTCGGGCCACGCTGCCTCAGGCTCCACTGCCTCAGGCCGCGCCGCCTCAGCTGCCCACGCAGCAAGCGCCGGCGCAACAGGCACCGGTGCAGTTGGTGCCCGCCCAGCAATCGCCGTTCCTGCCCGCGACCCCCGGCACCACCCGGTAACCTCCCGGCACTCCCGAACGCCGCCACCTGCTCCTGAACGGGGGCGGGTGGCGGTTTTCGGTAAATTAGCGGTCGATCATGTCGACCCTGTCCCCCTCTCCCCGACCGATTGCGACCGCGGAGCCCGTCGCGACGGGCGCGCGTGATGCGGGTTTTTACCGCTACGACCTCGACGGCTTACGGGGCATCGCGATCGCGCTGGTCGCCGTGTTCCACGTCTGGTTCGGCCGGGTCTCCGGCGGCGTCGACGTCTTCCTGGCGCTGTCCGGATTCTTCTTCGGCGGCAAAGTCATTCGCGCGGCCCTGAACCCGGCCGTCACCCTGTCGCCGGTGGCGGAAGTGATCCGGCTCGTCCGCCGCCTGGTCCCCGCGCTGGTCGTGGTGCTGGCCGGCTGCGCGGTGCTGACGATCCTGGTGCAGCCGGAGACCCGCTGGGAGACCTTCGCCGACCAGAGCCTGGCCAGCCTCGGCTACTACCAGAATTGGGAGCTGGCCAACACCGCCTCGGATTACCTGCGCGCCGGCGAGGCGGTCAGCCCGCTGCAGCACATCTGGTCCATGTCGGTGCAGGGCCAGTTCTATGTCGGCTTCCTGCTGTTGATCGCCGGGTGCGCGTACCTGTTCCGACGACCGTTGGGTGCCCACCTGCGCACCCTGTTCCTCGCGTTGCTCACGGCGCTGACGGTGGCCTCCTTCGTCTACGCGATCGTCGCGCACCAGGACAACCAGGCGGCCGCCTACTACAACAGCTTCGCCCGCGGCTGGGAGTTGCTGCTCGGCGCGCTGGTCGGTGCGCTGGTGCCGGCGATCCGGTGGCCGATGTGGTTGCGAACGGTGCTGGCCACGGTCGCGCTGGCCGCGATCGTGTCCTGCGGGGCCCTGATCGACGGCGTCAAGGAATTCCCCGGCCCGTGGGCCCTGGTGCCCGTCGGGGCCACCATGGTGATGATTCTCGCCGGGGCCAACCTCCGGAGCGGTTCCGCCGCCACCCACCGGCTGCCGCTGCCGAGCCGACTGCTGGCGGCGCGGCCGCTGGTCGCGTTGGGCGCGATGGCGTACTCGCTGTACCTCTGGCACTGGCCGCTGCTGATCTTCTGGCTGTCTTTCACCGGGCACCGGCACGCCGGCTTCGTCGAAGGCAGTGCGGTGTTGCTGGTCTCGGGAGTCCTGGCGCACCTGACCACCCGGACCGTCGAGGACCCGCTGCGCCACCGCACCTCCGGCAGGTCGCCGGCGCCCGCGCCCGCGTGGCTGGCGCGCCTGCCCAGGCCGACGATGGCGCTGGGTACCGCGATCGCGCTGCTCGCCGTGACGTTGACCGCGACGTCGTTCACGTGGCGCCAGCACGTCACCGTCCTGCGCGCCGCGGGCAAGGAGCTCAGCGTCCTCAACCCGCAGGACTACCCCGGTGCGCGCGCCCTGACCGAACACGTGCGGGTGCCCGCGCTGCCGATGCGACCCACCGTGCTGGAGGTCAAGGACGACCTGCCGGCCTCCACCCGCGACGGCTGCATCAGCGACTTCGTCAACCCGGCCGTCGTCGTGTGCACCTACGGCGACGTGGCCGCCGACCGCACGATCGCGCTGGCGGGAGGCTCCCACGCCGAACACTGGCTGCCCGCGCTGGACCTGCTCGGCCAGATGCATCACTTCAAGGTGGTGACGTATCTGAAGATGGGCTGCCCGTTGTCCACCGAGGAAGTCCCGTTGATCATGGGCAACAACGCCGCCTACCCGCAATGCCGGGACTGGGTGGAGCAGACGATGGCCAAGGTCATCGCCGACCGTCCCGACTACGTGTTCACCACGACGACCCGCCCGTGGAACATCAAGCCCGGCGACGTGATGCCGGCGACCTACATCGGGATCTGGCAACAGTTCTCGGACAACAACATTCCGATCCTCGGCATGCGGGACACCCCGTGGCTGGTGAAGAACGGCCAGCCGTTCGACCCCGCGGACTGCCTGGCCAAGAAGGGCGGCACCCCCCAAACGTGCTCGATGAAGCGCTCCGACGCGCTGTCCGACCGCAACCAGACCCTCGACTTCGTCACACAGTTCCCACTGCTGAAGGTGCTCGACATGTCCGACGCGATCTGCCGCGCCGACGTGTGCCGGCCGGTGGAGGGAAACGTGCTGATCTACCACGGCGCCCACCACCTGACCCCCACGTACGTGCGAACCATGGCAGGCGAATTGGGCCGCCAGATCGCGGCCAATACCGGTTGGTGGTGACGCCCCCCGCGGCGCCGAGCGCGGATAAGGTCAGATGGTGCCGACCGACAATCACGCTTCAGAAACAGGCGTTGCTGGTGACCGACAGCCGAGACTGGCCACCGTGTGGCCGGGAAATCCCTATCCGCTAGGCGCCTCCTATGACGGCGCGGGGACCAACTTCTCGCTGTTCTCCGAGATCGCCGAGAAGGTCGAGTTGTGTCTGATCGACGACGCCGGAGCGGAGTCGCGGATCCCCCTCGACGAGGTCGACGGCTTCGTGTGGCATGCGTATCTGCCGAACATCACACCAGGGCAGCGCTACGGCTTCCGGGTGTACGGACCCTTCGATCCGTCGGCCGGACACCGTTGCGACCCAAGCAAGCTGCTGCTCGACCCGTACGGCAAGGCCTTTCACGGCGACTTCACCTTCGGCCAGGCGCTGTTCTCCTACGACATGAAGGCCGTCAACCCCGACGACCCCAACGCCGATGACGCCGACCCCGGGATTCCCCCGATGGTCGACTCGCTGGGCCACACCATGACCAGCGTGGTGAGCAACCCGTTCTTCGACTGGGGCTCGGACCGGGCGCCGCTCACCCCTTACCACGAAACGGTGATCTACGAGGCCCACGTGAAGGGCATGACGCGGACCCACCCGGGCATCCCCGAGCAGCTTCGCGGCACCTATGCCGGCCTGGCCCACCCCGTCGTCATCGATCACCTCAAGTCGCTCAACGTCACCGCGCTGGAGCTGATGCCGGTGCACCAGTTCATGCACGACTCGCGGCTGCTCGACCTGGGCCTGCGAAATTATTGGGGATACAACACGTTCGGGTTCTTCGCACCGCATAACCAATACGCGGCCAACCGCGACGCCAGCGTCGCCGAGTTCAAGTCCATGGTGCGCAGCCTGCACGAAGCGGGCATCGAGGTCATCCTCGACGTGGTGTACAACCACACCGCCGAGGGCAATCACCTCGGCCCTACGATCAACTTCCGCGGCATCGACAACGCCGCGTACTACCGGCTCGTCGACACCGACCTGCGGTTGTACAAGGACTACACCGGCACCGGAAACAGCCTCAACCCGCGCCATCCGCACGTGCTGCAGCTCATCATGGATTCGCTGCGCTACTGGGTGACCGAGATGCACGTCGACGGGTTCCGCTTCGACCTGGCCGCCACGCTCGCCCGCGAGCTGCACGACGTCGACCGGTTGAGCGCGTTCTTCGATCTGGTCCAGCAGGATCCGATCGTCAGCCAGGTCAAATTGATCGCCGAACCATGGGACGTCGGCGAGGGCGGCTACCAGGTGGGAAACTTCCCGGGTTTGTGGACCGAGTGGAACGGGAAGTATCGCGATACTGTGCGTGACTACTGGCGGGGCGAACCCGCAACCCTGGGCGAGTTCGCTTCCCGGCTGACCGGGTCGTCGGACCTGTATGAGGCGACCGGCCGGCGCCCCAGCGCCAGCATCAACTTCGTCACCGCTCACGACGGCTTCACGCTGAACGACCTGGTCTCCTACAACGAAAAACACAACCTGGCCAACGGGGAAGACAACCGGGACGGCGAAAGCCACAACCGCTCCTGGAACTGCGGCGTCGAGGGGCCGACCGACGACCCCGAGATCATGGCGCTGCGCGGCCGCCAGATGCGCAACTTCTGGGCGACCCTGTTGCTCAGCCAGGGCACGCCGATGATCGCGCACGGTGACGAACTGGGCCGCACCCAGAACGGCAACAACAACGTCTACTGCCAGGACTCCGAATTGTCTTGGATGGATTGGTCGTTGGTGGACAAGAACTCCGACCTACTGGCGTTCGCGCGCAAGGTGACCGCGCTGCGCAAGAACCACCCGGTATTCCGCCGGCGCCGGTTCTTCGAGGGCGAGCCGATCCGAAGCGGCGAAGAAGTGCGCGACATCGCCTGGCTGAATCCCAGCAGCCGGGAGATGACGCACGAGGACTGGGGCGAAAGCATTCACAAGTGTGTGGCGGTGTTCCTCAACGGCGAGGCCATCTCCGCCCCCAACGCACGCGGCGAACGGGTGGTCGATGACTCATTCCTGCTGTGCTTCAACGCCGGCGACGAACCCGTGGAGTTCGTGATGCCGAACGACGACTACGCGCAGGAGTGGACCGTGGAACTGGACACCAACCATCCGTCGGGGGACGCCGACCAGCTGGTGCATGCCGAAGAGAAGGTCTCGCTGCCGGGCCGTTCGCTTCTGGTACTACGTAAGACCATGTGACGCATGGCCTTTCCGATACTGTCGACCTACCGGCTGCAGCTGCGCGGGGAGGCCAGCGGGTTCGCGTTCACCTTCGCCGACGCGGAAAACCTGCTGGACTACCTGGACGAGCTCGGGGTGTCCCACCTGTACCTGTCACCGATCATGACCGCGACCACCGGGTCCAACCACGGCTACGACGTCACCGACCCGACGACGGTCTCCCCCGAACTCGGCGGCCGCGACGGGTTGGCGCGGCTGTCGGCGGCGGCGCGGGAGCGCGGCATCGGCCTGATCGTCGACATCGTGCCCAATCATGTGGGGATTGACCAGCCGCAGCAGAACGCGTGGTGGTGGGACGTGCTGCGGCACGGCCGGTCCTCTGACTACGCAACGTATTTCGACATCGACTGGGACCTCGACGAGGACGGCCGCATCGTGCTGCCCATCCTGGGGTCCGACGACGACGCCGCCGACCTCGAGGTGGACGGGGAGCTGCTGCGACTCGGCGACCTGGCGCTGCCGATCGCGCCCGGCACGGCCGAGGGGACCGGACCCGAGGACGGGGCCCTCGTCCATGACCGTCAGCATTACCGGCTGGTGGGCTGGCGCAACGGCGTCTGCGGCTACCGGCGTTTCTTCTCGATCACCTCCCTGGCCGGGCTGCGCCAGGAGGACCGCGCGGTGTTCGACGCCACCCACGCCGAGGTCGCCCGGTGGGCCACCGAGGGACTCGTCGACGGCGTGCGCATCGACCACCCCGACGGATTGTCCGACCCGTGCGGATACCTGGCGTGGCTGCGCGAAGCGGTCGGCCCGCGAACCTGGATCGTGATCGAGAAGATCCTGGCGGTCGACGAGGCGCTCGAACCGACGCTGCCCATCGGCGGCACCACGGGCTACGACGTGCTGCGCGAGATCGGCGGCGTCTTCGTCGACCCGCAGGGCGCCCCCGCGCTCACCGCGCTCGTCCAGTCGGCGGGAGTGGACTACGGCGCGACGCCGAAGATGCTGGCGGAATTGAAGATCCGGGCCGCGACCGACACACTCGCGAGCGAGCTGCGCCGGCTGCGCCGCAGCATCGTGGCGGCGGCCGGGGCCGATGACCCGCGGTTGCCCGACGCCGTGGCCGCGCTGCTGACCCACATCGGTGTCTACCGCTGCGACTACCCGGGGCTGGCGGCGATCATGCCCACCGCGCTGGCCGAAACGCAGGCACAGTCACCGGAACTCGGGCCCGCCCTGCAGGTCATCGCCGCGGCGCTGGCCTGCGGCGGCGAGCCGGCCACCCGGCTGCAACAACTCTGCGGCGCGGTCACCGCCAAGTCCGTCGAGGACTGCTACTTCTACCGGGATGCGCGACTGGTGTCGCTCAACGAGGTGGGCGGCGAGCCCCATCGTTTCGGTGTCGGCGCGGCCGAGTTCCATCACAGCGCCGCCACGCGCGCCCGCTTGTGGCCGCAGACGATGACGACGCTGACCACCCACGACACCAAACGCGGCGAGGACGTTCGGGCCCGGATCGGCGTGCTGTCGCAGGTCCCCTCGCTGTGGACCGAGTTCGTCGGCCGTTGGGAGGCCGCCTCACCCTCCCCCGACCCGGCGACCGGGCAGTTCCTGTGGCAGAACATCTTCGGTGTGTGGCCGGTCAGCGGCGAGGTCAGCTCCGAGTTGCGCGACCGGCTGCACGGCTACACCGAGAAGGCCATCCGCGAAGCGGCCTGGCACACCTCGTGGAACGAGCCGGACACCGAGTTCGAGGACGCGGTGCACCGGTGGCTGGACAGCGTGTTCGACGGACCGGTGGCCGGACAGCTGACCGAGCTGGTGACCCAGCTCAACCCGCACGCCGCCAGCGACGCGTTGGGTCAGAAGCTGCTGGCGCTGACCGTGCCCGGTATCCCCGACGTTTACCAGGGCACCGAGCTGTGGGACGACAGTCTCGTCGACCCGGACAACCGCAGGGCGGTCGACTACACCGCCCGGCGCGCGGCGCTGAAGGCATTGGAGCACCCCAAGATTCGGGTCGTCACGGCCGCCCTGCGGGTGCGTCGCTCCCATCCGGACAGCTTCCTGCGCGGCGACTACGTTCCCGTGCTGGCCAACGGCGACGCGAGCGACCACGTGCTGGCGTTCCGCCGGGGCGAGGACATCGTGGTCGCGGTGACCCGGTGGACCGTGCGACTGACCGAAACCGGCTGGGGCAACACGGTGCTGGCACTGCCGACGGGCACCTGGAAGGACGCGCTCACCGGGGTCATCGCGGACGGGCCGACGTCGGCCGCCCAACTGTTCGCCGAGCTTCCCGTCGTCCTGCTGGAGCGCCACTGTGACTGAATTGCGGACAACTGAATTCCGGGTCTGGGCCCCGAAACCGGAAGTGGTCCGGCTCGACATCGAGGGCCGGGTGCACGCGATGACGCGCGCGGACGACGGCTGGTGGCACGCCGAGGTCGACACGGCGCCGGACGCCCGCTACGGGTACCTGCTCGACGACGATCCCACCGTGCTGCCCGATCCGCGCTCGGCGCGGCAACCCGAGGGCGTGCACGCCCGCTCGCAGCTGTGGGACCCGGCCGCCGCCCGCTGGACCGACGGTGACTGGCGGGGCCGGCCGGTCGAGGGCGCGGTCATCTACGAGATGCACCTGGGCACCTTCACGGGCCCCGGCACCTTCGACGCCGCGATCGACAAGCTGGATTACCTGGTGGACCTCGGGGTGGACTTCGTCGAGCTGATGCCGGTGAATTCCTTTGCCGGAACCCATGGTTGGGGATACGACGGGGTGCTGTGGTACAGCGTGCACGAACCCTACGGCGGCCCCGACGGCCTGGTGCGGTTCGTCGACGCCTGCCACGCGCGGGGCCTGGGCGTGTTGATCGACGCGGTGTTCAACCACCTCGGCCCGTCGGGCAATTACCTGCCGAAGTTCGGGCCGTATTTGTCGTCGGCGAGCAACCCGTGGGGCGAGGGCATCAACATCGCCGACGCCGACTCCGACGAGGTGCGCCGCTACATCATCGGGTGCGCGCTGCGCTGGATGCGAGACTTCCACGCCGACGGCCTGCGCCTGGACGCCGTGCACGCCCTGGTGGACACCACCGCCATCCACATCCTCGAGGAGCTCGCGACCGAAACAGATTGGCTAGCCAAGCAATTGGGCCGCCCGCTGTCGCTGGTCGCCGAGAGCGACCTCAACGATCCGCGGCTGATCACGCCGCGCGACCGGGGCGGCTACGGACTGACGGCGCAGTGGGCCGACGACATCCACCACGCCATTTACACCGCGGTATCCGGGGAGCGCCAGGGCTACTACGGGGACTTCGGTTCGCTGGCAACCCTGGCCGAGACGCTGCGGCACGGCTATTTCCACGCCGCCACGTATTCGTCGTTCCGGCGTCGCCGGCACGGGCGGCCGTTGGACCCCGCCACCATCCCGGCCACCCGGCTGGTCGCTTACACCTGCACCCATGACCAGGTCGGCAACCGGGCGCTGGGGGACCGTCCGTCGCAGAACCTGACCGGCGGCCAGCTCGCCGTCAAGGCGGCGCTCGCGCTCGGAACGCCCTTCACCACAATGCTTTTCATGGGCGAGGAGTATGCGGCGTCCACCCCGTTCCAGTTCTTCAGCTCGCACCCCGAGCCGGAGCTGGCCAGGGCCACCGCGGAGGGCCGCAAGGCCGAGTTCGCCGAACACGGCTGGGACGCCGACGACATCCCCGACCCCCAGGACCCGCAGACGTTCCAGCGCTCGAAGCTCGATTGGGACGAAGTCGACTCCGGCGAGCACGGGCGCGTGCACCGGCTCTACCGCGACCTGATCGCGTTGCGGCACAGCGACCCGGACCTGGCCGATCCCTGGCTGGAGCACCTCACCGTCGACTACGACGAGGAGCAACGCTGGATCAGCGTGGGGCGCGGCCGGCTGCGCATCGTGTGCAACCTCGGCGCCGAGGCGGTGCGGGTGCCCGTCGCCGGTGACGTGGTCCTCGCCTGGGGTGACCCCGCGGTCGAGGCCGACAGCACGACGCTGGAAGGCCATTCGTTCGCGATCCTGGCGGTCCGCGAGCAGACGTAAAATCGCACCGCATCGCGGCGCGTCACGCGATTATGTGTCTGCTCGCGGGGGGGTGTGGATGGCGGTGAGCGGCCGGGCCCCGCAACGGCCGATGATCCGCCCATGAATCAATCCGCATTCTGCCGGTGGGTCGGCTTGCTGAGGAAGAAAAGGCCCGCGCCGGCCGTCAACGAGCCGCCGCCGGAACGCAGCGTGGTGTTGTTGTGGACGGGCCCGGGCCTGGGGGCCGGCGGCACCGAAACGGGCTGACGCTGGCCTAAACGCTGGGCCTACACGCTGGGCCGGCCCGCGCCGTGCACCGCGTCGGCGATCGCGTCCGCCAGGGGCGCGATCTCGTCGGAGCCCAGGCCCGCGGCGGTGACGCGGATGCCCGCCGGAGTGCCGATCCGGAACCGCGTGCCTGGCGCCGCGGCCCAGCCCGCGGCCAGCAACCGGGTGATCGCGACGGTCTCGTCGGGCACAGGCACCCACACGTTGAGCCCGGAGCGGCCGTGCGCGGCGACGTCGCGCTCGGCCAGGGCGGCGCACAGCGCCCGCCGGGTGGCGGCGTAGCGCCGCTCGGCCGTGGCGACGAGGCGGGCGGCCGCCGGATCCGACCACAGGCTGACCGCCAGGTCCTGCAGTAGGTGGCTGACCCAGCCCGGGCCCAGCCGCAGCCGGCCGACCACGCGCTCGACGGTGCGGTGGTCGCCCGCCAGCACGGCCACCCGCAGGTCGGGGCCGTAGGGCTTGGACGCCGACCGCACGAACGCCCAGTGCCGGGTCACCCCGGCCAAGGTGTGCAGCGGCGCGCCGGAAATGCCCGCGCAGTGGTCGTCTTCCACCAGCAGCAGCTCGCTCGCCCTGTCGTTCAACAGTTTTCGTAGCTCGTCGGCGCGCCTCGCGGACAGCGCGGCGCCCGTGGGGTTCTGGGCGCGGTTGGTGACGACCAGCCCGCGCACACCGCGATCCAGCGCCCGCGTCAGGTCAGCGGGCAGCGGGCCGTCGTCGTCGACCCGGACGGGCTCGGCCGCGAGGCCCAGCGCGGCGAGCAGGTCGAGCAGGTTGGCCCAGCCCGGGTCTTCGACCGCGACGCGATCACCGGGACGCAGGTGCGCGGTCAGGACGCGCTCGATGCCGTCGAGCGCGCCGCTGGTCACCGCGAGGTGGTCGGCCGGGACGCCGTCGGCGGACAGCGCCGCCCGTGCGAACTCGGCCAGCGCCGCCGACATGGCCGGCTCCCCGTACAGCACGGGCCGGCCCGCGACGGGGCCGGGCAGCATGGCGCCGGCAAGGGGTAACAGGGCGGGGTCCGGATTGCCGGTCGACAGGTCGCGCACCCCGGTCGGCACGTCCAGGCCCAGCAGCGATCGCGGGGTGGTCGCCGGGCGGTGGCGCACCCGGGTGCCCCGCCGGCCCGCCGTCTCCACGACACCCCGATGGCGCAGCAGGCGGTAGGCCGACGCGGCGGTGTTGGCGTTCACGCCCAACCGAGCGGCCAGCTCGCGGACGGGCGGCAGGGCGTCGCCGGGCGCCAGGGAGCCGGCCGAGATCGCCTCTTCGATGCTGGCCGCTATGGACTCGGCGCCGCTTCCGGCTATGCTGCTTTGTACTGGCACGCACATTATTATGTACTAGAACAAAGGCAATCGCCATGCGCACCGGATACGAGCCGACGCCCCGCACCACGCCCACGCGCTACCGGGAGCGCGCGCACTACGACCGCGACACCGTCCACCAAATCCTGGACGAATCGCTCGTCTGCCACCTCGGCTATCTCAGCGACGGGCGCCCGGTGGTGCTGCCGACCACCCACGCCCGCCTCGGCGAGACGCTCTACCTGCACGGCTCCAGCGGCAGCGGTCCCCTGCTCGCGGCCCGGGCCGCGCCGGCGGGCCTGCCCGTGTGCGTGACGGTCACCCTGGTCGACGGCCTGGTGCTGGCGCGCGCCGCCATGCACCACTCGGTCAACTTCCGCTCGGTCGTGGTGCTGGGCGCCGCGCGCGTCGTCGACGACGAGGCGGAGCAGCGAAGGGCGCTGGCCGGTTTGCTCGACCACGTCGCGCCCGGGCGGGCCGCCGACTGCCGAGCCCCGAATCCGCGCGAGCTGGCAGCCACCGGGGTGCTCGCGCTCGACCTCGCCGAGGTGTCGGCCAAGGTCCGTACCGGCGGCCCGGTCGACGATCCGCAGGATTGCGCGCTGCCGCACTGGGCGGGGGTGGTGCCACTGCGCGTCACGGCAGGGGCGCCGGTGCCCGCCGACGACCTCGATCCCGCGACCCCGGTGCCGGGGTACCTACCCGGGCGCCGATCGTGACCTGCCCGCCCGGCCGCCGGCCCGCCGGGTGTCGTCCCACCAGGTGCCGACCAGGATGACGGTGCCGGCCCAGGCCAGGCCCAGCATCCAGCCGGAGAGCACGTCGCTCACGTAGTGAACTCCCAGATAGACACGCGAGAACCCGATCAGGAACGCCGAGCCGATCGCCAGGGCCCAGGCCGTCACGCGAACCGCCCACCAGGGGATCAGCCAGCGGGTCAGCATCCACGCGGAGATGACCATGATCGCGGCGGTGCCGGTCGCGTGCCCGGAGGGGAACGAATACCCGTCCGCGTCGATCAGGGCGAACGGCAGGGGCGGGCGCTGCCGGCCCACCAGGGCTTTGGCGGAAAAGAGCACCAGCGGGACCGCCCCGCCACCCACCAGGGCAAGCATCACTGGGCGCCACGACCGGCACCGCCAACCCGCGGCAACCGAGATCGGGAAGGCGAGCGCAGCCAGGACGAGCGGTTCGCCCGCGAGGGTGACCGCCCGCAGGGCGGCGGTCAGCCACAGGTCGCGGTGCGCCGCGAGCCATCGGGTCACCGGTGGGTCGATCCCGGCGATGCCGTCGCCCTCCAGCACGTCGTCGAGCACCTCGGTGAAGCCGGCCGCCAGCGCCACGACCGCGACCAGCCCGAGCAGCAATGCGACTCCGGCGACCTCGCCGGCCGGCCACCGGCGGGCCAGCGACCGTCCCCGGTCACCGATCCGGTCGTGGACCCAGGTCAGCGTTTTGCCGACCGCGGCCGAGCGGAACACCCGCCTCCACTGCATCCGCAACCGGGGTCCGCACCGGGCAACCCAGATCGCCGCCCACGCCAACAGGGCGAGCACACCGGCGACGCCGGCGCTGACCGGGCCGAATCCGCCGGTACCGGGCCCAAACTCCTGGTCCATGCACCGCGGCCCGGGGTCTAGAACAGCAGGTAGCGGTACGCCGGGGAGCCGGGCTCGAGGCGTTCGACGTGCAGCTCCGTCGCCCGCATCCGGGCCAGCAGGCCGTCCAGGTCGGCCGACGACGCCAGCTGGATGCCCACCAGCGCCTCGCCGGTCTCGCGGTTGTTGCGCTTGATGTACTCGAACAGGGTGATGTCGTCGTCGGGGCCCAGCACCTCGTCGAGGAAGCGGCGCAGCGCGCCGGGTTCCTGCGGGAAATCCACCAGGAAGTAGTGCTTGAGGCCGAGGTGGACCAGCGAGCGCTCGAGCACTTCCCCGTAGCGCGACACGTCGTTGTTGCCGCCCGAGATGAGGCACACCACCGTCGAGCCCGGCTCGATGTCGGCCTCCAGCAGCCCGGCCACCGACAGCGCGCCCGCGGGCTCGGCGATGATGCCCTCGTTCTGGTAGAGGTCCAGCATCGCGGTGCAGACCGCCCCCTCGTCGATCGTGGTGATCGACACCATGTCGCCGGCGGCGGCCAGCGCGGCGTAGGTCAGCGTGCCCGCCCGCCGCACCGCGGCGCCGTCGACGAACTGGTCCACGTGGTCCAGCGTCACCGGCTCCCCTTCGGCCAGCGCGGCCATCATCGCCGCCGCCCCGGCCGGTTCGATGCCCAGCACCGACGTGTTCGTCGTCCGTTCGGCGAGGTAGGTGGTGATGCCGGCGATGCAGCCGCCGCCCCCCACGGGGACCACCACCAAGTCCGGTTCGCTGTCCAGTTGACCCAGCAGCTCGACCGCGATGGTGCCCTGACCGGCGATCGTGCGCAGGTCGTCATACGGGGGCACCAGGGTGGCGCCCGTGCGTTCGACGTCGACCAGCGCCGCCTCGGCGGCCAGGTCGTAGGTCGTTCCGCCGACGATCAGCTCGATGAACTCCCGGCCGTGGTAGCGGATGCGGTCCCGCTTCTGTTGAGGGGTCTTGGCGGGCACGTAGACGCGGCCGCGCACGCCCAGCG
Source organism: Mycobacterium scrofulaceum (assembly GCF_002086735.1). GTDB lineage: Bacteria > Actinomycetota > Actinomycetes > Mycobacteriales > Mycobacteriaceae > Mycobacterium > Mycobacterium scrofulaceum. Next base: position 47,081 of record NZ_MVIJ01000025.1, on the reverse strand, counting down.
TCCGGCACGCGTAGGCGAAGCCCTGCGCGTGGTTGCCCGCCGACGAGCACACCACGCCGGCGGCCAGCTCCTCATCGGACAGCTGGACCAACAGGTTGTAGGCCCCGCGCAGCTTGTAGGAGCGCACCACCTGCAGGTCTTCCCGCTTGAGGTACACCTGCGCGCCGGTGATCGCCGACAACCGGTCGCTGTACTGCAGCGGGGTCGGCGTGACGACCGCGGCGATCCGCTTGGCCGCGCTGTCGATGTCCGCCGCGCACACCGGCGAGACGCTCGAGCTATGGCTCAATTCGGCGGACACTGATCAATGGTGCCATGCCAGCCGGTCAACTCCGGAATTCAGCCGACCGGGGTCAGCACGAACACCGGGATCTGCCGGTCCGTCTTCTTCTGGTATTCGGCGTAGTCGGGCCAGGCCTCGACGGCGCGTTCCCACCACGCTGCCTTCTCGTCGCCGAACACCTCCCGCGCGTCGTATTCGCGGGTCGTGCCGCCGTCCTGCAGCTCGACCCGGGGATTCTTGACGACGTTGTGGTACCAGACGGGGTGCTTGGGCGCGCCGCCGAGCGAGGCGACGATCGCGTACTCGCCGTCGTGCTCGACCCGCATCAGCGGGGTCTTGCGCAGCTTGCCGGTCTTGGCCCCGACCGTGGTCAACACGATGATGGGTTTCCCCTTCATGTCGGTGGCCTCGGTGCCGCCGGACTGCTCGTACTTCTCGGCCTGTTCGCGGGCCCAGTCCCATGGGCTCGGCGCGTATTCCCCTGAAAGTGGCATGAGACCGACTCTAGGCCGCGGCCCGGCCGTCGCAAGGGCTACTGCCGCTTCTCGACCAGCGCGAGCAGTCCGATCCCGTGGCTGCCCATCGCGATCCCCAAACCTTCTGCTGAAGCTTGGTCGCCGCTCTAACCGCCCTCCTCAGCGGCGAACGTGATCCTACGGCTTCACGACCGGAACTTGGATCACGTTGCGGCGGAATCCTTTTGCAACTTCGTGACCAGCTCGCGGTCAGACATCCAGGTACTTCTGGCAGACCTATCGAGTGATCATGTTGCGCCACAACCGGTCCCACGGAGATCGGCGGCCTCATCCGGCAGCACACGGCCACACGCCCGATGTTGAAAGCACCAAGCCAGAAGGTAAGGGACTTTTTTACCAATTCATCGGCAGCCGCTAACCGACGGCTGCTTAGCGTCGGACTCGTAAGGGAAGTTGCGTCCACCGAATTGGAGGAAGTGAAGTGAAAGTTGGCATTGTTGGCGCTGGAGAGGTAGGAGCGGCCACCGGACTGGCATTGGTCGAGAATGGATTGTGCCGCGAGATCGTTCTCGTCGACCGTGACCCTGAGCGCGCAGCGGGGGTGGCGCTCGACTTGCGGTACGGGGCCCCGCTGACCCCGGGCACTCACGTGCGCGCCGGCGGCATCGAAGACCTCGCCAACGCGGCGCTGGTCCTCATCACAGCCGGCGTCAACGAACGCGCCGGTGGCGCGGTCGACCGCACCGACCCCCAGGGAAGGTTGCGGTTGGCGGCCGAGAACGCCCTCATCTACGCCGATATCGTTCCTAAGATCGTGGATGCCGCGCCCGCGGCGGTGCTCATGGTGGTTACCGATCCGCCGGACCCGTTGGCCGAGATCACCCGACTGTTGGCCGGCCATAACCGGGTGTTTTCCACCGGTACCCTCCTCGACTCCTTGCGGTTCCAGGTACACCTGGCCGAGCGGTTGAACGTTCAACCGTCGGACGTGCAGGCCATGGTGGTCGGCGAACACGGAACTTCTGAGGTCTTGTTGTGGTCCACCGCCGCGGTATCCCACGAACCCGTCCTCGACATGATCGACCGCAATTGCCGGCCAGCAGAGGATGTCCGCAAGGAGATCGAGAACGATGTTCGCTACGCGAATATCGCTATCATCGAGGGCACGGGCGCCAGCCGCTACGGCATCGCTTCGGTGGCCGCGAGGCTGACCGCCGCGGTGTTGCGTGACGAGCGGGTGCTGCTTCCCGTCGGGGTCCACCTCCCCCAATACGGCACCACGCTCTCACTGCCCGCGGTGGTGGGAGCCAACGGCGTTGAACAGGTTGTCCAACCATCGATGAGCGCCGACGAGCGAGCCGCCCTGGAGCGCAGCGCGGCCATCTTACGCGCGGCGTCCGAACGCTGCGCAGAGGCGCTCACCCTGGTCGCAACGGCTCAGCAGTGATGGCCGTTCTTGCTACTCCGATCGCGCCCACGGCGGCCGACCATCCGCACCCGCGGTGGCCGGCCGCGGTGGCGGCGGCGTTGACATTTGGCACCGGTGCGCTGGATGTGACCACCCTGACCCATCTCGGCGGCGTCTTTGCCAGTGTGATGACAGGCAATTTCGCCTTGACCGGGCTCGCGCTCGCACACTCGGATAGGGCGCTGCTCACTCACACCGCGGTGGCGCTGGGCGGCTACGTGCTGGGGGTTGCCACCGGAACCCGAATCACGGGCCGACACGCCTCCTCGGGGGCGCTGTGGCCGCAACCGGTTACGGCCACGCTCGCCGTCCAATTCGGCGTCCTGCTCGCGCTTGCGCTGGGCTGGGAGGTGACGCGTGGCGCGCCTAAGGGAGCGTTGCAGTTGGGACTACTCGCTGCCGCGGCCGCGGCCATGGGTCTGCAGGGTGCCGCGATGCGCGGGCTCGGTGTGACCGTCGCGACTACTTATCTCACTGGCGCTCTGACCGGCCTGATCGCCGCAAGTACTCGGTCGTCACGCGCCCGCGCCGACTCGGCCGCGGCCGCCGCGCTGACCGGGGCCGTCGTCGGGGCGGCTTGCGGAGGCCTGTTGCTGGCTACAGTGCCGAGCGCCGTGCCGCTGCTGTTGCTGGCGCCGGTCGGGGCGGTCACGGGCGCTGCCGCATATCGCCATCGTCGTGCCGTGAGACTTTCAGCTCCTTCGGTCCATCCGGCTCGTGTCGACACGCATGACCGCTATGCCGTCGGGGCCGGCGGAGCCTGCTGAACTGCCGGATAGACTCGAAAAATGGCTCAGCTGCTGATCGTCGAGGACGATCAGACCATCGGCAACCTGCTCGTCGACGGCCTGCGGTCGCATGGCCACGAGGTCGCCTGGGCCCGCAGCGGGCGTGGGGCGCTGCGGGAAGCAGCCATCCAAGACTTCGAGTTGGTGCTCCTGGACCTCGGTCTACCAGACCTTGACGGCGTAGAGATCTGCCGGCAACTACGGGATGCGGCACCCGGTGCGGTGTTGGTGATCCTGACGGCCCGGGATGCCGAGATCGACATCGTCGTCGGTCTCGACGCCGGAGCCGACGACTACTTGACCAAGCCGTTTCGCTATACCGAACTCCTGGCCCGTATCAGGGCGCACCTGCGCCGAGGCCCGGCACAGGCCAATCCGGCGCAGGCTCACGTCGTGGGGGAGTTGGTGGTCGATCCAGGCGCACGCACCGCGCTTTTCCACGGGCAGCGACTCGAGTTGCGGAGCCGCGAGTTTGATCTGCTTGCGCGGCTCGCCGCTGAGGCCGACACTGCGGTTCGCCGTGAGACGCTGATGGCCGATGTCTGGGACGAGAACTGGTACGGGCCCACCAAGACGCTTGACGTGCACATCGGCATACTGCGACGGAAACTGGCCGACGCGGCGGCAAGGTACGCTACCGACCCTGTCGCGGCGCCCAGCATCACGACGTTGCGCGGTTACGGCTACCGGCTCGATTCACCCGGCCGGCCGCAATCCGCCCGCGAGGCGTCCGAGCGGTCGGGGCATGCGTAAGCGCATCGTCACCCTGGCGGTGCTATCGGCAACGCTGGCCACCAGCCTCTTCGCCGTGCCGCTGGCCATCGCGGCGGCGCGATACTTCTTCATTGACCAGGCAACTCGGCTTGAACGGACCGCCGACGTCGCCGCCGTCGACGTCGCCACCGACCTAGTCCATGGCCGACCCCCACGCGATCTGGCGATTCATCCTCGGGGAACCGAGGTCGCCCTGTACGGCGCAGACGGCCGGCTCGTCACCGGACGCGGACCTGACCACGCCGATGCACTGGTCCGACGGTCGCTCACCGACAACGATGTGCACAGCGATTCGGATCTCGGCCAGCTGACCGTCGCCGTCCCAATTGCCGACGAACCGGGGGCGGCTTATGTCGTGCGCGCCACGACATCCCCCAAGGAGGCCTATCCGAGAATCGCCGTCACTTGGCTGGGCATGATCGTCCTCGAAGGGGTCATTATTGCCGCTGTCTGGCAGCTCGCCCGCCGACAGGCGCGCCGGCTCTCGGGTCCGGTCGAAGCGCTCGCGGCCTCAGCCGCACAACTCGGCGACGGCGACTTCACTGTGCGAGCCGAGGCCAGCGGTATCCCCGAAATCGACACGGCGGCGGAGGCTCTCAATCAGTCGGCGGCCCGGATCGGAGAACTGGTCGACCGGGAACGCGCTGTCACGGCCAACGCTTCCCACCAACTTCGCACGCCACTGGCAGGTTTGCGCCTGCGGTTAGAGACCACACTGGACGCGCCCGACCCCGATTACCAGACCGCGACCCGCGAGGCACTCGTCGCCGCAGATCGTTTGCAAAGCACCATCGACGATCTCGTTACTCTGGCGCGCACCCAGCAGCACCGTGCCCAGCCGCTCGACACCCCGACGCTGCTCGAAGAATTCGAAGGCGCGGGGCAGGCCCTGCTCGCCGCATCCGAGCGGCCCTTTCACGTCATCGTCGATCCACAACTTCGGCCGGCGCGTGCATCCGCAGCCGCAGTTCGCCAGATCCTGTCGGTGTTGGTCGACAACGCTGCACGCCATGGCGCGGGCCGGGTCACCATCCATGCGCGGGAAGCCAGCAACGGCGTGGCAATCGACGTCACCGACGACGGACGGATGGCCGAACATACGGAACCGTTCAATCGCCGGGTCACCGGCGGACACGGCATCGGCCTCCCGCTGGCTCGCAGCCTTGCCGAGGCCGAAGGATGCCGATTGCTCCTCACGTCACGCGCACCCGCGACCTTCACCCTGTTTCTCCCTCAGTACGACGGCGAGACACCGGCCGGACACCCCTGACCAGAACGCGGTGCTCGCACGTCGCAAGGGCTACTTCCGCGTCTCGCGTTGCGACTCGAGAAACGGGCTAAGGCGGATACGCGTCTGGTGATCGGGCGCGCCGGTCTCTCCGTCGGAATGTTTGCCCCGCGTGTAGTCGCCCTGCCACGGCACTCGCTCGCCGACGGCGGTGGCGGCGGCGGCCTGTGCCCGCCCCAGCTCGCTGCGCGAACGCATGAAGAATTCGTGTTTGCGACGCAGGTCCTCGTCGGAGTCGATCGGCCGGATTTCCGGGACGAAGCGTTCCAGCTCGGCCCGGCGCTGCGGGACGATCATGCAGATCGGCTCGCCGACCTCGAATCGCACCGGCATCATCTTGCGGGTCATCTGCCAGCTCATGCTGAAACTCGAAGTGGCCCAGTCGGTTTCGACGATTCCCTCCAGCGGCGACACGGCGTCCTTCGGGTAGTTCGCCGGCCCGCGGACCAGCAGGTTGTAACCCGGCGGCGTGCGGAACAGCATCGGCAGATGCCAGGTCAGGATGCCGTGACCGAAGTGGCTGAAGGGCAGGAACTGACCGGGGTCGCGCCGGTCGGGTGTGATCAACACGCCCATGCTGTCGTCCCCGCCCATCCAGGTCGCGGTGAACGCCGACGGATTGCCCAGCTCCCACCCACTCTGGTTGGCGATGAGCATCGGCAGACACCGATTGGGCCAGCCGTCCCGCATCTCCGACATCCACGGCCGGCTGATGGGGGCCGGCGTTATCGGCGGCGCGTTGTCCCCGGTTAGATACGCGGTCAGCGGAAGGGCCGGCCCACCGGGCCGGTCAGCCATCGGCTCGTCGGGGCGCGGGGACCGGGCGCCGACACGTCGGCGCCGGTCGCGACAGCAGAGCGTTCGGCCCGCCCCCGAGCGGCACAGCAAATGTCATACGTTCGGGCCCCCGACCCGGTGCTCTTGCGCGCAGTCAACGCGGCGCAGTTCGATGTCGACTCAGTGTCGCCGCCCAACCTGGGCGGGACCTGTGAGCGCTCACCCCGCCCTAGGAAGCATCATCTCAGGGCCGGCCCGCTCACCCGGCCGCGGGTGAGCGCGGGACCACGCTCGCGCGCAGTTCGAACCGGGAAGCGCTGGGGCCGCCCACGGCCCGGCCCGCCATGTTCGCCAGCGGCATCAACGGCAGGCCCGTCGGACCTGCCCCGGTCATGCCGGTCGGCGGCGCCGCGGTCCATCCGACACTCGGCGGCGCGGAGGTCACCGCACTGGTCACGGGCGCGGCCAGCCAGGCGTGCGGCGTCGTCAACGCGCCGATCGACACGCCGCGACCCAGGCCGGCGGAAAAGGCGGCGCCGCCACCGAGCCCCGGCAGGGCCGCCGCTCCCAGCGCGCGTGCGCCGGCGCCGAGCCCGGTGGCCAGCCCCGACGCCGCCTTGACCGGCGCGGTGACCGCCTTCGACGCCGCCAGGGCCTGGTTCATGAACAGCATCGGGTAGGTCGCGAACTTCGCGGGCCCCGTCAACGTGTTGAACTTGGACATCAACGACGAGAGCGACGCGCCCGACGCGCCCGACGAATTGGACGCCGGCGCCGATGCCAGCCCCTGAAGCGCCTGGGGCACAGTGGAAACGAGCTGAGAGCCGTTGGCGAGGACCTCCTGGGCATTGGTGGCGCCCGTCGCTCCGGCCGCCTGCGTCGCCGCGGCCCCTTGCCGGGCCAGCCCCGCCGCGTCGGTCGTCGCCGACGGCGGGGTGAACGGCGTCAACGTCGCGGCGGCCGCGGATGCGCCGGCGTAGCCGTACATGACGGCCGCATCCTGAGCCCACATCTGGTCGTATTCGGTCTCGGCGGCGGCGATGGCCGGGCTGTTCTGACCCAACACATTCGTCGCGATCAGCAGCATCAACTCGGCCCGGTTGGCGGCGATCACGGGTGGCGGAACCGTCGCCGCCCACGCCGCCTCGTAGGCCGCGGCGGCGGCACCGGCCTGCGTGGCCGCTTGTTCGGCCTGCTCCGCCATGGTGCGCAGCCACACGATGTACGGAGCCGCGGCCTGGGCCATCGACATCGCGGCCGGCCCCAGCCACGCGCCCGTCAGGCTCGATGTCACCGAGCCGTAGGCGGCTGCCGCGGTGTACAGCTCGGCGGACAGCCCTTGCCAGGCCGCCGCGGCGGCCATCATCGATCCCGAACCCGGACCGCTGTACATGCGCGCCGAGTTGACTTCCGGTGGTAAAGCGCCGTAGTCCATCGCTACTTCTCCTCCGGCGCGAAGGGGTCGGCGGCGTGGAATTGGCCTGGGCGACGGGTGTATTCGACTGCGTAATCGGACATGACAAAACTCCTCGAGGCTTGCGGTAGCGCCGCCGGCAGCCTTCGGACTGCGACGGCAATGACTCGGCGTCTCAAAGAAGACGTCGATAAAGGAAACGGTGATGGCGCCGCGGGCGCCAGGAAGACGCCGGAAGCGGCTTGCGCGCTAGCCGATCAGCAACGAGAGATGCAGATGTGATTGAGAAGTTCGTGTCCCGCGAGCGCCTGGGTGGGCGACGGGGTATGCGCCGGATCGGGCCCGGGGGCGTTGATCCCCGCGGTGTTCAGGGAAACCGGGGTGATCAGCCACCACTGTGGCGGGGCACCGCGGGACCAGGTCGGTGGCCGGTCGCGCTTGATCCCGGCGGTCTTGAACGACTTCTGATCGGTCGACGCCGGGGCATTTCGTTTCAAATGACTTGCCAGGTCGGCCAAGTCGGCATGCGCCCGGGAGACTTCGACGGCACTCCCGGCGTCTATTGCGTCGAGCGGCACGGCGATCGACGGCGGCGAGGCCGGGGCTGCCGCCTGCGAACGCACCGCCCAGCTCCCGACCAGCGCGCTGATCAAGCACAGCACTGCGACGATGGCGACACCCGGTCGCCATCGTTGAGGCTTGGTCGCGGCCCCGATGTTCACAGTGACCGAATTCTATCAGTCATACCGGCTGGTCAACCGCCACAGAACCTTTGAAGAACATGAGAGCCCGGAGGCTGGCGCGCGGCTACCGCATCCCGGCCAGACCGGCGATCGTGTTGACCCGCCGGACGGCCGTGGCGATCTCGTCGGCGAACTCGCGCCGTCGCTGGGCGACGTCCTGGTCCTCGAAGCCGTCCACCAGCTCACGGTGCCGGGCCAGCCGCAGCGCCGTCTTGAACAACTCCATCGACCTCGACTCGGCGCTGGCGATCCGGCGTTGCAGCTCCCACTGCTTGCCGACCTCCAGGCATTCGGCGAGGAACGCGTCCTCGTCGAATGATTCGTCGTCGTAGGCGGCCAGCCGGTCGGCGACGATGTGGTAGGCGTCCAGGAAGGGGCGCAGCACCAGGTGCGCCAGCAGCAGGTCGGCCTTCTCCAGCAGGCCGCGCACGTCGGCCGCGCGGGCCGCCTTGCTGGTGTCTTCCACCCGCCCGATCAGGCGCACCTCGTCGGCGAGCTCCTTCTCGAACTGGGCGCGCGCCGAGAACAGGAACTCGAATTTCAGCAGTTCGCGCAGGCGCAACGCCTCGTCGCGCACCGTCGTCGGCAACACCAAACCGTCCACCGACGCCTCGGCCTCTTCGATGCCGGCCAGCAACGCCGTCTCGGCGATCGCGCGGTCGACGACGATGTGAATGGCGGTGTTGCGGTAGAAGGCGGCGACCAGGTGCTGGTCGGACCCGATGCCCCAGACCGGTTCCGTCCCGGCGTCGTAGACGCTGACCACGCCCGAGGCGACCAGCTGATGCAGGGTCCAGCGGATGGTCGAGCGGTTCGTCAGGTCCGCGGCGCCGGCCACCGTCCAGTTGCGCGCGGCGATGTAGCTCGCCAGCGGCCGCACGGTGGCCAGCACCTCGCTGATGGACAGCGAGCGGTCGGCACCGAGCAGCGCCAGGCTGACCACCGCCGTCGGCGTGACCGGGGTGGCGCGATTGATCCGATGCTCGACGTCCAGCGCGATGCGTTCGATCTCGGTTCCCGCGCCGGACTCCTCGGCGCGCAACTCCTCGAGGCGCTTGCGCAGCGGCAGCGGCTCGCCGAAGTCCAGGTAGGCGCGGCCGAGCCGCTCCCCCTGCTGGCGCGCCAGCCGGACCAGGAAACGGAAGTCCTCGGGCCGCTTCGTCGCGCCGTAGGCTTCGGTGGTCATCGCCTCGACCTCGTGCAGCTGGTCGTACACGATCGAGGTGGGCACCAAATACACTTCGGGGCCGTCGATTTCGTCGACGGCGTCGCTGATGTAGCGCAGGATCCCGTAGACCGGGGGCCGCAGCTTGCCGGTCCGGGTGCGGCCGCCCTCGATGGACCAGGTGAGGTTGGCGTGGTTCTGCACCAGCTGGGCGGCGTACGCGCGCAGCACGAAGCGGTAGACGGGAATGTCCTTGGTCTGCCGGCGGATGAAGATCGTGCCGGTGCGCTTGGCCCACGCACCCATCGGAAAGAAGTTGAGGTTCGACCCGCCGAAGGTGAGCGCGGGCGAGAGCCGGTTGGCCTGGATGGACTCGGGCAGCAGCAGGCCGTCCAGATAGGAACGGTGCGAAAACGCGAAGGCCAGCGTCGCTTTGCGATCCAGCCTGCGCAGCTGGGCGATCTGATCCTCGTCGACGAGGATGTCGTAGGCCCGCATCAGCCAGTTGCTGAAGCTGCGCCAGGCCTTCACCGCCCGCTCGTCCAGCGAGGGCGCCATCTCCCGCAGGTAGCACGCGGCCTCGGCGCGCACGCTCGAAAGGTCGCGCCCGAGCTCGTCGGCCAGCCCTTTCAGCCGCTCGTCATACCAGGGGGCGGCGAGGAGCTGGACCACCTCCGCCGTGTCCGTCGTCAGCGGTGTCGTCGACTCCTCGACAATACCGGTGCGCTGCAGCAACTTTCGCACACCGACCCGCCCGAGCTCACGCGCGGTCGCCCCCGGTCCCCCGCTCATGCCGGCTGCACCGTCGCGGCCGCCGACGGCTCGTGCACGTCCGGGTGGAGTTCGGGCGCGTAGAGTTCCTCGATCTCGCTCGCGTACTTCGTCATGATCGGCTTGCGCTTGAGTTTCATGGTCAGCGTGATCTCGTCCCCCCCGGGCTCCCAGAGCGACGGCAGTATCCGGAAGCGCTTGATCTGTTCCACCCGGGACAGTCTGGCGTTGCCCTCGGCCACCCCCGCGGCGATCCGGGCGATGACCTCGGGATGGGCCGCCAGGGCCGCCGGCGACTCGTCGGCCAGGCCGTGCCGGGCGGCGTACGGGCCGACCGATTCGGCGTCGAAGACCATCAGCGCGGCGTTGTACGGCCGCCCGTCACCGATCGTGATCATCACGCCGACCATCGGGCACGCGGCCAGCACAGTGTTCTCGATGTTGGCCGGCGACATGTTCTTTCCGGCGGCGTTGATGATCAACTCCTTCTTGCGGTCGACGATCCTCAGGTAGCCCTCGTCGTCGACCTCGATGATGTCGCCGGTGTGCAGCCAGCCGTCGGTGTCGATGGCGTCGGCGGTCTTGGCGGGCTCCTTGCGGTAGCCCTTCATCACCAGGGGTCCGCGCACCAGGTACTCGCCGTCGTCGGCGACCTTGCCCTCGAGCCCGGGCAGCAGCTTGCCGACGGTTCCCAGGCGCGCGTCGCGGGGATGGCTGACGGCGGCGACGCAGCTCAGCTCCGACATCCCCCAGACCTCGGCGATCGGCACGCCGATGCCGAGGAAGAAGGCCAGCGTCTCCTTCGGGATGGGCGCCGCCCCGGAGACCGCCCAGCGCAGTTCGCCGAAGCCGATCCGCTCACGCAGCTTCGACAGCACCAGCTCGTCGGCCCGGGCCCATTCGACGGCCAGCTCGTCCGAGATCGGCTCGCCGGCCAGCAGGGCGGCGGCACGCTTGCCGGCCACCGACATCGCCCACTGCAACGCCTGGCGCCTGACCTCGTCCGTCTCGTTGTCGACAGCGAATTCTATTCCCGCCCTGAGCTTTTCCCACACACGGGGCACCCCGCCCCACACCGTGGGCCGCACGTCGGGCAGCGCGGCGGCGATGGCGCGGATATCGGAGACCACCGTGACCTGGGCGCCGAACACCTCCAGGCCGTACAGGCCCATCACCCGGTCGGCGATGTGCGCCGTCGGCAGATACGACGTGACCCGGTCACCGAACCGCGACGGGAGGACGGCGTCGAGGGCGTACGCCTCGAACAGCAGGTGGGCGTGGGTCATCTCGACGCCCTTGGGGTTTCCGGTGGTTCCGGAGGTGTAGATGAGGGTGACGACGTCGTCGGGCCGCACCGCGCGCCAGGTCGCCTCGAAGTCGAAATCGTCGCGCGCGGCGGCGTACACGTCGTCCACCGAGAGGGTGCCGGGCGGCGAACCGTCGATGCAGACGACGTGCTCGACGGGTGCACCGCTGGCGCGGATGCGGTCCACGTACTGCTCCTCGCAGATCACCACCCGGGTGTCCGCGTTGGCGAACAAATAGGTCAGCTGCTCGGCGGGCAGCGTGTTGTAGACCGAAAACGAAGTGGCGCCGAGGTGTTGGGCGCCGATCTCGAAGGGGTAGAACTCGATGCGGTTGGCCATCATCAGCGACACCGTGTCGCCCCGCCGCACCCCCAGGCCGGCCAGGCCGGCGGTGACCTTGCGCACCAGGGCCGCGAGCCCGCTCCACGTCATCGTCTGGCCGTCGCCGGGCGTCCGGAGCGCGACGGCGCCCGGATCGATCGACGCGGTGCGCTGGAACGCCTCGCAGAGGGTGACGGGGCGCTCGGCTGTCGTCATGGGTGTCCTCTCAGCTCTGCCTTGGTGAGCGTACGTCCGCGGTTCCGGACGCGGAACCGATCACGCCGGATCGGGGCGCCAGAGCTGCAGCGTGCTCGATATCCCGGCCGGTAGCTCCAGCAGCTCGATGGGGGTGCCGTCGGGATCATGGATGAAGAACATCCGCACCCCGCCGATGTCGACGGGCGGCTCGGCGCGCACGCCGGGATGCCCGCGGCGGACGGCGTCGTAGGCGGCGTCGAGGTCGTCGACCCGGAACGAGACGTTGGTGTAGCCCAGGTGCGGCCCGCTCGGGCACTCGGGGACGGCGCCCAACGACAGCAGCTCGACCATGGCGCCGCCGATCAGGCCGCCGACCATGCGGCCGCGCTGCGCGGCGCCGCCGGTCACCGCGCCGAGCGCGGCCCCCTCCAGCTCGACGTCGAACACGACGTCCATGCCCAGCACCGCGGTGTAGAACTCGCGCGCCGCCACGATGTCGGAGACCCCGATGCAGACGTGCGAAAAATTCTGCACGGCAATGGCTTTGGTCATGGGGATCCTTTGCTCAGGCGGGCAACGCGGTGTGAATCCCGCACGTGCACGCGTCGATCGAGGGACACGCGCAGCGCATGCCCCATTCGATCACGGCGCGCGCCCGCGCCAGCGACTCCAGCTGCGCGTCGATCTCGGCGAGTTTGGCCTCGGCGAGCGCGCGGCTGGCCGGCCGCCCCGGGGCGTCGTCGGCGAACAGCAGCTGGATCTCCTCCAGCGCGAAGCCCGCGGACTTGCAGAGGCGGATCACCTCGAGCCGGGCCAGCACCGAATCGTCGTAGCGGCGCTGCCCGCCCAACCGTCCCGGCGGTGGCACCAGCCCGATCTGTTCGTAGTACCGCAGCGTGGTCGCCGCGACCCCGGCCTGGCGCGCCACCTCGCCGATCGTCAGCCGTGCACCCATCGCGCCTCCCTCGACGCTTGACTTAGAGCCAACTCTAAGTCGTTGACTGGGGTCATGCACACACATTCACCGCACGCGCTGGCCGCCGCGCGCTACGCGCTGCTCCGGTCGTTCCGCCGCGACGGCACCCCCGTCGACACCCCCATCTGGTTCGGGATGGACGGCGACACGCTGCTGTTCCGCACCAAGGTGGGACCCAAGACCCGGCGGCTCACCGCGTGCCCCGACGTCCAACTCACCGCGTGCGACCATCGCGGCCGGGTGCGGCCGGGCGCGAGGATCCTGGCGGGCCGCGCGACCATCCTTTCGGGCGAGGACGCCGAGCGGGCCAACCGCTTCCTGCACGACCGCTATGGCTGGCAGTGGAACATCGTGCCGTTGCTCAAGGTCCCCGGCGTCACCAACGTGCACCAGGACCTGTGCATGCGCGAGAAGCTGCGCCGCGCCCGCGACCGCGGGTTGTGGGCCGACAGCGCCATCGTTCGGGTGGACGTGCGATGACCCACGACCCCGTCCGCTCTCCCACGCTGCGCCAATGCTGTGCCGCCGCAACCGGATTGGTCTGGGGCGCGGTGCGCCCGAAGCGGCCCGACGAGCGGTTTCTGCGCAGCGTCGCCGACGCGGGACTGCCCGCGCCGCGGCGCGCCGTCACCGTGACCGCGCTTCCGCAGGTGCCGCGCCCGGTGCCCACCGCGGCGATCGTCGAGGGCACGTTCGCGCCGGCCCGCGTCGGGAACTCGATGACGTCGTTCGTCGTCCGCCATCCGCAGGCGACGTTCATCGTCGATCCGGCCGTGTGCCGCGACGTCGAGCGCCGCGCGATCGCCCAGCTCCCCGCGGTGTTGCGCGTCGCGGTCCGTCCCCCCGCCGACACCGTGCCCACGATCACGGCCCTGCACCGGTTGCCCGAGCCGCCGGCGCTGGACTTTGCCCTACCGACGCACGCGCACTGGGACCACGTCTCGGGGCTGCTGGACCTGCCGGGCTTGCCCGTGCACCTGCACCGCACCGAACGCGACTGGATCGGCTCCGGTCCCGTGGCGCCGGTGGGCGGCGTCCGCGATTCGCTGCGCGGCCGCGCGGTGGTGGACTACGAGCTGGACGGGCCGCCGGTGCTGACCTTCGCGCGAAGCCGCGACCTGTTCGGGGACCGTTCCGTGCTGCTGGTCGACCTGCCGGGACACACGCCCGGCAGCGTCGGGGTGCTCGCCCACACTGGCCGCGGCTGGATCCTGATCGCCGGCGACGCGGCCTGGCACTGTTTGCAGATCGAGAAGGTGCGCCAGAAGTCCAGCTATCCGGGAGTTCTGGTGGACGAAGACCGCGAGGAGGCATTCCGGACGCTGCAGCGACTGCACCTGGCGCGGCACGCGGTGAGGATCGTTCCCACCCACGACCATGAGGCGGCCCTGGATCTGTCCGCCTAGTTGCCCCGCGAGTGTGAAGGTAGTTTCACGTTCGGACTGTGAAGCTAGTTTCACGCTCGCGGCCAGCCCCAAAGCGACCTAGTTACCCAGGCAGCCGGGGCCGAGCAGCTCCTTGAGGTCGCCCATCAGCGCCGGCGACGGCGTCACCCGCAGCGAGGCGTCCAGCTCCAGGGTGGTGATCCGGTCCCCGCTGATCAGCCGCAGATGCACCTGTGAGGTGCCCGGGTGGCGCGCCAGCACCTGCTTGAGCGCGCTGACCTTGTCGATGGTGCACTGCCGGGTGGGCAGGCTGACGGCGATCGGCCGGTTCGGCTGGGCGTTGGAAAAGTCCGGCACCACAAGCTCGTTGGCGATCAGGCTGATCCGGTCGTCGCGGATCGCCACCTTGGCGTTGATCAGCACCACCGCGTCGTCGGCGATGTCGGCCCCGTAGGCGGAGTACGCGTGCGGGAAGAACATCACCTCGATGCCGCCGGTGAGGTCCTCCAATTGCGCCGACGCCCAGGGCATTCCGTTCTTGTTGACCCGCCGGTTGACCGAGGCCAGGATGCCGCCGACCCGCACCTGGGTCTCGTTGGGCACGTCGCCGTCCAGGATGGCCGGGATCTGGGTGTCCACCTGGGCGGCCAGCAGGTGCGCCACGCCGTTGAGCGGGTGCCCCGAGACGTACAGGCCGAGCATCTCGCGCTCCAGGGCCAGTTTGTGCTTGTCCTCCCACTCGTCCTCGGGCACCTTGATGGTGAAGACAGAGTCGGTGCAGCCGGCCTCACCATCGGAGCCGCCGAACAGGTCGAATTGGCCCATCGCCTCGGCCTTCTTGGTGCCCAGCACCGAATCGACCGCGTCGGTGTGCACCAGGAACAGGCCCTTGCGGGCGTGGCTCAGCGAGTCGAACGCGCCCGCCTTGATCAGCGACTCGGTGACCTTCTTGTTGCACGCCGAGACGTCGATCTTGTTGAGGTAGTCCGAGAAGTCGGTGAACTTCCCCTTCTCGTTGCGGGTCTTGATGAGCGAGCCGACCACGTTGGCGCCGACGTTGCGCACCGCGCCCAGCCCGAAGCGGATGTCCTGGCCCACCGACGCGAAGTTCACCAGGGACTCGTTGACGTCGGGCGGCAGCACGGTGATGCCCAGCTTGCGGCAGTCGGCGAGGTAGACCGCGGCCTTGTCCTTGTCGTCGCCCACCGAGGTCAGCAGGCCGGCCATGTACTCGGCCGGATAGTTGGCCTTGAGGTAGGCGGTCCAGTAGGACACCAGGCCGTAGCCGGCCGCGTGCGACTTGTTGAACGCATACCCGGCGAAGGGAAGGATGGTGTCCCACAGCGCTTTCACCGCTTTTTCCGAGAAACCGTTGGCGGTCATGCCCTCATAGAAGCCCTTGTACTCGGCCTCGAGCACCTCGAGCTTCTTCTTGCCCATCGCCTTGCGCAGCGCGTCGGCCTTACCCATCGTGTAGGAGGCGACCTTCTGGGCGATGAACATGATCTGCTCTTGATAGACGATCAGACCGTAAGTCTCCGAGAGAATCTCGCGCAGCGGCTCCTCGAGCTCGGGGTGGATCGGTTTGATCGCCTGCCGGTTGTTCTTGCGGTCGGCGTAGTCGTTGTGGGCATTCATGCCCATCGGGCCGGGGCGGTACAGCGCCAGCACGGCGACGATGTCGTTGAACTCGGTCGGCTGCATCCGGCGCAGCAGGTCACGCATCGGCCCGCCGTCGAGCTGGAACACGCCCAGAGTGTCGCCGCGGCCCAACAGCTCGTAGGTGGGCGCGTCATCCAGCGGCACCGATTCGAGGTCGAGGTCGATTCCCCTGTTGGCCTTGATGTTCTCCAGCGCGTCACCGATGATCGTCAGGTTGCGCAGGCCCAGGAAGTCCATCTTCAGCAGGCCGATGGCCTCGCACGACGGGTAGTCCCAGCCGGTGATGATGGCGCCGTCCTGCGGCCGTTTCCACAGCGGGATGGCCTCGGTGAGCGGCTCGCTGCTCATGATCACCGCGCAGGCGTGCACGCCGGCGTTGCGGATCAGGCCCTCCAGGCCGCGCGCGGTCTGGTAGATGGTGCGCACGTCGGGATCGGTCTCGATCAGGCCGCGGACCTCGGCGGCCTCCTTGTACCGCTCGTGGTTCGGGTCGGTGATGCCCGACAGCGGGATGTCCTTGGCCATGATCGGCGGCGGTAGGGCCTTGGTGATCCGGTCGGCGATGGCGAAGCCGGGCTGGCCGTAGTGGATGCGAGCCGAATCCTTCAGCGCCGCTTTTGTTTTGATAGTGCCGAAGGTGATGACCTGGGCGACGCGGTCCTGCCCCCACTTGTCGGCGGCGTAACGCACCATCTCGCCGCGGCGACGGTCGTCGAAGTCGATGTCGATGTCGGGGGCCGACGGCCGCTCCGGGTTGAGGAACCGCTCGAACAGCAGGCCGTGCGGGATCGGGTCGATGTTGGTGATGCCCAGCGCGTAGGCCACCAGCGAACCGGCGGCCGAACCGCGGCCCGGACCCACCCGGATGTCGACCGAGCGCGCGTAGTTGATCAGGTCGGCGACGATCAGGAAGTAGGACGGGAAGCCCTTGTCGCAGATGACCTTGATCTCGTACTCGGCCCGGTCGATGTAGTCCTGGCCGACACCGGACGGGAAACGCCGCCGCAGCCCGGCCATCACCTCGTGGTGCAGCCAGGTCGCCTGGTCGTGCCCCTCGGGCACCGGGAAGATCGGCATCCGGTCGCGCGGCGCCCACACGTCGTCGTAGGGCTGCACCCGCTCGGCGATCAACAGGGTCGAGTCGCACGCGCCGGGAATCTGGTCGTCCCACAGCTGGCGCATCTCGGCGGCCGACTTCAGGTAGTAGCCGTCGCCGTCGAACTTGAAGCGGTTGGGGTCCGACAGGGTCTTGCCGGTCTGCACGCACAGCAGCGCCTCGTGGTTAAGGGCGGCGTCGCGGGTGACGTAGTGGCAGTCGTTGGTCGCCAGCGGCGGGATGCCCAGCTTGCGGCCGATCTCGAGCAGGCCCTCGCGGACCCGCCGCTCGATGGACAGCCCGTGGTCCATCAGCTCGAGGAAGAAGTTGTCGGCGCCGAAGATCTCGCGCCACTTGGCGGCCGACTCCAGCGCCTCGCGGTCGTGCCCCAGCCGCAGCCGGGTCTGCACCTCGCCCGACGGGCACCCGGTGGTGGCGATGATGCCCTCGGCGTGCTCGGCGATGATCTCGGCGTCCATCCGCGACCACTTGCCCAGCTGGCCCTCGAAGGAGGCCAGCGAGGACAGCTTGAACAGGTTGCGCAGGCCAGTCGCGTTCTCGGCCACCATCGTCAGGTGCGTGTAGGAGCCGCTGCCCGAGACGTCGTCGGACTTCTGGCCGGGATCGCCCCAGGTGATCCGGCGGGTGTCGAAGCGCGAACCGGGCGCGATGTAGGCCTCGACCCCGATGATCGGCTTGATCCCGGCCTTGCTCGCCGCGTTGTAGAACTCGCTGGCGCCGAACATGTTTCCGTGGTCGGTCATCCCGACCGCGGGCATCCCCAGCCGCTCCACCTCGGCCAGCATCGGCGTGATCTTCGCGGCCCCGTCCAGCATCGAGTACTCGGTGTGGTTATGCAGGTGCACGAAGGAGGAGTCGCGACGAACGCTTGCGTGAGGAGGAATCGAACCTGTCATAGGGACGCCAGTCTATGACTGAGGACCGACGGGTTCCGGGCGTGTCGCGAAGTGTGTCTGGGACGGATTTGTGACGACCCGCCACGCCCGGCTACGCCGCGCTTGCGATCGCCACGGGGATTGGTTCGTGACGACCCGCCACGCCCGGCTACGCCGCGCTTGCGATCGCCACGGGGATTGATTCGTGACGACCCGCCACGCCCGGCTACGCCGCGCTTGCGATCGCCACGGGCAGTTACCCGTACAGCTCGACGAAGTTCTGCAACGACTTCTGCACGTCACCCTTGACGGCCCGCGCCGCCGCCGAACCCACCGGCCCGAACAGCGCGCGCCCGCCCAGCTCGAGCCGCAGGCCCAGCGTCGAGCCCTCGGCGGCGGCCTGCACGGAGAGCGTGACGGCATACTTGGCGCCGCCCTTGCCGGAGCCCGACAGGGCCACCTGGTGCGGCGGGTCCCACGTGGTCACCGTCCACGTCACGCGGTTGCGGAAGCCCTTGGCCCGGGCCACGCCCACGACCTGGGCGCCCTCGCCGAGTTCGTCGGGTAGGTCGCTGCGCCAGCCCTCGTGCAGCACCAGCCAGTCGCCCAGGTCCGACAGGTCGGAGACGCGGTCCCACATCTCCTGCGGGCTCATCGGAACGTCGGCGGTCAGGTCAACGGCGGCCACGCGATTCCTCCTTGCTCCCCGGTGAACGCCACGCTGGCGTGACACTCGGTGCTCAACGCCACGCTGGCGTGTCCCCCGCAAGCGGGGGGTGCCCCCAGCTCGCCAGCACGGCGGTGCCCCAGCGCGGCGAGACTCAGCGGTCGGGTCCGCCGCGGAAGCGGTTGCCGATCCGGATGCCGGGCAGCAGCAGGCTGCGCGGCACGAACCGGCCGCCGGTGCTCACCACCTTGGGCACCACACCGGGCACCACCGAGCGCCTGCCGGCCAGCATCCCGGCGATCGCCGCCTCGGCGACGTCGCGCGGCGAGACCTGCGCGATGGGGATGCTGAACCGCTCGGCGTTGGCGATCTCGGCCCACTCGGTCGGCACCGGCCCCGGGCACAGGCACGTGACCGAAACCCCCGTCCCGTGCAGCTCCTCGTGCACGGCTTCGGAGAACGTCTGCACGAAGGCCTTGGTCGCCGAGTAGACCGCCATGTAGGGCACCGGCTGAAAGCCGGCGATCGACGCGATGTTCATCACCGCGCCGGCGCCGCGCTCGACCATGCCGGGCAGGGCCGCGTGGGTGAGCTCCATCAGCGCCAGCGCGTTGAGGGTGACCTCCTCGCTTTCCCGCTCCAGCGGCAGCTCGTGGAAGACGCCGCTGGTGCCGAACCCGGCGCTGTTGCACAGCCCGGCGATCGGCTCGGCGCGCAGCCGGTCCGCCAGCTTCGCGCGGCCATTGGGATCGCCGAGGTCCAGCGGCAGCACCTCGACCGCCACGGAGTATTCCTGGCCCACGTCGTTGGCGAGTTCGTCGAGGCGCTCCCGGCGCCGCGCGACCAAAAGCAGCGGGAAGCCGCGGCGGGCCAGCCCGCGGGCCAGTTCGGCGCCGATGCCGGACGAGGCGCCGGTGATGACGACGGTGGTCGCAATATCGGGTTTCGGAAGGCTCATGATGTCACCAATGTATCCCGCGCGTCGCCCGCACAAACGTCTCGCTGCGTTTGTCGAATTGCGTTGAGTCGCTTGTCGATTCGTCGCCCTTGGCGGCGTCCGAGTCGCCGAACATGGCGAACGCCCGGTTGCGCACCCGGTCCATCACCGCCGGGTTCACGGCGTCGGCGACGGCGGCGAACTGCCCGAACGGCGAACTGGCCCGCCGGGGCCGGTGCACGATCGCGTCCGCGATCACCCCGGCCGCCTGGTCGGGCGTCAGCGCCGGGAACTTGTCGTAGAGCGTGGTCGGGCTGATCATCGGCGTCCGCACCAGGGCCATGTGCACCGTGGTGAACTTGACGCCGTCGTTGACGGTTTCGGCCTGGAGCGAGTCGCACAGGCTGTCCAGCGCGGCCTTGCTGGCGATGTAGGCGCCGAAGCGCGGGGCGCGGGTCTGCACGCCGACCGAGGAGACGTTGATGATGTGCCCGAAGCCGCGATCCCGCATCCCGGGGATGAATTTCAGGATGAGCTGGACCGCGCCGAGGTAGTTGAGCTGCATGGTCCGCTGATAGTCGTGGATCCGGTCGTAGGACAGCTCCAGCGAGCGCCGAATCGAGCGCCCCGCGTTGTTGATCAGGATGTCGACGCCCCCCAGGTCGGCCAGCACCTGATCGGCCATCGCGGCGATCGCGTCCATGTCGGACAGGTCGCACGGGTAGACGTGCGCGGTGCCGCCGCTGCCTTCGATCTCAGAGGCGACCTTCTCCAGGTTCTCCCGGGTCCGCGCGACCAGCACCACCGTGCCGCCCGCTTCCGCGATCCTCTTCGCGGCGGCCTCGCCGATGCCCGACGATCCCCCGGTGATCAGCACGGTCTTGCCCGCGACGGCCTCGTCCAGCGTGCGGCCCTGCACCGCGTCCAGCAGGTTCCTCAGATAGAACGGGCGGTAGCGTCCGGCGGAGTTGGGGGTGTTGACGAGGTGGGACACCGCCGCGATCGGCTTCTCCACCAAGTTCGCGAGCGGCTTTTCGACCAAGTTCGTGATGTCACCCAGGTTCATCGGCTTTCGCTCCTGATGATGTCGGCCCCCCGACCGCAACTGGCCTGCCCGTTGACCACGACCGCCTGCTGGGGCTGTGTGAATGATGTGACGCGAGTCATTAAGCCAACCTAGGACATCACTGGCCCAGCCCGATGCGGATTTCGGGCATGTAAACCGGGACGCACGCCTCACGCCTGCGCGAACGTGACCGTCAAGACCGAGCAATCCGCTTGTTACGCACAGACATCCGCGTGTGATCGCGAACTAACCGGCGGGCAACGCCGAAATGTTCCAATCGGGATTATGAAAATTCTGGCACGCTTCCGCACACCGCAACCGGCCGCCGTCTACGACCGGATCGGCGGGCACGAGGCGATCGAAGTCGTGGTCGAGGACTTCTACGCCCGGGTGCTTGCCGACGACCGACTTTCGGGCTTCTTCACCGGAACCAACATGAACCGCCTCAAGGGCAAGCAGGTGGAGTTCTTCGCCGCCGCCCTCGGCGGGCCCGAGCCCTACACCGGTGCGCCGATGAAGCAGGTGCACCGGGGCCGCGGGATCACCATGCACCACTTCAACCTGGTGGCCGGCCACCTGTCCGACGCGCTCGCGGCGGCCGGCGTGCCGTCGGGAACGGTGACCGAGATCATCGGCGCGATCGCGCCGCTGGCACCCGAGATCGCGACGGGCGAGGCCAACAAGGCCAGCGTCTGACCGCTCCGCCGGGATTGCCGTGGCGGCTGTGGTGATGGCCGCTACCACGACCCTGGCGGCCATCTCGGCGTGTCGCGCCCCGGGTACGGGCCGCAACCGGTAGTCAGCAGGTATGCGACTGCTCGCCCTCATCGTCGCCGCCCTGGCGCTGGGCGGCTGCGGTGCGAAGACCACCCCGCCGCCGTCGGCCGCCACCACCACGCCGACCACCACCACCCCGCCCACCGCGGCGGCGCTCGACTGCGGCAAAACCGCCAACGCCGCCCAGCAGCAGGTGTGCGCCGACCCGCACCTGATCGACCTCGACCACCGCCTGCAGGCCGCCTACCAACAGGCGCTTGCCCGGCCCGGCGCGGACCGAGGCGCGCTGGCGTCCGCGCAGGACACCTGGGCGACCACGCGCGACGGGTGCGCACAGAACCCGCAACCGCGCACCTGCCTGGCCGAGGCGTATCAGACGCGGCTGGTCCAGCTGGCCATCGCCGACCCCGGCACCCTGAGCCCGCCCGTCGTCACCTATCAGTGCCCCGCCGACGCGGGGCCGTTGACCGCGCAGTTCTACAACGAGCTCGACCCGCCCGTGGCCGTCCTCGACTGGAAGGGCAACCAGGTGATCCTGTTCCAGGAGCCCTCCGGCAGCGGCGCCCGGTACGGCCGGCAGGGCTCGGAGTACTGGGAACACCAGGGCGAGGTCAAGCTCGAATTGAGCGGCACCAGATTCGTCTGCCGGGCGCCATGACCCGCGCCTAGCATGCTCGGCATGGGCCGCACATTCGACGACCTCGTCAGGGAGGCCGACGCCGCCCCCGTCGACGGGTGGGACTTCTCCTGGCTGGACGGGCGCGCGACCGAGGAACGCCCGTCGTGGGGTTACCAGCGTCAGCTGAGCCGACGGCTGGCGAACGTGTCGGCCGCCTGCGACCTCGACACCGGCGGCGGCGAGGTGCTCGGCGGCGCCGAGAGGTTTCCGCCCACGATGGCCGCCACGGAATCCTGGCCGCCCAACGCCGCGCTGGCAACCCAGCGCCTGCACCCCCGCGGCGTGGTGGTCGTGGTGACCGAAGGCGAGCCGCGGCTACCGTTCGCCGACGCGGCGTTCGACCTGGTGACCAGCCGCCACCCGATCGAGGTGCGCTGGCCGGAGATCGCCCGGGTGCTGCGGCCGGGCGGCACCTACTTCGCCCAGCAGATCGGGCCCGCGACGATGTCCGAACTGGTCGAATACTTCATCGGCCCGCAGCCGCAGAAATGGGCCGAGCTGCACCCCGACGTCCAGCGCGCCGACGCCGCTGCGGCCGGGATGGACGTCGTCGACATCCGGATGGAGCGGATGCGGGCGGAGTTCTTCGACGTCGGCGCCGTTATCTACTTCCTGCGCAAGGTGATTTGGACGGTGCCCGACTTCACGGTCGGCGCCTATCGGGAGCGGTTGCGGGCCCTGCACGAGCGCATCGAGGCCGACGGCCCGTTCGTCGCGCACTCGGTGCGGCTCCTGGTCGAGGCGCGCAAGCCGGGGTGATCAGCCCTCGGCGCGCAGCACGTCCAGCGCGTGCTGCAGGTCCTCCGGGTAGGGGCTGACGATCTCCATCCGCCTGCCGTCGGCCGGATGGGCGAACGACAGCGACCGGGCGTGCAGCCACTGCCGTTCGAGCCCAAGCCTTTTCGCGAGCTTCGGATCGGCACCGTAGACCAGGTCGCCGCAGCACGGGTGGTGCAGCGCGGAAAAATGCACCCGGATCTGGTGTGTGCGACCGGTTTCCAGGTGCACGTCGAGCAGGCTGGCCGCGGTGAAGGCTTCGATGGTGTCGTAATGGGTGAGGCTGTGCCGGCCGTTCGTGGTGACCGCGAACTTCCACTCGCCGCCGCGGTGCCGCCCGATCGGCGCGTCGATCGTCCCGCTCGACGGGTCCGGGTGCCCCTGCACCAGCGCGTGGTAGCGCTTGTCGACCGTGCGCTGCTTGAACGCCCGCTTGAGCACGGTGTAGGCCCGCTCGGAGAGCGCTACCACCATCACCCCGGAGGTGCCGACGTCGAGCCGGTGCACGATGCCCTGCCGCTCGGGCACCCCGGACGTGGTGATCCGGTAGCCGGCGGCGGCCAGGCCGCCGAGCACCGTCGGCCCGGTCCAGCCCACCGACGCGTGGGCGGCCACCGCCGCCGGCTTGTCGACCGCGACGATGTCGTCGTCGGAATACAGGATCGTCATGCCCTCGATGTCGACGGGGGTGTTCTCCACCGGCGGCGGCGCCGCGGGCAGGCGCACCTGCAGCCATGCGCCGCCGGTCAGCCGGTCGGACTTGCCGGCCTGCACGCCGTCCAGCTCCACACCGCCGTCTTCGGCAATGGCCGCGGCGGCGCTGCGGGACAGCCCCAGCAGGCGCGCCAGTCCGGCGTCCACGCGCATGCCCGCCAGCCCCTCGGGGACCGGCATGGAACGGTCGGTCATCAGCTTCGGTCGGCCTTTCGCCTGCCGACGGCGTCGAAGTCGTAGCCGAAGACCGACAAGACCACCAGCAGGATGGCGCCGCCGACCACCGACGGGTCGGCGACGTTGAACACCGGCCACCAGCCGACCGATAGGAAGTCCACGACGTGGCCGCGCAGCGGGCCGGGCGCCCGGAAGAAGCGGTCGACCAGGTTGCCCATGGCGCCGCCGAGGATCATGCCCAGGCCGACCGCCCACCACGGCGACACCAGCCGCCGTCCCATCCAGAAGATGCCGACCACCACGCCGGTCGCGATCAGCGTCAGCACCCAGGTGTAGCCGGTCGCCATCGAGAACGCGGCCCCGGAGTTGCGCACCAGCGTCCAGGTCACCGTGTCGCCGATGATGGGCACCGGCTGCCCGGGCGGCAGCAGCTTGACCGCGAGCACCTTGGTGACGACGTCCAGGGCCAAGACGATCGCCGCGACCGACAGCAGCAGCCGCAGCCGCCTCGGCGGCCGCTGCGGGCCGGTGGCCGCGGCGTCCTCGGCCTGATCGGTGGAGGTCGCGGGCTCGGTGGATCGGGTGGGTTCCTCGGGCACTCTCACATCATCCCCCAATGCGGACGCGGGCCGGCCGGTGTTCGTGGTTGTGCGCGATGATCTCCTGATGGGCCGGCTCACCGTCATCGCCACCGGAGGCACGATATCGACCGGCACCGGCGCAGACGGCGTGCACCGGCCCGCGTACGGGGCGGCCGACCTGGCCGCCGGCCTCGACGTCGACGTGACCGACGTGTTGGCGCTGGACAGTTCCCAGCTGGTGCCGGCCGACTGGGACCGGATCCGGCGCGGCGTGCGGGCGGCGATCGACGGCGGCACCGACGGCGTGGTGGTCACCCACGGCACCGACACCATGGAGGAGAGCGCGCTGTGGCTCGAGCTCACCCACGCCGGGGACGTCCCGGTGGTGCTGACCGGCGCGATGCGCAGCGCCGACGCCCCGGACGCCGACGGCCCGGCCAACCTGCGCGCGGCGCTCGCCGTGGCGGGCAGCCCCGCCGCCCGCGGCCTGGGGGTGTTGGTGTGCTTCGCCGGGCGGGTGCTGCAGCCGCTGGGCCTGAACAAGGTGGCCACCAACGACCTGAGCGGCTTCGCCGGTGAACTGATCGGCACCGTGAACGGCGGTGTCACGCTGGCCGGCACCAAGACGCGGCCGCAGCTGGGGGATCTGAGCGCGGCGCGAGCGCCGCGCGTCGACATCGTCGCCGCGTACCTGGGCAGCGACGGCGTGGCCCTGGACGCGTGCGTGGCCGCCGGGGCGCGCGGCGTGGTGCTCGAGGCGCTGGGTTCGGGCAATGCCGGGGACGCGGTTGTCGAGGCGGTGGCCCGCCATTGCCGGGCCGGCGTCGCGGTCGCGGTGTCCACCCGCGTCCCGGGCGGCCGGGTCGGTGCGAGCTACGGGCCCGGCCACGACATGGAGGCGGCGGGCGCGGTGATGGTGCCCCGGCTGCGGCCGCCGCAGGCGCGGGTGCTGCTGATGGCCGCGCTGGCCGCGCGGCTACCGGTCGGCGACGTCGTCGCCCGGTGGGGTTGACGGCGCGTTCGCTTCCCGGGCCTGCAGCGCGCCCAGGTAGTCCGGCCAGTCCAGCGAATCCACCGGGTTGGCCTTGGCCAGCTCGGCGGTGCCGACCGGGAACGTCCGGGCCGGGCCCGGCCCGGAGCTGCGGGTCTCGAACCGGACGGTCACCACGCCGTGGCCCGCGCCCTGCACCCAGCCGTGGCCGAGCTCGCGGTGCGCCACGTCGTCTCCCACCCGCCACGGCGAGCCCGCCTCGGCCGCCGGTGCGAACATGGCCTCGGTCGCCGTCTCCACGGGATGCCCTTCCGAGGTCTCCCCCGCGAACTCCAGGTCGGGGAACAGCGACTCCTGCCGCACGTCGCTCAATCCCGAAAAGCCCACGCCCAGCAGGCGAATCGGCCCGATCTCGCGCGGGTCGAGCAGCAGCCGGCGGGCCACCGCGACGAGCGCGCCGGGCTCGGTGGTCGCATAGGGCAGCGTCGCCGAACGGGTCAGCGTGCTCATGTCGGATTTCTTCAGCTTCACCGTGACGGTGCGGGCGCCGCGGCCGTCGCGCAGCAGCCGTTGGTGGGCGTGCTCGGCGATGGGGTCGATCGCCTCGCGCAGCTGCTCCAGGGTGGTCAGGTCGGCCGCGAAGGTGGACTCGGAGCTGATCTGCTTGGCTTCCGCGCGCTCGGCGACGGGGCGGTCGTCGATGCCGCGGGCCAGGCGGTGCAGGGCCGGCCCGATCGTCGCGCCCAGGATGTTGGCGGCCTCGGCGTCGGTCAGGGCGGCCAGCTGGCCGATCGTCTCGATGCCGAGCCGGTTCAGCTTCTCCTCGGCGACCGGGCCGATGCCCCACAGCCGCCGCACCGGCAGGCCGCGGAGCAGCGACCGCTCTTCGGCGCGCCCGACCACCCGGATGCCGTCGGGCTTCGCCAGGCCGGAGGCGATCTTGGCGATCTGCTTGCCCGAGCCGGCGCCGACCGAGGCGATCAGGCCCGTCTCGTCGCGCACCCGCCGCCGCAGGTCTTCGCAGAACGCCTCGACCTCCCCGGCGGAGGCGCCGGCGAGGTGGGGCGGTTCGCCGAAGCCCTCGTCGAAAGACAGCTGCTCGACGACCGGCACCACGGCGCGCACGGTGTCGAAGACGCGCCGGCTGGCCACCCCGTAGACCACCCCGCGCGGCGGCAGCACCACCGCGGTCACCCCGATCAGGCGCCGGGCCTGATGCATCGGCATGGCCGAGCGGGCGCCGAACACCCGGGCTTCATAGCTGGCCCCGGCCACCACGCCGCGCCCGCCCAGGCCGCCGACCAGCACCGGCCGCCCGCGCAGGGTCGGCCGGGTGAGTTGTTCGACCGAGGCGAAGAACGCATCCATGTCCAGGTGCAGCACCCAACGGGACTCCACGCATCGATGCTATGGGTCTAGCGTCGTTGGGTATGGAGGCTGACGGCACCGACGCACCGACGTCTCGGTGGGAGCGGGTGCGCCATGAGTGGAACGAGCGGCTGCAGCCCGGTGAGCAGGCCACGGTGCTGGCGTGGACGTCGTTCACCCTCACGTTCGCCGGGCTGCGTGCGCTCACACATTGGATCCGCGCGGGCCATGGTCCCTCGGGGGGCGGGATGTCGTTGGGCGGGAAGCACTTTCACCACTACAACATCGGTATCGGGATGCTGGCGACGGTGGGCGGCGTGGGGCTACGCGGAACCGAGAAGCAGCGGCGGCATCCGGCGGCGGCCATCGCGTACGGTGCCGCGAACGCCATGATCGTCGACGAGCTCGCGCTGCTGTTGGACCTCAAGGACGTTTACTGGGCCTCGGATGGACGCGAGAGCGTTGACGTCGCGGTCGGACTCATTGCCACCGGGGCGACCGTCGTGGCGGGCATGCCGTTCTGGCCCCATGCCCACCGCGCGCTGCGCTCCCATCGAGATTGACCCCAGCGCGACGTCTACTCGCCTCGCACTTTCGCGCGCCAGCGTCGATCTCGGCGCGGGTCAGGCTTTGGCGATGCTCACGCGAACGCCGTCGCCGATGTCGGCACCGTCGACCGGTTCGCCGAATTCGAAACTGGTCGCCAGGATCTCACCGGCGATCAGGTCGCGGTGCGTGCGCGCCCAGTCGATGCGTTCGGCCGGCACCGACATCACCACGGCGATCCGGTCGGACACCTCGAGACCCGTGGATTTGCGCAGCTCCTGCAGCTCGCGGATGCGGTCCTTGGCCCAACCCTCGGCCTCGAGCTCCGGAGTGACCGTGCCGTCGAGCACCACCAGCCCCGCCCCGTCGGGCAGCGCCGCGGTGAACTCCGGGTCGGCGGCCACCAGCCGCGAGCTGTACTCCTCGGGCTGCAGCACCGCGGGCCCCGCGGTCAGGGTGCCGTCCGGGTTGACGACGCCCTCGCCCGCCTTGACCGCCTTGATGGCGGCCTGCACGTCCTTGCCCAGCCGCGGCCCGGCCACCCGGGCGTTGACGGTGAGCTCGAAGGTGCCGTAGGTGTCGATCGCGTCGGTCAGCTCGACGCGCTTGACGTTGAGCTCGTCGGCGATCAGGTCGGCGAACGGCTCCAGCCGGCGCGGATCGTCCACCGCCACGGTCAATTTCGGCAGCGGCAGACGCACCCGCAGCTTCTTGGCCTTGCGCAGGGACGACGCGGCCGAACACACCTCGCGGACCAGATCCATCGCGGCGACCAGCTCGGGGTCGGCGGGCACGACGCCGGCTTCCGGCCAGTCGGTGAGGTGCACCGACCGCCCGCCGGTGAGCCCCCGCCAGACGATCTCGGTGGCCGACGGCAGCAGTGGCGCGGCCAGCCGCGCGGTCACCTCGAGCACGGTGTGCAGGGTGTCGATGGCGTCGGGGTCTTCCTCCCAGAACCGCGAACGCGACCGGCGCACATACCAATTCGTGAGCGCCTCGGTGAACTGGCGCAGGTGCTCGCAGGCCCGCGAGATGTCGCAGCTGTCCATCTCGCGGGTCAGGTTCTCGCGCAGGTCGGCGAGCTTGGCCAGGATGTAGCGGTCCAGCACCTGGCGCGAATCGGTGCGCCAGGTGCCGACTTTCGGCGCGTAGAGGGCCAGGAAGCTGTAGGCGTTCCACAGCGGCAGCAGCACCTGCCGCACGCCCTCGCGGATACCCTGCTCGGTGACGATCAGGTTGCCGCCGCGCAGGATCGGCGACGCCATCAGGAACCACCGCATGGCGTCGGAGCCGTCGCGGTCGAACACCTCGGACACATCCGGGTAGTTGCGCAGCGACTTGCTCATCTTCTGCCCGTCGGAGCCCAGCACGATGCCGTGCGCGACGCAGGTTTTGAACGCCGGCCGGTCGAACAGCGCGGTCGCCAGCACGTGCAGCGTGTAGAACCAGCCGCGGGTCTGCCCGATGTACTCGACGATGAAGTCGCCCGGGTAATGGGTGTCGAACCACTCGCGATTCTCGAACGGGTAGTGCACCTGCGCATAGGGCATCGACCCGGAATCGAACCACACGTCGAGCACGTCGGGGATGCGCCGCATGGTGCTTTGGCCGGTCGGGTCGTCGGGGTTGGGCCGGGTCAGCTCGTCGATGTAGGGCCGGTGCAGGTTGTCGGGACGCACCCCGAAGTCGCGCTCCAGCTCGTCCAGGCTCCCGTAGACGTCGATGCGCGGGTAGGCCGGGTCGTCGGACTTCCACACCGGGATGGGGCTGCCCCAGTAGCGGTTTCGCGAGATCGACCAGTCGCGGGCACCCTGCAGCCACTTGCCGAACTGGCCGTCCTTGACGTGTTCGGGGTACCAGGTGATCTGCTGGTTGAGTTCCACCATGCGGTCCCGGAACGCGGTGACGGCGACGAACCACGACGACACCGCCCGGTAGATCAGCGGATTGCGGCAGCGCCAGCAATGCGGGTAGGGGTGCTCGTAGGTCTCGTGGCGCAGCAGCACCGCGCCGTTGGCCGCGGCCGGGCCGGTCCCGTTCTTGAGGTCGCGGATGATGTTGGGGTTGGCGTCGAAGACGCGCTGCCCCTGGTAATCCGGAACGGTCGAGTCGAAGCGGCCCTTGGCATCCACCGGGGTGACCGGGGCGATGCCCGCCGCGTCGCAGGTCGCCATGTCGTCCTCGCCGTAGGCCGGCGCCATGTGCACGATCCCGGTGCCGTCCTCGGTGGTGACGAATTCGCCCGGCAGCACCCGAAAGGCATTGGGGCTCTCCATGAAATACGGGAATGGCGGCAGGTAGCGCGTGCCCAGCAAATCCGCGCCCCGATACCCGCCCAGGACCTCGGGCTCTTCCCCCAACTCGCGGGCGTAGGCGGCCAGCCGAGGCTCGGCCAGCACGAAACGCCGCTCCCCCACACGCACCTGCACATAGGTCACGTCCGGGTTCACGGCGACCGCCAGGTTCGACGGCAGGGTCCACGGCGTCGTCGTCCACACCAACAGATAAGCGCCGTCCAGCGCCCCGCCGACCACTTTGAAACCCACGGTCAGCGCCGGGTCCTGGCGGCTTTGGTAGACATCGTCGTCCATCCGCAATTCGTGGTTGGACAACGGGGTTTCGTCGCGCCAGCAGTACGGCAGGACGCGGTAGCCCTCGTACGCCAGGCCCTTGTCCCACAGCTGCTTGAACGCCCAGATGACCGACTCCATGTAGGACAGGTCGAGCGTCTTGTAGTCGTTGTCGAAGTCCACCCAGCGCGCCTGGCGGGTGACGTAGGCCCGCCATTCGTCGGTGTAACGCAACACCGATTCGCGGCAGGCCTCGTTGAACGCCGCGATCCCCATGTCGTCGATCTGCGACTTGTCGTTGATGCCCAGCTGGCGCTCGACCTCGAGCTCGGCGGGCAATCCGTGGGTGTCCCAGCCAAATCGGCGCTCCACCTTGTAGCCGCGCATGGTGCGGTACCGCGGCACGATGTCCTTGACGTAGCCGGTGAGCAGGTGCCCGTAGTGCGGCAGCCCGTTCGCGAACGGCGGCCCGTCGTAGAAGACGTACTCTTGGGCGCCGTCGCGGCGCGCGATGCTGGCCCGGAAGGTGTCGTCGCGGGCCCAGTAGTCGAGGACCTCGAGTTCGAGGGCCGGGAAGTCGGGTGCTCCGCCCGCCTGCTTGGGATAAGCCCTGGCGTCAGCGTTTTCGGTCACGGTGCGCGTCGTCTCCTGCATGCCTATGGTCAGGCCGGGGACGACGACGCGCTGTCTGCGCGAGCGCCGCGGTACCACCCCGCTTGCCGCGCTGTCGCGTGGCCGCTCGTTGGAGGCTGTGACGGGCCCACCCGTTCGGTTCTACTGGGCCGGCCCCGCCGCCGAAGCCGGCTGTTCTTCCGAAGGCTCCCCGGTGATGCCGGATCGATGCCAGTGGGTCGATTCTACTCAGGCCAAGCACCCCAAGGGGCTACCTGGTCACAGGTCACGCCTGCGGCCGGGTAGCCCCTTGGAGCCGTGGTTGGTCGCTGTCCATCGGATCACGCCTGAATGTCGAGCACACCGACGCGCCACAGGGCCGCGTAGACGTGCCGCAGCGGGATGCTCAGCAGGCGGGTCGCGCCGTCCACCAGCGGGTCGCCGCCGGCCCCGAAGGCCGGGGCGTCCGCCCGGCGGGTCGCCTTCTTCTTGGCGGGCGCGGCGATGGTGTCGGTGTCGCGCACCACCTTCAGCGTGCGGGCGGGCGCTGCGGTCACCACTTCGTCGTACAGAGCTGCGGTCATGGTCGCCTCCTGGAGGGGATTTCTAACGGGGACTAATTGGACTGACGTGTCGAAGTCCCGTCGCGGTTCCGATCCCAGAACGCTTGGCCGATAAGCCACTTAGCGTTGTGACGCCTCAGCCGAGGACGTCGAACCGGAGACCGGATCGGGACGAGACGGAGCTCGGACTTCGGTCCGGACTGTCACTGGAACTCATGTGTCCCTCACCTCCTCGCGGTCACGACGCGTGCGGTCGTCCGCACACGATCTGCGCGCAGCATGAGGAGCAGAAACCCGACGACCGCCGGAGATCCGCACCCCTCTCGTCAGAGCTTCGGCACCACACGACGTGTCCTGGCCTGGAAAACAATCCGAGCCGGAAGCCACCTGGGCTCAACCCTTAAGCCGGGAGGAGCTGTCCTGACCCGGGGCGTCTCTCGACGTTCGGGGTCAGTGGCCTGTATTCGTGTAGACGCCTCACCTAACGAGGTGCATACCCGACCGATAATGCACGACGGGTACGACCGGGTCAAACGCCTCGGCACCACGTGTCGCGATCTCTACGGATTTCCGGGGCGATCCCACAGGATCCAGCCAGCCTCCAGCCCTGTGGCCAGCGGATATGGCTTCGCCGGTCGGCACCGATTGTTCACCTTGTGTTCGCCGGGACCGGCCGCCCGGTCACTTCTCGACGAGACCCTCGAGCCGCCCGATCGTGTCGATGAACTCCTCGACCATGTCGAGCACCACCGTTCGGGTGGGGCGAACCCGGTCGAGCGAGCCCACCACCTGGCCGACGAAGTAGGTGGCCAGTTCGCGCGCCTTGGCGCCGGGGTGAGCGGCCGCGGAGTTGATGCGGACCTGCGGCTCGGTGACGAGCGCCGTCTGCAGCGGCATGCCGAGCGGGTCGGGCTTTTCCGGCCGCTCCCATTCGTCGGTCCAGGCCGTGCGCAGCATCCGGGCCGGTTTGCCGGTCATCGACCGCGAGCGCACGGTATCCGAGGAGGTGGCGGCCAGGAACTTGTCCTTGACCACCGGCGGCGTCTCGGCCTCCTCGGTGGTCAGCCACACCGACCCGCACCACACGCCTTCGGCGCCGAGGGCCAGGGCCGCCGCGATCTGGCGGCCGCGGGCGATGCCGCCCGCGGCGAGGACCGGGACCGGCGACACGGCGTCGACGACCTCGGGAACCAGGACCATGGTGGCGACCTCGCCGGTGTGCCCGCCCGCCTCGGTCCCCTGCGCGACGATCAGGTCGACGCCGGCGGCCGCGTGCCGTTGCGCGTGGCGCGTGGTGCCGGCCAGCGCGGCCACCAGCACGTCGCGGTCGTGGGCGCGCTCGACCAGGTCCGGTGGCGGCGGGCCGAGGGCGCTGGCGATCAGCTTGATGTCGTGGTCGAACGCCACGTCCAGCAGCGGCCCGTAGCCCTTGGGCGAGATGTTCAGGCCGCCGGCGGAGGCACGCGCCTCCTGCGCCGGCGCCGTGATCCCGTACCGCGCGAGGATGTCGTCCACGAACGCGCGGTGCTCCTCGGGCAGCAGCGCCCGCGCCTGCTTGGCGTCGATGCCGCCCTCGTCCGCGCCGACGTACTTGGGCGGCAGCAGCAGGTCCACCCCGAAGGGTTTCCCGCCGGTCTGCTCGGAGATCCAGGTCAGTTCGCTGTGCAGCCGCGCAGGGCTGTGCGCCACCGCACCGAGGACGCCGAACCCGCCCGCATTGGTCACCGCGGCCACCACGTCGCGGCAGTGACTGAACGCGCAAATCGGAAATTCGACGCCGAGCATCTCGGCGACTCTGGTACGCATTGCCCGACGCTAGAGAGCCACCGATCGATATGTCAATCGATCACGGCCCCGGCGGGCGACCGACCGTCCGGCGGCCAGCTGGGCACGCCCTCTTCGAGCGGAACCCGCAGGCTGTGCAGGATCGACGCGACCATCCGCCACGCGCCGATCGCGGTGACGAGCTCGATGAGAACCGTTGTGTCGCCACCTAATTCGCGCTCGCAGGCGGCCCAGCTGGCGTCGCTCACCGCGCCGTCGCGGACCACGTCGTCGGTGGCGGCCAGCACGGCGCGCTCGCGCGCGCCGAACCCGTCGTGCGCCCGCCAGTCGCGCACGCCGAGCAGGTCGTCGGCGGCCACGCCCAGCCTCGAGGCGACCCGCCAGTGCTGCGTCCATTCGTAGTCGCACGCGGTGAGCCAGCCGATGCGCATGATCACCAACTCGCGCAACCGCGGGTCGAGCGCGCCGTGCCAGAGCATGGTGGCGAGCAGATCGTTGATGGCACGCGCCAGCGGCGGGTGGTTCAGCAGCACCTGGAAAATGCTCAGTTCCGCCATGTAGTTCGGGACGGCCGCTTCGTCGGCCGCGGCGGTGGCTTCGTCGAGCGGCAGTTTGGGCACGCGGGCTGTTGTCATCTGAGCACTCCGTGTACTGGCGGGACACCGTCACGATCACCGGCCATGGTAGCCAGGAATCGCGGTGCCATTGCCCGAATGCCGCGGTATCGTCGAAACTATCTGGGGCGCAACGCCTTACGATTCGAGCAGCCCGAGCAACCGCAGGTCGCTGACGTACTTGACGATGACCGGCGCCGAAACGCTCGGGATGTCGGGATCGTCACCGTGCGGGCCGATCTTGGCCTCCCGCACCGCGGCCCGGAACCGGTCGGTCGACGCGAGCGCACCCCGCGCCGGCGCCCCCGGTTCGACCTGCTGGGTGCTCGGCAGCTGCAACAGCTGGAGCACCGAGTGCTTGCGCTGCCGCTCCGGGAGTTCGCGCAGCGCGGCCTCGAACCGGCGCAGCCACTCCCCGAAGTCATCGATCCGCTCGATCGGGTGCCCCGCCTCGATCAGCCAGTCGACGTACTCGTCGATGCCGATGCCGTCGTCGTGCGGGTTCATCACGTGATAGGTCTCGAAACCGGCGACCGCTTTGGCGCCCAGCGTGGTGACCGCCTCGGCGACGAACTCCACCGGCAGCGCATCGAAATGCGAACGCTGCCGGTTGCCATCGGCGTCGAGTCGGTAGAACGAGCGCGGCGCGACACCGGTGGCCGCGATGCTCAGCACCATGCGGGTGAACATGTCCGACAGGTTGAGCTGGCCCGCGTAGCTGGTGTCGGCCAAAATCATGTCGCAGCGGAAAACCGCCACCGGCAGCCCGCACCGGTCGTTCGCCTCGCGCAGCAGCACCTCGCCCGCCCACTTGCTGTTGCCGTAGCCGTTCGAGTAGCCGCCGTCGATGATGCGGGTGGGGCTGATCTCCCGGATGTCGGCGTCCTCGGTGAACACCGCCCGGTCGACGCCGTCCCCGACGTTCGCGGTCGAGACGAACGTGTAGGGCTTGATTCTGGTGGTCAGCGCCAACCGGATCAGCTCGGCAGTGCCCACCACGTTGGGCCCGAACAGCTCGCGATACGGCAGCACGCCGTTGACCACGGCCGCGCAGTCGACGATCAGGTCGACGCTGTCGGCCAGCCGCTGCCAGGTCCGCTCGTCCAGCCCGAGGTTGGCCGCGCCCTTGTCCCCGGCCAGGACCTCGAGGTGGTCGGCAGCCAGCCCCTCGAAATGACCCGGCAGGCGCGGATCGCCGGTGTCGAACGTCTTCTCCAGCCGCTGCCGGGCCTCCTCGTCGGAACCGGCCCGCACCAGACAGATCAGCTTCCCGTCGACCAGCTCCAGCTGCTCGAGCCACTGCAGCGCCAGGTACCGGCCCAGGAAGCCCGTCGCCCCGGTCAGCAGGACCGTGCGGACTTCCGAACTCGGGCCCGGCAGCGCCGGCGCGCTGCCCAGCGTCGGGGCGTCGATGAACTTCTCCAGCGTCAGGTCGCTCGCGTAGACCTCGGTCGCGTCGCGGCCGTGCACGGACGCGAAGCTGGCCCGCCCCGGCTGCGTGGCCTCGTCGGCGTGCCGGTCCAGCTGCTGAGCCAGGTTCCGCACCGACGGCGCGTCGAAGACGGCGCGCACCGGCAGGTGGATGCCCAGGGTGGAATGGATCGCGGCGACCAGGCGCATCGCCGACAGCGAATCCCCACCCAGGTCGAAGAACGATTCCTGGACCCCGACCCGCTCCACCCCCAGCACCTGGGCGTAGATGTCGGCCAAGATCTCCTCGACGGGCGTGGCCGGCGGGCGGTAACGGTCGCCGTCGGCATACGCCGGTGCCGGCAGGGCGCGGGTGTCGAGCTTGCCGTTGACGGTCAGCGGCAGGGCGTCCAGGACGACCACCGCCGCCGGCACCATGTAGGCGGGCAGCCGGTCGGCCAGCGCGGCTCGCATCGCGGCCGGGTCGGCGGTCCCGGTGACGTACCCCACCAGCCGCTTGTCGCCGGGGCGGTCCTCGCGGGCGATCACCGCCGCCTGCTCGACCCCGGCCAAACCGGCCAGCGCGGCCCGCACCTCACCGAGCTCGACGCGGTGCCCGCGGATCTTCACCTGATCGTCGGCGCGGCCCAAGTACCGCAGCTGACCGTCCGGGCCCCAACACGCCAGGTCCCCGGTGCGATACATCCGGGCCCCGGGCGCACCGAACGGGCACGCCACGAACCGCGACGCGGTCAGCCCGGACCGGCGCACGTACCCGTACGTCACCCCCGCGCCGGCCACGTACAGCTCCCCGACGACCCCGGTGGCGGCCGGGCGCAGCCAGCCGTCGAGCACGAACAGCGCGGCCCCCGGGACCGGCGCACCGATCGGCGGTGTTCCCGACTCGGGCGCCAGCGGCGCGCTGACCGCCACGCACATCGTCGTCTCGGTGGGGCCGTAGACGTTGAGCATCGTGCGCCCCGGCGCCCAGCGGTCCACCACCTCTTGCGGGCAGGCCTCGCCCGCCACCACCAGGGCGACCGAGTCCAGGCCCTCCACCGGGAGCATGCCCGCCTCCGACGGCGTCTGGGTGAGCACGCCGGCCCGTTCGGCGCTCAGCAGGGCGTGCAGTTCCCTCGGCGAGCGGGCCGTCGCGTCGGGCACCACCAGCACCCGCCCGCCGTGCAACAGCGCACCGAAGATCTCCCACACCGACACGTCGAAGACCAGCGAATGGCTGTGCGACCACGTCCCCGCCACGGGCAGCGGCGCGTCCAGCGGGGCGAACAGTTGCGTGACGTTGCGGTGGGTGACGGCAACGCCTTTGGGAGTCCCGGTGGTGCCGGACGTGTAGATCAGGTAGGCGACGTCGTCGGCCGTCGGCGCCGCGGCCGGCGCGCCGGCGGGCCCGGTGTCCAGGGCGGGATCGTCGACGTCGACGACGGCGATGTCGAACCCGTCGAGCCGGGATCGCAGGCCGGCCGTCGTCACCGCGGCGATCGGCGCGGCGTCGGTGAGGATGAACTCGATGCGCGCGGGGGGCAGCCCCGGATCGATCGGCAGGTACGCCGCGCCCGTCTTGAGCACGGCAAGGATCGCCACGACCGCCTCCGCGGAGCGTTCCGCGAGCAGACCCACGCACTCGCCCGGGCCGGCCCCGTAACCAATCAGCAAGTGCGCCAACTGGTTCGCGGCGCAGTCCAGTTCGCGGTAGGTCATCGTGCGGTCACCGCAGCTGATCGCCGGTGCCGCCGGGGCCTGGGCCACCTGCGCGGTGAACGCCGCCACGATCGACGGGCGGGTCACCGGCCGGTGGCACACCGCGCGGTTACCCCACTCGTCGAGGCGGGCGCGCTCGCCGTCATCGAGGACGTCGATCGACGACAACGGCCGGCCGGCGTCGGCGGTGATGGCCACCAACACCCGGTGCAGGCGCTTGATCAGCGTTTCGATGGTGCCGGCATCGAACACGTCGGTGCGGAACTCGACCTGCCCGCCGATTCCCGCGGGTTCGCCGCCGGCGCCCCAGCGCTCGGCCAGCGAAAAGGTCAGGTCCATCCGCGCGGTGTGGGTGTCCACCGGCAGCGGGGTGACGTTCAGGTCACCGAGGCGCAGGTCGGTGGCGTCGTTGCCCTGCCAGGCCAGCATCACCTGCACCAGCGGGTGATGGCCGAGGCTGCGGGCGGGGTGCAGCCGCTCCACCAGCACCTCGAACGGAACGTCCTGGTGCTCGTAGGCGGCCAGGCTGCGCCCGCGCACCTGCGCCAGCACTTGCGCGACCGTCGGGTCGCCGCCGAGGTCCGTCCGCAGCACCAAGGTGTTGACGAAGAAGCCCACCACGTCGTCGAGCACCGGGTCGCGCCGGCCGGCGATCGGGAAGCCGACGGCCACCTCACTGTTTCCGCTCAGCGTCGACAACAGCACCGCCAGGGCGGCCTGCACCACCATGAAACCGGTCGCGTTGTGCGCCCGCGCGACCTCGCGCACCCGTTGCTGCAACTCGGCCGGCCACCGCACGCTCACGGTGGCCCCGCGGTGGTCGGCCACCAGCGGGTAGGGCCGATCGGTCGGCAACACCAGCCGCTCGGGCATCCCGGCCAGGTTGTGTTCCCAGAACCGCAGCTGCCCGGCGATCGGGCTGTCCGGGTCGTCCAGGTCGCCGAACTGGTCGCGCTGCCAGAGCGTGTAATCGGCGTACTGCACCGCCAGCGGCGCCCAGCCCGGCGGGCCGCCCGCACACCGGGCGGCGTAGGCCACGCCCAGGTCGCGGACCAGCGGGGTGAGCGACAGGCCGTCGGCGGCGATGTGGTGCAGCACCGACACGAGCACGTGCTCGTCGGCAGCCGTTCGGAAAAGCCACGCGCGCAAGGGGATTTCGGTCCCCAGGTCGAACGCGTAGTGGGCCACCGCCTCCACGGCCTCGGCCAGCCGGCCCGGCGACCAGGCGGTGGCGTCGACCACGTCGTAGGCCACATCGGCCGCTTCGGGCGGCACCACCACTTGTTGGGGTGTCCCCTCCGCCGCGATTAACACCGTGCGCAGGCTTTCGTGGCGGGCGACCACGTCGCCCAGCGCGGCGCCCAGCGCGTCGGCGTCCAGGCCTCCCCGCAGGCGCAGCGCCGCCGCCATGTTGTACACCGCCGACGGGCCCTGCAGCTGGTCCAGGAACCACAGCCGGGACTGGGCGAACGACAACGGGATCACGGCGGGCCGCTCGATCGCCACCAGCGGTGTGCGCCCCGCCCCGTCCGCACCGAGGCGCGGCGCCAACTGGTGAATCGTGGGCGCCTCGAACAGGGACCGCACCCCGAGGTGCGCGTTCAGGCCGGCGTTGACCGCCGCGATCAACCGCATCGCCGCGAGCGAGTCCCCGCCGAGGTCGAAGAACGAGTCGTCGACGCCGACGCGGTCGAGGCCGAGGACCTGGGCGTAGATGCCGGCCAGGATTTCTTCCGTGGCGGTGGCCGGGGCGCGGTACTGGGCGGCGCCGCGGTAGTCGGGCGCCGGGAGGGCCCGGGTGTCGAGTTTGCCGTTGACCGTCAACGGGATCGCGTCGACGACGACGACCGCGGAAGGCACCATGTAGGCGGGCAACCGTTCCGCGAGCGCGGCCCGGACGCCGGCCGGATCGGCGGTGCCGGTCACGTAGCCCACCAGCCGCTTGTCGCCGGGGCGGTCCTCGCGGGCGATTACCGCCGCCCGCTTTACCCCGGCCAAACCCGTTAGCGCCGTGTGGATTTCGCCGAGTTCGATGCGGTGGCCGCGAATCTTGACCTGGTCGTCGGCGCGGCCGAGGTATCGCAGCTGCCCGTCGGGGCCCCAGCGCACCAGATCCCCGGTGCGATACATCCGCTGTCCGGGCGGCCCCGACGGGCACGCCACGAACCGCGACGCGGTCAGCCCGGACCGGCCCACGTACCCGTACGCCAAGCCGCGGCCGGCCACGTACAGCTCGCCCACCACCCCGGCCGGCACCGGCCGCAACCAGTGGTCCAGCACGAAGAAGGCGAGGTGCGCCAGGGGCCCCCCGATGGGGCTGGCATCGGCGCCGACGTCGCCGGCGCCGAGCTCGCGGAACGAGGCATGCACCGTGGTCTCGGTGGTGCCGTACATGTTGATCAGCCGCGGCAGTCCCGGGTGGTTGTCCAGCCACTTGCCCAGCCGCCGGGCTTCGAGCGCTTCACCACCGAACACCAACGTCTGCAGCTTGAGCTGTTGGGCGAGGTCGGGTGCGAGCGCATCGGCGGTCTGCAGCGCGTCGAACGCCGACGGCGTCTGGCTCAGCACGCTGACCTGTTCGCGAACCAGCAACGCATAGAGCTCTTCCGGCGAGCGCACCACCGCGTCGGACACCACCACCAGCCGTCCGCCGCGCAATAGCGCGCCGAAAATCTCCCACACCGAGAAGTCGAAGGCCAACGAATGGCACTGCGTCCACACCTGGCCCAGCTCCAGTTCGTCGTCCAGCGAGTCGAGCAATTGGGCGACGTTGCGGTGGGTGACGGCCACCCCCTTGGGGACGCCGGTCGTACCCGACGTGTAGATGACGTAGGCCACGTCCTCCGGGCGCGGGGGCGGCAGCGCCGCGCCGGGCAACGTATCGACCAGCGGGTCGTCGATCTCGAGGACCGGCAGGCCGCAGCCCTCCAGCCGCGACCGCAGCCCACTCGTCGTGAGCACGGCCACCGGCGCGGAGTCGCGCAGCATGAAGCCGACCCGTGCCGCCGGCAGCGCCGGGTCGATCGGCACATAGGCCGCACCGGATTTCAGGACGGCCAGCATCGCCGCGACGGCCCCGGCCGACCGGGGAATCAGCAGGGCGACCCGCTCCCCCGGGCCCGCGCCGTGCTCGGTGAGCAGGTGCGCCAACCGGTTTGCGGCGACGTCGAACTGGCCGTAGGTCCAGGAGCGATTTCCGCAGCTGATCGCCACCGCCTCCGGGGTGCGGTTCACCTGGGCGGCGAATATCTGGGGAATGGACAGTCCCGCCGGCGCGGGCCGGCTCAGCGCGGCGTGGTTGCCGACGACCTCGAGGCGGGCATGCTCCGCCTCGTCGAGCACGTCGATCGACGACAGCCGACGGCCGGGCTCGTCGGCCATGGCCGCCACCACCCGCCGCAGCCGCGCGACAAGCGTTGCGACGGTGGCGGTGTCGAACACGTCGGTACGAAACTCCACCGCCCCGCCGATGCCGGCGGACCGGCCGTCGCCGGTCCAGCGTTCGGCCAGCGAGAACAACAGATCGGTGCGGGCGGTGCGGGTGTCCACCGGCAACGCGGTGACCTGCACGTCACCCAGGCCCAGATCGACGGGTTCGTTGTTCTGCCAGGCGAGCATCACCTGAACCAGCGGATGGTGGCCGAGGCTGCGGGTGGGGTTGAGCCGTTCGACGAGCACCTCGAACGGCACGTCCTGGTGCTCGTAGGCGGCCAGGCTGCGCCGGCGCACCTGGGCCACCAGCTCGGCGACGGTGGGGTTTCCGCCCAGGTCGACGCGCAGCACCAGGGTGTTGACGAAGAAGCCCACCACCTCGTCGAGCGCGGGATCGCGGCGTCCGGCGATCGGAAAGCCCACGGCCACATCGGAACTCGCGCTCAGCTTGGCGAGCAGCACCGCCAGGGCGGCCTGCACGACCATGAAACTGGTCGCGTTGTGCGCCCGCGCGAGCTCGCGTACCCCGTCCTGCAACTCGGCCGGCCACTCGACGGTCACGGTGGCCCCGCGATAATCGGCCACCGCCGGGTAGGGGCGATCGGTGGGCAGCTCCAGGCGTTCGGGCATCCCTTCGAGCGCGTTCCGCCAGTAGCGCAGCTGCCCGGCGATCGGGCTGTCCGGGTCGTCGAGATCACCGAGCTGCTCGCGCCGCCACAGCGTGTAGTCGGCGTACTGCACCGCCAACGGCGCCCAGCCCGGCGCCCGGCCCGCGCACCGGGCGGCGTAGGCCACGCCGAGATCGCGCACCAGCGGGGTGAGCGACCAGCCGTCGGCCGCGATGTGGTGCACCACGGCCACCAGCAGGTGCTCGTCCTCGGCCACCCGGAAAAGTCTCGCCCGCAGGGGCATCTCGGCGGTCAGGTCGAACGGATCCGCGGCGGCCGCCCCGACGGCCTCATCCAACCGCTCGGCCGGCCATCCGGCGGCGTCGACGACATCCCACCCGGCGGCGGCGCGCTCCGGCGCCACCACCACCTGCTGGGGCGTGCCCTCGACGGCGACGAACACCGTGCGCAGCGTCTCGTGGCGGGCCAGCACGTCGGCCAGCGCGGCGCCCAGCGCCTCGACGTCGAGGTGTCCGCGCATCCGCAACGCCGCGGCCATG
Source organism: Mycobacterium scrofulaceum (assembly GCF_002086735.1). Lineage (GTDB taxonomy): Bacteria > Actinomycetota > Actinomycetes > Mycobacteriales > Mycobacteriaceae > Mycobacterium > Mycobacterium scrofulaceum. The sequence goes on along the minus strand of NZ_MVIJ01000025.1, from coordinate 6,140 downwards.
TTGTAGACCGGCGACGGCCCGTGCAACTGGTCGATGAACCACAACCGGGACTGCGCGAACGACAGGGGCAGCACCGCCGGACGCGGGCCGGCCACCACCCGCGCCGGACCGTCGACGCCCGCGCCGAGCAGCGGCGCCAACCGGCGCACGCTGGGCGCCTCGAACACCGTACGCACCGATAGGCCGGCGTCCAGGCCCGCGTTGACGGCGGCGGCCAGCCGCATGGCCGCCAGCGAGTCGCCGCCCAGGTCGAAGAACGACTCGTCGACCCCCACCCGGGCCAGGCCCAGTACCCGGGCGTAGATCTCGGCCAGGATTCCCTCGACCGGGTTCGCCGGGGCGCGGTACGCGTCGGCGTCGTGGAATTCCGGCTCCGGCAGGGCCCGAACGTCCAGTTTCCCGTTGACCGTCAACGGGATAGCGTCCAACACCACGAGCGCGGCGGGCACCATGTAGGCGGGCAGCCGCTCGGCGAGCGCGGCGCGGGCGACGGCCGGGTCGGCCGTTCCGGTGACGTAACCCACCAGCCGGCCCTCGCGGGCTATCACCGCCGCCCGCTCCACCCCCGCCAAAGCGGTCAGGGCGGTCTGGATTTCACCGAGCTCGACGCGGTAGCCGCGAATCTTGACCTGGTCGTCGGCCCGTCCCACGTACCGCAGCCGCCCGTCGGCGCCCCAGCGCACCAGGTCCCCGGTGCGGTACATGCGCGCTCCGGTCCCGCCGAACGGGCACGCGACGAACCGCGACGCGGTCAACCCGGACCGGTCCAGGTACCCGCAGGCCACACCGCGCCCGGCGATGTACAGCTCGCCGACCACCCCGCCCGGCACCGGGCGCAGCCACTTGTCCAGCACCAGCAACGCGGCGCCGGAGACCGGAGACCCGATCGGCGCGCCCGCCCCGGCGGTCAGCGGCGCGCTGATCGCCGCGTCCACCGTGGTCTCGGTCGGGCCGTACGCGTTGACCATCACCCGCCCGGGCGCCCACCGATCCACCAGCTCGGCGGGGCAGGGCTCACCGCCGATCACCAGCGCGACGCCGTCCAGGCCGTCGGGTGACAGGGCACCCGCCTCGGACGGCGTCTGGCTCAGCACGTTGACCCGTTCGCGAATGAGCAAGGCGCGCAGGTCTTCCGGCGAGTGCACCACCGGCTCGGGCACCACGACCAGCCGGCCCCCGTCCAGTAGCGCGCCGAAGATCTCCTGGACCGAGACGTCGAAGGCCGGCGAGTGACACTGCGACCAAATCCCCGCCGCCGGCAGCGGCGCGTGCAGCGACGCCATCAGCTGGGTCACGTTGTGGTGGGTGACCGCCACGCCCTTGGGTGCGCCCGTGGTGCCGGACGTGTAGATCAGGTACGCGAGGTCCCCCGGGGCGGGGCTGGGGCCGGGCGGAGCGGTGGCCGGTCGTGCGGTCACCGACGGGTCGGCGACGTCGATCACCGCCAGCGCGGCGCCGTCCAGCCGCGACCGAAGCTCCGCCGTGGTCAGGGCGACGATCGGCGCGGCGTCGGCGATCAGAAAATCTATTCGCGCGTCGGGCAGCCCCGGGTCGATCGGCAGGTAGGCCGCCCCCGCCTTGAGCACCGCCAGCATCGCGACGACCGCGTCGGCGGACCGCGAAAACAGCAGCGCCACAAAGGTACCCGGCCCAGCACCGCGGTCGGCCAGCAGGTGCGCCAGGCGGTTGGCGGCCGCGTCCAGCTCGCGGTAGGTCATGGAGCGGCCCTCGAAGCGCAGCGCCACCGCGTCCGGGGTGCGGGCGACGTGGGTTGCGAACGCCTCGGGGATCGACACCCCGATCACCGGCTCGGTGAGAACCGCACAGTTCCCCCACGCGCCCAGCCGGACGTGCTCGGACTCGTCGAGCGCATCGATCGTCGACAGCAGGCGGGTGGGATCGGCGACCATCGCCTCCAGCACCCGGCTGAACCGGTTGATCATCGCCGCGATGCCGTCCGCGTCGAACACCTCGGTGTCGAATTCGACGCGCAGCCCCAGTTCGTCGCCCGGCACCGCCTGCACGGACAGCGGGTAGTGGTTGAACTCGCGGCTGGTGAAGTCGGTGACGGTGACTTCGTGTACGCCGGCCAGCGCCGCCCGGTCGATCGGATAGTTCTCGTACACGAACAGGGTGTCGAACAATTGCTCGTGGCCGGTGGCCCGGTGGATTTCGGGCAGCGCCAGGTGTTGGTGCTCGAGGGTGTGGTTGTGGGCGCGGCGCAACTGCTCGAGCAGGCCGGCGACGGTGGTCGCCGCGGTGAGGGCGGCCCGCACCGGAACCGTGTTGATCAGCAGGCCGACCATCGATTCCGCCCCGCGCACGTCGGCCGGGCGGCCCGAGACGACGGCGCCGAAAACCACGTCGTCCTGGCCGGTCAGCCAGGCCAGCAGCTGCGCCCAACCGGCCTGCAGGACCGTGCTTACCGTGGTGAGCGAGGAGCGGGCGAGCCCGCCCAACGCCCGCGTGGTGACCGCCGGCACGCTGAACGTGGCAACCCCCCGCGGCCCCACCTGGCCCGGTGGGCGCACCAGCGTCGGGGTGTCGAACCCGTCGAGCACCTCCCGCCACGCCGCCCGCGCGGCCGGCACGTCCCGGTCGGCCAGCCAGGTGAGGTAGCGGCGATACGGCGCCGCCGCCGGCATCCGCTCGCGGTAATAGCCGGCGAAGATCTCCTGGAGCACGATCGGCAGCGACCACCCGTCCATCACGATGTGGTGCACGGTGAGCACGAAGCGGTGCCGGGCTTCCCCGGTGCGGATCAGCGCGGCCCGCAACGCCGGCCGGGCGGCCAGGTCACACACCGCGGCGCGTTCGGCGGCGCTCAGCTGCCCGATCCGCGCGTCCGGATCGGGGTCGTCGACGTCGAGTTGTAGGTAGCGCCACGCCATGGCCGGCTCGGGCGGAATGATCTGCACCGGTTCGTCGAAGTCGTCGCAAAACCGGGCCATCAGGTTGGGGTGCCGGTGCAGCACGGTGTGGACCGCCGCGCGCAGCCGCTGCGGGTCGAGCGGTCCGCACACGGTGATGTCCAGCTGGACCGCGTACACGTCGTCGCCGGGTTCGCGCCCGTTGGTGGCGTGGAACAGCAGGCCCTGTTGCAGCGGGGTCAGGGGCAACACGTCGGCGACCGGGTAGCGGCGGCACAGCTCGTCGATCTGCTGCTGGCTCAGCCGGGCGGGGGCGACGTCCGACGGGGTCAGTCCACCCCCGCCGTTGCGCACATGGGCGCAGATGCCGGCCAGGGCGTCACACCACAATCGGCTGAGCCGACGGACCTGGCCGCGCTGCAGGACCGAGGGCGCCCACGTCCAATTGGCCTGCAGGAGCGGCCCGTTCGCCGTTTCCATGGTGCCGGCGTTCAGCTCCAGCGCGTGCCCCAGCGGGATGGGCAGCGCCGCGGTCGCGGCGGTCAGCGGCAGGCTGTCCTCGTCGGGGCGCCACAATGCGTCCGACAGGTCGGCCGCGCCGCCGAGCCGGCCCAGGTAGTTGAAGCCGATGACCGGATCAGGGCCGTCCAGCCCCACTTCGGGATTCAGGTAGCGCAGCAGCCCGTAGGTGAGGCCGTCCGGCAGCGCGCGCAGCTGTTCTTTGGCGTCCTTGACGAGCGTCCCCAGTTCGGCCTCGCCCGAGACGATCTTCGCCCACTGCGGCATACCGAAGCGAAGCGCGACAGGGTATTTGGCGGTGAACCACCCGACCGTGCGCGACAGGTCCACCCGCGGACCCACGTCTTCGTCGCGGCCGTGGCCCTCGACGTCGATACAAAGCGGCGCGCCGGTGCCCAGGAATTCGTTGATCGCCAACCCGAAGGCGACCACCAAAATATCCTGGACACCGGCGTGATACGCCGCCGGCACTGCCCCCAGCAACATGCGCGTGATTTCGGGATCGAGCGACACCGACAAATGGTCGGCCGTCTCGTAGGTGTCGGTTTCCGGCCGCGGGGCCGGCAGCGGCGGCGGGGTCGCGGCCACCCGGCGCCACGCTTCGGCCGCCGCGATGGTCTCGGGCCGCCGGGCGTGCCCGGCCAGCAGCGAAGCCCAGTGGGCGAATGACGTCCCGCCCGTCGGCAGCGTCACTGGTCGGCCGCCGTGCTGTTGGACCCAGGCGATGTTCAAGTCTTCCAACAAGATTCGCCACGACACCCCGTCGACGGCCAGGTGGTGGACGATCAATGCCAGCCGTCCGGTGGGCTCGGCCCAGACGGCGCGCAGCACCACGCCCGCGGCCGGGTTCAACCGCGACCGCGCCGTCACCAGCGCTTCGCGCGTCAATGCCTCCACGGTGTGCACCGACTCGCGCGCTTGGATCGCGCCGGGCTCGGCCGCGTGCAGCGACCAGCCGCCGGCGCCGTCGTCGTCGACACGCAGCCGCAGCATGGGGTGCCGATCGATCAGGGCCTGCAGCAGAGCCACCACGTCGTCGTGGGTGACGCCGTCGGGCGCCCGCACGACCATGGTCTGGTTGAACTCCTCGACCGGGCCGTCGACGCTGTGCAGCCAGCGGATGATCGGGGTCGCCACCACCGGGCCGACGCCCTCGTCGACCACGCGGTCGTCGATGGCCACCCCGGCCACCCGGGCCAGCCGGGCCACCGTCTGCTCGACGAAGACGTCGCGTGGGCGGAAGACGACGCCGGCCGCCCGGGCCCTGGCCACCACCTGCATCGACAGGATGCTGTCGCCGCCGAGGTCGAAGAACGAGTCGTCGACCCCGACCCGCTCCACGCCGAGCACCTGGGCGTAGATGCCGGCCAGGATCTCCTCGACGGCGTCCCCGGGAGCGCGGTAATTCTCGGCGCTTTCGTAGTCCGGTGCGGGCAGGGCGCGGATGTCCAGTTTGCCGTTGAGGGTCAGCGGGATCGCGTCCAGCGCGACGACGGCCGCGGGGACCATGTAGTTGGGGAGCCGGTCGGCCAGCTGGCCGCGGAGGTCGGCAGGGTCGGCGGTTCCGGTGACGTAGGCGATCAGCCGCTTGTCGCCGGGGCGGTCCTCGCGAACGAGCACGATGGCCTGTCCGACGCCACGCAAACCCGTTAGGGCGGCACGGATTTCGCCGAGCTCGATGCGGTAGCCGCGGATCTTGACCTGATCGTCCATCCGCCCGAGGTAATGCAGTTGCCCGTCGGCATCCCAGCGCGCCAGGTCGCCGGTGCGGTACATGCGCGCCCCGGCCTGGCCGAACGGGCAGGCCACGAACCGCGACGCCGTCAGGCCGGCCCGGCCCAGGTAGCCGCGCGCCACGCCGCGGCCCGCCACGTACAGTTCGCCGACCACGCCTTCGGGCACCGGCCGCAGCCACCTGTCCAAGACGAGCAACGCCGCGCCGGGCACCGGCGACCCGATCGGCGGCGTCCCGGCTCCCGCGGTCAGCGGCGCCGTCATCGCCGCGTACATCGTGGTCTCGGTCGGGCCGTATTGGTTGACCATCACCCTGCCGGGAGCCCACCGGTCCACCACCTCCGGTGGACACGCCTCCCCGCCCATCACCAGCGTGGCCACCGAATCCAGGCCCTGCGGCGACAGCCCGGCGACCGCGGAGGGGGTGTGGCTGAGCACGCTGACCCGTTCGCGAACGAGCGTGGCCTGCAGTTCTTCCGGTGAGCGGACGACGCTGTCGGGGACGATGACCAGCCGCGCGCCGCGCAGCAGCGCGCCGAAGATCTCCCAGACCGAGAAGTCGAAGGCCAGCGAGTGGCACTGCGACCACACCGCACCGAGTTCGAGTTCTCGGTCCACCGACTCCAGCAATTGGGTGACGTTGTGGTGGGTGACGGCCACGCCCTTGGGGACCCCGGTGGTCCCCGAGGTGTAGATCACGTACGCGACGTCCTCCGGGTCCGGCGCCGGGGGCGGGCCGCTGGGTTGGGTTGCCAGCTCGGGGTCGTCGAAATCGAGGACCGCCAGGTCGGAGCCGTCGAGCCGCGAGCGCACCGCCGCCGTGGTGACCGCGGCGATCGGTATGGCGTCGGCGAGCATGAATTCGATTCGCGCCGTGGGCAGGCCCGGATCGATGGGCAGGTAGGCCGCCCCGGTCTTGAGCACCGCCAGCATCGCGACCACGGCCTGCGCCGAACGCTCGGCCAGCAGCGCCACACACTCCCCCGGCCCGGCACCATACTCGATCAGCAAGTGCGC
>NZ_MVIJ01000024.1 GCF_002086735.1 Mycobacterium scrofulaceum | reverse complement strand
ACCGGCGCCAACTGCGCCCGCGCGGTATACAACGCCGCGGTATACCCGGCAGGACCCGAACCAATGACGATCACGTCGTGCACAGTCATAACAACCTTTCAGCCAGTGTCGACACGGGCCCACCCTAACCGCTGTTTGCTGAAAGTCTCATGTGAACGGCGGCGCGATCCCCGTTAGGAGGCACGGAATTTAGCGCGCGGCGTCGCGAGAAATACTGCAGCACAACGCATCCCACAAATGATCGCGGAGTAAGTTTGCTAAACAACCCGAGATTACCAATCTTGGCAAAGCGGGAATCTCAATGGGGGGTAAGGCATTTAAAACGTGAAGCGGAGCACACAACCAACGGTTGTGTGCTCACAACCTCTGCACCTCTACTACTGTCGGCGGGGGCAATGCACCATGAAATCGTGGCCCGTGGGTCCGACGTTGCACCCACGGGAAACCTGAATCAACTTCACCGTCGACACCAGCGGCCCAGCAGCCCAGCCCGGAAGCGCACCGGCCGCCGACATCGAGCCTCAGCCGCCAGCCGGCACAGCAGGCCAGCATTGTTCGCGAAGGAGAACACCACATGACCACAGCACCTCCCGCCAAGACCCGCAACGAGGGCCAGTGGGCGCTGGGCAATCGCGAACCGCTCAACGACACCGAACAGATCAAGCACGATGACGGGCCGCTGAACGTGCGCGACCGAATCATCAACAAGTACGCCAAAGAAGGCTTCGAGAGCATCGAGAAGTCCGATCTGCGTATGCGGTTCAAATGGATGGGCCTCTACACCCAGCGTGAGCAGGGGTACGACGGCAGCTGGACGGGCGACGAGAACATCGACAAGCTCGAGGCGAAGTACTTCATGATGCGCGTGCGCTCCGACGGCAAGCCGATGTCGGCGCAGACGGTGCGCGTCCTGGGCCAGGTGTCCTCCGAGTTCGCCTGTGACACCGCCGACATCGGCGACCGGGAGAACGTCCAGTTCCACTGGCTCAAGATCGAGGACATCCCCGAGGTGTGGCGCCGGCTGGACACCGTCGGCCTGACCAGCATCGAGGCGTGCGGCGACTGCCCCCGCGGCATCCACGGCAGCCCGCTGGCCGGCGACTCGATCGAGGAGGTGCTCGACCCCTCTCCCGCCATCGACGAGATCATCCGGCGGTTCATGAACAACCCCGACTACGCCAACCTCCCGCGCAAGTACAAGACCGCGATCTCGGGCCTGCAGGACGTCTCCCACGAGACCCACGACGTCGCATTCGTCGGCGTCAACCACCCCGAGCACGGGCCCGGCATGGACCTGTGGGTGGGCGGCGGCCTGTCGACCAACCCGATGATGGCCCAGCGGGTCGGCGTGTGGGTGCCGCTGGACGAGGTGCCCGACGTGTGGGAAGCGGTCACCAAGGTGTTCCGCGACTACGGCTACCGCCGGCTGCGCGCCAAGGCGCGGATCAAGTTCCTGGTCAAGGACTGGGGGGTGGAAAAGTTCCGCGAGGTCATGGAGACCGAGTACCTCGGCCGCAAGATGATCGACGGCCCGGCGCCCGAGCCGGCCAAACACCCGATCGACCACGTGGGCGTGCAGAAGATCAAGAACGGCCTGAACGCCGTCGGCGTCGCCGCGATCGCCGGCCGCGTCTCGGGCACCACCTTGCAGGCGGTCGCCGACCTGATGGAGCAGGTCGGTTCCGACCGGGCCCGGTTCAGCCCCTTCCAGAAGCTGATCATCCTCGACGTGCCCGACGACAAGGTCGATTACCTGGTCACCGAGCTGGACAAGCTGGGCCTGCCGTCGAACCCGTCGAACTGGCGCAAGAGCACGATGGGGTGCACCGGCATCGAGTTCTGCAAGCTGTCGTTCGCCGAAACCCGGGTCCGCGCACAGAGTTTGGTGCCCGAGCTGGAAGAGCGACTGGCCGACGTCAACGACGACCTCGACGTGCCGATCAGCGTGCACCTCAACGGTTGCCCGAACTCCTGCGCCCGAATCCAGGTGGCCGACATCGGATTCAAGGGCCAGTGGATCGACAACGGAGACGGCACGTCGGTGGAGGGCTTCCAGGTCCACCTCGGTGGCGGCCTGGGCGAGGAGAGCGGCTTCGGACGAAAGCTGCGCCAGCACAAGGTCACCAGCGCCGAGCTCGGCGACTACATCGACCGCGTCACGCGAAAGTTTTTGGAACAACGCGAGGGCGGCGAGCGTTTCGCGAACTGGGCGCTGCGCGCCGACGAAGCCGACCTGCGTTAGGAGCTGAGGACCACTCATGGTGGCGATGAACTTCACCAGCGAGCAACTGCGTCAGATCGCCGAGCGCGGCGCGGCCGAACTCGAGGGCGCCAGCGCCGACGACATCCTGCGCTGGACCGACGAACAATTCGGCGGCGCCGACGCGCCCCGCGGGTGGGCCAACTGCAAATGGGTGGTGGCCTGCAACATGCAGGACGCGGTGACGGTGTCGCTGGCGTCCAACATCCGGCCCGGCGTGCCGGTGCTGTTCCTGGATACCGGCTATCACTTCGCCGAAACCCTCGGCACCCGCGACGCGGTCGAGTCCGTCTACGACATCCACCTGCTCAACGTCAAGCCGGAGCACACGGTGGAAGAGCAGGACGCGCTGCTGGGCAAGGACCTGTTCGCCCGCGAGCCCAACGAGTGCTGCCGCCTGCGTAAGGTCGTCCCGTTGAAGAAGGCGCTCAACGGCTACGCGGCCTGGGTCACCGGGCTGCGCCGCGTGGAGTCGCCGACCCGGGCCGACGCCCCGCTCATCAGCTTCGACGAGTCGTTCGGGCTGGTGAAGGTCAACCCGATCGCCGCGTGGACCGACGAGGACGAGCAGGACTACATCGACAAGAACGGCGTGCTGATCAACCCGCTGGTCGAGGAGGGCTACCCGTCCATCGGCTGCGCGCCCTGCACCCGCAAGCCCGCCCCCGGCGAGGACCCGCGCAGCGGCCGCTGGGCGGGCCGCAACAAGACCGAATGCGGACTGCACGCCTCATGAGCACCCTCGTCCTCACCGCGCACGGCAGCCGCGATCTGCGCTCGGGCGCCAACGCCCGGGCCGTGGCCGAGCGGCTGCGCGGGATGCGGCCCGGCCTCGACGTGCGCCTGGCGTTCCTGGAGCTCAGCGCGCCCAACTTCGCCGACGTCCTGTCCGGGCTGCCCGACAAACGCGACGCGGTGGTCACGCCGCTGCTGCTGGCCAGCGCCTACCACGCCCGCCGCGACATCCCCGAGCAGATCGCGCGCGCCGGCGCCTACGGCATCCGGCAGGCCGACGTCCTGGGCGAAGACGAGCGGCTGCTGGCCGTCCTGCGCGACCGGCTCGGTGACGTCGGGGTCTCCCCGCTCGACGACGAGGTCGGGGTGATGGTGGTCGCGATCGGGTCGTCGAACACCGCCGCCAACGCGCGCACCGCCCGGGTCGCGGCCCGACTGTCCGCCGGAACCCGGTGGGCCGCGACGGCGATGGCCTTCGCCACCCGGCCCGAGGCGTCGGTCGCCGACACCGCCGCCCGGCTGCGTGCCCGCGGCGCGCGCCGGCTGGTCATCGCGCCGTGGTTCCTGGCGCCGGGGCTCATCACCGACGGCGTGTCAACCTATGCGCGGGACAACGGGATTGCGATGGCGCCACCGCTGGGCGCGCATCGTCTGGTCGCGGAGACCGTGCTGGACCGCTTCGACGGGGCGCTCGCCGACCACGCCGCCGCTTAGCGTTTCGGTGTGCGACTGCTGATGTGGCTCAGCATGTCCCGGATCGCGCCCGCGGGTGGTGTGCGCCCGCCGACCCAGATGGCGCGAAATTTGCGGCGCAGGTCCACCTCTCGGATGTTGACCGCCTGCAGCCGCCCGACGGCCAGGTCGTCGGCCACCGCCAGGCGGCTCATCGCGGCCGGCCCCGCGCCGGCCAGCACGGCGGCGCGCATCGCCGCGGCCGACGTCAACTCCAGCACGGGCGGCGCCTGCTGCATGTCCTCGCCCAGCACCTGACGCAACGCCACCGTCAGCGAATCGCGGATGCCCGAGTGGGGTTCGCGCGCCACCAGGGGTGTTTCGGCCAGCTCGCGGGCGGTCACCACCCGCCCGCGCCGGGCCCACTTGTGCCCCGGCGGCACCACGATGACCAACTCGTCGTGGCCCACCACGCAGCTGCCCAATCCCTTCGGCTGGCCGGGGTTTTCGACGAACCCCAGGTCGACGGCGCCCTCGCGCACGGCCGCGATGGCCTGCTCGCTGTTGGTGGCGGTCAGCGTCACGTGTGGCGCGGCACCCCCGCGCCGCGCCGCCTCGGTCTGCAGGGACAGCAGCCAGTGCGGCATCAGCTGTTCGGAAATCGTCTGGCTGGCGGCCACCCTGATGCGTTCGCGGCCCTCCTTGCGCAAACCGCCGAGCCCCGCGTCGATCTCGGTGGCGACCTCGAGCAGGCGCCCGGCCCACTCCGCCACGATCAGCCCCGCGGGCGTCAATTCCGAACCGCGCGTTGTCCGCACGGCGAGCGTGACGCCGACCTGGGCCTCCATCGCCGCGAGCCGCCGCGACACGGCCTGCTGGGTGATGCCGAGCTCGCGGGCGGCACGTCCGAGGCTGCCCGTCTCGGCGATCGTCAAAAACGCCTCGAACGAGGCGAGTTCGGGCATGCGGGGGCTGAGCGGCATGGGTGGTCAGTCACAATCGGTAGGCGTGACACAACCATAGCTTGTGACTCCACAACAGGGGAACCTCTACTCGCCCCCCGCCGGCCCGAGCACCATGGGAGACATGACCCGCACAGCCCCATACCACGTCGCGATCGTGGGTTCCGGCCCTTCGGGATTCTTCGCGGCCGCCTCACTGCTGAAGGCCGCCGACGCCGGCGAGTTCGGCGTCGCGGTCGACATGCTCGAGATGCTGCCCACCCCTTGGGGGCTGGTGCGTTCGGGCGTGGCACCCGATCACCCGAAGATCAAATCGGTGAGCCAGCAGTTCGAGAAGACCGCCGAGGACCCTCGCTTCCGCTTTTTCGGCAACATCAAGGTGGGCGAGCAAGTCTTGGCCACCGAACTCGCCGAGCGCTATGACGCGGTGATCTACGCGGTCGGAGCCCAATCCGACCGCCCCCTGAATATCCCCGGCGAAGATCTACCCGGCAGCGTCGCCGCGGTGGACTTCGTCGGGTGGTACAACGCACACCCGCACTTCCACGAAATGGCTCCCGACCTTTCGTGTGCCCGTGCGGTCGTGGTGGGCAACGGCAACGTGGCCGTCGACGTCGCCCGCATGCTGGTGACCGATCCCGACGTGCTGGCCCAGACCGACATCGCCGACCACGCGTTGGAAACGTTGCGGCCCTGCGGCGTCAAGGAAGTGCTCCTCGCAGGTCGCCGCGGCCCGCTGGAAGCCGCGTTCACGACCGTCGAGTTGCGCGAGCTCGGCGAGCTCGACGGAGTCGACGTCGTGGTCGACCCGGCCGACCTGGAGAACATCAGCGAGGAGGACGCTGCCGCCGCAGGCAAGATCACCAAGAACAACATCAAGATCCTGCGCGACTACGCCGGCCGCGCCCACAACCCCGACAACCGGCGAATCGTGTTGCGGTTCTTCACCTCTCCGATCGAGATCAAGGGCGACGACAAGGTCGAAAGCATCGTGCTCGGCCGCAACGAGTTGGTCACCGACGCAACCGGCCGGATGGTGGCCAAGGACACCGGTGCACGCGAAGAATTGCCCGTCCAGTTGGTGGTCCGCTCGGTCGGCTATCGCGGGGTGGCCATCCCGGGGCTGGCGTTCGACGACAGGTCCGGGACCATTCCCCACACCGCAGGTCGCATCGAGGGGAGCCGCAACGAATACGTGGCCGGCTGGATCAAGCGCGGCCCCTCGGGGGTCATCGGCACCAACAAGAAGTGCTCCCAGGAAACCGTGGACACCGTACTGAGCGACCTCGCCGGCCAGGAGTCGGTGCGCGGCAGCGATTATGCTGACGAACTCGCACAGTGGCTGACGTCGCGGCAGCCCCACCTGATCACCGCCGCGCACTGGCAAGCCATCGACCGTTTCGAAAGAGAAGCCGGCGAGCCGCACGGACGCCCCCGCGCCAAAGTTGCCAGCCTGACAGAGCTCCTGCGGATCGCCCACAGCCAGATGGAAGGACAACATTCATGACCTACGTCATCGCCGAACCCTGCGTCGACATCAAGGACAAGGCGTGCATCGAGGAATGCCCCGTCGACTGCATCTACGAGGGCGCGCGGATGCTCTACATCCACCCCGACGAATGCGTCGACTGCGGCGCCTGCGAGCCGGTCTGCCCCGTCGAGTCCATCTACTACGAAGATGACCTGCCGGCCGAATACAGCCAATACACGCAGATCAACGCGGACTTCTTCGCCGAGCTGGGCTCCCCCGGCGGCGCGTCGAAGGTCGGGCTGACCGAAAACGATCCCGCCGCGGTGAAGGCGTTGGAAAGCCGGGCCGAGGCGACCTAAGCCTCTTTCCGGCGCGCGTTTCATCGGCGTCCAGTGGAATTGGCGGCTTTAGCCGCCGTGAGTCCGGGCACTCCCCTAGAGCCCGACCAATTCCACGAGGAGACACCGATGTCTTTTGTGACCACTCAACCCGAGGCGTTGCTCTACGCCGCGGGAAAGCTCGAGACCCTTGGCTCGGCGCTGGCCGCCGAAAGCGCGGCGGCGGCGCCCCCGACCACGGCGATAGCGCCCGCGGCCGCCGACGAGATTTCGGCCCTGCAGGCGGCGCTGTTCACCGCCTACGGCGAGCTGTACCAGTCGGTCAACGCCCAGGCCGCGACCGTGCACCAACAATTCGTGCGCACGCTCAACACCAGCGCCGGCTCCTACCAGGCCACCGAGGCCGCCAACTCCGCCGCCAATGCCCTGCCCTATGCGGCCCCCGCCGCCGCGCCCCAGCAGGCGACGGTGCCGGGCAGCGGCCTCGCCAACATCGGCAACATCGGGGCCGGCAACTTCGGCTCGGCGACGTCGGATCTGCTCGCCATGGCGGGCGGCGGCCTGCTCATCAGGCCCGACGCGATGACGGGCCCGCCGTCGTCCGCCCTGGCCGGCACCACCCTCACCGACTCGGTGCAGCCCGTCGCGCCCGCGACGCCAACCGCCGGGGGCCCGATGGTGTCGGGTCCCGGACAGGCGGCCCTGGTCGGCCGCCTCTCGGTGCCACCGAGCTGGGCGGCGGGGGCCGGTGCGCCGGCCGCGCCTCCCCCGGCCCCGACGCTGGCTGGCTGGACGGCCCCCGCGCCCCAGGGCCCGTCGGTGACCGGCGTGCCGGCCAGCATGCCCGCGGTGGCGACCGCCGGGAAGACCGGCGGCCTCGGCGCGCCACGCTACGGCGTGAAGCCCACCGTGATGGGCCGCCCGGCCGGCGTCTGACGCCGGCAACCACCAGAATTTTAGCGGAAAGGATTGCAGGACAATGGATTTCGGTGCACTACCCCCAGAAGTCAATTCGGCACGCATGTACGCCGGCGCCGGCGCAGGCCCGATGATGGCCGCCGCGGCCGCCTGGAACGCCCTGGCCGCCGAACTGAACACCACCGCGGCGGGCTACGAGTCGGTGGTCGCGGAGCTCACCGGCGAACAGTGGATGGGTCCGGCGTCGGCGTCGGCGGCCGCGGCGGCCCAGCCCTTCATCACGTGGCTCAACACCACCGCCGCACAGGCCCAGCACGCCGCCGCGCAGGCCACCGCCTCCGCGGCGGCCTTCGAAGCGGCATACGCGATGACGGTTCCCCCGCCGGTGGTCGCCACCAACCGGGCCCAGCTGGCAGCGCTGGTCGCGACCAACTTCCTCGGCGTCAACACGCCGGCGATCATGGAAACCGAGGCGCACTACGGCGAGATGTGGGCGCAGGACGCCGCCGCGATGTACGGCTACGCCGCCTCGTCGGCGGTCGCGGGAAAGATGAACCCGATGACACCGCCGGCACCGCTCACCAACCCCGGCGGGCTGGCCGGCCAGGCTGCCGCGGTCGCAGGGGCCAACGCCGCGACCAACACGCAGGCCGGGCTGATGCGCACCATCACCGCCGCGCCGAACGCGGCGGCGCAGCTCGCGGCCCCGCTCCAGGCGGCCAATGGCGGGTTCTTCAGCATCCCGTTTGTGCAGAACAGCATCAACGGGGTGGTGAACACCGCGGCCTGGTGGTCCATGGAAACCATCCCCACCGCGGTGCTGCTGGGGCACACCGTCAACGGCGTGCCGTCGCTCTTTCTCGGCACCGCCGGCCCCTTCGTCGGCCCCACGCTGGCGGGGTCGGTGGCGCAGGCCGGGTCAACGGGCGTGAGCCAGGCGCCCGTGCTGGCCGGCGCGGGACAGGCGTCCACGGTGGGTCGCCTCTCGGTTCCGTCCACCTGGTCGGCGGCCGCCCCGGCGGTCGACCCCGCCGCTTCGGTCACGGCCGGGTCGGGCTGGACCATGGCGCCCGAGGAGGCGGGGCCGGTGACGGCGGTGCCCGCGGGCATGCCGGCGATGGCCGCGGCCGGTAGGGGCGGCTACGGCTTCAGCACCCCGCGGTACGGGGTCAAGCCCACCGTGATGCCCAAGACGGTGTTCGCCTGAGGCGCGCCGCGCCTCGTTAAGGTGAGCCCATGCGGACAGCTCGAATCATCCACGTCATCCGGCAGATAGGGTCGCTCGTGGTCACGGCGGTGACCGCGCTGTCCACGCTCAACGCGTACCGGCCGTTGGCGCGCAGCGGATACCTTTCGCTGTTCTCGTGGATGTTCGGGCTGGTGGTCACCGAGCTGCCGCTGCAGACCCTGGTCAGCCAGCTCGGCGGCCTGGCGCTGACCGCCCGCCGCCTGACCCGCCCGGTGCGGTTCGCGGCGTGGGCGGTGGCGGGCGTGTCGGCGCTGGGCCTGCTGAACTTCAGCCGCGCCGGCCACAAGGCCAACGTGCCGCTGACCGAGGCGTTGGACCGCGGCCTGGGACCGTCGCGCCTGACCGAAGCCGGGGACCTGTGGCGCCGCCCGGCCGGCAGCGGCACCGCCAAGACGCCCGGGCTGCTGCGGATGATGCGCATCTACCGCGACTACGCGCACGATGCCAACATCAGCTACGGCGAATTCGGCAGCGCCAATTTCCTGGACATCTGGCGCCGCCCCGACCTGGACCCGACCGGCAAGGCGCCGGTCCTGTTCCAGATCCCCGGGGGGGCCTGGACGACGGGAAACAAACGCGGACAGGCACATCCGTTGATGAGCCACCTGGCGGAGTTGGGCTGGGTTTGCGTGGCGATCAACTACCGGCACAGCCCGCGCAACACCTGGCCCGACCACATCGTCGACGTCAAGCGCGCGCTGGCGTGGGTGAAGGCGCACATCGCCGAGTACGGCGGCGACCCCGAATTCATCGCGATCACCGGCGGTTCGGCCGGCGGCCACCTGTCGTCGCTGGCCGCGCTCACCCCCAACGACCCGCAATTCCAGCCCGGCTTCGAAGACGCCGACACCCGGGTGCAGGCGGCGGTGCCGTTCTACGGCGTCTACGACTTCACCCGCTTCAACGACGCCATGCACCCGATGATGCCCGCGCTGCTCGTCAAATCCGTTGTGAAGCAACGGCCGTCGACGAACATGCAACCGTTCGTCACGGCGTCGCCGGTGAACCACGTGTCGGCCGACGCTCCGCCGTTCTTCGTCCTGCACGGCCGTAACGACTCGCTGGTGCCCGTCGAGCAGGCGCGCGCGTTCGTCGAGCGGCTGCGGCAGGTGAGCAACCAGCCCGTCGTGTACGCCGAATTGCCGTTCACCCAGCACGCATTCGACATCTTCGGTTCGGCGCGCGCGGCGCACACCGCGGTCGCCGTCGAGCAATTCCTGGCCGAGGTCTACGCGACGCTCCGCCAGGCCAATGTCGCCTAGCCGCCCAGCATTTGGGCCACCACGCCGGTGACGATGGCCTCCGGGTCCCGCTCGATGCCGACCGTGCGCAGCTCGCCGCCGATCGCCAGGGACGCGACGCCGTGCACCAGCGACCACAGCGGTGCGGCGAGGTCACGCGGGTCGCGCCCGCCCACGATGCCCGCCTCCTGGCATGTCGCGATCGCGCCGAGCAGGTCGCCGAACGCCTGCTCGCCGGCGACCGCCAGGTCGGGATGGTCGGCCTTCGACAGCTCGGCGCCGAACATCACCCGGTAGTGATCCGGGTGGGCGACGGCCCAGCGCACGTAGGCGCGGCCCAGTTCGGCCACCCGGTCCTTCGGGTCGGACGCGGCGTCACCGGCCGCGGCGAGTGCGGCGTGCAGGTCCCGGAAGCCCTGTTCGGCCACCGTCGCGAGCAGCGCGGCCTTATCCGCGAAGTGCCGGTACGGGGCGGCGGCGCTGACCCCGGCGCGCCGCGCCGCCTCGGTCAGCGTGAAGCCCTTCGGCCCCTTCTCGGCCACCAGTGACAACGCCGCGCTGCTCAGGGCGCGTTTGAGGTCGCCGTGGTGGTAGCTGTCGCGGCGCGTCGCCGATTTCCGCTCCCGTGCCATGTTGACGACATTAACATTGGCTACTATGTTAAAGCCATTCACATCTTCGGAAGGGGACGAAATGGACCAGCAGCTCATGGCCCCGCGCGCCGGCGACCGCGACCGGGAAAGGGCGGCCGACCGCCTCGGCCAAGCGCTCGCGCAGGGCTACCTGGACCTCGACGAATACGAGCAACGGACGCAGGCGGTGTTCGGCGCGCACACCACCGGGGAACTCGACCGGCTGCTCGCCGACCTGCCGCTGGAGCGCATCCGGCGCGCCGACCCGCGCCGCCGCGCCGCCCGCATCGAGGCCGCCCGCCGCGGCGTGCGCCTTCACCTGGCCGCCTACCTCGTGATGACGGTCGTCGTGCTCACCGTGTGGGCGGCCGTCGCCGCCACCACCGGCGCGACGTACTTCTGGCCGGTCTGGCCCATCCTCGGCGCCGGGATCGGCCTGCTCAGCCACGCGCTGGGCATCCGCCCCGCCGCGAAAGCCTGTGCGCTGGAACGGTTTACTGAACGGTGATGGTGGCCGTGTAGGTGCACGCGGGTTTGGGGTCCTTGCCGACGAAGCTCGTGTAGGACGTGCCGATCGTCGTGGTCCCCGGCCTCAACGCCGTGAACTTCCACACCTCCATGCCGGGCGCACCCAACGCGTCGCTGCTCGGCGGCACGAACTCGTGACTGGTCTGCTTGAGGACCGCGGGATCGCTGACCTTCATGTCCGGTACCCACCGGTACGGGGTGGTGTAGTTCGAGCCCAGCTTCACCACCAGCGTGTTGCCGACGGCGAGGGTGATGCTCTGCGTGAGGGCGTCCTGGGTCAGCACGTCGGTCATCGGCACCTGCAGCGTCTTGGTCGACGGGGGGTTCCTGGAGGCGAAGTGGCAGCCCACCAACATCGGCGAAACGAGCATGGCGACGGTCACCAAGAGCCTGATCTTCCCGACAGTCATCGAGCCCATTATGGCCTGGAGCGCGAGCGGCGTGTGGGCGGCAGCGCTTGCGGGACCGGCTGCCGGCGCCCGGGGTGGTCCGCGCGCGAAGCCGGCGTGTCCGGCAGGATGGGCTGGTGTTTGGCCTCGTCCTGATCGTTGCGCTGGTCTCGACCGTCATCGTCGGGACGGTGCTCGGCCGGCGCTACCGCGTCGGTCCCCCGGTGTTGCTCATCGTGCTCGGCACGCTGCTGGGCCTGATCCCCAGCTTCGCCCATGTGCACATCAACGGCGAGATCGTGCTGCTGCTGTTCCTGCCCGCGATCCTCTATTGGGAGGGCCTGAACACCAGCTTCCGTGAGATCCGGGCGAACGCGCGCATCATCGTCTTCCTCAGCATCGCCCTGGTGATCGCGACGGCGGTAGCGGTGTCCTGGACGGCGCGGGCGCTGGGCATGGACTCCCACACGGCGGCCGTGCTGGGCGCCGTCCTGTCCCCCACCGACGCCGCCGCCGTCGCCGGCCTGGCGAAGAAGCTGCCCCGCCGGTCGGTCACCGTCCTCAAGGCCGAGAGTCTCATCAACGACGGCACGGCCCTGGTCCTGTTCGCCGTCACGGTGCACGTCGCGATCGGCGGGTCCGCGATCGGGCCGACCGACCTGGTGGTCCGCTTCATCGGGTCGTACCTGGGCGGTATCGCCGCCGGGCTGCTGGTCGGCGGGGCGGTTACGCTGCTGCGCAAGCGAATCGACGCGCCGCAGGAGGAAGGGGCCCTGAGCCTGCTGACCCCGTTCGCGGCGTTCCTGCTGGCGCAGAGCATGGAGTGCAGCGGGGTGGTCGCGGTGATGGTCGCGGCGCTGGTGCTCGCCTATGCCGGGCCGGTGGTGATCCGGGCGCGATCCCGCCTGCAGTCGTACGCGTTCTGGGACAGCGCCACCTTCCTGCTCAACGGCTCGCTGTGGGTGTTCGTCGGCGTCCAGATACCGGGGGCGCTGCGCGGCATCGCCGGCGTGGACGGCGGGATTCGGCACGCCCTGTTCCTCGCGCTCGCCGTCACCGCCGTGGTGATCCTGTCGCGCATTTTCTGGGGCGAGATCACCGTCCTGTTGATCCGGCTGATCGATCGCCGGGAGGTGCAGCGCGAACGCCGCGTCGGCTGGCGTCAGCGTTTCGTCACCGCCTGGGCCGGCTTTCGCGGGGCGGTCTCGCTGGCCGCGGCGCTGGCCGTCCCGACCACCACGCTCAGCGGTGCGCCCTTCCCCGACCGCAGCCTGCTCATCTTCATCGTGGTGGTCGTCATCCTGGTGACCGTGCTGGTCCAGGGCACCACGCTGCCCGCCGTGGTCCGCTGGGCGAAGATGCCCGAGGATCTCGCGCACGCCGAGGAATTGCAGCTGGCCCGCACCCGGGGCGTCCGCGCCGCCCTCGACGCGTTGCCGACGGTCGCCGACGAAGTCGGCATCGGCGACGATCTGCGGCGGCGGCTGCAGAAGGAATACGAGGAGAAGGCTGCGCTGGCGCTGGCCACCGAGAACGGTTCGACCAATGACCATCTGGTCAAGAAGAAGGACCTGGTGCGTCGGGTGCGGCTGGGCGTGCTGGAACAGAAGCGCCGCGAGATCACCGCGCTGCGCAACCGCAACCTGATCGACGACATCGTGCTGCGCGAGCTGCAGAACGAGATGGACCTCGAGGAAGTGCAGTTGCTGGACGCCGCCGACAACGAGTAGGGCGCGTCGGTCCTCGACCGTACAGTCGGCTCCATGTTGCAGACGGTGGCGATCCGCGGGTATCGCTCGCTGCGCGAGGTGATCCTGCCGCTGGGCCGGCTGTCGGTCGTCACCGGCGCCAACGGCGCCGGCAAGTCGTCGCTGTATCGCGCGCTGCGGCTGCTGGCCGATTGCGGCCGCGGCGAGGTGATCGCGTCGCTCGCCCGCGAGGGCGGGTTGCAGTCCGCGCTGTGGGCGGGTCCCGAGGAGCTCAAGGGCGCCCGCCGCACCGGGAAGGCCGAGGGCACGGTGCGCACCCGGCCGGTTTCCCTCGAAATGGGCTTCGCCTCAGACGATTTCGGCTATCTGGTCGATCTGGGCATGCCGCAGATGGCGGGGATCAAGTCGGCGTTCGGCCGCGATCCCGAGATCAAGCGGGAGGCGCTGTTCGCCGGGCCGGTGCCGCGCGCCAGCGCGACGCTGGTGCGCCGCACGCGCGAGCTCGCCGAAGTGAGCGCGGACTCGGGCCGTGGGTTCGACGAGTTGTCCCGCTCGTTGCCGTCGTATCGCAGCGTGCTGGCCGAGTACGCCCACCCGCACGCGCTGCCCGAACTCGCGGCCGTGCGTGAGCGGCTGCGCGGGTGGCGGTTCTACGACGGCTTCCGCGTCGACGTCGGGGCGCCGGCGCGGCATCCGCAGGTGGGCACGCGCACCCCGGTGCTCTCCGACGACGGCGGCGACCTGGCCGCCGCGATCCAGACGATCATCGAGGCGGGTTTCGACGACCTGAGCCGCGCCGTCGCCGACGCGTTCGACGGCGCCACGGTGTCGGTCGCCGAGCACGACGGGCTGTTCGACCTGCAGCTGCGGCAGCGCGGCATGCTGCGGCCGCTGCGCTCCGCCGAATTATCCGACGGCACACTGCGATTCCTGCTGTGGGCCGCCGCGCTGTCCAGCCCGCGGGCGCCGTCGTTGATGGTGCTCAACGAGCCGGAGACCTCGCTGCACCCCGACCTGGTGCGCCCGCTCGCGGGGCTGATCCGCACCGCCGCCGCGCGGACGCAGGTGCTGGTGGTCACCCATTCGCGGGCGCTGCTCGAATTCCTCGACACCGTGCCGGTGGCCGAGGCTGAAGGGACGCGCCGAGCCGTCGAGATCGAGCTGTACAAGGAGTGGGGCGAGACGCGCGTCGCGGGTCAGGGGCTGCTGAGCACGCCGCCGTGGGACTGGGGCCGGCGCTAGTTTCCGGGGTCCTTGCCCGCATCGTGTGCGCCTACGGCGACGTTTTCCGGCGTGTCGCCGCCGTGGACGCACACGCAAAGTCCTCAACGCACTTGCGATTCTTGCCCGATAGGCAATATTGCCCAGCGGGCAACTTTTGCGTAGGGTGGTGCCCGTGACCGAACAGCCGCGCGGGCTGCGCGAGCGCAAGAAGGCCGACACCCGGCGGGCCCTCAGCGACGCCGCACTGAACCTCGCCTTCGAGCGTGGACTGGACAACGTGACGCGCGAGGACATCGCCACCCTGGCCGGTGTCTCGTTGCGCACCTTCAACAACTACTTCGGCGGCAAGTACGAGGCACTCGCCTATCGGCAGACCGAGCGGATGCGCCGCAGCATTGCCGCCTTTCGGCAGCGCCCGGCCGACGAGCCGCTGTGGACGTCGATCACGCACGTCGTGCTCGAACCGCTGGAGGCCGACTTCGGCGAGGCGCACGGGGAGGAAAACCTGGTGCCGACCCGCCAGGAACTCGTCGAGGTGCGCAAGATGCTGATGAACCCCCAGGTGCGAAACGCGTTGCCGCAGGACCTGTTCGACGAATGGCTGGCGGTGATCGCGGAGCGCACCGGGACCGATCCCGAGCACGACCTGTACCCGCGACTGGTGGCGGCGGTCGTGCGCGCCGTCGGCGACGCCGCGGCGGAGGCCTACGTGCGCGCCGACCCGCCGGTCGCCATCACCGACCTGATTCGTGCCGGCTTCGCCGCCGTCAGCGCGGGCCTGCCCGAACCCACCAAGCGTAAGGAGAAAACCCGTGGCTGACGAACGCACCGAGATCGTCATCTCCGGCGCCGGGCCCAACGGACTGATGCTGGCCTGCGAGCTCGCGCTGGCCGGCATCAGGCCGGTCGTGCTCGACGGGTTGCCCGGGCCCAGCGACGAGCCGAAGGCGAACGGGCTTGTCGGACAGGTGGTCCGGGCACTCGACCTGCGGGGCCTGTACCGGGCGTTCACCGGCGACGACCAGCCGCCCCAACCCACCCCCGGCTGGATGTTCTCCGCCATGCCGCTGGACTTCACCGGCGTACCCGACAACCCGATGTATGCGATGCTCATCCCGCAACCCAGGCTGGTGCGACTGCTGGAGAAACGGGCCCGCGATCTCGGGGTAGACCTTCGCTGGGGGCACGAGCTCACCGGCATCCGGCCGGGTGCGGAATCCGTTGCGGTGAAGGTATCTTCGCCGGAGAGCCGATACGGAATCGCCACGCGCTACCTGGTTGGCGCCGACGGCGGACACAGCCTGGTCCGCAAGTCACTGGGAATCGAGTTCCCCGGCAGTACCTCTGCGACGGTCGGCCGGCTCGCCCACGTGCACATCCCCGAGCGGCTCCGCAGACCCGACGGCGTCATCGACATCCCCGGGTTCGGCCCGCTTCCCTTCGGCCACAGCCGATTCGACAACGGCGGATTGATCTTCGCCGAATTCGAGCCCGGCAGGGCGCTGTTGGGCACCGTCGAATTTGCGCCCTTCGTCGACGACGAGCCCATGAGCCTGACCGAACTGCGCGAAAGTGTCCGGCGGGTGCTCGGCACCGACTTCCCCTTCGAAGAGCCGAAAGGCCCAGGGCCGCATGCCCTGCGCCGTATCAACGGCTGGAACACGCGGCACGCGTCGCGCTACCGCGACGGCCGCGCCCTGCTGCTCGGTGACGCCGCCCACGTCCATAGCGCCATGGGCGGCCCCGGCCTGAACCTCGGCCTCCAAGACGCCATGAACCTGGGCTGGAAGCTCGCCGCTGAGCTCAACGGGTGGGCGCCCACCGGACTGCTCGACACCTACGAATCCGAACGGCACCCCGTCGGCGAGCGCGTGATGATGCACTCGCTGGCCCAGACCGCGCTCATGTTGCCCGGTCCCGAGGTCGCCGCGCTCCGCACGCTGCTGGGTGAATTCTTCACCCTGCCCGGCGTCGCGAAGCACATGGCGGCGCTGCTCGCCGGCACCGACGTGCGCTACGACGTCGGCGACGACCATCCGTTGTCGGGTCGGCCCGTGCCCGAGCTGACCCTCGCGGACGGCCGGCGCGTCACCGAGCTACTGCACGGCGCGCGCCCGGTGCTGCTCGACTTCGACGGCGGCGTCGCGGCCACGGCGTCGGGCTGGGCCGACCGGGTGGACATCGCAAGTTCGCCCCTCGACGACCGGCCCGCCGCGGCGCTGCTGATCCGGCCGGACGGATACGTCGCCTGGGCGGCGGGCGAATTCGGGCCGGCGGCCCAGGCCGGTTTGCATGTGGCGCTGCGGCGCTGGTTCGGACCCGAGTCCACCGGTTAGCTGGCGGGCCGGCCGGCTTTCTGTCGAGGGTGCGCCCACGGCGGCGTTTCTCGGCGTGTCGCCACCCTGGGCGCACACGCGAATCCCTCAGCGCACACGCAGCCGGTTCGCCGGAATTCATGGACTGTTCAGGTCAGCGTCAAGTCCACATTGTTGAGTGCACACGCGCGCCGCGTGTCCTCACGTTATGCGTGTTGTACAGGTCGCCAATTTCTATGGCCCTCGCTCCGGCGGCCTTCGCACCGCGGTGGATCGGCTGGGCGCCGAATACTGCGCCGGCGGACACGAGGTGTTCCTCATCGTGCCCGGTCAGCGTGCCGAGCGCAGCCAGCTGCGCACCGGCGTCGTGCGAATCACCCTGCCCGCGCGGCTGATTCCCCTCACCGGCGGCTACCGGGCGGTGATGCCGGGACCGGTCAAAACGCTGCTGGAGGCACTGCGGCCCGACGCGTTGGAGGTGTCGGACCGGCTCACGCTGCGGTCACTGGGCCGCTGGGGCCGCGACCACGGCGCCACCACGGTGATGATCTCCCACGAGCGGCTGGATCGGCTTGTGGGGCAACTGCTTCCGCACCGGGCCGCGGTCAAGTTCGCCGATTTGGCCAACGCCCGTACCGCGGCCGATTACGACACGGTGGTGTGCACCACCGGTTTCGCGCGCGAGGAGTTCGACCGCATCGGCGCGACCAACACCGTCACCGTCCCGTTGGGCGTCGACCTGCAGACCTTTCACCCGCGCCGGCACTCGTACCTGCTGCGACGACGCTGGGCCACACCGACACAGCTGCTGGTGGTCCATTGCGGCCGGCTGTCGGTGGAAAAGCGCGTCGACCGCAGCATCGACGCAATCGGCGAGTTGCGCCACGCCGGGGTCGACGCCCGCCTGGTCGTCGTGGGCGAGGGTCCGTTGCGGGCCAGGCTGGAGCGTCAGGCCGCCCGGTTGCCGGTGGACTTCACCGGCTTCGTCTCCGATCGGCACACGGTGGCCGGGCTGCTGGCCTCGGCCGACGTGACGCTGGCGCCCGGGCCGCACGAGACGTTCGGGCTGGCCGCGCTGGAGTCGCTGGCCTGCGGGACGCCGGCGGTGGTGTCGCGCACGTCGGCGCTGAGCGAGATCATCACCCAGGACAGCGGCGCTTTGGCGGACAACCACCCGGTCGCCATCGCGCGCGCGGTCGGCGCCATCACCCGCCGTCCCGAGCACCACCGTCGGGTCTCCGCGCGGCGTCGCGCCGAGGATTTCACCTGGCACCGGGCCGCGACCGGCATGCTGGCGTCGTTGGGAGCGACCGCGCTGGACGACCGGGGTACCGATTCCGAACACACCGCATAACCGCAGGGGTGCCGACGCGGGCTTTTTCCTTTCCTCTCTACGAGAGGCCGGCCCTACGGCCCCCAGATGAGCAGGTCTTCCATCCCGTTGTTCATCGTCACTGTGGTCGGCGCCGGGCCCGTGACGTCGAAGTGGATTTTGCCGGTCGCTTGCGCACCCTCAGGAATGGTCGCCCCACTGATGTTCGTCGGACTCGCGACATACCAAAGAACCCGATAGACGGCCGCATTCGGGGCGACGGCATTGAACTGCGAAATCGCGGGGGTAACCGTTCCCCGGATTGACCTGACGGTCGCCGTGGCTTCCCACAGCTTGCCGGTCGGCATGTAGCCGGGGGTGGGGTCGGTGCTGGGCTGGAGGTTGCTGACCGTCCACGCCAGGACAACCTGGCCGACGGTGTCGGTCATCGTCAATTCGCTGCCCAGTTTGCCGACGACGGGATAGGTGGCCGACGCAGCCGGTACGCCGCTCACAGCAATCGCGGTCATGACGACGGCCGCTACCGTCGTGATCATCGTGGTGATCTTCACTGGTATTCCTCCTCGTTTGAGCGGCGAAGCCATTTGCCGCCAATCGACTCCGAAACCTTAATTGTGTCCCCGGCATTCTGTTCTAGTTAGAGCCATTTGGCCCATGAGTTCGGGGACTTTCGCCAACCAAATGGTCCGGCCATTTGCGGCCACGGTGGAAATGGGAATGGTCGCGGATTAACTATCCGCGGGAGGCTCCGGCTTCCAGCCGACGTACGTCAGGTACACGCCGGCGGACGCCAGACAGCCGAACATCACCCATATCGCAATGGACATGCCCGAGCTGTAGATCGCGTCGCCGGCCGCGTCATAGGCGCGCGGGAGGGTCAACAGCAGCACCCCGCGTATCGCGAAAAACCAGCCCACCGCGGATACGATGACCGCCGCGAGGCTGCGCCAATACTGGTGGAACGCGATGATGAAAAGGCCGCCCATCAAGAGGATGGCCCCATACAGCCAGGGCCACATCGGATTTGCCTTGAACTCCGTGAACAGCGTCTGCATGTAGGAGCCGCGCACCGCGACCGTGATCGGCACGATGGTGAGGTAAGGGCCCAGCACGCGGGCGAAGTTGCGGGTGCGGGTCTGCGATTGCTCGGGTTTGTTCATGGCCGGTGCTTCCTCAGAAGTCGGAGGCCGCCCAGGATCCGGGCGGATAAGGGGGAACGACGCCCGCGAATGCGCCATCGGTGAGCCGGCACAGCGTGTCGGAAACCGTTCCGGCGTTGGCCAATACTTTCGGCTCGGTGCCGGGCACGACGCGCGCGACCACCGCCTGCCAGAAGTAACCGACACCGCCGTGCTCGTACCAGACGAACCAGTCGGCGTCGCGATTGCCGCCGCGTATCAGCCGCCGGAACGGCAGCGTCGGATCGCTGACCGAGTCGGTGGCGTTGAAGGGCGCGCCGATGTCGGCGACGGGCGGAAGCAGCTTCAGAAGCTCGGGCGGCAGCTGGGACACGTGCCGCACTTCCCGAACGGGAGTCGTCAGCGCGCACTGGGTGTTTGGCATCGCCCGGGCGGGAACGGCCGTCGTGAGGGCCAACGCGACCGCGGAGGCCGCGGTGAATGTGTAGCCGGTGCGCGCCACGACCTACTCCGATCCGCCCTGTCGCATCAAGACGCTACGCCCCCGTTTGCTGAAGCGGAACGCCGCTAGGCTCTGTGCAGTCGATCAGGGAGGCGAATCGGTGGGTGTCCGAGACCAGGTGCTGGTCACCGTCGCGGAGTTGGCCGCATTGCTCGAGGCCGGTGAGCCGGTCAGCATCCTCGACGTCCGTTGGCGGCTCGACGAGCCCGACGGGCGGCCGGCCTATCTGGCGGGACATTTGCCGGGCGCGGTGTATGTGTCCCTCGAGGAGGAACTCAGCGATCACTCGGTCGTCGGACGCGGCCGTCACCCGCTGCCGTCGGGGACCGCGCTGCAGGCCGCCGCCCGCCGCTGGGGCGTCCGGCGGGATTCGCCGGTGGTCGTCTACGACGACTGGAACCGCGCCGGTTCGGCGCGGGCGTGGTGGGTGTTGACGGCGGCCGGCCTGCCGAGCGTGCGCATCCTGGACGGTGGCCTGGCCGCCTGGCGATCGGACGGCGGTCGGCTCGAAACCGGCGAGGTGACACCGCGGCCGGGGAATGTCACTGTGCCGCACGATGATCTGTACTCCGGGGGCCGCCCCACCCTGACGGCCGAGCAAGCCGGCGCGAGCGGCGCGATATTGCTCGATGCCCGGGCACCCGAGCGCTTCCGCGGTGAAATCGAACCGCTCGACCCCGCGGCCGGGCACATCCCGGGCGCCACGAACCTGCCCAGCACCGCCATCCTGACCCCCGGCGGCACGTTCGCCGGCGACCGCGAGCTCAACCGACTGCTGGCCGACCGCGGCATCGACCGCGACGGGGCGGTGGGCGCCTACTGCGGTTCCGGCGTGACCGCCAGCGTCACGGTCGCCGCGCTCGCCGCGGCGGGTCGGGAGGCGGCGCTGTTTCCGGGGTCGTGGTCCGAGTGGTGCTCGGACCCGGGCCGCGCGGTCGCCCGCGGCCCGGAATAGCGATCAGGCGCCGGCCCAGTTCCGGAGGAGAGCCGCGGTCACCCGGGCGGCGTTGACCGCCGCGATCCGCTTGTAGCAGAAGAACTGAAAAGGAAAGCCCGGCAGGCGAAGCGGGTCGCCCGGCCCGTCCGTGATGGCGCGGACGCCGAGGAAAGGGATGCCGTGCTCTTCGGCCACGGCCTGGGCCGCCGCGGTCTCCATGTCCGTCGCATCGAAGGCCGGGTCCGAGCTCGAGGCGATCTTCAGGTTGCTGATCAGGGCGCATCTCAGCCAGCGACCCGCCGCTTGCCGGAAGTTGCCGGTATAGCGGAGGGAGCGGTCGGGTGCGGTGCGGGGTTGGCAGCCGAAAACGTCGCCGCCGTTGGGGATGCAGGGAAATGCCACCCCGTTGTTGTTGTCCCCACTGCAGCCGTCGCCGCCGACGACGACCCGCGACCGCCGCCGCGAATCGACGCTTTCCAGTGCGACCGAGAGCATTCCGGCCTCCGCCAGCATGCCGGGGTCGACCGGGCGGAACGTCCTGCCGTGGTCCAGCGTCCACCGCGCCGGCACCGCCACGTCCGCGATGCGGGTGCGCCCGGCCCCACCGGCGACACCGGAAAACACCACGGCGCCAATCCCGAAGCCGGACAAGGCGGCTTCAGTGGTGCCGGCGGCGTTGACCAGGCCGATGCCGGTCATCGCGACGATCACCTTCTTGCCGGCGATAGCCCCCAGGTAGAAGTGGCGGCCGTCGACGATCGCCACCGGATCGGGATCGAGCGTGGTGTGGGACAGCACCGCGTCGGCTTCGCCGGGGAAGGCGGACAGCACCAGGGTGCGCCGTTCGCCGCGACCCGCTTCGCTCACCGCCCCAGTAAACGCCACGACGACCCCGTCGGGTGCGCTTCGGCGCACGTTTGCTGATTCCAGTCCTGCACGGCGGGCCAGCGGCTAGTCTCAGCGGCGTTGGAGCCGAACCGGGGGGCGCGGCCGACCGAGGAGCACGCTCATGCTGGAAGTGATCGAACGAAAGCCGCGTCCCGAATCCCGCAAGCCGCCGGTGCTATTCGTGCATGGAGCGTGGCACGGCGCCTGGTGCTGGGACGAGCATTTCCTCCACTTCTTCGCCGAGCGGGGCCACCCGGCGCTGGCGCTGAGCCTTCGCGGGCACGGAAACAGCCCTGCGCCCAGGTCGATGCGGCTCTGCTCGATCGGGGACTTCGTGGCCGACGTCGCCGCGGTCGCCGACGGCCTGGCCGAACGACCAATAATCGTCGGGCATTCCATGGGCGGCTTCGTGGTACAGAAGTACTTGGAGTCGCACGACGCCGCGGCCGCCGTGCTGCTCGCCTCGGTACCCCCGGGCGGAATCCTGGGATTCCTGGCGCGCAGATTCAAGCGGCACCCTTGGTACACCGCCACCGGCCTGGCCGTGGCGAAGTCGTTGCGCGGAGTCGGCGGCACCCCGGAATTGGCCCGCGAGACGTTCTTCTCGGGGTCCGCCCCCGACGCCGATGTCGCCCGCTATGCCGCGGAACTCGGCGAAGAGTACGCGCTGAGGATCGCGATCGACATGCTGTGGCACGACCTGCCCCAGCCCCACCGCGTCACCACCCCACTGTTGGTGCTGGGCGCCGAAGACGACGTTTGCTTCACCACACGGGAAGTCCGGGCCACGGCGGCCGCCTACAGCACCGAAGCCGAGATCTTCCCTAAGATGAGCCACGACATGATGCTTGACCCCGGATGGCTCGCCGTCGCCGAACGAATCCACGCCTGGATCGAGATATGCGTGCCGGCAAGTTGACCGCGATGACGGGCCGGCTCGCCGGCAAGGTCGCGATCATCACCGGCGCGAGCACCGGCCTGGGACCGGTGCTGGGCGCGCTGTTCGTCTCCGAGGGCGCCAAGGTGTTGCTGGCGGCACGGCGCGAAGAGCTGGTTCGCGATGCCGCGCGGGCGGCCGGCCCCGGTGCCGTCGCGATGCGCGCCGACGTGACCGACGAGGACGACGTCGCGGCCATGGTGGCGCGCGCCGTCACGGAATTCGGCCACGTCGACATCTTGTGCAACAACGCCGCCGCGCCGGGACAGGACCGCTGGATCTGGGAGCAGACCCTGGAGAACTGGAACGCCACGATCGCCATCGACGTCACCGCGGCGATGCTGTGCACGAGGGAGGTGCTCAACCAGTCGATGCTGGCGCGCCGGCGCGGTGTCATCCTCAACTTCTCCTCCACGGCAGGCTATTCCGGCGTCGTCCGCAAGAGCCACTACGTCACCGCCAAGGCCTCGCTTCGGGCGTTCACGAAGGCCGTGGCGCTCGAGGTCGGTCCCTACGGGATCCGGTGCAACTGCATCGTGCCCGGGGCCATCGACACCGAACTGTGGCGGCGATGGGTGCAGCGCACCGCCGACGAACAGGGCGTCGACTTCACCACCCAGCGCGTCAAAGCCCTCAAAGGCACAGCGCTCCAAGATATTTCCACGCCCGACGATGTCGCCAACCTGGCATTGTTCCTCGCCGGCGACGAGAGCCGGACCATCACCGGCCAGTCGATCCCCGTCGACGCCGGGGGGTACATGCAGGGATGAGCGGCGTTCGACTCTCGGTCGCCACACCGGTGGTGACCATGTTTCCCAAGACCAGCGGCGACTGGGAGCGGCACGCCTCCATCGAGGACCTGGCGCGGATCGGCGAAGCCGCGGACCGGCTCGGCTATCACCACCTGACGTGCAGCGAACACGTCGCGCTGCCCGCCGCCGAGGCGCATCGCCGCGGCACCCGCTATTGGGATCCGCTGGCCACCTTCGGCTACCTGGCCGCACGCACCCGACAAATCCGGTTGGCCACCAACGTGCTGGTGCTGGGCTACCACCACCCGCTCGAGATCGCCAAGCGCTACGGCACTTTGGACAGGGTCAGCAACGGCAGGCTCGTCCTGGGGGTCGGCGTCGGCAGCCTCGAGGAGGAGTTCGACCTCATCGGCGCGCCCTTCGCCGACCGCGGGCCGCGAGCAGACGACGCACTCAAGGCGCTGCGCGCCTCGCTGTCCGTGCCCGAACCCGCCTACCACGGCGCGTTCTATTCATTCGACGGCATGGTCGTCGACCCGTGCGCGGTGCAAGCCCGGGTGCCGATCTGGGTCGGCGGGCGCAGCCTGCGATCGCTGCGCCGCGCCGCGACCCTCGCCGACGGCTGGGCGCCCTTCGCCGTCGGCCTGGCGCAAGCACGAGACTGGTTGCGCCGCTTCGAACTCCGGCCGGGGTTCGAGGTCGTGTTGCCACCGCCGGCACCGCTGGACCCGATCGACGAGCCGGAGCGCACCCGCGATGCCGTCGGCGAGGCCGCCGAGCACGGCGCCACCATCGTGCCGGCCGTCTTCCGGCACACCTCGCTGCCGCATTATCTGGACAACCTGCAGGCGCTCGCCGAGCTGCATTCCCCCGCCGGTGCGGCGTGATACGCGTCAGGGCGGGCATATTCAGCCTCACGGGCGCCGCGCCGGACGACGACGGCAGCTACCTGCGCTGGCACCTGCTCGATCACATGCCGGAGCAGTACCAGCTGCCCGGCATCGTGCACGGCCTGCGCTGGATCGCCGACGGCGACTACCCCCGGCACCGCCTGGCGGCCGACGGCCCGCTGGGCGAGCTCGGCAACGCGGTGCACTACCTGGTCGGCGAACCCGTCGAGGACACCTTCGACGACTTCGTCACGCTCGGCCGCACGTTGCGCGAGAACGGCCGGTTCCCCGTCGTCCGGCCGTCCTTGCAAGTGGCCGGCCTGCGCCTGCTGCAGTGGCAATCATCGCCGCGCGCGCTCGTGTCCCCCGAGGTGGTGCCATTCCGGCCGCACCGCGGCGTCGTGCTGATCGTCGAAGAACCCACCGACGGGCGCCGCCCGGACGAGTGGCTGCAATGGCTGTACGCCGAACACCATCCGCGCCTGCTCGCCGTGCCGGGCACGGCCGGCGCGTGGACGTTCGGTTCCAGCGCCGGCTGGAGCCATCTGCCGCGGGGCTGGCGGACGGATCGCCAGTACATCACCGTCGTCTACCTCGATGACGACCCGCTGACCACCGCCGACGCGCTGGCCCCCGTCGTCGAGGAACGGTGGCGGTCGGGCGCCGTGCGCCCTCAATTTGCCGGTCCACTGCGCAGCATGGTGAATTGGGAAGCCTGGCGGTAAACCGTGCGGTCGGCTCGCCGCCAGAAAGATGAGACCTTTTCGAAACGAATGGCACCTATAGTCCTCGCGGGCAAAGGAGGTGAGATGACAAACCCGTACATCCTCGGGGCCGCCGGGATCGTGCTGGTGGCCGGTCTGTCCGGCTGTTCCGGCAACGGCGGCCAACCGGCGTCCACCACGAGTTCCACTCCGGTTTCCGTGACCACCACCGTCATGATCGACGGGAACAAGCACACCATGACCGCGCGGGTTGACTGCACCAATTCGGCGGCGGAACCGAACGCGTCGCCACCGGAGTCGGGGGACCTCACCACCCGCATCCGCGTGCAGGACGACACGGCGTCCGTGTCGCTGGCGCTTTCGGACGAAAAGCCGCCGATGGTAGACGGATTCGCGATCTCGCTCACGTTGCCGACCGGGCAGTACCAACTCCCCTATCAGGCGACCAAGTCGGCAACGCAGGTGCTGGCGACCAAAGAGGACAAGAGCTACACCGTGACGGGGACCGGTGAGGCGACCACCCCGGGCCAAAGCGGCACGCGGCCGGTGACTTTCGGGGTGCACGTCACCTGCCCGTGAGTCGGTGACGCTGGGAATTGACTTGACCGCCACAGTTCTACCGGGTTGCGGGCGAGGGCACATACCGTAAACCGCGGAGAGTGGGTCATGAAGCTGGCGATGGTGACGGGGTTCCGACGCGTTCTACAGCCACACCACCCCCTTCGAAAACCTCGGGGCAGCCCTCGATCTGGCCGGCACCCCCGGCGCCGCCGACAAGGTCGTGGTCACCTTCCGGTAGCCGCGTGGTTGTCTCCCGCCATCGCCTCTGCGATGCTGGCAGCTTGGACATCTTCGCGGAGTGGCAAAGCGGCGGTACGGAACTGCGTTGGCGGTCGACAACCGCCGCCAACGACTCGCACGAAGTCGCGGTGTTCAGTCGCCGCTGCGGCACACCGGGCGCGCCCGCACTGGTGCTCGTGCACGGCTTCCCCACGTCGAGCATCGACTATTTCGCGCTGGCGGGTGACCTGTCCTCCGAGTTCGACATCTACCTGCTGGACTTCCCCGGCTACGGGTTGTCCGACAAGCCGGCCGAGCCGTACGTGTATTCGCTCTACGACGACGCGCGCCTGCTCGTGTACGCGATCACCCAGGTGTGGAATCTGACCGACTACCGCATGCTCACCCACGACCGCGGCAGCAGCGTCGGGATGATCGCGCTGGAGATGTTGGCG
The DNA here is from genome assembly GCF_002086735.1 of Mycobacterium scrofulaceum. Taxonomy (GTDB): domain Bacteria; phylum Actinomycetota; class Actinomycetes; order Mycobacteriales; family Mycobacteriaceae; genus Mycobacterium; species Mycobacterium scrofulaceum. The sequence goes on along the minus strand of NZ_MVIJ01000024.1, from coordinate 60,489 downwards.
GCCCTGGACCCGCCTGCCCTACCCGTGGACCTGATCGTCACGAACGCCAACATCTATCTGCCGCTGTCCAACCTCACCGCCTTCCAGACCGCGCTGCTCGACCCCCAGACCGCCCGGCCCACCGCGGCGGCGACGACGCCGGAGATGCTGGCGGCCGGCCTGGGAGCGAGCACCTTCATGCCCAGGCGCACGCTGGACGACCCGGAGATCGCCGCGTTGGCGAAGTGCTTCGCCCACAACGACGGGATCCGCGTCCTGCCGGACACCATCCAATACCTGCACGAGCGCGCCGCCGACGAAACAGGTTGGCTGGAGGCGCTTTCCAAGAGCCCGGTCGACACCACCGTGGTGTGGGGGCTGCACGACGGCATCGCGCCGTTGCGCGTCCCCAACCATGTCTGGCAGGCGTATCTGAAGACCAAGCCCGGGCGCAACCGCTACTGGGTGGTGCCCGGCGCCGACCACTACCTGCAATGCGACGCCCCCGGTCAGCTGGCCCAGATCGTCCGTCTCACGGCCCAGGGCGGCGACATCCCGCTGCAGACGCTCGGTAACCAGCCCGACGGTGCGGTGTTGGTGGACCAAAGCGGCTAATCTCGCCGAGCGGGAAGCTAGTTTCACGCTCGGGCGGTGAAGCGGGCGGCTCGCGCCGAAAGAACCCCGTCAGCCCGTGACGACGGGCAGGCGCGCCCAGCCCCGCACGCTCGCGGTGTGCGCCCGTTGCGCGCTGGCGTAGTCGACTTCCCAGTCGGGCCAGCGTTTGAGGACCTCCTCGAGGGCCACCCGGCCCTCCATCCGCGCCAGCGCCGAACCGAGGCAGAAGTGCAGGCCCTGCCCGAAGCTCAGGTGGCCCCCCTGGCGGTGGATGTCGTAGCGGTCCGGATCGTCGAAGTGACGATCGTCCCGGTTGGCGGACCCGTTGAGCAGCAACATGTATGAGCCCTCGGGCACCACCCGGCCGTAGAGTTCGGCGTCGCGGGCCACGTAGCGCGCCTGCACCGGCGAGGGCGGCTCGTAGCGCAGCGTCTCCTCGACCGCCCCGGGGATCAGCGACGGGTCGGCCACGAGTTCGCGACGTTGATCCGGGTGATCCGACAGCAGCTGGCCCATGAAGCCGATCAGCCGGGCGGTCGTCTCGTTGCCCGCGCCGGCGATCATGGCGGTGTAGGCCAGCACCTCGGTCCGCGACAAGGGCCGCCGCGTCCCGTCGGGTTCGTCGATCTCGGCCCGCAGCAGGTCGGTCATCAGGTCGTCGGACGGGTGCTCCGCCCGCCACTCGATGTAGTCGGCGAACACCACGATGCTGTCCTCGAACAGCTTCGCGTTCACCGCGGCGGGATCGCGTTCCTCGGACAGCTCGATGTACGCCCCGCCACGGTCGCGAATCGTGGCCTGATCCTGCTCGGGAATGCCCAACAGGTATCCGATGGTCCGCATCGGCATCATCGCCCCGAGGTCGGCGATGAAATCGAAGCCGCCGGCGCCGACCAGCGGGTCCAGCTCGCGGACGCAGAATCCGCGGACCAGGTCCTCCACGGCCAGCATGCGCCGCGGCGTGAACACCCGCGACAGCAGGCGGCGGTGCAGGTCGTGCAGCGGCGGATCCTCGAACAGCAGAATGCCCGGCGGCACTTCGATATTGGCGAACAGGATGTCGGCGGTGGTCCCGCGCCCGGACCGGTAGGTCTGCCAGTTCGGCAGTTCACGCGCCACGTCCTCGTACCGGCTCAGCGCATAGAAGTTGTATCTCTCGTTGTAGTACAGCGGCGCTTCGTCGCGCATCCGCTTCCACACCGGGTAGGGGTTGTCGTCGATGTCGGAATCGAACGGGTCGTAGTACAAGTCGATCGCGCTGGCGCCTGCCATGAAAGATCCTTTCGCTCAGTCGTTTCGGTGCAGGAAGCCGTGCAGGACGGCCTGGGTGAGCTCCTCGACGATGACCGCTCGCGCGGGCGGCCTGCCCCCGAAGTAGGTGGAGCGCAGCGCGGCCATCCCGGCGATCATCGCCACCGTCGAGTGAGCGGGCAGGTCGGGATGTTCCGATCGCAGACCCCGCAGATGCATCCCCTCGGCGCTGATCCGGCCGAGCGTCGTGATCGCCCGCCTGATCTCCGCGATGCCGGCGTCGGCCTTCTCCTCCTCGCTCAACGCCTCGGACGCCATCAGCGTCAACAGCAAGCCCTGATGTTCGACGAACACGTCGTAGAGCTGCCCGACGAAGTGTCGCGCCAGCTCCTGCTCGTCGGTCTCCTCGGGGACCACCGACTGCCAGGTCCGGCCGAACTCGTCGACGAAATCGGTGAAGGGCAACACCAGCGCCTCGCGAAACAGCGCCGCCTTCGAACCGAAGTGGCGAAACAACAGGTGCTCGGTAACACCTGCGGCCTGGGCGATTTCACGCGTCGTCGTGCTGCGATAGTCCTGGCGGGCGAAGCGGGCCCGCGCGGCGTCGAGCAGCAGTCCGCGGGGGGCGCCACGGGGCCGGCGCGTGGCCGGTGTGCTGCGTTTGGTGGATGGCACGGTTTCGCTCCTCGCGCGATGGTTGACTGCCTTTAGGATAGTGTGCACTATCTAACGAGTCGAGGAAGGGGTGTGATTTTGGGTGCTGTCATCATGTTGGGCACGCTGTTCGGGCTGATCGTCCTGATCTTCGGGCTGGTGCTGCGCTTCGACCCGCAGGCACGCCGAACGCCGGGAGACGACCGGTGAGCTCCCAGATGACACCCGTGATGCAGGCGGCCAGCGACTTCGCGCTCGTCGGGGGCATCACGTTCACCGCCCTCGGCGTGTACCTGAGCGTGCGCCGGCGCCGCCTGCATCCCCTGTTGCTGCTGTGCATCTCGGCGATGTCGTTCTCGTGGATCGAGGCGCCCTACGACTGGGCGATGTACGCGCAGTTCCCGCCGGCCATCCCGCGCATGCCGTCGTGGTGGCCGCTGAACGTGACGTGGGGCGGGCTGCCCCTGTTCGTTCCCGTCGGCTACATCTCCTACTTCGTGCTGCCGGCGGTGACGGGCACGGCCCTCGGGCGATGGCTCAGCGGGCGGTTCGGATGGCGCAGGCCGCCAACGCTCTTGGTGGTCGGCCTCGTCGTCGGCTTCTGCTGGGCGCTGTTCTTCAACGGGTTCCTCGGGGCCAAGCTCGGCGTGTTCTACTACGGCCGGGTGATCCCCGGCCTGGCGATCCGCGAGGGAACGGTGCACCAATACCCGCTCTACGACTCCCTCGCGATGGCCATCCAGATGATGGTCTTCACCTATCTGCTGGGCCGGACCGACCCGCAGGGGCGAAACATCATCGAGATGTGGGCCGAAAACCGGTCGACGAGCCGGCTGGGCTCGTCGGTGCTGTCCGTCCTCGCGGTCATCGTCGTCGGAAACGTGCTCTACGGCGCGGTTTTCGCGCCCCACCTGATCACGAAGCTCGGCGGCTGGGTGACCGCCGGGCCGACGGAACAACTGTTCCCGGGCGTGCCGAACCAACCCAAGTAGCTACCACCGTCAGCCGAGCGCCTCGGGCAGCACGACCTCGCCCACCCGCCGCAGGTACGGCCACGCGACGTCGGGCGGCAGCCCGCCGCACAGCGGCGACAGGTTGAGCACCTGCCCGGCGCGTACCCGCGAAACCGCTTCGGGGACAGAGATGATCACGTGCGACGTCCCGGTCTCCCGCAGCTCGTCGACGGAGTTGACATGCGAGAAGCCGGCGGTTGTCTCGTCTCCTGGATTCCACGCCGCGTACGCGCGCACGTCGTGCAGCAGGTGCTCGCCGATCTCCTTCCACGCCCGGTCCACGTCGTCGGCGACGAACACCACCGAGGGCGTGTCACGGCTGGGGAACATCGTCGGCCCGGGCTGGTGGCCGTGCTCGCGGCAGGCCTCTTCGTAGGCTTCCTGCATGCCCGGCGCGTTGGCGTTGCCCAGCATGCCCAGCCCGTACCGGCCGGCCCGGCGGGCCGCGGCGATCGTCCCGCCGCCCCACATCAGTCCTGGCCCGCCGGGAGTCAGCGGGCGCGGCGTCACGGTGATCCGCCGCCCGTCCTCGACGACGGTCTCACCGGCGAACAGCCGCCGCAGCAGCGCGAGTTTCTCGTCACAGAGGCGGCCACGGGACTTGATCGGCACACCGAAGTGCTCGAACTCCTCGGGCCGGTAACCCAGCGCCAGGATGTACGACGCCCGCCCGTTGCTGATGATGTCGAGGACCGCCATGTCCTCGGCGAGGCGCACGGTTTCGTAGAACGGAAGGATCAGGATCAAGCTCAGCGCCAGGCGCTGCGTTCGGGCGGCCAGCGCCGAGGCCAGCAGAAACGGTGACGGCAGGTAGCCGTCCTCCGACCCGTGGTGCTCACACAGCACGGCGGCCAGACCCCCGTGTTCCTCGGCCCAGGCGCACATGTCGGGCGCCGCGGCGTACAGATCGGTTGGGGGCGCGGCCCATTCGGGATCGCGCATGTCGAAGCGCAGTGTGTACACGGCAGACTCCTAGCCAGGCTATTCGTTCGACGTACGTTACACGTTCAGTCGACGGCGTAAAGCGGCAGCGTGGGCGTACAGACCGGCGGCCGACCCGGGCCAACCGGGAGCGCGCATGTCGAACCTGAGGGTGAACACCAGCAGCACCCTAACCAAAAATTTGTTCGATAAGATAGTGTCCGCTCTCTTAACCTCTTGACCGCGCTGACGAGCGGCTGTTAGCTTGCGACGTAAGAGCCACGGCCGCGGTGACTTTCAGCGCGACGCGCCCGCACCTGAGGAGGACCAAGATGACGGCTCACCGCGTGGTGGTGTGGGCGACGGGCGGCATCGGGTCGATCGCCATCCGGACCATCCAGCACCGCCCCGATCTGGAACTGGTCGGCGTGTGGGTGCACTCGCCGGAGAAAGACGGCAGGGACGCCGGCGAGCTCGCCAACGGCGAACCGATCGGCCTGAAGGCAACCACCGATGCGGACGCACTGATCGCGCTGAAGCCCGACTGCGTCATCTATGCGGCCAGCGGCCCCGAGCGCGACGCGCTGGCCATCCCGGATTACGTCAGGCTGCTCGAGTCCGGCATCAACGTCGTCACGACCAGCACCACCCGGCTGGTCAACCCGCACGCCTACGAACCGGCGGAGTGGCGCGACCAGCTGGTCGCGGCGGCCAAGCTGGGCCAGGTGTCGCTGTACGCGTCGGGGATCGAGCCGGGCTTCGCCGCCGACTACCTGCCGCTGGTGCTCTCCACCCAGTCGTCGTCGATCGAGAAGATTCATGCGTTCGAGATCGGCCTGTACGACGACTACGGCGTCCCCGACATCATGAGCGACGCGCTGGGTTTCGGCCGGCCGCTCGACTACCAGCCCTGGATCGGCTTCCCCGGCGCGATCGCCGGCGAATGGCAGGGCCAACTCCGGTTGGTCGCCGGCGCGCTCGGCGTCGAAATCCAGGAAATCCGCGAATTCTTCGACCGCGCGGTCACCAACCGGACGCTCGAGGTCGCCATGGGCACCGTCGAGGCCGGAACCTGCGGGGCGTTGCGCATGCGGGCGATCGGCGTGGTCGACGGCCGGGAGGCGATCGTCATCGAGCACGTCACCCGGCTCGCCCACGACGTCGCCCCGGGCTGGCCGACCGGGATCGGGGACCTGTCCTATCGGGTGATGATCAGCGGCGATCCGGACATCGACTGCACCTTGGCGGCGACGCTGAAGGATCCGCGCAAGGCCGGGGTCGGCGGAATGACCTCGGGCGCCGGCGCGATGGTCGCGACCGCGATGCGCGTCGTTAACGCCGTGCCGTATGTCGTTGCGGCAGAACCCGGGCTGCTGAGCTCCGTCGACCTGCCACTGACGATCCCCAGGCACGCGTTCGTCGCATAATCTGCCCGGGTGACGGTTAACCCACTCGAGGAACTCACGCTGCAGCAATTGCGGCTGCGCACCAGCATGAAGTGGCGCGCGCATCCGGCCGACGTCTTGCCGCTGTGGGTCGCGGAGATGGACGTCCCGCTGGCGCCCACGGTGGCCGACGCGCTCCGCCGCGCCATCGACCTCGGTGACACCGGATACCCGTGCGGCACCGCGTTCGCCGAGGCGGTCGGCGAGTTCGCCGCGCAGCGTTGGCAATGGCATGACCTGCCGGTCGGCCGGACGGCGATCGTTCCCGACGTCATGCTCGGCGCCGTCGAGCTGTTACGTCTGGTCACCGACCGCGGCGACGCGGTCGTCGTCAACCCGCCCGTGTACGCCCCGTTCTACGCCTTTGTCACACACGACGGCCGCCGGATCGTCGAGGCCCCGCTGGACACCGAGGGCCGAATCGATCTGGGCGCCTTGGCGGAAGCGTTCGCGCGTGCGGCCGCCGGGGGCGGCAAGGTCGCGTACCTGTTGTGCAATCCGCACAACCCGACGGGGTCGGTGCACACCGCCGAGGAATTGCGCGGCGTCGCCGAGCTCGCCCGCCGGTCGGGCGTCCGGGTGGTGTCGGACGAAATCCACGCGCCCGTCGTCTTGCCGGGCGCGCGTTTCACCCCGTTCCTGACCGTGCCCGGCGCGGAGAACGCCTTCGCCCTGACGTCCGCGTCGAAGGCCTGGAACCTGTCCGGGCTCAAGGCGGCCCTGGCGATCGCCGGCGCGGAGGCGGCCGCGGACCTGCACGGCATGCCGGAGGAGGTCAGCCACGGGCCGAGCCACCTCGGCGTCATCGCCCACGCCGAGGCCTTCCGCACCGGGGGCGCCTGGCTCGACGCCCTCCTGCAAGGCCTGGATGAAAACCGGACACTGCTCGGCGATCTGATCGCCGAGCATCTGCCGGGCGTGAAATACCAACGGCCGCAGGGGACTTACCTCGGGTGGCTCGATTGCCGGGCGCTAGGCCTGGGAGAGGAGGCCGCCGCGGGCCTCGCGGTAGTCTCCGACCTGTCCGGGCCCGCCCTGTGGTTCCTCGACCACGCGCGGGTCGCGCTCAGTTCGGGTCACGTTTTCGGAACCGGTGGCGAGGGGCACGTCCGGCTGAACTTCGCGACCTCGCGGGCCATTCTCACCGAGGCCGTGTCCCGGATGGGCCGCGCCCTCGCGGACAACACGCGCTAGCTAGCGCTAGGCGGGGATCTCCTCGGCGCCGCGGCCCAGGTTACGGAAGCCCTCGGCGGGCTCCTTGAACCCCAGCATGAACGGCAGCGAGCTCAGCTCCAGCTTGACCGTCGCCCCGAGCCGGCGAAGGAAGCTGGACTCGGGCGGCCCCACGGAGACCTGCCCCGCCGCGAGGTCGAGGTAGTGCGTCGACGTCTCCCCGATGTCGTCGAAGACGTGCATGAGCGGTTTGCACAGCGTGCGCACCGGCTCGTCGAGGCACGCCGCGACGGGATCGGTCATCAGGACGTATTCGACCACGGGCACCGTGTTTTTCAGCATCCGGTGCACCAGGATGACGTCGTAGCCGGCGAGCTCGACGTGGCGCTTCACCCGTTGCTCCGCCACCTCTCCCTGGTGCACGACGAACTTCAGGGACAGGTTGTCCAGCTGTGCGCAACTCGCGCACTCGCACGCGAGGTCCTTCTTGAAGCGCTCCCGCCGCGCGATGAATGCCTCGCGCATCCGGGACAGCCGGTCGCACACGAGCACTTTGGCGTCGCCGTCGGGCGCCCAGAAGAACGCGGCGTCGCCCACCAGCTTGGCCAGCTTCAGACCTCTGCCGGAGTCGATCACCGACTCCAGCAGCCCCGCCACCGTCAATTGGGCGTGGGCCAAGTGGGTGCGGTTCCATTGCATGTAGTGCGTGTAGCCGCTGATGTCGGCAATGACCAGGACCGCGCGCCGAATCGCCATGAACAAGCCAGTTTAATGTCCACACGACGTCTGGCCCAGGGAAATCTCCCCCTAGACGAACACGCGTTGTCGCGAGAGGCTAGCAGACGCGCCCGCCTATCGGAGGAGCTGAATATGCATGTGCTACGAACCCCGGATTCCCGATTCGAAAACCTGGAGGGATATCCGTTCGTAGCGAACTACCTCGACGTCGCGGCAAGCGACACCCAGCGGCTCCGCATGCACTTTCTCGACGAGGGCCCGGCCGACGGGCCGCCGATCGTGCTCCTGCACGGGGAGCCCACGTGGAGCTACCTCTACCGGACGATGATCCAGCCGCTGGCCGACGCCGGGAACCGCGTGCTCGCGCCCGACCTGATCGGCTTCGGCCGCTCGGACAAGCCCAGCCGGATGGAGGATTACACCTATCAGCGCCACGTCGACTGGGTGACCTCCTGGTTCGAGCGCCTGAACCTCAAGGACGTGACGCTGTTCGTCCAGGACTGGGGTTCGCTGATCGGGCTTCGCATCGCCGCCGAGCAGGGGGACCGCATCGCGCGGCTGGTGGTGGCGAACGGTTTCCTGCCCACCGCGGAGCGGCGCACCCCGCCGGCCTTCTACGCGTGGCGGGCGTTCGCGCGCTACTCCCCCGTGCTGCCCTCCGGCCGCATCGTCTCCGTGGGAACGGTCCGCCGCGTCTCCGCCAGGGTGCGGGCGGGGTACGACGCACCGTTTCCCGACAAGACGTATCAGGCCGGGGCCCGCGCCTTCCCGCAACTGGTGCCGACCTCGCCGGAAGATCCGGCGGTCCCCGCCAACCGGGCCGCATGGAAGGCTCTGGGCCAATGGGAAAAGCCCTTCCTGGCGATCTTCGGGGCCCGCGACCCCATCCTCGGGCAGGCGGATCGTCCCCTGATCAAGCACGTTCCCGGCGCCGCGGGCCAGCCGCACGCCCGCATCCACGCCAGCCACTTCATCCAGGAAGACTCTGGCCCCGAACTTGCCGAACGCATCCTGTCATGGCAGCAGGCGCTGCGAAGCTGACGGTCCTTGGGCGCCTGATGCCCCGGCGTCGATCAGTGGTCGGGGATGCCCGCTCCCGCCAGTGCGGGCACCGTGTCCTCGTGGTGCAGCAAGGAAGCCGCGCCGGCCTTGAACTGGGTGAGTTTGTCGACGATGGTCTGCCCCTCGGGGGTATGGCCCCAGATGCTGATGCCCCGGTGGGTGGTGGGTTCCCAGGTGTCCTCGTCGACGACGATCGGATTCCAGCCGACCTCCCATTCGAATCCCGAGGGCGTGACGGCGTAGAAGGACAGCTCCTTGTCGTTGGTGTGCTGGCCCACCCCGAGCGCCATCCGGAATCCCGATTGCGTGACGCGCTGGTAGGCGGCGGTCATGTCGTCGAGCTCGGCGACCTGGACGTTGACGTGCTGGACCCGGGTGCGGATCGGGTTCAGCCGCAGGCGGTTGACCGATGCGATCGCCACGGTGTGGTGCCGCTCGTTGAAGCGCAGGAAGCGGATCTTGAACCTCAGCCCGCTGATCGTCTCGTCGATGTAGTCGGACAGCCGCGCGTCCAGCACCGCGTCGTAGTAACCGCGCAGCTGGTGGGGCTTCGTCGTGGTGACGGCGACATGACCCAAACCCGCTGCGCCGGTGACGAATCCGCCGCCCGCGGCCATGTCCAGCGGCGCGGCACCGGGCCGCGCGCGGATGAAAACCTCCTGGGTCAGGCCGTTGGGGCCCGGGAAGCGGACCAGCCGTTCCACGCCGCGTAGCGCCGCCTCCTCGTCAGTGCCCTCGGTCAGCGGCACACCGTGCCGCGTGACGCGGGCGAGGACGGTGTCGAACGTGTCGTGGTCGTCGAGTTGCCAGCCGAGCGCGGTGGCGTCCTCGGCCGGACCGCGTTGCAGCAGGAAGCGGCACTCGTTGTCGTCGAGGCGGAATCGCATGGCGTCGGTCGCTTCGTCGTCGCAGTGCATGCCGATGGCGTCACGCCCGAATCGTCGCCAGTCGCCGAACTTTTGGGTCTCGATCACCACGTAACCGAGGTGGACGCGCCCGAACACCGAGGGGCTCATCGCCGGCGCTCCAGGAACTCGACGACAAGCCGGTTGAACAACTCGGCGCGTTCCCAGTGCATCCAGTGCCCGGTGTGCGAGGTCATCACCAACTCCGCGTTCGGCAGCAGGTTGAACAGCATCGGGCCACCCGCGGGACGGTTGACCTTGTCCTCGCGGCCCCACAGGACGAGCGTCGGCGTCGTCAGGGCCTTGAGCCGGCCGTCACGGGTCAGGTCCATCCGCCACAAGGTACGCGGGGCCGTCGGCCCCGAGGGGCGGCGCAGCGGCGGGTCCGCGACGACCTCCGGGTCGATCGACGCGCGGTAGCGCAGCTCGATCAGCTCGTCGGGCACCGCGGTGCCGTCGTAGACCAGGAAGGTCCGGATGAACCTCTCGAGCTTGTCCCGGCTCGGCCCGCCACCGCCGTAGTAGGACAGCAGGCTCCGCAATCCGGCGGTGGGCAGGCCCCTGGTGGTACCGATCCCGCCCGGACCCATCAGGACCAATTTGCCGACCCGGTGCGGCGCGTCCAGAGCCAGGCGCAGGGCCGCCGCACCGCCGTAGGAGTTGCCGACGAGGTGGGCGGTGTCGATGCCGAGTTCGTCGATCAGGCCGCGGATCATGTCGGCCAGGTAGCCGAACGGGTCGTTCTGGTCGACGCCTTTGGCCGACCGGCCGTAGCCGGGCATGTCGGGCACGATGACGCGGAAATGCCTTGCCAGAGCGTCGATGTTGCGCGAATAGTTGGACACCCCCGAGGCGCCGGGGCCGCCGCCGTGCAGCATGACCACGGCGGGGCCGGTCCCGGTTTCGGAGACGAAGATCGGTTTTCCTGCGACCGCGACGGTGCGTTCGGTCAATTGGGTGGTGGTCATGCGGGGACTCCGAGGGAGGCGGCCGGGACGGGTGGGGTCAGATCGGTGAGGCCGGTCGGCGGCGGCAGGCGATCCCCGGCAGCGGCGGCGGCGAAGACGAATCCGTCGGGGCGCACCACGACCGAGCTGGCCTTCCTGTCGCGCAGCCAGCGCGTCAGCGTCCCGTCGTCGTCACGGATCGCACCCGCCGCCGGCGCGCCTCTGGTGACGGCCAGCGAGACCGCTCCCAGCCGCTCCCACCGATCGGCGCCCGGTGGCGCCGCACCGCGACGCAAGACGGCCCAACCCCCGCCGAGGGCGTCGTCCAGGCGCACCCTGTTGCCGGCGGCGTCGGTGACCCACGGCTGCGGGAGCTGCCACCCCACGGCGGCGTGGGCATCGGCCGCGAAAAACCCGTCGGGGTAATGCGCGGGCGGAATCCAGATCAGTCCCTGCCCGGCCTTGAGCGCACCGGGCACCCGGGTCACGGCGCGCAGCAGGTGATCGCGCAACCACGCCAACGACTTTCGGCGTTCGGTGATCAGCCGCCCGTTGAGTACCGCCCGGCGGGTGACCTCGACGACGTGCGGTTTGCGCTCGACCTGGTAGCTGTCGAGCAGCGACTCGGGCGCCCGCCCGCGCACCACGGCCGCGAGTTTCCAGCATAGGTTGGCCACGTCGCGCACCCCGGCCGACATGCCCTGGCCGATCCAGGGCGGCATGGCATGCGCCGCGTCGCCGGCCAGAAAGACGCGCCCGGCACGCCATCGGTCGGCGACGCGCACGTGGTGGCTGTAGATGACGGCACGCAGGATCTTCACCTGGTCCTCGGTGACGCCCTGATCGCGCAAGACTTCCCACACGGCCTCGTCGGTGACGAGTCGCTCCTCGTCCTCGCCGGCACGCGCGGGGTACTCCCAGCGGTGATGCCCCAGCGGCGTGGGGCAGTCCACGGTCGGGCGCGCGGGATTGCAATGGAAGCGCAGCCGGTCGTGGCCGTCCCACGGGCGAATCACCTTGGTGTCGATGACAACCCAGCGTTCGGCGTAGGTGCGGCCGTCGTAGCCGATCCCTAGTTGGCCGCGGGTCGGTGACGACCCGCCGTCGGCCGCGATCACGTACGAGGCGCGCACGCGTTTGAAGGTGTCGGTGCGCAGGTCCGCCAGCATCAGCTCGACGGACGAGTCGAGGTTGGCCGCCCGCAGGCAGTCGTGCTCGAGCAGCACCTCGACGTTGGGGAAGCGCTCTACACCCGCACGAAGCACGTGGTCCACCGCCGGCTGGTACAGGAACTGCTGCGGCGGGTGCCCACAGCCGCGGGGCGTCATCGTGGTCTCGACGAACGGCACGCCGTCGGCGCCGACCCAGGCCAGCGGCCGGTCGGGCAGCATGTCGCGCTGCAGCCGGTCCGCCAGGCCCACCGACTGCCAGACGCGCATGACCTCCTCGTCGGTCGAGATGGCCCGCGCCCGCCCGTACACGTCGGGATCGCGCTCGATCACGACGACGCTGAGGCCCAGGCGGCCAAGGAGATTCGCCGCCGTGGCGCCCGTGGGACCATAACCGATCACCGCCACGTCATAGGCCGGGCTCTCGTCCATCGCGGTCCTCGCCTTCGTGTCGGCTTGTTATGTAGCGATCACTACGGTAGTGTAACGATCACTACAGAGTCAAGGTCGGATCCGGTAAGGAGTTGCAGTGGCCAGCGCGGACAAACGACCACGTCGGCGCCGAGCCGACGGCGAGGCCTCCCGCGCCCGCATCCTGGACGCGGCCACCGAGATCGCCAGCGAGCGCGGCTATGAGGGCACCAGCATCGGGCTGGTCAGCGCCAAGTGCGGCCTGCCGGCCAGCTCGATCTACTGGCACTTCAAGGACAAGGACGACCTGATCGCCGCGGTCATCGAACGCAGCTTCGCGCACTGGCTTTCGGCGTGGCAGCTGCCCGACGAAGGCAGCGCCCGCGAGCGCCTGGTCGTGGTCGCCATGCAGATCGCCAAGGCGCTGCTGGACTCCCCCGACTTTCTCCGCCTCGGCTTGATGCTCGCCCTCGAGCGCCGACCCGTCGAGCCGCGCGCGCGGGCGATGTTCCTCGCCGTGCGCGACCGGGCAATCGAGACGCTCAGCCCGGCCCTGCGGGACCTCACCCCCGGCCTGAGCGACGCGCAGGTCCGCCAGCTGGCCACCTACGCGATCGCCGGCGCCGACGGCCTGTTCGTCGCCAAGGAGGTCGGCGGCGACTCCGTCGACCTGCCCGCGCTGTTCGAGTTGCACGCGGCCGCCCTCTACGACAGCGCGGTGCGCATGGCCGCCGAGAACACCAGATGACCTCGGTGGCGATCATCGGCTCGGGCAACATCGGCACCGACCTGATGCTCAAGATCCTGCGCGACGACGGCCCGCTCACGGTGGGTGCCATGGTCGGCATCGACCCGAGCTCGGACGGGCTGGCGCGAGCCCGACGAATGGGCGTGCCCGTCACCGCGGACGGCGTCGACGGGCTGCTGGGCATGCCGGAGTTCGCCGACGTCGGGCTGGTGTTCGACGCCACCTCGGCCCCCGCGCATCGCGCCAATTGGGCTGCCCTGCGGGACAAGGGCATACGGATGATCGACCTCACCCCCGCATCGATCGGCCCGTTCTGCGTCCCGGTGGTCAACCTCGACGACCACCTCGACGCGCCCAACCTCAACATGGTGACCTGCGGCGGACAGGCGACCGTTCCGATCGTCGCCGCCGTCGCCAAGTCCGGAATCGTCTCCTACGCCGAGATCGTCTCGTCCATCTCGGCGAGATCCGCTGGCCCGGGCACCCGTGCCAGCATCGACGAGTTCGTCGAAACCACCGCCACCGCACTGCAAGTCGTCGGCGGCGCGCGGCGCGGCAAGGCGGTGATCGTCCTCAATCCCGCCGATCCCCCGGTGCTGATGCGCAACACGGTGTACTGCCTCGTCGACGGAGACGTCGACCACCGCGCGATCGAGGCGGACATTCTCGACATGATCGACCGGGTCTGCGCGTACGTGCCCGGCTACCGCCTCAAACAAGGCGTGCAGTTCCAGGTGTTCGACCACCACCACCCGCTCTACCTCCCCGAGACCGGGAAGTTCATCGGCACCCGGGTCACGGTGCTGCTCGAAGTCGCGGGCTCCGCGCACTACCTGCCCGCCTACGCCGGGAACCTCGACATCATGACGTCCGCCGCCAAGGCCAGCGCCGAGCGTATCGCCCTACACGAAACCGCCCGGGCGAGAACGTGACCCACCGCGTCTACGTCAGCGACGTGACCCTGCGCGACGGCATGCACGCGGTACGGCACCAGTACAGCATCGAACAGGCGACCACGATCGCCCGCGCGCTCGACGCCGCCGGAGTCGACTCGATCGAAGTCGCCCACGGCGACGGGCTGTCCGGTTCCAGCTGCGTGTACGGGTTCGGCGCGAACACGGATCGCGAATGGATCGAGGCGGTGGCCGCGGCCGTCGAGCACGCCAAGGTCGCGACCCTGCTGCTGCCCGGCGTGGGCACGCTGCGCAACCTCAGGGACGCCCACCGCGCGGGCGCGACCGTCGTGCGCGTGGGCACCCACTGCACCGAGGCGGACGTGGCGGCCCCGTACATCTCCGCTGCGCGTGATATCGGCATGGAAGCCGTCGGCTTCCTGATGATGAGCCACCTGACCACGCCCGAGCGGCTGGCCGCCCAGGCCAAGCTCCTGGAGGGATACGGCGCCACGTGCGTCTACGTCGTCGACTCCGGCGGCGCCATGACGATGCGCGATGTCGGGGACCGAGTCGACGCCCTGCGTCAAACACTGCTGCCCGCAACCGAAATAGGCATCCACGCGCACCACAACTTGTCGCTGGGCGTCGCCAACTCCATCGCCGCCGTCGAGCACGGCGCGCATCGGGTCGACGCCTCCTTAGCGGGCATGGGCGCCGGCGCCGGCAACGCGCCGCTCGAGGTGTTCATCGCCGCGGCCTGCCGGCTGGGCTGGAGCCACGGCTGCGACCTGCACCGGCTTGAGGACGCGGCCGACGACCTCGTCCGTCCCCTGCAGGACCGGCCCGTCCGGGTCGACCGCGAGACCCTGACGCTGGGCTACGCGGGGGTGTACTCGAGCTTCCTGCGGCACGCGGAGGCCGCCGCCGCCCGTTTTGGCGTCGACGCCCGCACGCTGCTCGAAGAGGCCGGCCGGCGGGGATTGGTCGGCGGTCAGGAAGACTTGCTCGTCGACATCGCCCTCGACCTCACCGGCGCCGGCTGAGCCACGGTCAGCGCGTCACGGCCAGGACGGCCTCGGCATACAGCTAACCTCCAGCAACTCCCCAGATTGGGGAAATGAGTAGGCACTTTCGCACAGCTTGAATAGGCTAGTTAACTGTTCAAAGCAATCTCATACGGGGAACACATGTGCACACGGTTCGTGCGTGCTGATTGCACCCATGCCGACGTGGCCATCTGAAGGCCGGGCACGGGGCAACGATGTCGGAGCGAATCGTAAGTCGGCAGGCGGAAGAGCGGGCTCTCGTCGAATTCCTCGATTCGGCGGCCCAACAGCCGTGCGCCATGGTCATTGCCGGCGATCCCGGCATCGGAAAGACGACGCTGTGGCTGGATGCGGTGGGGCGCGCCGGCGATCGCGGATTCCGCGTGCTCACCAGCCGCGCGGCCGCCGCCGAATCGGTCCTGGCCTACACCGCCCTGGCCGATCTGCTCAGCGATGTCGACGAGTCGATATGGGCCCACTTGCCGGCGCCGCAGCGGGAGGGCTTGGATGTCGCCCTGCTGCGCCGGCGCGATGACGCGCGAAACACTGATCCGCGGGCGGTGGCTGCGGCTTTCCTGGCCGTCATCGACCGGCTCGCTGCCGAAGGACCGGTGCTGATCGCGATCGACGACCTTCAGTGGCTCGATACGTCCAGCGCCAACGTCGTGTCGTTCGCGGCGCGGAGGCTTCCGACCGGTGCGGCGTTGTTGTGCACGACACGGACCGATGGTACGGCGCCGCGGGTGCAACTTCCAGGTCCGGACGCGACTAGCCGAATTCTACTGCAGCCGTTGACAGTCGGGGAACTACATCAGCTTGTCATGCTGCGACTGGGTAGCTCGCTAGCCCGCCCCATGCTGTTGCGTATTCACGAAATTTCCGGTGGAAACCCATTTTTCGCCTTGGAACTCGCCCGCGAAGTCGAGACTGATCGCCGCACTACCGAATTGAGCTTGCCGAGTAGCCTCAGCGATCTGGTGAGCTCGCGAATCGGTCGGGCCGGCGCAGGAGCTGAAGACGCGCTGCTCGCCATGGCCAGCCTCCCCGACCCGACGGTGCAGCTGGTCGCTCAAGCAATCGACACGGCGCCGGATCGCGTCGTGGAATTGCTCGGCGAGGCCGAAAATCACGCAGTCGTAGCTATCGACGGCAACCGCCTGCGGTTCACCCACCCGCTACTGGCCCACGCCGTTTACACGGGTGCAGAGCCGCGACGGCGCCGCGCGATGCACCGCCGCCTGGCCGAGCTCGTCGCCGAACCCGAACTGCACGCGCGGCACCTCGCCCTATCCGATGCGACGGGCCAGCCGCAAACGATGGAAGCCCTCGACGCTGCCGCCGAGATCGCCCGTAGCAGGGGAGCCCCCGCGGCCGCCGCCGAACTGCTCGAACTGGCAATAAGTCGCGGCGGCGACACCCCCGAGCGCCAGATCCGCTGCGCGCGGTGCTATTTCTTCGCCAGCGATCCCCAGCATGCCCGTCAGCTGCTCGAAACGACCATCCGGCGATTGGCATCCGGAAGTCTACGAGCGGAAGCCTTGAGCCTGCTGGCCATTGTGCGGCTGTATGACGACGGTTTCATCGAGGCGGCCGGCCTGTTGCAGCGCGCACTCGATGAGGTGGGCAACAGGCTCGAGCTGCGCGTGCCGGTGTTGGTGACGTTGTCGTATGCGTTATTCAACGCGGGCCGACTGAACGAGGCCGTGCCGGCTGCCGACGACGCTGTCACATGCGCCGAACGGCTCGGGGAACCGCAACCGCTGAGTCAGGCGCTGAGTATGCGCGTACTGATGCATTTCCTCAATGGCGACGGCTTCGACGAAGCCACGATGCGACGGGCACTCGAGTTGGCCGACGACGCCTCCTATGCGCCAATGCCCTTGCGCCCGCGGGTGCAGAACGCGCTGCTGCTGGCGTTTACGGGCCAGCTCGAACAGGCGCGCGCGGAGCTGCGGTCCATCCGGCGGGATGCCATCGAGAACGGCGAAGAAGGAGAGCTGATCTTTCCGGCATTCCATGGCTTTCTGGTCGAGTGCTGGCTGGGCGAGGTCGCTGAAGCCCGCCTGGTTGCCGAGAACACCATGGAAATTGCGCTGCAACTAGGCAGCGATCTGGCGCATATCGCGGCCCTCACCGCCCGCGCCTGGCTTGCCGCCTATGCCGGGCATGAATCCGAGGCCCGACACGACGTCGCTGATGCACTTGCGGCCAGCCAACGAAGCGGAACATTCCGTGCGGTCCAGTGGGCGATCACCGCGTTGGGATTTCTAGAGGTTTCGCTAGGCAATTACGCTGCAGCGCTTAACACGCTGCGGCCGCTGCTCTCCGCCTTCGAGGGGGCGCCGAATTCGACTGAAATCGTCGCCGCGTCCTTCGTTCCTGATGCCGTCGAGGCGATGATCAGCCTGGGCCGCCTCGACGACGCCGAGCCGCTGATCGACGCCCTCGAGCGTAACGGTCGTCGCCTCGATCGCCCGTGGATGCTGGCGGTGGGCGCGCGCTGCCGCGCGATGCTGCTCGCCGGACTCGGTGACCTGGAAGCGGCCACCGCCACCGCCGAACGCGCACTGACCGAACACGAGCGCCTGCCCATGGCTTTTGAACACGCCCGCACCCAACTACTGCTCGGTCAACTCCAACGACGCCAGCGCCACCGCGATGTCGCGGCGGCGACACTGCACGAAGCGCTACACACCTTCGAAGAACTCGGGACCGCCGTGTGGGCCGAGCGCGTCAAAGCCGAACTGGCACGCGGCATGTCCGGCAGGCGCCGGGCCGAGGGACTCACTCCGTCCGAACAACGCGCCGCCGAGCTGGCGGTGTCAGGCATGACCAACCGCGACATTGCCGCCGCACTGTTCATCAGCCCCAAGACCGTCGAAGTCAACCTCAGCCGCATCTACCGCAAACTCAACATCCGCTCCCGCATGGAGCTCTACCGAGCACTCGAATCCGCGAAGGATCCAGCATCACCCAAACAGTAGGAAAATCCCTGATGTCAGCCGGGGTGGGGATCGATAGCGTGAGGCGATGGGTCTCATGGACGCGGAAGCGGAGCGGTTCTTCGTCGAGTGGTATGGCCCGCGCGCGCCAGGGCACTCTATCGGCGAGACCGCTGGCCGTCTCAATGACGGCGCCGCTTCGATCTCGGCCCGCGGTGAGCCGATCCGATTGTTGGTGGCGATGGCCGTACCGGACGACGACTACGCTTTCGGCATCTTCGCAGCCGAATCGGCCGAGACCGTTGCACAGGTCTGCGACGACGCTGGTGCGCCTGCGGAACGGATCAGCATCGCCGTCG
Organism: Mycobacterium scrofulaceum; assembly: GCF_002086735.1. Lineage (GTDB taxonomy): Bacteria > Actinomycetota > Actinomycetes > Mycobacteriales > Mycobacteriaceae > Mycobacterium > Mycobacterium scrofulaceum. The sequence goes on along the minus strand of NZ_MVIJ01000024.1, from coordinate 42,215 downwards.
GGTGGGCGCGCACCCTCGATTGTTGATCGCCCGATTCCTACGTAGGCACCTGCGGACTGATCTTTCGCGCGAGATCGATGGCGGCCGAATTGGCCTGGTCGGACGAAAGTTTCAGTACTGCAACCTGGACGGTGTTCACTCTATTGCCCGCTGCGAACTCGACTTGGCCGCCGCCCAGCAGGCGCATGCCGTCAGGTCCGGGCTTCGACGGGTCCGGGAAGCCGGCCTCCGGCGGGGGCAGTGTGTTATTACGCGCCGTACCGGGATTGCTGATTTGAAGTGATATCGACTCCATCGTCGCGGGGTTCTCCCAGGAGCAGTCACCCATCTGCGGATCCTTGCCGGTCGACGTGCCTTGAACGGTCACGCCCAAGAGTCCCGAAATGTCTTGCGGTGACAGCATGGAGCATGCATCGATCGGTTTGGCGGTCGCACGTTCGCTGGGGGCTGCGCCGGCCGAACCGCCTTGCTGACCACTCGCGGTGCCCGCGTGCGACTGACAACTCGCCACCGCGCACCCCGCCACCATCACCAGCACCAGATGCTTGACATTCGTCATGAGGACTCCTAACGCTTGTTCCCGACGTTACTGTCACGCTTCGGTCGCTGAATCAGGGTTGCCCCTATACTTTCGGAAGCCTCGATGTTCAGAACGGTGCCACGCTTTGATCGCTGACGGACATGCCGTGGCCGCTGCGGTCGTTGGTGAATTTCGTGTTGTCAGGGGTTGCGACGATCGTCCATCCCTGTGCGGTGTAGGACTGGAAATCGAGTGTTACGCGACCCTCGAGGGCGCCGAGATCGGCTTCGACCCAATGTAATCGGCCATCAGATGTGACGCTGACGGCATGGTAGTGCCGCCCACCCTGGGTTGTCGGCCAGTTGTTCGCCGCGGTCTGGCAGGCAACAAGTTCGGTATTGACCGAACAGCCAATTGATCCCGACTTTGTTTCCACACGCACGTACCCTTGGGCGTTCGGTGTCAACGGAATCGCGGGCGGCGCCGGTGCGGTGGACGTGGAGATCAGGCTGTAGCCCCCGGGCGTACCGCCCCGCACACATCCAACGACGGTGACGGTCACAGCCAAAATCCCGCCGACAACATTTAGACCGACTTTTCTATAGCCCAATGTTTTTGACCTTGATCCGCGGGGGCTAGTTGACACATACATCGACCTTGGGGTCGCACGCCGGCTTCTTCGTCGTCGTCGAGGGCGGTTGGGTCGTGGTTGCCGTGGGACTCGGGAATGGCGTCGTGACGTCGTTCGTCGGGCGTGGGGTGGTTCCGTTGTTCGGCGGAGCATTGGGAGTGGTTGCGCCGGGCGCCGGCGGGTGTGATTGCCCGGGCGACCCCGGCGGTGGAGCCCCCGGGGTCGGCAGGGGCGGGGTGCCTACCGGCTGGCTCGGCCCTAATGGAACAACCGGGACGTTGGGATGGGTCACGTCGGGCGGTCTGGTCCCATACGGATTCCCGCCGGTGGGACCGTGCCCCGCCCCGGCATTCTCGTTCCACGTTTCTTGGCGGCGCTGTGGAAGGACGCACACCGCATCCCCGTCGAATGCCTCGCGCCAGACATATCCCGATTTGCAGGTCTGGGGCCCGTATGCTCCCCCGTTCGGCTCGCGGAGGTTGGCAGCGTTGGCGTTCTCCTGTGCGATTTCAGCGGCCACTTGTTTGGTAACGCACACCTGATCACCCGGCCGCGCGTTGCGGGGGACGAGATCGTTGGGGCATCCGCCGTCGGCGGGTGCCAGCGCCGGAACGCCCACCGCAATTGCGCCGATGACCGCAGACAAAGACAGACCGGCCGCCACGGCTTGACCCCTGAACACGTTCGGATTCCTCTCCGGCGAGTAAGCGTTGCGAGATTCGACGCTATGGCCCGGGAGCATCCGTCACATCAGGGGTTTCACTACATTTTCGCGCCAGCGAGCGCGCCGCGGAAAGCTTGAATGTCAGCCGGTGACCGCGAGGACTGCTTCGGCCAGCTCGGGCCGGCACACCACCAAGTCCGGCAACTTCGGGTCCGGCTGGTTGTAGACCAGCGGGGACCCGTCGATGCGCGAGGTATGCAGACCGGCGGCCCGGGCCACGGCCACCGGGGCGGCCGAGTCCCATTCGAATTGGCCGCCGGCGTGCACGTACACGTCGGACACCCCCTGGACGACCGAGGCCACCTTGGCTCCGGCCGAGCCCATTTCCACCAGCACGCCGTCGAGGGCGTCGCGGACGGTCAGGGCGATGGCCGGCGGCCGGGTGCGCGACACCACGATGCGTGGCTTGCCCGGAGCCGCGGGGGGCGAAGCGACTTCGGGCGTGGCCAGGGTGATGCCCTGCGCCGGCAGCGCCACCGCGCCGGCAACCAGCTCACCGCCCTCCCACAGCGCGACGTGCACGGCCCAGTCGTCGCGGCCCAGCTCGGAGAATTCCCGCGTCCCGTCGAGCGGGTCGACAATCCACACCCGCTGGGCACGCAACCGGACCGGATCGTCGATGCCCTCCTCGGACAGCACCGCGTCCTCGGGTCGCTCGTCGGCAAGAGCCGCCATCAGAAAGTCGTGGGATCGCTTGTCCCCCGCGGCTTTCCGCTCTTTCGCATCCGCGCCGGCGAACTCGTCCCGCACCGTGAGCAACAGCCGCCCGGCGTCGGTGGCCAACCGCGCGGCCAGGTCGTGGTCATCAGTCAGCTGCAAGGCGATCACATCCCTTAAGTTGGCAGTGTTGACCAACTTTACCCTAGGAGTAGACGCCGGTGGGCACCGCCCCCGAAAAGAGGCGGGCGGCCGTAATCTGGTGAACGTGAGCGGGGGCAACGTTCCTTTCTTGAGCCGGTTGCGACGCATTCCGCGGGGGCGGTTGGTCCTGGTGGGCATCGTCTCGGCACTCGCGGTGGGCGGCGTGCTGGCCGTCGTCGGGCTGAAGCTGGCCGAGGGCGACAGGAGCGCTGGGCCACCGACCCAGCCGCCGGCACCGCAGAGCTTTGCCATCCCCGGTTGCTACAACCTGTCCGTTCCGCCGATCGAGCGCCCGAAGCGACTCAACGTGCTGGGCTGCGCGAGCGTCGCCGTTGCGCTACAAGACATGTCGTGGAGCTCGTGGGGGCCGCAGGGCGCCGACGGGACCGGCACGGCGGTGTTCAAGGTGTGCGATCCGAATTGCGCGGCGGGTTATCAGCTGAAAGAGCCGGTGGTCGTTCACGCCTGGAATCCGCAGCCACCGCGACGCGAGGCCATCTGCCAGTCCGGCCTGCAGATCTTCGCCGACCTGGTCCTGGCCTTCCCGAAAGGCGTCCCCCCGCCGAACGTGCAGAAGGTGAACACCGAGTACAACGGGCAGCCGGCGGTGCACTTCGCCAACTACTCGAGCGGCGACACGCGCGGCACCCAATTCATCGGCTACACCTACTGCAACTAGCCGGTCGCCGCTAAACCTCGATCACCACGGCGCCACCCTGGCCGCCGCCCGCACACATCGCCGCCACACCGATGCCGCCGCCCCGGCGTGCCAGCTCGTAGGCGAGCGTGGTGACCATCCGGGCACCCGACGCCGCGATGGGGTGACCGAGGCTGCAACCGCTCCCGGAGAAGTTCACCTTCTCCTCGTCGATGCCATACTCCCGGCACGCCGCGATCGGTACCGAGGCGAAAGCCTCGTTGATCTCCCACAGCGCCACGTCGCCGACCGACAGGCCGGCCCGCTGCAGCACCTTGCCGATGACCTTGACGGCACCCAGCCCGGTGTCGCGGGGGGCCACGCCCGCGGCGGCCCAGGCCCGGACCGTCCCCATCACGTTGAGGTTCTCTGCGGCGGCGTACTCACGGTCGACGAGGGCCACCGCCGCGGCGGCGTCGTTGGTGCCGCTGCTGTTGCCCGCCGTGATCGAGAAGCCCTCGATCTCGGGGTGCAGCACTTTCAGCCCAGCGAGCTTCTCCACGGTGGTGTCCCGGCGAGGATGCTCGTCCACGGAGAACTCGGTGACCGAACCGTCGAACTGGGTGATCTTCAGCGGGAGGATCTCGTCGACGAATTTCCCCGCGTCCATGGCCGCGATGGCGCGCTGATGTGACCGGGCGGCCCAGGCGTCCATCTCTTCGCGCGTGATGCCGACGGCCTGGGCGGTGTTCCAGCCCACGGTGATCGACATGTCCTTGGCGGGCGCGTCCGGGGTTTCGACGTGGGTCGGTGGCATCCAGCGCTCCTCGAATTTCAGCTCGGGACCGGGAATCCGCCAGTTGGTCAGCGGCGTCATCGACAGTGACTGCACGCCGCCGGCGATCAGCACGCGTTCCATCCCGGAGCCGATCTGGGCCGCGGCGTTGCCGATGGCGGTCAGGCTGCCCGCGCAGTGCCGGTTGACCGACTGGCCGGGAATGTCCTCCATGCCGGTTGCGGTGGCCGCGTAGCGCGCCAAATCCCCACCGCCGTAATGCGATTCGGCGAAGATGATGTCGTCGATAGCGGACGGGTCCACCCCGGACCTGCGCACCACCTCCGGAAGCACCGCGGTGATCAGCGTCTCGGGCGGTGTGTTGACGAGCGTGCCCTTGAAAGAGCGGCCGATCGCGGTCCGCACTGCTCCGACAATGACGGGTGTGGCCATGTTTTCAACCTCGAACGGTGCTCTGGCTGCGGTCGGCAGCATGGATGTCAGCAGATAAGGCGAATCGTAACAAATACCGTATGGGCAATAGTAACGACCTAAGCGTCGGGTGGCGGGTGGGAAGCCCGCCGCCCTTCGAAGCACCGCGCCAAGCGTCGAGAACCGAAGTTCCGGTCCAGGTTCACTGGCGACTAGAACGTCACATTCGTCTCCGCGTGACCGATTTCCTGCGTCTGCTTACCGCTGGCGTCGTGGCACGAGACTGTTACGTGGTAGCTGGTTCCGGTGTTGAAACCCTTGATAGGCACGTCGGTGCTCGCGCGCGGGCCCACCGTGAAGTTGGGAATTCCAGGATCGATAGGCGTCGAGTGGTAGCTGCACGTGGCAGTCAGGGCTGACGAGTTAGAAACCGTCGCCGTGATGCTGCCGAAACGCGGAGGACCGAACGACAACTGGATCGCGTTGGTCACCGGCGCTGCAGGCGGATTGGGATTGGGAGTCTTGGAGCAATCCGAGCCCGGCGGCAGCTCATATCCGCCGCCCGTGCAACGGACGGGCCTGTCTGCGTTTGGCGCCGGGGCCGGCGGCGCGGCAGGCGGCGCAGCAGGTGCGGCAGATATGGCCGGCGGCGTGTACTTGTAATCCGACCACGCGCCGCAATCGTCGGAACCCAGGCGGTGCTTGCGGCAACCCTGAACGGAAATGGTGATCCCATCGGCAGAGATGTTGCCGACGTTATAAGTCGCGGCATTGTTGCAATCCTTGCTGATTTCTTGTTGGTCGCTACCATTTGCCCTGACGTGCAACACGTCGCCGGCCTCGTCGCCGTTCACACGCGGGCACCCCGTGAAATTGCATATCGCGTCGCTGCCGCTGGACGTACAGGTCACGCTGTATCCATTCGGCAACGTGTCGGCGTTTGCGACCGGCAGCAGCGATGTCCCGGCAACGCCAATCACCGCGGCCATGACCGATGCGCCTTTCCGAATGATCATGAACCTGGGCATCGGAGGTCCTTTCGGGTCCACTGTCCTAACGCCGCTGCTCGGTCCGTTTCGGTTTCAGCTGGGCGTCAGACGACACGACACTATTGAGCAGGCCGGCCCCAGCGCATCAGGGGTTTCACTACAGTTTCGGGGCGCTGGGACGTGGTCGTTGGGCGACTCATGAGCCACCACCAGCTTGCGACACAATGGATCGATGACCGCACCAATAGCTCAGCGTGACACCACCCAGACCGCCGCGTACCGCGTCGCGGCGATGCTGATGGGCATTGGCACCGTGCACTTCCTGGCGCCCAAACCCTTCGACACGATCGTTCCCGCCGAATTGCCGGGGAACGCGCGGTTCTACACCTACGCGTCGGGGGTGGCCGAACTAGGCGTGGGGGCGGCGTTGCTGTCCCGACGCACCCGCAGGCCGGCCGCGCTGGCGGCGGCCGCGTTGTTCGTCGGCGTGTTCCCGGCGAACGTCAACATGTGCCGGCTGTGGTGGAACAAGCCCTGGCCGATGCGGATCGCCGCCCTGGCGCGGCTGCCGCTGCAGATCCCGATGATCACCACCGCCCTCAAGATCCGCCGCGACAGCTGACGCCACGCATCCTCGTCACGTGGCGTGATTCATTCTCGTGATCCGTTGCGCGCCAAGCGAAGTCATGCGTCTACGTCGACCGACCGACCGAGGAATGCCATGAGCCGGGCGGTAGGCGTCGCATCCTGCGGCGCGGACTGGGCCGGCCCGAAGCCGCCCGGTCGGCGCAGCAGCTGCTCGGGCACCGTATCGACCAGTGCGCGGCACAGCCCCAACAGGTCGGCCGGCAGTTCGATCAACCGCCCGTGCGAGCGATGGATATCCCAGGCGTGCATGGCCAGGTCGGAAACGGGATAGGCCAGCGCGCGGCGCAACGGAACCTCGCCTTCCGGCGATACACGCATCCCGTCGAGGTCGGCGCCCGGCAGCGCGTCGTCGAGCCGCGCCGCCAGCTCGCGAAGCCGCGCCGCCGGGTCGTCGCATATCCAGTCCGCGGGCCTCGAGGGCCGGTCCCATAGTTCGCCGTCCTCCACGAGCGTCACGACTTTCGCCGCGCTGCCCGTGACGTGACCCACCAGCTCGCGCAGGCTCCACCCCTGCAAGTTGGAGGGCTGGTCCCAGCCCTCCGGGGAGATCTCATCGACGGCGCCGATGAGCAGATTGATTGCCTCGGTGGCCAGCACGCCGATCCGGGAGTTGGTGTCGTTCATGGCGTGGATCTCCTCGAAGCGCCGTCGCGCGGTCCGGTCGCGTACCGTCCAGAAGTCTAGGTCGCAACGCCGGTCACACGGGAGGTCCGCGTGGGCAGAACGGATATCGCAGCGGTTCTCGCGGTCGCGGCCGCCCTGATGGTCGGCTTCGGCGATGTCATCCAGCAGCGATCCGCCCAACAGGTCACCGACAAACCGGTCGGCACCCTCGCCCTGTTTCGCCGGCTGCTGCGTGATCGCCAATGGTGGGCGGGCAGCCTGGTGGCCGGCGCCGGGTTCGGGTTCCAGGCGGCGGCGCTGGGCTTCGGTTCGGTGGTGCTGGTGCAGGCGCTGTTGGTGACGTCGTTGCTGTTCGCGTTGCTCATCAGCGCGCGTGCGAACCACCGCAGAATCACTGCGCGGCAAGCCATTTGGGCGGTGTTGCTGGCGGCCGCGGTGGCGGTTGTGGTGACGGTCGGTGACCCTCAGGAGGGGACCCCTCGAGGATCGTTGCAGACGTGGACCGTCGTGGCGTTGATCATGGGTCCGGCGCTGGTGCTGTGCGTGATCGGCGCGCGCATGTTCCCGGGTTCGGTCGCCGCGTTGTTGCTCGGCTTGATGTCGGGCTCGCTGTGGGGATTGTTTTCGGTGTTGACCAAGGGCGTGGTCGACCAGCTCGACCGCGGCATTCCGGCTCTGCTGCGCATCCCCGAGGTGTACGTGTGGGTGGTGGTGGCGATCGCGGCCACGGCCTGGGAGCAGTCGGCGTTTCGGGCGGGACCACTCACCGCGTCGCTGCCGGCGGTGACCGTCGCGGAGCCCGTCGTCGGATCGGTGCTCGGCGTCACGGTGCTGGGCGAGACGCTGCGGACCAATGGCACCGGCCTGGTGGCGCTCGGATTCTCGGTCGCGGTGATGGCGGCGGCGACCGTGGCGCTGGCGCACAGCCAGGCGACCTCCGCCCCGCCGGCCGACGAAAAGCCCGCGGTATCAACCTGATCGAATGCGCGATCCGGCTCGGTGCGCCGTCCCGTCCCGATCGACGCGGGCGAACTCGCGCAGTCGCGTGCCCCGAACTTACCGTCAACAGCGGGACCGCTGTCGTACGCTCGTCCGCGGGACAACACGAACAGACGGCGCGCTGGGGGTGCGCGAAACGCTCGGGAGGGGACTCGAGCAGGAAGGGCCTCGAATGCGCCAGCTGAAAACTGCAGTCGCCGTTGCCGCCTCCGCGGGAATTCTGATCTCCGGTTGCGCCCACAACGACGGGGGCGGCACCGCCTCGCCGTCCACCACCGCCACCACGGCCTCGCCGAAAGGCCCCCTGACAAAGGACCAGCTGGCTAACCTCATGCTCAGCCCGACCGAGCTGGACACCGCGCTCGGCGTCACGGGAACCTACAGCGACCCGCCGAAAACCGCCCTGGAGGAAGACCCGCTCAAGCGCAGCGACTACACGGTTCCCGCCGAATGCAACTACGCCATCCGCGCGGCCCTGGCACCCGTTTATGCCGACAGCGGGAACACCGCGGTGTACGGCTACCACGACGTCGCACCCGCACCCCCGGGTGCGACCGAAATGGAAAGGCCGGACGTCGATCAATACGTGGTGTTGTTTCCTTCGCCGGATCAGGCGAGTGCGTTCTTCACCGCCTCGTCGCAGCGCTGGCCGGCCTGCGCCGACCGCCAGGACACCGTGCCCGCCGAGGGTGGCCAACCGGAACTGCAGTGGAAGGTGGGGCCGGTTGCCAACACCGACGGAGTCCTGCGCGCCCCCGTGACGGTGACCGTCATCGGAAGCGGCGGTAACGTCACCATGCCGTGTCAGCGGGCACTGACCGTCCGCAACAACGTCGTCATCGATGTCGACGCGTGCCGCAAGGACGTCGGAGACCTTGGAGTCAGCATCGCCAATCAGATCGCCGGCAAGGTCGGCAAGTAAACGCCACCGGTCGTTCACCGATCGGTGGTGGCTCCGCGCCGCCACCGCAGCGTACGATCTTGCGGCCGAGCCCCGTCGAGCGACGACACTTGCGCCACCACCGATGCTGGCGGTAAGCCGTAGCTGCACACGATGTCGCGACATGGTTTCGTGCAGTTGCTCGAAAGATGTTCGCCGGGTGTCGAGGAGGAACGGATGAGCGCATCGGAGACGGCGGCAGAACGGCCGGTGATTCACCTCTCGCAGTTGCTGCGCGCACCGGTGCTGGCCCGCGCCGGGGAAACCGTCGGCCGGGTCGAGGACGTCATCGTGCGGCTGCGGGGGGCCGACGACTACCCATTGGTGACCGGGATCGTCGCCGGGGTCGGCGGGCGGCGGGTGTTCATCGGCGACAAATCCATCGACGAGTACACCGCAGACCGAGTCCTGTTGACCAAGAACAAGATTGACCTCCGCGGCTTCGAACGCCGCAACGGCGAGGTGCTGTTGCGCGCCGACGTGTTGGGCCACCGGTTGATCGACGTCGCGAACGTGGAGCTGATCCGCGCCTACGACGTGGAGCTGGAAGACACCGGCGCCGGATGGATGCTGACCCGCGTGGACACCCGACGGCCGCCACGGTTGTTCGGGCTCATCAAGCAGTCCGGCGGGCACGCGGCTCGCGATTGGAAGGCATTCGAACCACTGATCGGCGACGCGCGCTCCGACGCCGTGCGGCGCTTGTCGGACCGGTTCGGCGAGTTCAAGGCCGCCGAGATCGCCGACCTCCTCGAGGAGGCGGACAAGGCCGAGGGGGGCGAGATCCTCGACCGGGTGCGCAGCGACCCGGAGCTGGAAGCCGACGTGTTCGAGGAACTGGAGCCGGAGAAGGCCAGCCGGCTCCTCGACGGCATGCCCGACCAAGAGGTCGCCGCCCTGCTGGGCCGGATGCGGGCCGACGACGCGGCCGACGCGATCGCCGACCTACGCCAGTCGCGTCGCCGCCGCGTGCTGGAACTCATGCCGGCCCCGCAGCGCACCAAGGTCATCACCCTGATGGGCTTCAACCCCGAAAGCGCCGGCGGGCTGATGAACGTCGACTTCGTTGCCTGCGCCGCCACCACGACGGCGGCCGAAGCACTGCAGCTGATCGCGACGGCCAGCACCATACAACCCGAGGCGCTCATCAAGGTGCACGTTCTCGACGCGGAGAGACGGCTCGACGGCGTGGTCTCGGTGATCACGCTGTTGCAGGCCCACGGCGGTGAAGCCCTCGAGCGACTGATGGATTCGGACCCGGTGCGGGTCACCGCCGACGCCGACCTCACCGACGTCGCCCTCTTGATGGCCGACTTCAACCTGTATTCCATCCCGGTCGTCGACGACCAAGACCGCGTGCTGGGGGTGGTCACCGTCGACGACGTGCTCGAGGCGACCATCCCCGAGGACTGGCGCCGGCGTGAACCCGCGCCGCGTCCCGTCCGCGAAGTCGCCGAACCCGGTGACCACACCGCGCGAGTGCCGGGAGGGAACGCGCTGTGACCCCTGGCCGCGAAGAGACCGGCCGGCCGGTGGCGGCCGCGGTCGAAGTGGGCGCCACCGAACCCGCCGCGTCGGGACGCAGCGCGGTGCTCGACAGCGCGCACCTGGGTGACATCGAGGGCGCGTTCGGACGGATCAGCGTCGGCGAAACCGAACACCCCCGCACCTGGAAAACGCGGTTGCTGACCCTGCTGGCGATCGTCGGCCCCGGCATCATCGTGATGGTCGGCGACAACGACGCGGGCGGGGTCGCCACCTACGCCCAGGCCGGGCAGAACTACGGCTACTCGCTGCTGTGGGTTCTGGTGCTGCTGGTGCCGGTGCTCATCGTGAACCAGGAGATGGTGGTCCGACTCGGGGCGGTCACCGGCGTCGGCCACGCACGGTTGATCAACGAACGCTTCGGCCGCGGCTGGGGCTGGTTTTCGGTCGGCGACCTGTTTCTGCTCAACTTCTTGACGATCGTCACCGAGTTCATCGGCATCACCCTGGCCGCCCAGTACATCGGCGTCTCCAAATACGTCGTGGTGCCGGTCTCGGCGGTCGCGCTGATCGCGATCATGGCAAGCGGGAGCTTTCGGCGCTGGGAGCGCGCCATGTTCATCTTCATCGCCGTCACCCTCCTGCAGATCCCGATGCTGCTGATGTCCCACCCGCAATGGGGGCAGGCGGCGAAATCCTTCGTGATACCCCGGATTACGGGTGGCGTGAGCTCTGATGCGGTGCTACTCATCATCGCCATCGTCGGCACCACCGTGGCGCCCTGGCAGCTGTTCTTCCAGCAGTCCAACGTCGTCGACAAGCGCATCACCCCGCGTTTCATCGGGTACGAGCGCGCCGACACCGTGCTGGGTGCCTTCGTCGTGGTGATCGGCGCCGCCGCGCTGGTGATGACCGGCGAATGGGCGGCGCGCTCTACCAACACCGTCGGCGGCTTCACCGACGCCGGCGCCACGGCCCACCTGCTCGGCCAACACCGGGGGACGCTGGGCTGGATTTTCGCGATCGTGCTGATGGACGCCTCGATCATCGGCGCCGCCGCGGTGACACTGGCCACCAGCTACGCCTTCGGCGACGTGTTCGGCCTGAAGCACTCGCTGCACCGCGGATTCGCCGATGCCAAGCAGTTTTACCTGTCCTACACCGCGATGGTCGCGGTGGCCGCGGGCGTCGTCCTGATACCCGGCGCCCCGCTGGGCCTGATCACCACGGCCGTTCAGGCCCTGGCCGGTCTCCTGTTGCCCAGCGCCAGCGTCTTTCTGCTGCTGCTGTGCAACGACCGGGAAGTGCTGGGGCCGTGGGTCAATCGTCCCTGGCTCAACTGGGTCGCCGGATTGATCGTCGGCACACTGCTTTTGCTGTCCGGGATCCTGATGGCCACCACGCTGTTCCGCGACCTCAACGTCGTGGCGGTGGCCGGCTACCTCGCCGGGGCCCTTGTCGTACTGGTGGTTGCGGCCATCCCGGTGCTGCGTTGGATGGCCCGCCGCCAGCCGGCGCCGGCCGGTCCCCGACTGCCGGCCCGCGGGGTCGACCGCAACACCTGGCGCATGCCCCCGCTGACCCTGCTGGAGCCCGTCGTCTGGTCACCGGGCACCCGGCTCGGCATGATCGCGCTGCGCAGCTACCTGGTCGTCGGCGCACTGCTATTGGTGGTCAAGGCGATACAGCTCAGCCACTGACGGCTCGGCGTATCCGGCGGGCCACCTCGCCGTAGCGCTCGAAGTTCTGCGGATCCCCAACGGCGTTGTAAAGCACCAGGCGCGTGGCCTTTCCGGCGTATTTCCCGATCAGCGCGTCGGCCAACCCGTCCCACGTCGACTCGGTGGCGAAGGCGGCGACGTGGTCGTCGCTCACCTGGGCCGCCATGCCGGCGAAGTCTCCGGCCTTCTGCTTCTCCCGAATCCGGGCGGTCGTGCCCTCGAACCCGGCCTGGTCCCAGATGAACGCGTAGTTCGGCGTGCTGCCGTAGAAGGCCATGCTGGCGCGCACCCCTTCCCGTTGCTTGTCGCGCTCTTCGTCGCTGTCGCCGACGATCGTCATCACCGGGACGATCACCGCGAGGTCCGACGGCGCGCGACCCGCCCGGGCGGCTCCCTCGGCGATGTTGGGCAGCACGTGGCGGGCGATGTAGCCCGGCTCACCAATCGGATGCACGTGCACCCCGTCGGCCACCTCGCCCGCCATCCGCAGCATCCACGGATTGACCGCCGCGATATCGACTTTCGGATCGGGCGCCTCGATCGGGCCCGGGCTCCACTGGGGCGTGATGAAGTCGAGGTCGTAAAAGTCGCCGTGGTGCTCGAGCGTCCCGGACCGGAACGCGGCGAAGCAGGCCTTCACGGCGAACAGGTAGTCGCGCAGCCGCGGGCCGGGCCGCTCGAACGCCACGCCGTAGCGCCGCACGACGTGGGTGCGCACCTGGGTGCCCAGGCCCAGCCGGAAGTTCCCGCCCGTCGCTTCCTGCAGCTCCCAGGCCGTCGCCGCCGTGACGAAGGGGCTGCGCGGGAACGCCACCGCCACTCCTGTGGACAGCTCGAGGCCGGGAGCGGCCTGCGACGCCACGGCGGCGTTGAGGTAGGCCGTGCGGCCCGTTTCGGTGAACAACAGGCCGGAGAATCCCGCGGACTGCGTTCGGCGGGCGAGGTCGCCGATCTTTTGCAGCGGCTGCGGGACCGTCATCGCGTCGACGTGCATTCCTCGGAGCCTACGTGGGGCCCGCCTCTTGCTGGGCGACCGTGTCACGGTGTTAGCTGGTTTGTTGTCAGCAACCAATGCTGCTTCGTTAACAGGAGGCTCGCGAACATGGTTCGAGGGTTGGTCATGACCGGAGCAACCGCAGTGGGAATTGCCGTGGCTCCCTGCGGCCAGGCCGCCCCGTCGACGACGACCGCGCCGCCGCCACCGACCCCCACCAGCGCCCCGGCCTGCGTCGGGTTGTCGATCTGCCCGCCACCGCCGCCGGACGCCGAGGGGAACCCGGCGTGCTACTACGCCGACGGATGGCGCGCCGACAACTCGGGCGCCGGGATCGAGGTGTGGTACTTCCGTGACCCGCAGCACCCGAACATGCCGGCCAAGGTCACGGCGTTGGTGCGCAAGAAGGACGGCACCAAAGAGTCCCAGGATGCCGACATCGAGGCCGGCCAACAGGTGCACCGCTTCGCATTCCCCACCGTCGGTCCGTCCGCGGTGCAAGAGGTTTTGTTCGTCAGCGGCAGCGGCCGTTGCTTTGTGATCGGGCCGGGCGGCTGACGCCCGGCTCAGCAAACGATCAGCGCTTCTGGTGGCGCTGGCTCACCGGGGCGGTGAAGCCCTGGGTGTCGTCGAAGTGAGCCCACTGGCCGTCGTCGTTGACTTCCATGCGCCAGCCCAGTTCGGTGTTGCCGCCGATCGAATGGATGAACCATGCGTGTGCGGACTCCGAGCTGGCAAAATCCTTCGTCGCGACGACCCGCCCACGTGGGTCGATGACGCGAAACTCAGCCATGGGATGTGATTATCCCTGCCAGCGGCTTTTCAATCGCGCTTATCGGCCATTTACGGGCAACGCCGACAGCGAACACTGCTGGCGCAAATCTGGCAAATCCCCGGTCAGACCGTGCGGGCCAACCGGTCGGCCAGCAGCTCGGCGAACCGCGCGGGGTCGTCCAGCGCGCCGCCCTCAGCGAGAAGCGCTGTGCCGTAGAGCAATTCGGCCGTCTCGGCGAGTGAGGCGTCGTCGCTGCGGTCATGCTGCGCCTGACGTAGGCCGGTGACCAGCGGATGATTCGGATTGAGCTCGAGAATCCGCTTGCCGACCGGAACATCCTGTCCCGAAGCCCGGTAAAGCCGCGCGAGCGCCGGGGTGATTCCGAAGGCGTCGGTGATCAGGCAGGCCGGCGAATCGGTCAGGCGGGTGGAGAGCCGCACCTCCTTGACGTGCTCGCTCAACGTCTCCTTCATCCACGCCAGCAGGTCGGCGAACTCCTTCTGCTGCTCCTCGCGCTCGGCCTCGCTCTCGTCGCCCTCGGCGCTGAGGTCCACCTCGCCCTTGGCGACCGACTGCAGCGGTTTGCCGTCGAACTCGGTGACGGTGCCCACCCAGACCTCGTCGACCGGGTCGGTGAGCAGCAAGACCTCGTAGCCCTTGGCTTTGAAGGCCTCCAGGTGCGGCGACTTCAAGATCTGTTGCCGCGTCTCCCCGGTGGCGAAATAGATCTGCTCCTGGCCCTCCTTCATGCGCTGCACGTACTCGGCGAGCGTGGTGGCCTCCTCCTCGCTGTGCGTCGAGGCGAAGGAAGATATCTCCAGCAGGGTCTCCCGGTTGTCGAAGTCGGACAGCAGTCCCTCTTTGACGACCCTGCCGAACTGGGTCCAGAACGTCCGGTAGTCGTCGGGACGCTCGGACTGTATGTCCTTGATGGTGGACAGGACCTTCTTGGTCAACCGGCGCCGGATGGCCTTGATCTGCCGGTCCTGCTGCAGGATTTCGCGTGAGACGTTGAGCGACATGTCCTGTGCGTCAACGACACCCTTGACGAAACGCAGGTATTCGGGCATGAGCTGGTCGCAGTCGCCCATGATGAACACCCGCTTGACGTAGAGCTGAATCCCGGTCTGGGCGTCGCGGTTGAACAGGTCGAACGGCGCGTGGGACGGAATGAACAGCAGCGCCTGGTATTCGAAGGTGCCCTCGGCCTTCATCGCGATGATTTCCAGGGGGTCGTCCCAGGCGTGCGCGATGTGCTTGTAGAACTCCTGGTACTCCTCGTCGGAGACCTCGTCCTTGGGCCGCGCCCACAGCGCCTTCATCGAGTTGAGGGTCTCGACTTCCTTGGTGACGGCCTCCTCGCCGCCCTCCTCGGTGGCCGGTTGCCGGCGTTCGACCTCCATGCGGATCGGCCAGGCGATGAAGTCGGAGTACTTCTTGACGAGGCCACGGATCTTCCATTCCGAGGTGTAGTCGTGCAGCTCGTCCTCGGCGTCCTCGGGCTTGAGGTGCAGGGTGACCGACGTGCCCTGCGGGGCGCTGTCGACGGCTTCGATCGTGTAGGTGCCCTCGCCGCTCGATTCCCACCTGGTGGCTTCGCTCTCGCCGGCCTTGCGGGTGAGCAGTTCGACCTTGTCGGCGACCATGAAGCTCGAGTAGAAACCGATGCCGAACTGGCCGATCAGTTCTTCTGAGGCGGCCTCGTTCTTGGCGTCCTTGGCCTCGCGCAACTGCTGGCGCAGCTCGGCGGTGCCCGACTTGGCCAGCGTGCCGATCAGGTTGACCACCTCGGCCCGGGTCATGCCGATGCCGTTGTCGCGGATGGTCAGCGTCCGTGCGTCTTTGTCGACGTCGATCTCGACGCGTAGGTCGGAGGTGTCGACGTCGAGTTCTTTGTTGCGGAAGGCCTCGAGCCGAAGCTTGTCCAGTGCGTCGGAAGCGTTCGAGATCAGCTCCCGCAGAAACGAATCCTTGTTGGAGTAGACGGAGTGGACCATCAGGTCCAGCAGCTGTCGGGCCTCCGCCTGGAACTCCAACTGCTCGACACGCGCGTTCATCGACATTCCCTAAGTCTCTTCCCAGGTCCCTTCGGGGACATTGACGTTCCAAATTTACCGAGGTGCGGAGCGCCCGTGCCCGGGGGTTCGCCCATAGCGATCACGGCGGGCCGTACGCTGAACAGATGTCGGTTGCTCAACGAGAACGTGCCGCCCTGGTCGACACCCTGCGCGGCGTCGGACCCGATGCGCCCACCCTCTGCGAAGGCTGGACGACGCGCGACCTGGCCGCCCACCTGGTGATCCGGGAGTACCGCCCCGACGCCGCCCCCGGCATCCTGATCCCGTTCTTCGCCTCGCACACCCAGAAGGTGCAGGACCAGACCGCCGAGACCGAGTGGGGTGAGCTGGTGGACAAGGTCGCGTCCGGGCCGCCGATGTACTCACCGTTCAAGGTGCTCGACCCGGTGGCCAACGTCGCCGAGATGTTCATCCACCACGAAGACGTCCGCCGCGCCCAGCCGGGCTGGCAGCCGCGGGCGCTCGAGCCCGAGCTGAGCGCCAGACTGCGGCGCACCCTGCCGCTGATGGCCCGGCTCACGCTCGCCAAGGTGCCGGGGCGGGTGGCGCTGCGCACCCCGGAGGGCAAGACGCTGCTGACCGCCGGACGCGGGCCGGCGGTCACGGTGACCGGCCCGCCGGAGGAACTGCTGCTGTTCGCGGTCGGGCGATCCGCGCGGGTCGAATTCGACGGCGACGCATCGGCGGTGCAGGCCGTCCGCGACGCACCCAAGGGGCTGTAGCCCGGGCTTCAGCCGAAGGCCTCGCGGAGGTCCTTCTTGACCACCTTGCCGAATTGGTTGCGCGGCAGCACGTCGACGATCACCAGTCGTTCGGGATGTTTGTAGCGGCTCAGGCCGCGCGAATGGCAATGCTGCACCAGCGATTCCAGTGACACGTCGCCGGCCGGCGCGGGCACCACCACCGCGCATACGCGCTCGCCGGTGCGCGGGTCGGGCACGCCGATGACCGCGACGTCGGCGACCGCGGGGTGGGTGGCCAGCACATTCTCGACTTCCAGAGCGGACACGTTCTCGGCGTTGCGGATGATCGCATCCTTGATGCGACCGGTCACGCGAACGTTGCCGTCCCCGTCGACGAGCCCGAGATCGCCGGTGCGGAGCCAGCCGTCCTCGTCGAACGCGTCGGCGTCAAGCGCGGCGTCCGCGTAGCCGAGAAAGCATTGCGGTCCCTTGAGCCGCAACTCACCTTCCTGCCCGGCGGGCAGGTCGGCTTCGTCGCCCCCGACCACCCGGACGCTGACGCCCGGCGTCGGCGCGCCGACGGTGTGGTCGAGCGACTCGGGCGCGGCGGTGAGCGTCGGCGATGCCGCGACGGGAAATTCGGTGAGCCCCCAGGCGTTGGCGATGCCGGGCAGGCCGAAGGCTTCGCGGATGTGGCGGCCCAGTTCGGCGGTGATCGGCGCGCCGCCGGCCAGGCAGCCGCGCAGGAAGGGGAACAGCGGCCGCTCGCCGTGGGCTCGCTGGGCCTCGAGGAAGCCGACGAAAAACGGGGTCGCCGTGCCGAGGAACGTGGGGTTGTGCGCCGCGATGGCATACGGCGTCGTCGCCGGGTCGAACACCTCGAACAGCGCCAACCGCATGCCGGTCTGCAGCGCGGCGGCCAGCATGACCGCCCCGCCGATGTGCGCGACCGGAAAGGCGATGGGATCGACGTCGTCGCCGGTGATGCCGACCGCGCCGACCAGACCCGTCGCGCCGGCGATCACCGACGCGTCGGTGTGGCGGATCCCTTTGGGCGCCGCGGTCGTTCCCGACGAGTAGTAGATCCAGCGCGGGTCGTGGGCGGAATGCGGCGGCGGGGCGAGACCGTCGGTGCGGGCGCGGGGCAACCGAAGCTCGCCGCCCGACGGCGGGGTCGCCAAGTCGACGGTGATCACCTCGAAGCCCCCGGCCGCGGCCAGCGCCCGGGCCAGCTCGCCGTGCTCGAATCCGCGCCAAACCTCGGGCGCCACAAGGTATTCCGAGGACAGCTGCTCGGTGATGAAGCCGACCTCGTGTTCCCGCAGAATCGGGATGATTGGGTTCTGCACGGCCCCGAGCCGGGCCAGCGCCGCCATGACGACCACGGTTTCGAGCGTGGTCGGTAGCTGCCAGGACACGACGGTACCCGCGCGCACCCCGCGTTCGGCGAACGCGGCGGCCGTTGCGCAGGCGGTGTCGTGGAACTGCCGGGCGGTCAGGCTGCGCCCCTTGTCGTCGGCGAGCAGCGGCCGCGGCGCGGCCGCCTGGGCCGCGCGGGCGATCAACGCCCAGAAGGTGACGTCGCCTCCGCTGGTCATTCAGTGGCCGGATTGACCAGCGTCGGGCGGAATCCGGAGTGCGCGATGGCAACCGACACACCGCTGCCGATGGGGCCCGTGCGGTCGGCGAGCACGGCCGATCCGGTGGCCACCCCGTCATGGCTGTAGTGCGTCAGGGAGGCCATCCCGATGTGGGGCCCTTCCGGCAGCCGGCTCAGCGTGAGCGTGTAGTCGGCATTGATGAACTGCAGGCCGTTGGTTCCCCAATTGGCAAGGGAGGCCGTGATATCGGCGGCCATGGCCGCGCGGGTGAAGGCGCTGAGGGGCTCCCCGTCGATGAGCGAGCGCGTCTCGTGCAGCCAGGTATATTTCGGTCCGGAGGTGTCGGCCCAGTCGGGGTCGCGATTCTGCAGTTCGGTGCCCCAGCCGTAGGTGCGCATGAAGAGCGTTGGTTGAGCGCCGTCCTCGGTGGGCAACGGAGGCAGCTGCAGGTCTGGCGACCACACCTGCCCTTCCGGCTGGGCCCCTCGCCGCAGGAACAGCGCACTCCCCCGCGCGACCGGGGCGCCACGCTGGGTGAGGACGGCCTCGACCAGCCGCAGCCGCCGACGGTCGTGGTGCACGGTGGTGTGGACCTCGATGGGTTCCAGCGCGACCGGCGCGGGAAGGTCGACGGTCAGCCGCGCGGGTTGCAGGTCCGCGTCGTCGACCGCGCTTTCGACCGCCCAGCCCAGCAGTCCGCCGACCACGTGCCCGCTGAGCGACGGCCCCCACCCACCGCGGGCGATCGGGTTTGGCAGGAAACGGCTTTCGTCGCGCAGGAAGTACGGCGCCTGGGCCGCTGAATCAACGTCATCCGGCACGAAATTCGTTTCGGTCAATGCGCGACGCTCCGCCCGGAGATGGAATCCCTCGTCTGAGGATGGCAACAGTAGATATTACGGTTTGCGTTCCAGTCTCAACGGACCGCCCGTCCCATCCTCCGGTCGAGCGAGCTAACCGATCGCCGTACCCACCAGGTGGCCGATCACGTAGGTGATCGACAGCGCGAGACCGCCCCCGATGACGTTGCGCAGGACCGCGCGACCCTTGGGCGCCCCGCCCAAACCGGCCGACACCGCCCCGGTGATCACCAGCGCGACGAGCACCGCCGCCACCGTGACCGGGATCCGCCACGCCGCGGGCGGCAGCAGGATGGCGATCAACGGCAACAGCGCGCCGACCGCGAACGACAGCGCCGAAGACGACGCCGCCTGCCACGGGTTGGTGAGCTCGTCGGGGTTGATGCCGAGTTCGACCTCGGCGTGGGCGAGGAGCGGATTGTGGTCGGTGAGTTCTTCGGCGACGGTGCGGGCGGTCGCGGCGCTGAGGCCCTTGCCTTCGTAGAGTGCGGCGAGCTCGTCCAGCTCGGCGGCCGGATCGTCACGCAGTTCTTGGCGTTCCTTGTGTAGCAGCGCCTTCTCGGTGTCACGTTGTGTGCTGACCGAGACGTATTCGCCCAGTGCCATCGACACCGCTCCGGCGACCAGTCCGGCGGTGCCGGCGGTCAGCACCGGGGCGCGCTCGACCGTCGCGGCCGCAACGCCCACGACAATGCCCGCCGTGGACACGATTCCGTCGTTCGCGCCCAGGACGCCGGCGCGCAGCCAGTTCAATTTGGACGACACCGAGCCCACATGCGGCTCGGACGGATGCGGATGCGACCGACTCGACACGGCGGCAACGATATACATCAGAAACGCGCCCGACTAGGAAACATAGCCTTGCCAAAGCGGCCGGGGGCCCCTGTTTGCCTCGCCTGGTCATCTGGGCCGCGTCAGGTTCGCCCGCCGGTTCACGACACGTAAACGCTCGCGACGACACGCCGACGCAGATCGCAATGGCTTATATCTCGCGGATACCCGCGCCGGCCGCCCGCCTTCGGCCACGTCAACCCCGCGTCGGCGTTGGCCCAGAAGTTGCGCTTGGTCCACGCACAGCAGTTGCATAGAGAAGCTATCTAGGGTCGGTCTGTGTCAGGGGGATTCGGAGGAATTCACTTCGTAGCTAGACAGGTGAAGGACTATGAAACTTAAGCAATTTCTCGGGGGGATAACCATTGCCGGCGCTCTGAGCGCCGCCGCCCTGGGTGTGGGCACCGGTGCGGCCAATGCGGCTCCCGGAGCGCCGCCGCCTGGGCCGGCCGGCAATCATGGTGGACCAGCGCCGGGCGGCATCCATCCGCCGAACGCGCCCGGTGACCCGGGCGGTCCCGGTGGGCCCGGCGGACCCGGTGGCCCCGGCGGGCCGGGCGGACCCGGCGGGCCGGGCGGACCCCCCGGTGGACCCGGCGGGCCGGGCGGACCTCCCGGCGGACCCGGTGGGCCGGGCGGACCCGGCGGCCCCAATCACCCGGGCGGACCTCCGGGCGGACCCGGCGGACCTGGTGGACCCGATCACCCGGGCGGGCCGGGCGGTCCCGGTGGTCCGTGGCACGGAGACCCCCAGCGCGGCTACTTCCGGGGCGCGCCGTGGGGCGACGGGCCGGGCCCGTGGGGGCCCGGTGAACCACCGCGCCCCGCGTGGGACAGGCCGCTCCCCCCGCCCGGTGGGCAATGGGGCTACGGCCCGATCAATTACTACGGCTACCAGGAGACTCCTGTGTGGAACCCCGGCTTCAACCAGTGGGGCTTTTGGTTCTTCGGAGTCTGGATTCCGCTGTAAAGACCGGTAAGCACAACGCCCGCTTCGCCGCTCGGCGAGGCGGGCGTTGTGCTGTTGCGGCCCAGGGTGATCCGATCACCCGATCGTTCTGCAGCCACGGCGGCAACGGCGGGGGCGGCGCCCTGTTGGGACCTTCGGCCTTCTCGTTGGGGCCCTACGCCATGTCATAGATGCCGTATGGCCCCTCGTTTGCATTGTCTCGATAGCGAAACATCAAGGTCACGGCCGGGTTTCGCACCGGCAAAGGAGGTTGTCCCATGACCAAGCCTGACTTCAGGCCGGCAATCCCGGTGCCGGCGCGTGACCCTCGCCTGGCCGTCCTGCACGCGGTCACCCTGGTCGTCGCGGTGGTTTCGGGGATCTGCGCTTTGGTCGCGCTGTCCGCCGGCTCGCCGCTTCAGTTCGGTGTCGCGTTGGCGTTGTTCGGCGCCGGGTGGATCGCCTCCGACTTCATCGAACGGACCGTTGAATGTGGGCAGGAGCGTCTGCCTCGCCAACGCGCAGTCGCCGTCGCCCGCACGGTCCCCGCTTACCGGCCCACCCGCGTGGTGTATGCGGGCCGCCACGAGGACTTCTCGCGGCCTGCTCCATCGGTCGTCAGGGAATTTGCCGCCTGAGGGTCGATCAGCTCTTGGTGCCGACCGTGATCAGGTCGGAGATGACCCGAGTCCAGACCGGCCGGGGAATGCGGTGCTGATCGCTGATGATTAGCCCGGCCTCCTCGAACATGCCGCGCATTTCCGCCGGTGAAGCATTGTGTTGTGGCTTCCACCGATTGGCGGAGGGGGCTTGCAGCAACGGCTGCCGAGCGCTGAGCGCCGCGACGGCCACCAGTCCGCCCGGCGCCAGTACCCGGTGGAATTCGCGCAACGCGGCCGGCTGGTCGAAGAAGTGGAACGCCGAGGTGGTCACCACGGCGTCGAGCGCGCCGTCGTCGAATGGCAGTTGCTCGGCGGGCCCGCGCAGCCACCGCACCCGGTCGGTTCTGGCCCGCGCCTGGGCGAGCATGCCCTCGGACATGTCGACCCCGTAGATCTCGTCGGGCCGCAGCTCGCGGGCGATCCGGTCGCTCAGAATGCCCGTACCGCAAGCGATGTCAGCAATCTTGCGGGCTCGGTGAGCGAGCAGCTGTGCAATCACCTCGTCGTGCGGCGGACGGTAAACCCACTGCTGCAGGAACGGCAAATCGTAGGCCGGGGCCAGCAGGCTCCACATCCGCGTGACCGCGTCGTTGAGTCCGCGGCGACTCGGTGCTGTCATTTGCCCAGGGTCGAGGTGTAGTAGACGGTGTCGGCGACGGAGACCGAGTCGTTGGTCTGCGGAATGGCCGCAAGGCCGCCGTCGGCGAGTAGCTCGCTCATCTGGGTGCCGACTGTCTGCCAGCCCAGGTTCTTCAGGTACTCGGCGACGTCGTTGCGATCGCCCTCGAAACCCAGTTCCTCCCAATCCAGCTCGAAGCCGTGGTCGCGCCACTTCGCGGTAGCCCTGCGCATCATTTCCCGCGCCTTCTCGACGTCCTGCTGGGGCCGGTCCGGGATGGCTTCGACGGCAAGCCTGCTGCCCTCGGCGCTCAACGCGGAGATGTTGTCCAGCAAGCGGTCCTGCGCTTCGGGCGGCAGGTACCCGAAGAGGCCTTCGGCGATCCACGCGGTTGGGCGGCTCCGGTCAAATCCGTTATCCACCAATGCTTTCGGCCAGTCGCGCCGCAAATCGATCGCGACGGTTCGCAAGTCCGCCCGCGGGGCGGCGCCTAGCTTCGCCAGGGTGGTGGTCTTGAACTCGATCACCTCCGGCTGATCGATTTCGAACACTGTCATACCGGCGGGCCATTCCAGCCGGTAGGCGCGCGCGTCAAGGCCGGACGCCAGGATTACGGCCTGACGGACGCCGGCACGCGCGGCGTCCTCGAAGAAGGCGTCGAAGAACCGGGTCCGGGCGGCCATCGCCGCCGGCATGTGCTCGAGTTTCCAGCCGGATTCGTGGTCGTCGACGTCGGCGGCGGCAAGGTCGCCGTCAACCCACCGGGTGAAGAAGTCCACCCCGACGGCGCGAACCAGCGGTTCGGCGAACCGGTCCTCGATCAGTGGGTCGTCGCTCTTGGTAGCGATCGCTCGGGCCGCGGCGACCATTGTGGCCGTCGCGCCCACGCTGGTGGCCAGATCCCAGGTGTCGTTATCTGTGCGTGGCATGCGCCTGTTCCCCCTCGGAGTGAAGCGATACTTAGCCAGTATAACGACCGTGGGGGTCGATTGGTTCCCGAGTGTTCGGCGACAGGTCGCCGCGAGATGTCCGGTAGCCCGCCTATCGTGGACCGGGGCCACCCGGGCCACCCGGACCGCCAGGTCCACCCGGACCACCAGGTCCACCGGGTCCACCAGGTCCACCGGGTCCGCCCGGGCCGTTCACGGCGGGGACCCAAGGAACGCATTGATGTAGGTCCACGCTCCACACAAAGCCTTCAGCGCAATTGGGGTCGGCACGGCTGACCGCGGGCGCCGAAATCGCGATCGCCGGCAATGCCGTCAAAGCGAGCCCACCGAACGCCCAGCGCCGCAGCCGGTGCTTCATCGCCGCAATTCTCATGTCGGTCATTTTGCGACACGCGATCCGCCGGCGGTGCTGTTATTCGGCAACCAGCTCGAAGACCGGGATGACCCGGTCGGTACGCTCCTGGTATTCGCCGAACCCCGGCGCCCGCTCCACGACGATCCGGTAGATGGAATCCCGCTCCGCACGCGGCAATTCGCGCACGGTCGCCGATTTGGGCGCGTCGGAGCCGATCTCCACAGTCACCGCCGGGTTGGCGCGGATGTTGTGCACCCACGCTGGGTTCTTGTCGCGGCCGGCGGCGGATCCGACGATATAGATCCTGCCGTCGACATCGAAGTAGGCGACGGGGTTGACTCGCTGCGCACCGCTGCGCGCGCCGGTCGAGGTCAACAGCAGCAGCGGGAAGCCCTCGAACTGGCCACCCACCTCGCCCCCGTTGCGGCGGAACTCCTCGATGTTGGCCTCGTTGAATTCGCGCTCCGAACGCATCTCGTCGTCACCCATCGCCCCATCCTGGCACGGCGATCCGGTCGCCAGCGACCGACGATTGATCGACGGCGGATCCGGGTATTACCTGCCAGGCCCGTCGGGGGGGCATCCACTTCCGCAGCAACGAAGTGAGCACGAGATGGTCGGTTGGCTGGACAGGTTGCAGCGACGAAACCGCGGCGCCGGTGTGGTGATCGCCGTGATCTACAAATACCTCGATGACCAAGGCGGCTATCTGTCGGCCCTGATCACCTACTACGGGTTCGTATCTCTGTTCCCGCTGCTGCTGCTGTTGACGACGGGCCTCGGTGTCGTCCTCGCGGGACGCCCCGACCTGCAGGACCAGGTGCTGCACAGCACGCTGAGCCAGTTCCCGGTCATCGGTGACCAGCTGCATCAACCCGCGGGGCTCAGCGGGGGAACCGTCGCCGTGGTGGTTGGCGTCGGGGGCGCGCTCTACGGCGGGCTGGGCGTCGGCCAGGCGGTGCAGAACGCGATGGACTCGGTGTGGGCCGTCCCGCGGAACAATCGTCCCGACCCGCTCCGCTCTCGCTTGCGCAGCTTGATGTTGCTGCTGGTCCTCGGCTCCGCGGCCCTCGCCGCCACCGCCCTGTCCGCGGCCGGCCAGGCCACCGGGGCGCTGGGCCTGTTCGGGAAGGTCGGCGTCGCGCTGGTCGCCGTGGGGATCAACGCGCTGATCTGCCTGGTCGCCTTCCGCGTGACGACCGCGCGTGACCTCACCTATCACCAGGTGCTGCCGGGAGCCCTTGCCGCGGCCGTGATCTGGCAGATACTGCAGTGGGGCGGCGCCGGATACATCCGGCACACGGTGAAAACGGCCAGCGCCACCAACAGCGTCTTCGCTCTGGTGCTCGGATTGCTGGCGTTCCTGTTCCTGGTCTCGTCCACTCTAGTCCTGTGCGCCGAGATCAATGTCGTTCTGGTGGAACGGCTTTACCCACGGGCCCTGCTCACTCCATTCACCGATGACGCGGAACTCACACCGGCCGACCGCAAGACCTATACCAAGAAGGCAAAAGCAGAGCGGGTCAAGGGTTTTCAGCGTGTCAGCGTCAGGTTCGGTGACCTCGCCCGCAAGGCGGCGCGGCCGCGGACGCCCGATGTCCGCAGCCGGCCCGCCGGCTAGTCAACTGCCGCGCCCCGTCTGCTGCTGCAGCTCGTCGATCAGCTCCGACGCTTGCGCCTTGGTCATGTCGTCGGGAACGTCCCGCCCGGCTTCCTGGGCCAGCGTGTGCAGGTAGCTGCGCTGCGGCCCGGTCATCGGCTCGTCGCCCGTCACCCATTCCGCCGTGTCTTTCTCCGGATTCTCGCCCGGCGCCTGTCGTGTGTCGTCCGCCATGTCTTTCACCTCCACGGCGAGGGATAGCCATCGCACGTACGTTCGAAACGTGGTCTGGACGAGGCGCACCCCACAGGCGGGGCGCTGCCCACTTTGGAAGAATCGTTGGCATGTCGCGTTCCTTCGACATCCAGATCGAATCGCCCGCCAGCGTGGAGCAAATCCACGCCACGTTCGGCCGCGAGGACTATTGGCTGGCCCGCCTCAAGGCCAGCAACGCCCCCACGACGCTGGATTCGCTGGTCGTCGACGACGACGGCATGGTGACGGTGCGGGCCACCCAGCACGTGGCGCGACAGGTGTTACCGGCGCTGATCGCCAAAGCCGTCCCCGGCGAGCTCAAGATCGTCCACAGCGAGACGTGGCGGCCGGCCGACAACGGCGAAGTTCGCGGGCAGATCAGCGTCGTGAGCTCCGGCGGCGTGGGGTCAGGCCGCGCGGAGGCCTGGATGGCGCCGAACGGCGACGGCGCGCGCCTGCGATTCGCCGTGCAGGTGGCGGTGAAGATTCCGTTGTTGGGCCGCAAACTCGAAAGGTCGATGGAAGCGGATTTGGGTCAGAGCATCCCCGCATTGCAGCAGTTCACCAGCACTTGGATCGCCGAGAACGCCTGACCCCGCCGGCCCGTCGTCAGGCCTCGGACGGCGCTGGGTCGACGGCGACCAGTTCGGTCAGGCCGCTGATGGTGAGGATCGGCATCAGGATCGGGTGGGCGATCAGATGGATGTGGTTGGCGTGGGTGAACAGAGCGTTGATGGCGGCGCTGTCGAGGTACTCGACTCCGCTGAGGTCGACGGTGAGCGGACCCCCACCGCCGGCCTGGCCGCTGGCGCTGGTGAGGGCTTGGACGAAGTGGTCGATGTTGCTCAGATCGATCTCCCCCGCGGCGACGAGCATCAGTTCTCCGTCGTCGCGGCGCGCGGTGTCGAGGGTGAGCAACGTGGGCATCATGTGATCCTCGCGGAGAGGTGAACCGTGGTTCCGGCGGCGTCAGGGCTGATGGTGACGTCGTGCATGAGCCCCCGCATCAGGGCGATACCCCGTCCCCGATGAGGAAAACTGGCCGGTTGCGGAGGCTTCCACGAGCCGGTGTCGGTGATGGTCAACTGCACCTGGTCGACCAGCGCCGTCGCGCCCAGGCTGATCGTGCCCTCCCGCTTGTCGCGGTGGCCGTGCTCGATGGCGTTGGCGACGGCCTCCCCCGCCGCGACGAGCACGTTCATCGCCTGTTCGGGGTCCAGCCGGGTCCGCGTCAACCAGGTCCGCAACGCCGTCCGGGCGGGCGCGAGGTGGCTGACGTCGGCCGGGAACGTCAGCTCCAGCGGCGCGGGATGGCGATAGAGCAGAAGGACGACGTCGTCCTGGTAGCCGCCGCCGGGGGCCAGACCGGACATGATGTCGTTCGCCAACTCCTCGAGCGTGGACGCGCGGCCGTCCTGCACGAGGCCGGCTGCCTGGGAAATCCCCTGGCCCAGCGCGGCGCGGCGACGCTCGACCAACCCATCGGTGTAGAGCAGCAGGGTCGCGCGCGCGGGGATGGTGACCCGGGCCTCGGGGCGGGCCCAGCCGGCTCGCACACCCAACGCGATGGTGTGGCCGTCGTCGAGCATCTGCGTGGTTCCATCCGAGTGGACCAGGATGGGTGGCGGGTGCCCGGCGCTGGAATACACCAGCTCACCGGACTCGGGGTCGAGCACCGCGCAGACGGCCGTGGTGCACTGGGCACCGGGCAGCCGCGCGGCGAAGCGATCCATACCGGCGAGGGCGGCGCCTGGGCTGGGGTTTTCGAACAACAACGCCCGGCAGGCGCTGCGCACCTGGCCCATCACGGTGGCGGCGGCCAGGCCGTGCCCCACACAATCGCCGACGACCATGGCGATGCGTCCGTCCTCCAGTTCGACGATGTCGTACCAGTCGCCGCCCACCTGCAGGGGCCGGCTGGCGGCCTGGTAGCGCACCGCGAACCCGTGCGGCAGATCGGCGGGGCCAAGGATCGCGTGCTGCAGCGCCAGGGCGGTCTCGCGCTGTTGGTCGACCTGATGGACCCGCTGCAGGCCCTGCCCCAGGCGGCCCGCCAACACCGTGAGCAGGGTCTGGTCCTCGAGGGTGAACGGCCGTCGGTCGGCCAGATCGATCCAGACCACCAGCACGCCTTCGGGGTGTTGCAGCGCGATGCCCGCCGTCCCGGGCTCACCCGTGCGTGCGGTGAGCAGGTCGCCGTCGCGCAACGAGCCAAGCATCCGTTGGGTCTGGGAGGGGAGGTCACCCCACACTGCGGACTCGCCGACGGACACGACTTGCGGTGCGCCGAAGGCGGTTTCGGTGGAGGAGCTGTGGGTCGGGAAGGTGACGGCCAGGACGCGGCGTGCCCGCCACAGTCGGCGCAATTCCTCGGCGGCCGCATTCACCGCGGCGTCGACGGTGTCGGCCTCGGCCAGTTCCTGGTTGAGCGCGTGTTCGCGACCCGCCGCCAATGCCAAAGCGATGGCCGCGTGCCGGGCGAAGTCGCTCACCAGCTCGAGGTAGTCATTGCCGAAGGGCGACTGCTGGGGGTCGCGGGCGACGGCGATCACCCCGAGCACCGCGCCGTCGGCGATCAGCGGCATGACGATCGCCGAACGTTCACCCACGTCGGTGAAGCCCTCGATCGGATACTGGAAGGAGTCGGTGATCAGCGGCAGGCCGCGGCGGGCAACGCCGCCGGTGGTGGAGCCGTCCATCGGCACCTGGCGACCGATCACCTCCGAGGCGTAGCGGCCTGCCGTCGCGGCCACGACAAGGGTGTCGACCTCGTCGGCGGGCAGGTCGGGTTCCCGCGGAATCAGCAGAATCGCCTGCTCGGCGCCGGCCAACTCCAGCGCGCGGTTCACGATGAGCTGCAACGGGCCGGTCTGGGGGTCACCGGACAGCAGCGCGGTGGTGATCTCGCGACTGGCCTTCGTCCACCGCGCCGTTTCACGCTCGCGTTCGAAGAGCCGTGCGTTGTCGATGGCGGCCGCCGCGGCCGTCGCCAACGCCCGCA
This sequence comes from Mycobacterium scrofulaceum, assembly GCF_002086735.1. GTDB lineage: Bacteria > Actinomycetota > Actinomycetes > Mycobacteriales > Mycobacteriaceae > Mycobacterium > Mycobacterium scrofulaceum. Next base: position 14,016 of record NZ_MVIJ01000024.1, on the reverse strand, counting down.
CGGCGGCGGCCTGCGAATCGGAGAACACGCGTCCGGGCCGGTCGTCGGCGAGGTAGAGGCTGCCAAAGTCCGCTCCCCGCACCGTGATCGGTAGGCCGAGGAGCGCGCGCAGCGGCGGATTGTGCGCCTGCAGCGCACCGGACTGCGGATGAGCGCTCACGTCGTCGAGGCGGAGGCCCTCGCCCACCGGAAGATCTCCCAGCAGGCGCGCCATGTCGTCCTCGATTCCCGCGTGGACGAAGGAGGCCAGGGCGCCGTCGGGGGCGCGGATACCGAGCGCCGCGTAGCGAGAGCCGGTCAGCTCCATCGCCCCTTTGACGATGCGGTGCAACGTCACGCCCAGGTCGAGATCGGAACCGATTTCGCTGATGACCCGCACCAGCTGTTCCATCTGGTCGCGGGCCTCCACCAGCTCGTCGAGCTGTTCGTGTATCTGGCTCACCAGCTCACGCCGGCCCTGCCAGGTGAACGCCGATCCACCCCCTTCGTTGCCCATGGCTATAAACCTAACGTCTTAGCTGCGCGGGCCATACGGTGGCGTTGACCTTCGGGCCGGGCGCGAGGCCTTTACTCGATCTTGACCGTCCATTGAATCGCCCTCCCGATGATTGCTGACGTGACTACGCTTCATCAGGTGGAACTGGGGGTTTTGGGGCCTCTCCAGGTCCGGCAAGGCGGAGCGCCCGTAAGTATCCCGGGCGCCAAGCCTCGCGCCATCCTCACGATGCTCGGGCTGCACAGCGGCTCGGTCGTGGCGGCCGACACCCTGGTCGAGTTGCTGTGGGGCGAGGATCCGCCGCGCACCGCGGCGAAGGCCCTGCAAACCCACATCTCCTCGCTACGTCGCGCCCTGGGCGACGGCTTCGTTCTGACCGCGGGAGCGGGATGGACGCTGGCCGAGGCCGAGGTCGACGCCGCGCGGTACAAGGCGGCCGCCCGACAGGGACGCGACGCCGCCACCGCCGGCGACGTCAGCCAGGCGGTGGCCCGTTTCGAGGAGGCGCTGGCGCTGTGGCGCGGCCTGCCCGAACTGCCCGACGGCCGACGGGGTGCGTCGGAGAAAACGCGGTGGATCGAGGGTCACGCCGCGCTGGTGGAGGATCGGGCCGACGCGCTGCTCGCGACGGGTCGGGCTGCGGAAATCGTCGGCGAGCTCGAGGCCGCGGTCGCCGACGCGCCGCTGCGCGAGCGGCGTTGGGGCCAACTGATGCTCGCGCTATACCGCGCCGGTAGGCAGGGCGAGGCGCTCGGCGCATACCAGCGTGCGCGCGCGCTGCTCGCCGAGGAACTGGGGGTCGACCCCGGCCCGGACCTTCGCCGGTTGGAGGCGTCGGTCGTGGCGCAGGACTCGGCGCTGGAAATCCCTGCCGCCCAACAGGTCTCGTCGGTAACCCGCGCCGTGACGTTCCTGCTGACCGACATCGAAGGGTCGACGGCCGCATGGGAGGCGGACGCCGACGCCATGGCCGTGGCGCTGGCACGGCATGACGAGCTCGTCGAGCAGGTGGTGACGTCGCGCGGTGGGCGGCTGATCAAGACGCGCGGCGAGGGCGATGCCACCTTCTCGGTCTTCGAGCGGCCATCGGCGGCGGCGGCCGCGGCTATCGAACTCCAAGACGCAATCGTCCACGAGCCGTGGGCGCTGCGCGAGCCCATGCGCGTTCGCGTGGCGTTGCATACCGGGGAGGTCGAATTTCGCGACGGCGACTATTTCGGCCGGGCGGTCAACCGCGCCGCCCGCCTGCGGTCGTTGGCCGCCGGCGGCCAGATCCTGTGTTCGGGTGCGACCGCGGAACTGGTGATCGATTCGCTGGCCGACGATGTCGTGCTCGCGGATCTGGGCAGCCGTCAGCTGCGCAATCTGGCGCGCCCGGAACACGTCTTCGAGCTGCGCCTGCAAATTACCGACGAACCGGCTCAGGCGGTCCCGCCGGAAGCACCGTTGAAACGCCCGAGCTTGCCGGCGGTGCTGGCCGGCCGCGGGCCGTTCGTCGGGCGCGAGGACGAGCTGGAACGACTGTCCACGGCGTGGCACACCTCCGTGGCCGGCGGCACCAACGCGATGCTGATCGCCGGCGAACCGGGTGTCGGTAAGACGCGTCTGGCCGGCGAATGGTGCCGGCACGCCTATGACGAAGGCGCACTGGTCATTTACGGCCGATGCGACGAGGACCTTGGTGCGCCGTATCAGCCCTTCGCGGAAGCGCTGCGTTCGCTGGTGCCGTGCCTCGGCGCGGGCGCCCTTCGCGGGCTGCGGGGCGTGGAGGCACTCCTGACGCTGGTGCCCGGGCTGACCGATCTGGTCCCCGACCTGGCCGCGCCGACCCGGGCGGACCCGGACACCGAACGCTACGCGCTGTTCGACGCCGTCGTCGCGCTGTTGGCCATGGCCTCGGCGAGCGCTCCGGTCGTCCTCGTGCTCGACGACCTGCACTGGGCGGCCAAGCCCACGCTGCTGTTACTGCGGCATCTCCTGCGGTTCGGCGAGCACGCCCGCATGCAGATCATCGGCACCTACCGCAGCACCGACCTCGACCGCTCCCATCCCCTGGCGGCGATGCTCGCCGACCTGCACCGCGATGGCACGGCGAACCGGCTCGGCCTGAGCGGGCTCGACGAGGACGACGTGACCGCGTACGTCGCCGAGGCCGGCTACAACGACGAAGAGCTCGCCCGGGCATTGGCATCGGTCACCGGTGGGAATCCGTTCTTCCTCATCGAGGCGCTGCGCCACGTGGACGAAAGCGGCGGCCGCTGGGACCAGAGCACGCTGCCGCAGGGGGTCCGCGAGGCGGTGAGTCGCCGTCTTTCGCGGCTTCCCGCGGAGGCGAATAAGGCGCTTGCCGCCGCCGCCGTCGTGGGCAGCCGGTTCGCGCTGGAGCTGGTGGAACGGGTGGTCGGAGACGACCTGGTCGACGCGTTCGACGAGGCGTGCAGGGCCGGCATCGTCATCGAAGACCCCGGCGGGCGCTACCGGTTCAACCACGCGATCGTTCGGCAGTCGCTGCTCGCCGAGCTGCCATCCGTTCGCCGCATGCGGCTGCACCAGCGGATCGCGACCACCCTGGAAGGCGAGCCGGGCGCCGAAGAGGAACTGCTCGCCGAGCTGGCGTATCACTACTTCGAATGCGCGTGGGCGGGCAACGCCGCCAAGGCCGTCGAATACTGCCGCCGCGCCGCCGACCAGGCGATGACCCGCCTGGCCTATGAGGGCGCCGCCGACCTCTACGACCGTGCCCTGCACGCGCTGGAAGAGATCGACGAGGAGCTGCCCGACCGCGACGACCAGACGGCCGAGTTGCTGGTGGCGCGTTGCGAGGCCCTGCTGGCCGCGGGAGACGTGACCTCGGCGGCCGATGCGGTTTCGCAATTGCAGAGCGTCCCGATCGATTCGGCCCGCATTGCGGCGTGGGCGACGTGCTTCGACGGCCAACTCTCGATGCTGATCCATCCGGAGCGGCTGGACGAGGTCGAGTCCGCAGTCGGCGCCGCGGCCGCCAGACTGGCGGAGCTGGGCGACGCCGCCGGAGAAGCCAAGGCGCACACCGTCCGTGCGGGATGCCTTGCCCGCCTGGGGCGGATCGGCGACTGCGAGATCGCTTTGGACGACGCGCTCACCGCGGCGCGGCGCGCGCGGGAGCATCGTTGGGTCAACGCCGTGTTGGCCAACGCACCCCTTGCCGCGCTGTGGGGGCCGAACCCGGTTCCCCGGGCGGGTGGGCGCTGCCTGGATGTGGTGCGGCTGCTGCGGATCACGACCGACTCGCCTGCGGTCGAGGCGACGTCGACGCGGTGTCAGGCGGTGTTGGAGGCCTTCCGCGGGCGGGGCGCGGCGGCGCGCCGGATGATCGACTCCGCCCGGCGCACGGTCACCGAACTCGGGCTGCGCCACGCGCTGTCCGAGGTCGAGCAGTTCGCGGGCATCGTCGAGCTCGTCGCGGACGAGCCCGCCGCCGCCGAGGCGCATCTCCGGAAGGCCTACAACGGGTTTCGTCGCATGGGCCTGGACGCCGACACCGCCGAAACCGCGGCGCTGCTGGGGCGCGCGTGTCTCGCGCTCGAACGAGATGCCGAAGCGGACGAATTATGCGCCGAGAGTGAGCGTCTCGCCGGTCACGCGCTGAAAGCGTCGATCGCCTGGCGCACTCTTCGGGCACGCCTGTTGACGCGGCGCGGTGATCACGACGAGGCGCGGCGCGTCGCCGAGGAGGCGGTGGCACTCGCCCAGCGCACGGACGCGCTCGTGGATCACGGCGACGCGTGCGTGACGCTGGCAACGGTCCTGGGTTCGGCCGGCGACGTCGCAGGGGCCCGGGCCGCCGCCGAGCGGGCGGTCGATCTGTACGAGCGGAAAGGCGCTGTAGCGCTTGCCGAGAGGGCGCGGACTGTCATCGGTGCCGAACCATCGCCTGCTCCCGATCAGCCCCAAGCGCCACCCGCCGAGTTGGACAACGCGTGCGTGCGTGCGATCTTCCGGCTGGATGAAACTGCCGCCCGCGGGGCCTGGAACGAACTCGAAGTGGTGTTCGCACCCAATATCTCCGTCGAAAGCCGTCGGAAGATAGTGGGCTTGTCGCGGATCGACCTTTCGCCCGCCGAGTGGGTAGCTGAGGCGAAGCGCTTCCTCGCCACGGGCGTGGTGCGATGCCGGCGCGTGATTATCGGTGTGCGAGGCGATCGCCTGGCTCTTGTCCGCACGCTGCTTGGAACAGCGGATGCCAGCCCCGGGGCGCCTGAGGACGAGTTGCTTCATCTGATGGGCATCGACGTGGAGGGGCGAATAGCGTCCCAAATGTCCTTCGACGTCGAAGACCTCGACGCCGCGCTCGCCGAGCTTGACGCCGCGCATGCCCGATTCGAGGCGCAGCGCCCGATTCCGCGGCGATTGGAGAACAAGGCGGCGCGCGTCTTCGAGGACGAGTGGTCGCACTTCGCGGCGCGCGACTGGGATGCCCTGGCTGACCTCGTGGCCGATGACTACGTCGGCATAGATCACCGGCGCGTCGTGAGTGCCGAGACCCAACGCAGTCGAATGGCCGTGGTGCGAGACTTGCAGGCCGCCGCCGAAGTCGGCTTCAGCATTTCGATGGTGAGCGCAATTGCGACCCGCGGGGACCGTCTCGTCCTGGCGCGTGTTCGCGCGGCAGGCCAAGACTCCGGCGCGATTCAAAACGACGCCCTCAACGTTGTCGAGATCGACGCCGACGACCGGATCGCGAACGTCGACACCTACGACCTCGAAGACATCGACGCCGCCTTCGGGGAGCTCGATCGTCGCTACCTCGTCGGGGACGCAGCCCCCTACTCCCGCCCCTGGTCACTCGTTACGGAGGCCTTTGCAGCGCTGAATCAGCGGAGAATCCCCGAGACGACCCCCGGCTGGGCGAGCATCGACCACCGACGGCTTGCACCAATCGGTGCGGGTGATCTGGGCGCATATCTGCTTGCCGCTTGGGAGCTCTCGCCGCAGTCCCGCATTTACATCGAGGCCGTCCATCGGCTAAGCAGTCTCGGCGCGGTGATCACCCATGTGGCAATCGGAACGTCACCCGACGGTTTCGACGCCGAGTGGCGGGTGACCGACGTGGTGATATTCGAAGGCGATCGGATCAGCCGCAGCGAGCTTTTCGACGACTCGGACGTGACCGCCGCACTCGCCAGGTTCGACGAGCTCAGCGGCCCAGTATCCCGCCCCGAAAACGCGGCGACCCAATTGCGGGAGCGCTTGCAAGCGTGCTTCGCGGCCCGCGACTGGGATGCGATGTCCGAAATCCTGGCCGCGGACATTTCCACCGACGATCGCCGCCGTGCGGTGAATGCCGGTGCGCGCGAAGGCCGTAGCGCCGTACTCAACGAGATGTTGGCAACGGTAGAAATCGGCGTGGAAAGCTTGACGGCGGATGTCATCGCCACCCGTGGCGACCGTTTGGCGCTTTGTCGAACCCAAACCTGGGGCCGCGACAAGCGGCCAGAGGCATTCCACACCGATGTCTTCGACGTCTTTGAACTCGACGCCGACGGCAGGGTGTCCGCGCGGGTCGTGTTCGACCGCGACGACTTTGACGCCGCCATGGCGGAGCTCGACTCACGCTACCTCGCCGGCGAAGCGGCGGCTTACGCCCGCACGTGGTCGGCCATCGCGCAAAGCTTTGCGTCGATCAATCGACGTGAAATGCCGGCGACGACAACGGATTGGGTGAATATCGATCACCGGCGCGGTACGTCGATTGCGCCAGGTGAAATGGCTGCATTGATGGACGCCGCGTGGAATTCTAGGTCTGATCTGGGGTGCTTCATCGAATCGGTGCACCGTCTGAACGATCGCGGTGTGGTCATCACGCACGTCGCACATGAGACCTCGGGAGAAGGATTCCACGCCGAATGGCGAGTGATCAGCGTTATCACGGTCGAAGGCGACCTGATCAACCGCACCGAGGTCTTCGACGAGGCAGCGCGCGACGCCGCGCTGGCGCGGTATGAAGAACTAGGCCGCCCGGTGCCGGGATTGGAAAATGCGGCGACCCGGGCGTACGACCGCATTTTCGCGTGGTTCGCGGCGCGCGACTGGGATGCGATGGCCGGCATTGTGGCGGAGGGCTTTTCCAGCGAGGACCGTCGGCGGGTGGTGAACGCCGGAGTCCGACACGGTCGAGATGCCGGGATTGACGACGTGCGGGCGATCGCCGACGTCGGCTTCACCTTGACGATGGTGGGCGTCATGGCCACCCGTGGCGGCCGCCTCGCCCTCTTGCGTGTTCGCGCCGCGGGTCCCGACCCTGTTGAGATCCGGAACGACGCCCTCAATCTCGTCGAGGTCGACGCCGACGAACGGATTGTGGCGTCGGTCGTGTTTGATCTCGACGACTTCGAGGCCGCCCTCACCGAGCTCGATGCGCGCTACCTCGCCGGTGAAGCCGCCACGAACTCCCATGCATGGTCGATTGTTGTGAATAGCTACGCCGCGCTCAACCGGCGCGAGCCACCGCTGACCGCGCCCGGCTGCGTGTATGCCGATCATCGGCGCGAGACGGCGTTCGGACCGGGCGACCTGACCGCATATTTCGGCGCCGGTTGGGCCAGTGACCAAGACATCAACGTGTATGTCGAGCAAGTGCACCGGCTCAATGCCCGTGGAGCAGTCGTCACTTACGCCGCGCAGGAGACGTCGGCCGAGGGCTTCGCCGCCGAATGGCGCGGGATCGCCGTGCTGATAGTCGTCGGCGGGTTGGTCAACCGGTGCGAAGTCTTCGACGAGGCAGAGCTCGATACCGCACTGGCGCGGTTCGACCAGCTGAACCGGCCGACGCGGCGGCTGGAGAACGCGGCAAGCCAAGTGTATGACCGCTTGGCCGGGTACTTCACGGCCGGTGACTGGCCGTCGATGTCAAAGACATTGGCGCACAATATGGTCGATGACGATCGTCGGCACATGGTGAACGCCGGAACCCGACGGGGGCGGGATATCCAAATAGCCAACGGTCAGGCGGCGGTGCAGGTCGGCGCCGACAAGCTCACGTCGACGGTCATTGCGACCCGCGGCCGACAACTGGCGTTGTGTCGGTCGTCCATCTTCGGTAGAGACGAGCAACCCGGGGCATTCCGCATCGAATTTCTCAGCGTCGTCGAGATCGACGTCGACGAGCAGTTGGTGGCGCATATCGCGTTCGACCTGGACAACTCTGAGGCCGCCCTCGCCGAGCTCGATGCGCGCTACCTGGCCGGCGAAGCGGCGCCCTACGCCCACACGTGGTCCGTCATCGCAAAGGCTTACGCGGCGGTCAATCGTCACGAGCTACCACCGACGACGCCGGGCTGGACCAACATCGACCACCGACGCGGAATAGCGTTCGCGCCGGGCAATCTGGACGCATACCTCGAAGCTTCGTGGGACCTGTTCGCTCCGGGGCTCAACGTCTACATCGAAACCGTGCTTCGGTTGACCGAGCTGGGCGCGGTAGTCACCCGTGTTGTGGAAGGGACGTCGAGCGACGGTTTCCAAGCCGAATGGCGAGAGATCGGCATCTCGACCGTCGAAGGTGATCTGATCAACCGCTCCGAAATCTTCGACGAGACAGAACTCGACGCCGCACTCGCCCGCTTCGGCGAATTGCAGGCGCGGCCGCATCGCCTGGACAATGCGGCAAGCCAAGTCAATGAACGGTTTTGGAGCGGCCTCACGACGCGCGATTGGCCCGCGATGGCCGAGATACTCGCCGAAGACGTTGTGTCGCATGACAACCGTCGGGTTGTCAACTCCGGTGAACTTCGCGGGCGAGATACGAACCTCGCAAACCTGCGGGCAGTCGCTGACGTCGGTTTCGAGGGCGTTGTCTCGACGATCCTCGCGATTCGTGGGCAACGCCTTGCACTTTCTCATATTCGGTCCTCCGCCCACGGACTTGAGCCCGGTGAGATCAGCGCGGACATGTTCGGCGTCGTGGAGATCGACAGGGATAGCCGGATGATTGTTCACTCCATATTCGACGCCGACGACTTCGACGCCGCCCTCGCCGAGCTCGACGCCCGGTACCTCGCCGGCGAAGCCGCCGCCCATGCGCACACGTGGTCGGTCCTCACACGCGCCCACGTCTCGTTCAATCGCGGGGAGCTTCCCCCAACCGACTGGGTCATGATCGACCACCGGCGGGGTACACCATTCACGTTCGACAATCCCATCTCAACCATCAGTGCCAAATGGGACCTCACGCCAGACCTCACCATTCACGTCGAGGCGGTGCATCGGCTCAGCAACATCGGCGCAGTCGTCACTCACACGCAGCGCGGGACTTCGCCGGAAGGCTTGAACGCCGAGTGGCGAATGCTCCAGGTTCTGACGGTCGACGGTGACCGGGTCGACCGCTGCGAGCTATTCGACGAGGCTGACCTCGACGCCGCGCTCGCCCGGTTCGAGGAATTGCGGCCACAAGTACCGCGGTTGGAAAACGCGGCGGGCCGGATACTCGAGCGATACCAGGCGTGCTTCGCGGCCCCAGACTGGGCCGCCATGTCGGAGCTACTGGCCGACGACATCGTCTTGGACGATCGCCGTCGAGTCGTCAACGCAGGGATTCGGCGTGGCCGAGATGTGCACATCGCGGACACGCGAGCGGCCCTCGACGTCGGCGCAGACACCATATCTTTGAGCGTCATTGCGACCCGCGGCGAGCGCCTCGCCCTCGCTCATGTCCGTGCCTTCAACAGTGGCTCTCCGCCAGGCGAGGTCGGCGCCGAGTGGTGCGGCGTCGTCGAGACCGACGCCGGCGACCGAATCATCGCGATGGTCTCGTTCGACCTTGGCGACATCGACGCCGCCTACGAAGAGCTGGATGCTCGGTACCTCGCCGGCGAAGCAGCCCCCCACGCGCACACGTGGTCGGTCATCGCAGCGTTGTACGCGGGATTCAACCGGCAAGAACTTCCCGCTGTGGACTGGGTCATCGCCGACCACCGACGAGCCACACCATCCGCATCAGGCGAGCTGTCCCCCGCCCTGGAGACGTTCTTCGATCTGACGCCGGAATTCAGGGTGATCATCGAAACGGTGCATCGAATTGACAGCGTCGGGGCTGTCGTCACGATTGATTCGCACGGACTCTCGCAGGACGGCTTAGGCGTCGAATGGCGAATGATTCAACTTCTAGTCCTGGAAGGCAACCGACTCACCCGCTGCGAGTTCTTCGACGAGAGTGACTTAGACACCGCGATCGCGCGATTCGATCAACTCGGTCGTCTGGCGCCCCAGCTGCAAAACGTGGCAAGCCGGGTGCTCGAGCAGTTCCTCGCGCATTTTGCGGCCCAGGCCTGGGATGCCATGGCAGATCTGATCGCAGAAGACTTCTGCTCGGAAGACCGCCGCTCCGTCATAAACGCCGGAATCCGCCGCGGTCGAGATGTCGAGATGGCGAACTGGCGGGCCACCGCAGAGGTCTGGATGAGTGATGTGCAGGCCGCCATCATTGCGACCCGCGGAGAGCGACTCGCACTCTTCCGTTTCACCTTCGCGAGCCAAGATTCGCTGCCTGAAGCGTTCCAGGCTGCGGCGCTCGGCGTCATCGAGGTCAACGCCGATAACCGATTCGCGTCGACCGTGGTGTTCGACCCTGACGACATCGACGACGCATTCGAGGAGCTCGACGTGCGGTACATCGCCGGCGAAGCAGCCGCTCACGCGCATACGTGGCCGGTCATCACGCGCGCCTACTCCGCGGCCAACCGCAACGAGCTTCCCGCAAGGACACCAGATTGGGTAAACGTCGACCACCGGCGAGGGAGAGCATTCGGGCCCGGTGAACTTGAGACGTATATGCGCTCGACCTGGGATGTAATCCGGGACACCAGAATCTACATCGAGTCAGTCCATCGACTGAGCGATCTCGGGGCGTTGGTAACACACGCAGTTCGCGGGACCTCGCGAGACGGCTTTGACGCCGAGTGGCGAGAAGTCAGCCTATCGATGGTCGACGGCGACCGCTTCAACCGCACCGAGCTATTCGACGAGACGGATCTCAACGTCGCGCTTGCGAGGTTCGACGAACTACACCGACAGCGACCGTGGCTGGAAAACCCAGTGAACCAACGGTTTCTGGCGTACTTTGCTGCCCGCGACTGGGACGCCACGGCCCAGGTGTTTGCCGAAGACTATTCCCTCGACGATCGCCGCCGAGTCGTCAATGCCGGGGTTCGACAGGGTCGCGATGCCGCGATCGAAGATCTGCGGGTGTCCGCTGACGTCGGATTATTGGCGAACCTCGCCTCGGAAATCGTCGCAACCCGAGGCGAACGCCTCGTTCTCACCCGCGTTCAAGCGTCGGGCCGTGATCATCCCGCAATTCAACTCGACGTCCTTCAAGTCGTCGAGCACAACGGCGAACAGGTCATGGCAGCCGTCCTGTTCGACCCGGAGGAGATTGACTCCGCATTCGGCGAACTCGATGCCCGCTATGTGGCCGGAGAAGCCGCCCCCCACGCACACACCTGGTCGGTCATCGCGCGGAGCTATTCCGAGTCCAACCGGCACGAACTTCCCTGCATGACACAGGATTCGATTTGCATCGACCATCGAGCAGCCTTAACGGCCGAGCGTGAGGATCTGGCCGAATATCTTCGTAGCTTGTGGGACCTCATGCCAGACACCCGCGCCCACATCGAGGCGGTGCATCGGCTGAGTGACCTGGGAGCGGTCGTCACCCATGCTGCGCGTGGAACCTCGCAAGAGGGCTTTGACGCCGAGTGGCGGGTAATCCTCGTCGGCATCGTCGAAGGTGACCTGCTTAGCCGCGCCGAAGTCTTCGACGAGGCCGACCTGGACGCCGCGCTTGCCAGGTTCGAGGAACTACACGCACAGGCGAGCCGGCTGGAGAACGCGGCAAGCAGAGCTGAAGACCGGCTCTTCGCGCACGCAATGGCCCGCGACTGGGCGGCCATGGCCGACGTCCTGGCCGGCGACAGTTTCGTCGACGATCGCCGTCGCGTGGTGAATATCGGCGTCTGGGACGGGTGCGACGTCGTGGTGGCGAACATGCAAGCCCTGGCCGAGGGGCTTGCGCGGGTATCTTTGACCGTGATTGCGACCCGAGGTGAGCGCCTCGCCCTCAGCCTCATCCGCTCCTTTAACCCCGACTTAGAGCGCGGGGAATTCGCCGTCGAGATGCTGGGGATCGCTGAAATCAACGCTGACGGGCGAATTGCGGCCCATGTTTTAATCGATGCCGACGACCTCGACGCCGCCTTCGAAGAGCTCGAAACCCGTTATCTCGCGGGGGAAGCGGCCGCCCACGCACACACGTGGTCGGTCATCGCGGCTTCCTATGCCGCGATGAACCGGCGCGAGCTTTTCCCCACGACATCCGATTGGGTCAACATCGATCACCGACGACCGGGCATCATCGAGGAAGGCGGGTTGAACGCGTCACTGATCTCCCTGTGGCAACTGACCGCGAACACCACCTTCCGGGTCGAGGCCGTTCATCGGTTGACTGACCTCGGAGCCGTTTGCTCCCATGTGGCGCACGGTGTTTCGCACCAAGGTTTCGACGCCGAGTGGCGGGGAATTGAGGTCCAGACCGTCGATGGGGACCTGATCAGCCGCTGCGAAATCTTCGACGCGGCTGACATCGACGCCGCGCTCGCACGATTCGACCAGCTCACCGCCGGTGAGTGACGCGGTGTCACTACTCCAGCCGCTCTACCTGCTGGCGGACAGCCAGCTGTTGTTCTGGAGGCGACGCGGCCGACCGCTCCTCGAGACGGCCCTCGATGCAATGGCGCGGGACGCACCGCCGACTGCCGCCTACATCGGCGCTTCCAACGGGGACCGTCGCGAGTTCTACGAGATCTTCGAGGCGGCGCTGGACGGAATCGGGATCACCGACCGCCGCATGATCGATTCGTCATTCGGCGCCGAAGACCGCGCCTTCCTGGAACGTGCCGACCTGATCGTGCTCGCCGGCGGCGATGTGCGGCTCGGCTGGAACACGTTCGGCGCAACGGGGATGAAGGACGTGATCCTGCGCAGGCGCGCTCACGGGGCCGTCCTCGTCGGTATCTCGGCCGGTGCCGTCCAGCTCGGACGGTACGGAATCGTCGAGGCACCGGAATCCGCGGCACCCGGGCTGCTCGACGTGTTCGACCTCGTCCCGAGGGTGATCGACGCGCACGACGAGCCAGGCGCGTGGGCGCGGCTGTCGCACGCGATTCATCTGCTTCGCGGGTCGGCCACCGGCCTCGGGATCCCATCCGGCGGCGGAGTCGTCGTGCACGCAGACGGCACCATCGAGCCCCTTCGTCATCCCGCGCACGAGTTCCGCTACGACGGCACCCGCGTCGTGCACACGCTGTTGGGCGCAGCTGAGGGGCACTGACGGCTCGGACTGCCCGGCTGCGGGGCTAGGCTGGAAACCGGGGCGATTCGCGACAGTCTGCGGGAGGGGACGGTGGAGACCGTACTCGGTGTTTCGATGACGCCCACGGCCGTCCACGCGATCTTGGTCGAGGGCGAACACGCCGAGGGCGCCACCGTTGATACGGACACTTTCGACGTGTCCCGAGATCGGGTGGATCCGCCCGGACCAGACCAAGTCGTCTCAGCCATCCTGGGAACGCGGCAAGGAGCGACGGAGAGCGGCTGCCCGGTGGCCTCGGTCGGGGTGACGTGGACGGACCCCACCCAGGCCGCCGCGCTGCGCGACTTGCTGGCCGACCAGCGGATCGACAAAGTCATGCTGGTCTCGGCCTTTCTGGCGGCCGCCGCGTTGACGCAGACGGTGGGCAGCGCGACCCGGTACGCACACACCGCACTGTTGTTCGTGGAGCCGTCGGCCGCGACGATGGCCGTGGTCGACACCGGCGACGGTTCGGTCGCCGACGTGCGCCGGCAGGCCCTCCCCGACGACGACCACGCGGCGGTGGCCGCGTTGACCGCGCTGGCCGCCGGTGCCGAGGCGATGGAGCCCCGACCGGACGGCTTGTTCGTGGTCGGCTCCGACGGCGTCGACGTCGCCACCATCAGGACGCAGTTGCAGGCAGCGAGCTCCCTGGTGGTGAGCACACCGGAGGAGCCGGAGTTGGCACTGGCCAGGGGTGCGGCGCTGGCGTCGGCGCATCCCCCATTGTTCTCCTCCTCGACGGCGGCGATCGCGTACGCGCAAGATCCCGCCACCGGCGCGGCGATACCGCACGCGGTCGGTCTCGGCTACGCCGACGGTGCGGCGACGGTGGCGCGCGGCGCCGAGGCGCTGGCCTACAGCGCCGAGCTCGACGATCCTGGCCTTCCGCCCGCCGGCGCTTTCGGCGCCGGCGACCTCGATTCGCCATGGACCGGTTCTGGTGCCGCGCCGAACGAGCACCGGTCCACCCGGCCGTTCCTGGTGGCGATGAGCGTGTTGGGGTTGTTCGTCGGCGGGGTCCTGGCCCTCGTCATCGCGCTGGCGATCGCCATTCGCCCGCACGTCGACAGCCGCCCACAGATCGGCGCACGCGCCGTCGCCCCCGCTGCGCCTGCGCCGCCCCCGGCGGCCC
>NZ_MVIJ01000023.1 GCF_002086735.1 Mycobacterium scrofulaceum | reverse complement strand
GGTGCGGTGCGGCCCCGCCGCCGCGGCCCTGGGCGGGCCCGCACCGCACCACCGCCGTCCCCATCGTCCGGCCGGACGCCGCGACGCGATCGGTCCCGCAGCCGGGCGCGCCGCCCGACCTCAGCCCGCCGACCCAGATCGGCGCGAGCGGCCAGCTGGCGGAGTTCCCCACCACGCGGGTGCCGAACCTGGGCCCCGAGTCCGAGCGGGTGACCGACCGGCCCGGCCGGGCCGCCTGGATCGGCCGCGCGCTCGACAACGACATCGTCATCCACGACGTGCTGGCGTCCCGCCATCACGCGTTCCTCACCCCGACGCCTGCGGGCCCCGAGATCCGGGACGCCAACAGCAGCAACGGCACCTTCGTCAACGGGGTGAAGGCCGCGTCCGCGGTGCTGTCCGAGGGCGACGTCGTGACGATCGGAAACGTCGACCTGGTGTTCTCCGGCGGCATTCTGGTCCGCCGCCAGGAGGCGGCGGCGCGCACCGGCGGGCTGGAGGTGCGCGGCGTCGACTTCAGCGTCAACGGCAAGAATCTGCTCGAGAAGATCTCGCTGACGGCGCGCCCCGGCACGCTGACCGCCCTCATCGGCGGGTCCGGCGCCGGCAAGACCACGCTTTCGCGGTTGATCGCCGGGTACGCCACCCCGACGTCCGGGGTCGTCACGTTCGAGGGGCACAACATCCACACCGAGTACGCGTCGCTGCGGACCCGGATCGGGATGGTCCCCCAGGACGACGTGGTGCACCGCCAGCTCACGGTCAACCAGGCCCTCGGCTACGCGGCCGAGCTGCGGCTGCCATCCGACACCAGCAGGGCCGACCGAGAAGAGGTGGTCGCCCAGGTCCTCGACGAGCTGGGGCTGACCCAGCACGCGGACACCCGGGTCGACAAGCTCTCCGGCGGGCAGCGCAAGCGCGCCTCGGTGGCCCTCGAGCTACTCACCGGGCCGTCGCTGCTAATCCTCGACGAGCCGACCTCGGGCCTGGACCCGGCGCTGGACCTGCAGGTGATGACCATGCTGCGCCAGCTGGCCGACGCCGGCCGGGTGGTGCTGGTGGTCACCCACTCGCTGACCTACCTCGACGTCTGCGACCAGGTGCTGCTGATGGCACCGGGCGGCAAGACCGCGTTCCTGGGGCCGCCCGACCAGATCGGCGCGGCCATGGGCACCACCAACTGGGCGCAGATCTTCGCGAAGGTGGGCGCCGACCCGGACGAGGCCAACCGCCGCTTCCTGGCTCGAACGCAAGCCCGGCACAAGCCCCCGCCGCCGGCGCGGACGGAGGCGCCGGCCGACCTCGGCGTCCCGCCGCGCACCAGCATGCGCCACCAGTTCTTCACCGTCGCCCGACGCCAGGTCCGGTTGGTCGTCGCCGACCGCGCGTACTTCGTGTTCCTGGCGCTGTTGCCGTTCGTCATGGGCGCGCTGTCGCTGACCGTTCCCGGGCACACCGGCTTCGGGTACGCCGACCCGACGAGCGACTCGGCCGGTGAGGCCGGGACCATCCTGACCCTGTTGACGATGGCCGCGGCGTTCATGGGCACCGCGCTGACGATCCGCGACCTGATCGGCGAGCGCCCCATCTTCCGGCGCGAGCAGGCGGTCGGCCTGTCGACCACCGCCTACCTGCTCGCGAAGATCGCCGTGTTCTGCGTGTTCGCCGTCGTGCAGGCGGCGATCGCCACCGCCATCGTGGTCATCGGCAAGGGCGCCCCGAAACGGCCGGCCGTGCTGCTCGGGAACGCCACCCTCGAGCTGTTCGTCGCCGTCGCGGCGACGTGTGTGGCCGCGGCGATGCTGGGCCTGCTGCTGTCGGCGCTGGCGCGCTCCAACGAGCAGATCATGCCGCTGCTGGTGGTCTCGCTCATGGGCCAGATGGTGCTGTCCGGCGGGATGGTGCCGGTCACCAACCGGATCTTCCTCGACCAGCTGTCCTGGGTGGTGCCGTCGAGGTGGGGGTACGCCGCGCAGGCGTCGACCATCGACCTGTGGACCGTGGCGCCCGGGCCGCAGAGCCCGCGCGACAGCCACTTCCAGCACACCGCGGGCGCCTGGCTGTTCGACATGGGCATGCTCGCGGCGCTGTCGATCGGCTACGCCGCCCTGGTGCGGTGGCGCATCCGGCTCAAGCACTGATTCAGCCGTCGAGCCGCAGCCCCTGCGCCGCCGCGAAAGCCACCGCCTGCCCGACGTCCACGCGAGCGCCCGCCAGCGAGGCGGTCCGCCACAACGAGGGATCGACGGCCGCCCCGCGCAAGTCGGCGTCGTCGAGCCGGGCGCCCGTGGCCCGCGCGCCGGACAGGTCGGCGCCGCGCAGCACCGCCTTGCGCAGGTCGGCCTCGACCAGGCTGGCCTCCCGCAGCCGGCAGCCGCTGAGGTCGACGCCGCGCAGGTCGTTACCGCCGAGCACCGCCAGCGTGAAGTCCACCTCGTCGAAGGTGATCGGCCGCATCCGGCACTGCACGAAGATCGAGCCCAGCATGCTGCACTGCGCGAACGCGCTGTGCCACAACGAGGTTCGCCGGAACGTGCAGTTGCGGAACGCCGACCCGCGGTGCCGGGACTCGGCCAGGTTGGCGCCGCTGAAGTCGCACTCGTCGAACACGGCCCGTTCGGTGTCCAGCCGGCTGAGGTCCTCGTCGGTGAAGTCGTGGGCCTCGAAGTGGCGATCGGCCCACCGCTCGGTCAATTGGCCGTCAGGCTGGCCAGCGCGTATTCGCTGACCGCGATCAGCGCGTCGGTCGCCGACCGGCGGTCCCGGGCGTCGACCGTGATCACCGGGATGTGCGGGGGCAGGGTGAGCGCCCGCCGCACCTCCGCGACCGGGTAGCGCGGCGCGCCGTCGAACTCGTTGACCGCCACCAGGAACGGCAGGTTGCGGTGCTCGAAGAAGTCGACGGCGGCGAAGCTGTCCTCCAGGCGCCGGCAGTCGACCAGCACGATGGCCCCGATCGCCGCGGACCAGGTCGTCCCACATGAACCAGAACCGGCGCTGCCCGGGCGTGCCGAACAGGTAGAGCACCAGGTCCTCGTCCAGGGTGATGCGGCCGAAGTCCATCGCGACGGTGGTGGTCCGCTTGTCCGGGGTGGCCTCGAGCGCGTCGACGGCGGTCGAGGCGTCGGTGAGCATCGCCTCGGTGCGCAACGGCATGATCTCCGACACCGCCCCGACGAACGTCGTCTTGCCGGCGCCGAAGCCGCCCGCGATGACGATCTTCGTCGAGGCGTGGGCGGAGTCGGCGGGCACGTCGGGGTGCGCCTCAGAGTGCCTTAAGGCCACGCAGGGTCCTTCCTATCAGTTCGTGGCGCTCATCTCTGGTCGAACGCTCGGACAACGTCCTGTGCACCCGAAGGTAGCCGGACAACACCAGATCGCCGACCAGGACGCGCGTGACACCCAACGGCAGATCCAGCCGGGCGGAGATTTCCGCGACCGACGGGCTGCCCGTACACAATTGGACGATCTTGCCTTTCGCGTCGCCGGGTGGCCACCGGTGAGCCAGCCCGGCCTGCAACGTCTGGATCGGCGCTTCCACGGGAAGCTCGACGTCGGTGCCGGTCCGCCCCGACGTCAGGGTGTACGGGCGGACCAGGTTCCCTTTACGTGCGGTCGGCAGGGGCTCGCGTTCGTCCATCGCGGCTCACGAGACGCCGGACCGGCGGGTGGACTGCACCACGCCCCCGACCCGTTCGACCAGGATGGCCATCTCGTAGCCGATCTGACCGATGTCGCACGACGTCGCGGCCAACGTGGCCAGATGCGAGCCGTCGCCGACGCGCATCAACAGCAGGTAGCCGTGTTGCATCTCGACCACCGATTGCAGTACCTGGCCGCCCTCGAAGAGCTGCGCGGCGCCGGTCGCGAGGCTGGCCAGGCCGGAGGCCACCGCGGCCAGCTGGTCGGCGCGCTCGCGCGGGAGGTGCTCGCTGGCGGCGATGGGCAGCCCGTCGACGGAGACCAGCAGCGCGTGCGCCACACCGGGGACCTCGCGGGCAAACCGCGTCACCAACCAGTCCAGGCTGTTGGCACCGCCCGCTTGCGGTGGATTGCCGGGCCACGTCATTCCTGGTCATCCCCCTCGTCGCGGGCGTGCGACCGGCCGGTGCGCACGCCGCCGAAGTGGCTGCTGAAGGACGCCCGAACCGCCTCGGGATCGCGGCCCGCGGCCGCGTGCTGCGGCTCCCGGGCGGAGACCGGCTGGTCCTGTTCGGCCAGGCCGTTGGCGGCGCCGGGCACCAGCCGGGCGCCCGGCGTGCGGATCGGCAGGCCGTGCTCGGCGGTGCGCGACTCGACGGGCTTGTCCTCGGCCGCGGCGGCCAGCGTCCAACCGCGGTCCCACACCGACTGCCAGTCCAGGTCGGGGCTGTTGACCAGGTCGTGCGGATCGCCCAGCATCTCCGACATCAGCCGCCGGTAGATCACGTCGTCGTCGGCGGGGGTGGGCGCGGGGGTGGCCGGAATCGACGGGCCGGGTGCGCCCGGGGCCGGGGCCGCCGGCTTGTCGGCTCCCCGCGGCCGCGCGGCGAAGAACGCCGAGGTGTCCGACGCCGCCCGCGCAGGCGCGGGTTTCGGCTCCGCGGCTGCCGGGGTCGCCGGGGTGACCGGGGTCGCCGGGGTACCGCTCTCCCACCACGGGGTGGGCAATTCACGCCGCGGCCGCTCGGGCCGCTGTTCGGCGGGCGGGGCGGGCACCTCGGTGATCCCGCTGGAACCGGGGTTGCGGCGGGGCAGCAACGTGACCGGCGGCGCGGCGCCCCGGGCCGCCGGCTCGGGCGCGCGCTCCTCGGCCGGCGGCGCGGCGGTCACGGCGGAAAGTTGCGCACCGGGCGAGGACACCGCCCGGATCCGCGCGGCGCGGGCCTGGCCGGCGCCCTCGAGGATCACCGGCGGCAGGTAGATCTCGGCGGTGGTGCCGGAACCCTCCTCGTTGGCGGCGGGCCCGCGCAGCCCCACCCGGATGCCGTGCCTGGCCGCGATCCGGCCGACCACGAACAGGCCCATGTGGCGGGCGTTGTCGGGGCTGACCTCGCCCCCGGCCTGCAGCCGCATGTTGGCGATGCGCCGATCGGCGTCGTTCATGCCCAGGCCGGCGTCCGCGATCCGCACGACGACGCCCCCGTCCCCGCCGCGGGCCGCCGAGACCCGCACGGGCGTCGACGGCGGCGAGTAGCGCAGGGCGTTGTCGATCAGCTCGGCGAACAGGTGGATGGCGCCGCCGGCCGCCGCCCCGATCAACGCGGTGTCGTCGGGCAGGCCGGCGATTTCGACGCGGCGGTAGTCCTCGACCTCGGACACCGCGGCGCCCAGCACCGTGGACAGGGGCACCGGGTCGCGCTGGTCCCGGGCGAGCTGAGCCCCGGCGAGCACCAGCAGGTTGGCGCTGTTGCGGCGCAGCCGGGCGGCGAGGTGGTCCAGCCGGAACAGGCTGTCCAGGCGTTCGGGGTCCTCCTCGTCGCGCTCCAGCCGGTCGATGAGCGACAGTTGCTGGTCGACCAGCGAGCGGCTGCGCCGCGACATGGTCTCGAACATGTCGTTGACCAGCAGCCGCAACCGCGCCTCGTCGCCCGCCAGCAGCAGGGCCTGGGTGTGCAGTTCGTCGACCGCGTGGGCCACCTGGCCGATCTCCTCGGTGGTGTACACCGGCAGCGGTTGCGGCGTCGGCTCGGCGCCGCCCGCCTTGACCCGGGCGATCTCCTCCTCCAGGTCGGTGTGGGCCACCTTGAGGGCGCCGTCGCGCAGCACGCGCAGCGGCCGCACCAGGGCGCGCGCCACCAGCAGGACGATCACCAGCGCGACGACGATGGCCGACAGCACCACGACGGTGTCGATGATCGCCGCGTTGCGCTTGTCGGCGGCCTCGGTGTGCACGGCCTTGGTCACCGCCGCCGTGGCGTCCTTGATGACCTGCTCGGCGATCTCATCGGTGGCCTGGATCGAGCGCAGCAGGTCGGGGTTGTCGACGAGCACGCTGGCCGGATCGGACATGATCGCCATCCGCGTCACCAGCTGCTGCTGCAGCGTCTTGGCCTCGGGCGAACCAGCGCCGAGCACCTCGCTCATCCCGAACAGCGTCGACGGCTCGGTCCCTGCCAGGGTGATCATCGACGTTCGCAGTTGCGGCTCGGGCAGGTCGGCGCCGCGGGTGACGAGGATCTTCTGCATGGTCATCTGTCCGCGGGCCCCGACCGCCCGGCTCAGGCCCGCGGTCTGGGCGCGGATCTTCTCGTCGTCGACGCGCACCGAGGCGTTGATGACGTCCTCCGCGGTCAGCAGGATGGGGGCGTAGAGGGTCACCCGCTCCCGCAGACCGAGTCCGTTGTCGGACACCTTGTTCACCAGCATCTGACCGCCGTCGAGCAGGGTGTCGACCCCGGAGCGGACCTCGGGGGTCACGTCGGTGTCGCGCAGTCGCGTCTCCAGTTCGTACCTGCGCGCCTCGAAGTTCTTCTTGGCCCCCTCCACGTCGCGTCCGGTGCTGCCCGCCAGCAGCGCGACGTCGAGCGCCGACATGTACTTGGTGATGACGGGCACCACGTCGGCGCGGGCCGCGGCCAGCCGCAGACCGCCCGAGTTGGCCATCGCGCCCTCGATGCGCAGCGCCCCGAAGACCGTCGCCAGCACCAGCGGGACCAACACGATCGCCAGCACCTTCCACCGGACCGGCCAGTTGCTCGGCGACCAGGCGGGGGGGCGTTTGCCCGGCGCCGCACCGGCATCGCGGGGCTGCGGGGATTGGGCGGCGGCCGCCTCGGCCGGGTGGGCCGGGCGGGCGAACATGGTCACGTCGGCACGGCCGTGCGACCGGCCGCTGCGCTGATGCTCAGCGCTCGAGAAAACGAGAGGCTCATGAGACTTCCTGCTTTATCCACCCGTACCACGCCAGAGGGGCGCGAGCGCGTCAACGTGGCAATCCGACGAGTATGACAGCCCGCGGCCCAGGTCACCAGAATCGTTACTGAGCAGACAGGCCCCTCCAAGGTGGGTCCGCGCACGGGCGGGCGAATCTGGCAAACGGTTATGACTCCGGGCGCAGCACCGCGACGAGGAAATCGGAGTCGTCGGTGAACGGCCGCAGGTCCCAGGCGGACAGCAGCAGGTCGGGCCCGAGCCCGGCGGCCGCCGCGTCGTCCAGGAATTCGGCGAACCCGTAGTCGCGGCCGGCGCCGAAGCCGATCGCCGCCCGGCCCCCGTCGTCGAGGTGGGCCCGCAGCCGGCTCAGCACCCGGCGCCGCGTGCTCGGGGCCAGGAACGTCATGACGTTGCCGGCCGACACGATCACGTCGAACGGCTCGGCGATGCCGCGCGCGGGCAGGTCGAGCTCGGCGAGGTCGCCGACGAGCCAGCGCGGGCCCGGATGATCCTGCTCGGCCGCTTCGATCAGCGCCGGGTCCACGTCGACGCCGACGACGTGGTGGCCGGCGGCGGCCAGGTAACCGCCGAGCCGGCCCGGGCCGCAGCCGGCGTCGAGGATGTGGGCGTCGCGGGGGGCCATCGCGTCCACGAAGCGGGCCTCGCCGGCCAAGTCGTCGCCGGCGCGGGCCATGGCACGGAACCGCTCGATGTACCACTGCGAATGTCCGGGATCGGCAGCGACTTTCTGCATCCAGAGGCTCTGCTCGACCATGCGACCATTATCGCGTTGTGTTCAAGCTGATGTTCTACTCCCCGCGCATCTAGCAGACCAGAACAGAAACAGAACAAGGAGAACGAACCAAATGACCAGTACAGCGACATTCCGGGTCAACCACCCCGGGTTTTTGGACGCCTTCGCAGACGAGCACCAGATGGTCGTATTCGGCAGCCCCGTAGTCCGAGACGACGACCCGATCCTTCAGCCGGTGCTGGACCGTATACAGCACTTCGAGCTGGAGCTGGCCGACGAGATCACCGTCAAGGACGACTCGATGATGTTCGGTGAGAGCGTTCTGCGGTGGTACATGACCCGCCCCGCGCTCCGCGACGGCCTGCTGGGCTTCGACGGCCCGGACGCGCTGCGCCGGATGTGGGAGAACGGGAAGTGAGCGGCCTACAGCCGACTTCGGTAGAGATCGAGGACACCATCGACCAGCTCCACGCGGGAGGCGACGAGAACCACCTGTTGGTGCGTCGGGGGCCGCTGTCGCAGGACGGTGACGCGTCCTGGCGGCAGGCGCAGGCCTACGTCCGGGAGCACCGGATGGTGCATCCGAAAAGTCACACCTACTACTAAGTGAGGGGTGGGGAGACCTCGGAGCGCCTCCGGCCCGGTGAGGCTTGCCACACAGGTGGGGAGAAAAGCTCAGATTCCCTCCCATTATTGGGTAGAGGGGTACGGCCCGAGAGGGCCTGCCCCGGTGTGGAGTGCGTCACCCCGGTAAGGGTTTTCGCAAAACCCTCACCCATTATTGGGTGACGGGGTAACGCGATCTGGGACCGCTGGTCTAGTGATCCCGGTCTCAGAGCACCGCTCTCGCTGACACTATTCCGCAGAATGTCACCTAATACAGGGTAGAGGGGTAACGCGATCTGGGACCGCTGGTCTGTGACCTCGGTTACGCCGTGTCACAAAACCCCGAAAATCACACGTACTACTAAGTGAGGGGTCCATCGAAAGATGGCCCCCGAAGAGGCCTCGACCTCCGGTCGGAGCCGAGGGGTAAAAGCCCCCTCTCGTAGGCCCTCGGCCTACTCAGACTTCCGGGTATACGGAGCCCGGTAGGGGGCCGACAACCGTCGGTCTCGAACAACGTTCAATGTCAACTCAGTTGTGTTGCCACACAACAGGTTCGACTGTCGTTGTTTCTCTCCTGCGCTAGGCAGCGGAGCTGCCGTCGCCCTAAGGGCGTCGGACCTCCGGTCCTAGCCCGCCCTTGGTAGGGGCACCTAGAGGGACCCCCGGATTCTGCCTCCGCGCTACGGACATGGCGCGGAGCCCGGGGGCTCCCCCTTTTTTGACTTCAACAGATCACAAGAAACGGCTCCGGTCTCCTAGATCAGTGCCTCAGAGCGCAGCGGCTACCGCCGCAAGCGCAGCCCCGTCAGCGGCGGGGCTACCCAACTACGGGCCTGTCAGAGGCAGGCCGGGAAGAGATGCACCATGCCCGCCCACCGATGCACACGACATCCGGAGCACCGCCGCCGTAACGGTCGGTGCCTGGACTGCCGCTCGGAGGCCAACAGCCGCTACTCGCGGTCGTGCGTTGAGGCTCGCCGCAAGCTGCGGCAGCTCGAAGCTCTGCTCCAGACCGCCTGAGAGCCGCTCTCGCGGCCTGAGAGGTCCTACCCACACTTACCCCCTACCCCTAGGGGGTTTGTCGCTTCAGCTTTCGACTCAGCCCTCAAAGGGCTGGGTCTCTGGCGACGGACACTCCTGTGTCCTAGCTCGGCTGAGCGTCCCAACAAGAGCCCGTATGGCCTGGAGCCAACAGCTCGGGTTCCCCTACGAAAGGAAAACACCATGCAGTTCACCGTCGACCTCTCCGACCCCGTCGAGCAGCACATCCGCGAGCTTCGCCGTGAGAATGCCAAGTTCCGCAAGCAACGGAACATGGCACGCCGCGACCTGGAGGCTGCTGTCTCCAGGATCGCTGAGCTTCACGCCGAGCTGGACGCTCTCCGGGCCGGAAGGTGACCGCCGCCGACTACTGCGAGCACTGCGACAACTGGCCGTGCGACTGTGACGACCAGCCGGTACACCCGAAGTTCTCGGGCCAGATTGTGGACCCCGAGGATCAGCGCGGGTTCAACCCGGTTGCCTGGTCACAGGTGGTGCAGGTCGAGCGTCCGATCCGGCTAGATCCGGTGTCGGGCGCGCTGTGGTCATACTCCGATGGGGTGTGGCGTGAGGATCGCAGTGCGATCGCGGACATACTGCCGATGAAGATGGGCAAGCTGTACCGCCGCCCGAAACACCTTGGCACCGTTACCGATAGGGTCCGTGCCGAGCTGAAACACCACGATAGAAAGATCCACCCGGATCAACCAGGCGACCGTTACGTGTCGTTGCCGTCTGGGCTGTTCGACTTCGCGACCGGCGAGGTTGTGCCGCACGATCCCGGTGCGCTTGTCACGTATCAGCTTGGGGTTGAGCCTGAGTTCTGCTCTCCCACACCGGAGTTCGACAAGTTCCTAACCGACGTGCTCCACCCCGGAGATCAGGATCGAGTGCTCGACATACTGGCGTACCTGCTGCGACCCGGTAACCCGAGGCAGCGCGCCGTACTGCTCACCGGCAGCGGGCGCAACGGCAAGAGCGTCCTGCTCGGCCTGGTCGAGTCCATCGTGGGTCGGCAGAGCATGGCGGCTGTCCCGTTGCAGCGGATGGGAACGCGGTTCGCGGCATCGAGGCTGTATGGCAAGGCAATCAACTTGGTCGGAGAGCTAAGCGGTGACCACGTAGAGGACACCAGCGCGTTCAAACAGATGACCGGCGGGGATCTGGTTGACATGGACGTGAAGAACGCCCAGGCGTTCGCCGCTCATGTGTGGGCGGTCCCGGTCTTCTCTGCCAACCAGATACCAACGTCAGCCGACACCACGTACTCCTACCTGCGCCGCTGGGAGATTGTGGAGTTCCCCAACACGTTCGACGGTTCGGATACCACCATCGCGGAGCGGTTGCACGCCGAGCGTGCGGCCATCGCGGGCAAGCTGCTGCGCCGCGCCGCTGCTGTGGCGTTCGAGATCCGGTCGTCGGAGCCTGGTGACCGTGCCAAGGAGACCTTCGCCAGGCGATCGGACCTTGTGCGGGCCTGGCTGGCCGAGACCGACCTGGACGGGTTCGTGGATCGCCCCGAGGTATACCGCGCGTACACCGAATGGGTAGAAGACGGCAATGGCAAGACGCCGCTGACCAAGCACAAGTTCTATGGCCGCGTGGCAGATGTCCTCGGCCCAGCAAAGACCGTGAAAGGCGCTCGGGGATGGGAGTTCGCTACCTGCCGGGGCTCAGAATTGCACCCTGAGGCCAAAACTGCACCCCAAATTGCACCCCAAATTGCACCCCATCTCAAGGCGGCTACCAGCGAAAATGGTTCCCAGGGTGCAAAAGGTGCAACTTTTCCAAACTCGTCTATATATGTCGGGCCACCGAGTGGCCCAGCTAACGACCCGTTCGAAGAGCCCCCGAGCGAAGCGAGGGGTGGCGACCCGACCGAGCCTGACGAGGGAGGGTAGGCACCACCCCTCAGATCCCACAACTGAATACCGACCGACCCCAGGGAGCCCGCCCCCTGGGGTTTTCTCATCCCCACAGGAAAAGAAGGAGAGAAGTGACAGACGACCTTGAATGGACCTTGGCCCGATACCTGGCCCAGCCACCCGGAGAGCCGGTATGCCCACCGGCGACGTTCCGCGTCCCCGAGGATGCCCAGATCCGCTTGGACGACCGGTACGACGGTAGCCACCTGCTGGCTGGTGCGGCCATCGCCTACTGGCCTGAGGACGCGGCGTGAGCGTGTCTTTCGAGGAGTACCTAGCTCGGTCTGAGGCGTATATGGCCGTCGTCCGCGAGGCAGGGGATCTCCCTTGGTTCGAGGACACCGACCGAAAGGCGAAGGTGGCAGCCCGGCTGGGGCTCCCCGAAGACACCGACCCGATGGACCTACGCCGTGCGCTGTGGCAGCGCCGGAACCGATAGAGGAGAGAACGATGACCGAACAAGACACCCAGACCCCCGCGCCGGATGCCAGCGGAGCTGGCCCCCTCAAGGGCAGCACCTCCGGTGCTCCCGCTGGAGCTGAGACGCTCCAGGACGACTCAGAACAGGCCCCCGAGGGTAACGGCACCGGGGAGCAGGAGAACGGCTCTGAGGAGCACTCAGGCTCGAAACTCCACAAAGAGGCTGCCAAGTACCGGACCCGTGCTCGGGAAGCCGAGCAACAGCGGGACGCTCTGGTAGCCCGCGTGGAGGCGCTACAGCTCCGCGAGGTCAACCGGTTGGCCGGTGAGCACCTGGCGCAGCCCGCCGACCTGTTGGCGCTGGGCGGGGTCACGTTGGCCGAGCTGCTGGACGAGGACGGGAACGTCGACCCGGAGACCGTGGCGGATGCCGCGGAGGCTCTGATCGAGAGCCGTCCTGGCCTGGCGAAGAACCCGAAGGTCTCAGCCGTCGACCACACGCAAGGCACCGGTAACAGCCCCGGTAACCGCAAGCTCGATTGGGTGGACCTGCTGAAGAGTTAGCGAGACGGGAGGTCTGTGGCCTCCCCTCTCGAAGTAAAGCCACTGAGTGGCAATAGATCCGGGGTCTGTGACTCCGGTGACTGTCAATCATTCATCGCCCCGGCGGAAAACGAAATCCGCTGGGGCTCAACTGTCTAAGGAGACAGAACACATGGCAATGATCCGTAATGACCAGGCGCAGTCGTTCCTGCCCGAGGATTTTGGTCAGATGCTGGACCTCGTGGTCCAGGCGAAGAGCGTCGCGGCGAACGCCTCGACCATCTTCCCGACCGAGAAGCAGAAGGTTGGCTTCCCGCTGTGGGTCGCTGACCCGGCTGTCGGCTGGTACGGCGAGCTGGACGAGATCACCCCGGCTGACGGTGACACCGACGAGGTCGTGGTTACCCCGTCCAAGACGGCTGGTCTGACCCTGCTGTCCAACGAGCTGGCCGACGACTCGGACCCCGCTGTGGCCGACCAAATTGGCGCGGCGCTGGGCAACCAGATCGCCCAGGCGATCGACACCGCGTACTTCGGCAACACCACGGCCAAGGGTCCGAACGGTCTGCTGTCGCTGGCTTCGACCGCTGTCGACGCTGGCACTGCGGTGGCTAACCTCGATGCGTTCATCGAGGCCCGGTACGCGGCTGAGGCCAACGGGGCGAAGCTGTCTCACTGGCTGGTGGCCCCCTCGATCGCCGAAGAGCTGTCCAAGCTCAAGACCGCGAGCGGTAGCAACCAACCGTTGCTCCAGTTCGTCCAGGACGGGATCACCGTCGCTGGTCTGCCGGTGTTGACCTCGACTCACGTCGATGCGGGCACCGTCGCCTGGGGCGTCGACAAGACGCAACAGCGGTACGTGCTCCGCAAGGGCACCACGGTCGAGCGGTTCCCGTCGGTCACCAACGACGGGCTGTACGTCCGTGCGATCAGCCGTATCGGGCTGGGCTTCCTCAACCCGGCAGGCGTCGTGCGAGTCACCCTCTCCGCGTGACCCTTCCCCCTCGGGGGGATCGCCTAAACAGCGGTCCCCTCGGGGGCTTCCCACAAACGAGAAAGAGATAGTGACAGAACGTGTTTCGTATCCAAGACACAAACAAGGTCGTATCCATCTCCACATCCGGCGGTAAGCCGTGGTACGTCGAACCGGGCTCCCTCGTTGTCGACGGGGAGATCCTCCGGTTCCGGCTGAACCGGTCCGGGCTGCTGATGCAGATCCACGCGGACGAAGTGGCCACCATCATCTCGGAGGACGAGTGACCGAGGAGCAGACGACCTCCGGTCGCAGGCGACGGCGGAAGCGGAACAAACAGCAGTGCCGCCGCGAGGGATGCACCCGCCCGCAGGCCGGGGGGCACCCGTGGTGCTCGTTCACCTGCCGAGCGTTGGAACGCGAGATGGAGAAGGTCCAGCAGATGCACGAGACGCTGGGGCCTGCTCCGTACATGGCTGACCTGTGGGCGTCGATAGTCGATGTCGCAGACGGGTGGACCGAGTACAACCAGAAGTTCGGCAGGATCGTCTCCGCAGCCCGCGAGGTAGGGATCACCGAGCCGTGGCTCCCCCCTCGGGGGTAGGTACCCCCGGCCTAGGTGGGTAGCGGGTACCCCTCCGCTGCCCCCGGGCAGGGGGCACCCGGGTAGGGCACTGGCCTACGGCATGCAGGGCATGCCGCGTGCCGGGTGGCTCCCTCCCCTCTAGCTTGGCACTAGGTGCCCGCTGGCGGGGCAGGCCCTCGCCTGCCCCCCACGGGGGTTATCCCTGCCCGCCCCCGAGTTGACCGGGACGTAATGCGCCTGCCCGACCCGTTTTAGCCCGGCTATTTTTCCGGCGATTCAGAGTCAGTTAGTTCCTCCTGAAGGAGTTTTTGTGGCAGAGAAGAAAATACCGAAGGCACCGGTCGGTCTCGGCAGAGCCGGTCGGGCCGTATGGAGAGCCGTATGGGCCGAGTTCGACATCTCCCGCGACCCAGGGAAGCAGGCGCTTCTCGCTGAAGCGGCGGCGGTGAAAGACGTGATCGAGGAGCTGTCCGAGCACGCGGCTGAGGCCCCGATTCTGGTGAAAGCCGCGAACGGTGCTCCCGCTATCCAGCCGTCGTTGCAAGAGCTGCGTATGCAGCGTCAGTTGTTCCAGCAGTTGATAACCCGTATCGGTATGCCCGACGCAGATCAGGCGGATTCGACACACGCTAAGCGTGTGGCAGCCGGTCGCAAAGGTGCCGAGGTCCGCTGGGGAGGGAGACGCTGATGCGCCGATGGGACGACCCAGCGCAGAACGACTACCTAGCCGACCAACTGGACAAGCTGCTGGACATGCTGGGCGGTTGCTCCTCGGTCGCAGCGGCAGAGGTTTTGCGCCGTGACAGCACGATCAAGCTCACCCCGGCTATGCAGGGTGTCGACTTCGATGAACTAGCGGAGTACGCGGAGCGGGTGGACATCCCGCGACGAGTCTCGTCGTTGGAGACCCAGCTCCTCGCGGCCCGCTGAGCACGCGTCTTAGGCCCGCCGCAAGCGCCAAGACAACCAGGCCCCTACGCCGAAGAGCTGGGGGCCTTTTTCGTACCCAAGGAAGGGCCTTCCCCGAATGGGAATTTCCACGCTAGAGGCGGCTAACGACCTCTACGACAAGATCACAGCGGAACGCGGAGACACCGGAGCGCCGGGGGTTCGTCCCCCGGTGCCGCCGGACCCACCGACACTCAACGGCCCATATGACCTGACGAGTCTCGAAGAGCACGAGCGGTTCTTCCAAGACGTTCTGGTCAAGCGGGAGAAGCTCGAAGAGCTGAGGATCGCCCCGCCCGAGGTTCGGATGTGGGACGGCGATTACACGCTGCGGGACTACTGCGCCGGATGGCGCTCGATCGAGTACGAGTTCATCGAGAACGACACCGGGACTGCGACTCTGCACCTTTCGCTGAGTCACCACCTGGCGAAGTGGGTGATGAACTTCCGTGGCCGGGCCAAGCGGAACGTCCACATCACGATCGACAAGCAGGGCTCGCGGTGGTCCGGGATCATGGACCACTTCACGGTGGTCCGCACCGAGCAGGGCGACAAGTACCTCGAAGTCGTGTTCAAGCACGACTACGAGCAGGCCAAGCATATCCTTTGCTGGGCCAACCCGTTCCTGAGGCCAGAACTGCAGTTCCCCAAGCTCTGGGTGCTCTTTGGCCCTGCCAAGTGGTGTTTGCTGATGACGCTGTTCGTCAACATCCTCAGGCTTGAAACGAGCTTGTGGACGCTGCCGGACAACCCGCTCGATCCGAGCGAGTGGTTCCCGCTCAGTCTCAACGTCTCGAACTGGCGGAACCTGGTCAAGCCGTTCCCGCTGCTGGACGACAACTCGAACCTGACGCTGGTGTTCTCCCGGTTCAAGTCGTGGCACGACGTGGCGCAGAAGACGTTGGAGGATGCTCAGCTCACGGTCGTGTGCCGCCGCTACCTCAAGGGTGACCCGCACCCGTTCGAGAACATGAAGGGCGTCTTCGGACTGCCCCTGGTGGAGGATCTGTTCCAGCACATCCCGATTCGGCATGGCTGCCTGATCTGGGACATCGAGGACAAGTCCGCATGGGGCCAAGGCACCGTGTTCGGTGGCTCGCTGCTCACCGGGTTCGTCCGGGCGTTGGTCAACATCGCAGACGACGGCTACACCGAGAGCATCGACGTATTCACCGGGGACCCAACGTCTCCCAGCGAGTACTACAACCCGAGGTTCATGGGGACCGCTCCGGGATACCCGTGGGCGGTCTTCGACGCGGCCAGCCCCTACACCGGGGTGAAGTCGTCCAAGTTCACGTACTACGAAGCTACTGCCACCTCCTTTTTGACTGGGGGACAGTCGATGCCGGGTGTGAACGAGGCGATCTCGGCTGGGGTGAACATGGCCGGGGACTTCCTCACGTCGTTGATCAACACCGCGATAGGCGCGAACCCGGGTGCCGCCTTAGGCTCCGCGATCGACCTGCCGCCGCTGGGCGGCATTATGGACGCGCTGGCCCAGATGCTCTACAAGGACGTGTTCCTGGCCTTCGAGGAGGTCCCGACGCTCCGTGCGGCGGGGACTCAGGGGCTGCCCATTCCGGGCCTTGAGGACGCCATGACCGGCCTCGGGGACTTCCACCTGTACGAGGACTGGGCGGACGGGGCTACCCGTGCGTTCACAATCGCCGCGCAGATGGCCGTCAGGGCTCGGATCTGGAAGACCAGGGCGCACTCGACTCACGAGATCCACGTGGACGATGCAGCCCCCTACCTGCTTGGCGAGAAGGGCTATGGGCATCTGTGGCTCGGAGACCGGGCTGGCTCGACTGTGCCTGAGTTCCCTATCCCGCACACGGTTTTCGTGGAGCGGCTGAAGCGGATCAAGTACAAGTGGGACCAGGACGGCCCGAAGGGCTGGATGCTGACGCTCGGCCATGTGGACCCGAAGGACCCGGCTCTCAAGGCGCTGGACTGGATCAAGGAGATCAACCAGGCCGCAGGCACGATGGGCATCCTCTAGGCCGATCGCAGCGGAGCTGCTAGGCCCGAAGGCCCCATCTCCGATGGGAGCCGGGGGATTCCCTCGGGCGTCGTCAGCTTCGCTGACTAGCTGGGCATCTTGTAACGACGCTGTTGGAGGGGGCCTCAGATCGACGTGAGGCCCCTTCCCCGGGCGCTCAGTTCGGCGGGGAGCCGGATTTGGAACTCCCTGGCGTTGCTCCCCCGTCCTCCGATGACACGGGCGGAGAACGTGATACCCGAACGGTGCAGCAGCTCCCGGCGCTCGTCGGTGTCCCCGAGGTACCAGACATCGCGGTATGTCTCTCCGGTCGCACGCCACTCCCAGCGCGCTTCCTTGGCGGGGGATGATTCCATCTCGGCTATGCGGGCGTCCAGGGCGTCTAGTTGGGTCTGGAGCCGCTGCTTGGCCGTAGCCGACACGGCTCGGCCCGCCGCTTTCGTCAGCTCTTCGAAAGCGGTTACAGCCTCCCGCAGCTCGGCCTCACGGGAGTCCCCCGGGACCCAGACCCGTTCCCGGACCTCTGCGTCTCCAAGCTCGCGGAGGAAGGTGTCCTCGGCAAGCCCCTCCAGCTCCTCGGCGGGGAGCATCACCGAGGGGCACGTCTCCCGGTCGCGGCACCGGTAGTACCGGTAGTCGTATTGCTTCCCGTACTGCGGTCGCTTGATCGAGTACCGCTCGTGGTACAGAGGAGCACCGCACGTCCCCGGACAGCCGTCCGGGCACTCTTGCCCTGCCAGCTTGTGCTGGCACGGCCCCGCGCAGACGACCAGACCCGACAGCGGACTGGCCTCGGCGCTCCGGGCACCCTTCCGGGATGCCTGGTCTAGGGCTGCCTGTATCAGCTCCCACTCATCGAGGGTTACCAGCGGCTCCGCGAGCTGTACCGGTAGGCCGGTCTCGTCGCGGACGGTCTCCCCTTTGTGGTGGGCGTATCCACGGAGAGCTTTGGACCGCAGCATGTTTCGCAGCACGGTCGGTGCCCACTTCCCCGGCTCGTCCTCGGGAGATACGCGTAAACCGGCCTGAGATCGACGGAGAGCGACGTAATACTGTGCGGGGGTACGGTAACCCTCGGCTGTCAGCTCTCGTGCGATACGGGTCAACGGAGTGCCGTCTAGGACGCTGTCCACGATCCTGCGGACGACGGTGGACGCGTCGGGGTCGATCGCGAGGGACCACCCTCCCCCTTCTTGGGGTACGGCGATGTAGCCGTACGGCGGTTTCCCTCCCGACCACCGGGCCGACTCCCGGAGCTTCCGCTTGGAAGCGGTCACACGTTCGCGAATAGCTTCCAGCTCACCCTCTGCTAAGAAGCCGATGACGTTCGCGATGAGACGCCCGACAGGCGTCCCGAGGTCGATGGACTCCGAGCAGGAGACCACGGTCTTCCCGTGGTCGATTGCCCAGGCGAATAGCTTGTTCAGGTTGACCGTCGATCGGGTCAACCGGTCCAGCTTCCACACCACCAAGATGTCCCACTCGGGGGCGCGGTGGCTGAGCCAGTCGCCGAGCTGGGGAGTGTCGAACGGGTCCACAGACCCGGATACGTCCAGATCCTCGGCGAAGCCGACGACCTCGTGGCCGTTGGACTCGGCCCACTGTTGGATCAGCTCTCGCTGGCGCTCGATCGAGGTGGACTCCTCGGTCGACCTGGAGAGACGTAGTCTGCCTAGTACGCGTTTACCTGCCATAACGGGAAGGATACCGTGTTATGGTGAGACTGATGTTCTACTCCCCGCGCATCCCCCCGAATACGGGCAACGCCATCCGGACCGCGGCGGCCACCGGCTGCGAACTGCACCTGGTCGAGCCGCTGGGCTTCGACCTGTCCGAACCCCAGCTCCGGCGGGCCGGGCTGGACTATCACGACCTGGCGTCGGTCACCGTGCATCCGTCGCTTCAGGCGGCGTGGGAGGCGCTCGGGCCGGCGCGGGTGTTCGCCTTCACCGCGCAGTCGACCACCGCGTTCGCCGACGTCCGCTACCGGGCGGGCGACGTGCTGCTGTTCGGGCCCGAACCGACCGGCCTGGACGCGGCGACGCTGGCCGACGCGCACATCACCGAGCGGGTGCGCATCCCGATGCTGCCGGGCCGCCGCTCGCTGAACCTGTCCAACGCCGCGGCCGTGGCCGTGTACGAGGCCTGGCGGCAGCACGGGTACCCGGGCGCCGTCTAGCGATGAGTTCCGCGTCCCGCGGGAGTCGGCATCGGCATGGCAACCTTCATCACCATTGGTTACGGCGAAGAGGCCGGATACCACCAGTTGAGCGACGACCGCAGACGGGCCGCCCACGCCCGCGACGGCGAACTCAGCGCGTCCGGCGCGCTCGTCGCCCGTGCCGGAACCCCCGTCCAGGTGCGCAACCCGGACGGCGCGGGGGTGCGGATCGAGCACGGCCCCTTCCTCCGGTCCACGCTGCCGATCGCGGGGTTCGCCGTGCTGGAGGCCGACGATCTCGACGCGGCGATCGAGCGGGTGAGTCAAACGCCCTGCGCGGTCGCGCACGGGGTCGTCGAGGTGTGGCCTCTTCAGACCTGATTACCAGGCGTTCCAGTGCGTGACCTGCTCGGCGGGCAGCCGCCTGGCCGGGCGGAAGTCGGTGCCCTTGGTGTAGGCGATCGGGAAAAGCCCGCCCTGGCTGTACTCGTCGTAGGGGATGCCCAGCACGTCGGCCACCTGCTTTTCTCCATCGTGGAGCAGGTGCAGCGTCGTCCAGCACGAGCCCAGCCCGCGGGAGCGCAGCGCCAGGCAGAAGCTCCAGACCGCCGGGAACAGCGAGGCCCAGAACGACACGCCGCCCAGCGGCGACTGGTCGTCGCGGCCCGCGATGCACGGGATCAACAGCACCGGCGCCTCGTGCATGTGCTCGGCGAGGTAGGTCGCGGAATCGCGGACCTTGTCCATCCGCTCGCCGCGGGTGTCGCCCTCGCGATATTGCGGCGGCGGCGCGCTCAGGTAGCCACGCGCGTTGTTCAGGTAGACGTCGCCGATCGCCTTCTTCTTCTTGGCATCCTCGACGAAAACCCATTGCCAGCCTTGCGAATTGGAGCCCGTGGGCGCTTGCAGCGCCAGGTCGAGGCATTCCATCAGCACCTCGCGTTTGACCGACCTCTCGAAGTCCAGGCGTTTGCGGACCGAGCGGGTGGTGGTGAGGACTTCGTCGACGGACAGGTTGAGGGTCATGGGTGGAGGTTACCTACACCCGCGAAACTGTATTCCGCGACGCGTTTCCCGAGTGGACCCGTCGCTAGTCGCAGTCTCGCGGGTCGTCAGCGGAAGTCGCGCGAGCGCGACCCGACCGCCAGCGTGATGCGGCCCAGCCGGTCGGCGACGACGGTGACCGCACCGCTGGCGTTTTGCACCTGGCCGCGCACCAGCATCGCCGGCGCCGTGTTGGCCAGCTTGCGGTGCCGCGCCCACACCGCCGGCGTGCACAGCACGTTGACCATGCCCGTCTCGTCCTCGAGGTTGAGGAACGTCACCCCCTGCGCCGTGCCGGGCCGCTGCCGGTGGGTCACCGCGCCGGCGATCAGCACGCGGTCGCCGTCGGGCACGTCCAGCAGCTTCCCGGCGGGCACCACCCCAAGCGCGTCCAGGTCCGCGCGCAGGAACTGCGTCGGGTAGCTGTCCGGGGAGACGCCGGTGGCCCACACGTCGGCGGCGGCCAGCTCCAGCTCGCTCATGCCGGGCAGCGACGGGACGTGCGAGCTCGAGCCCACTCCGGGCAACCGGTCCGGCCGCTGGGTGGCCGCCGCCCCGGCCGCCCACAGCCCCTCGCGCCGGGACATCCCGAAGCAGCCGAAGGCCCCGGCCGTCGCCAGCGCCTCGGTCTGCGGCACGCTCAGCTGCAGCCGGGTGGTCAGGTCCAGCAGGGAAGCGAACGGGCCGTTGGCTTTTCGCTCCCGCACCAGCCGCTCGGCGAGGTCGTCGCCGATGTGGCGCACGGCGCCCAGACCGAGCCGCACCTCGGTACCCGCGTTTTCGAGGGTGGCGTGCGCCAGGCTGGCGTTGACGTCCGGGCCGTGCACCGTCACGCCGTGCCGGCGCGCGTCGGCCACCAGCGACTGCGGCGAATAGAAGCCCATCGGCTGCGCGCGCAGCAGCGCCGCGCAGAACGCCGCCGGGTGGTGCAGCTTGAACCACGACGAGTAGAACACCAGCGACGCGAACGACAGCGCGTGGCTTTCCGGGAAGCCGAAATTGGCGAAGGCCTCCAGCTTTTCGTAGGCGCGGTCGATCACCTCGTCGGCGGCGCCGTGCAGCGCGCGCATGCCGTCGTAGAACCGGTCGCGCAGCCGGCGCATGCGCTCGGTCGAGCGCTTGGACCCCATCGCGCGGCGCAGCTGGTCGGCCTCGGCGGCGGAGAAACCGGCGCAGTCGACCGCGAGCTGCATCAGCTGCTCCTGAAACAGCGGAACGCCCAGCGTCTTTCGCAGCGCCGGTTCCATGGACGGGTGGTCGTAGACGACCGGGTCCAGGCCGTTGCGCCGCCGGATGTAGGGGTGCACCGACCCGCCCTGGATGGGCCCGGGGCGGATCAGCGCGACCTCCACCACGAGGTCGTAGAACACCCGCGGCTTCAGCCGCGGCAGGGTGGCCATCTGCGCGCGCGACTCCACCTGGAACACCCCGACGGAATCGGCGCGGGCCAGCATCTCGTACACCGCCGGCTCGGAGAGGTCGAGGCGGGCCAGGTCGACCTCGACGCCCTTGTGCTCGGCCACCAGGTCGATGGCGTAGTGCAGCGCGCTGAGCATGCCCAGCCCCAGCAGGTCGAACTTCACCAGACCGATTGCCGCGCAGTCGTCCTTGTCCCACTGCAACACGCTGCGGTTCTCCATGCGCGCCCACTCCACCGGGCACACGTCGGCGATCGGGCGGTCGCAGATCACCATGCCGCCGGAGTGAATGCCCATGTGCCGCGGCAGGTTCCGGATCTGATTCGCCAGGTCGACCACCTGCGGTGGGATGCCCTCCGCGTCGGGCGAGTCGGCCAAGCCGTTCCAGTGACCGAGCTGCTTGCTCCACGCGTCCTGCTGACCCTGCGAGAAGCCCAGGGCGCGGGCCATGTCGCGCACCGCGATCCGGCCGCGGTAGGTGATGACGTTGGCGACCTGGGCGGCGTAGTCACGGCCGTATTTGTCGTACACGTACTGGATGACCTTTTCCCGCTGGTCGGACTCGATGTCCATGTCGATGTCGGGCGGCCCGTCGCGTGCCGGCGACAGGAAGCGCTCGAACAACAGCTCGTTGGCCACCGGGTCCACCGCGGTGACGCCCAGGGCGTAGCAGACCGCGGAATTGGCCGCCGATCCCCTGCCCTGGCACAGGATGTTGTTGTCCCGGCAGAACCGGGCGATGTCGTGCACCACCAGGAAATAGCCTGGAAACGTCAGCTGGGCAATGACTTTCAGCTCGTGCTCGATCTGAGCGTATGCACGAGGGGCGGCCTCGGGGGGCCCGTAGCGGTCACCCGCCCCCGTCATCGTCAAGTGCCGCAGCCAGCTGTCCTCGGTGTGCCCGGCGGGCACGCCGAAGGGCGGCAGCTGCGGCGCGATCAACGCCAGCCCGAACGCGCACTGCTCGCCGAGCTCGGCGGCGGCGGTCACCGCGTCCGGCCGCCAGGCGAACAGCCGAGCCATCTCCTCGCCGGACCGCAGGTGCGAACCCCCCAGCGGGGCCAGCCATCCGGCGGCGGCGTCCAGGGACTGCCGGGCCCGGATCGCGCCCATCGCCATGGCCAGCCGGCGCCGCGACGGCCCCGCGAAATGCGCCCCGGTGGTGGCGACGACGCCGACGCCGAAGCGCGGCGCCAACCCGGCCAGCACCGCGTTGCGTTCGTCGTCGAGCGGTTGGCCGTGGTGGGTCAGCTCGATGCTGACCCGGTCCGCGCCGAACCGATCCACCAGGTCGGCCAGCGCCCGCCCGGCCGCCTCCGGGCCGTGCGACAGGGCCTGGCGGACATGGCCTTTGCGACACCCGGTCAGGATGTGCCAGTGCCCGCCGGCGGCCCCGGTCAGCGCGTCGATGTCGTAGCGCGGCTTGCCTTTCTCCCCGCCGGCCAGGTGCGCCGCGGCCAGCTGCCGCGACAGCCGCCGGTAGCCTTCCGGTCCGCGGGCCAGCACCAGCAGGTGCGGGCCGGGCGGATCGGACGCCTCGGTGCGCGCCCCGGGACCCAGGGACAGCTCGGCGCCGAACACGGTGCGCAGCTCGAGCTCGGCGGCCGCTTCGGCGAACCGCACCGCCCCGTACAGGCCGTCGTGGTCGGTCAGCGCCAGGGCGCGCAACCCCAGCCGGGCGGCCTCCTCGACCAGTTCCTCCGGCGTGCTGGCCCCGTCCAGAAAGCTGAACGCCGAATGCGCGTGCAGCTCGGCATAGGGAACGGACGAGCGCGCCCCCCGCGCGGTGTCGGGCGGCCGGTACGTTCCGCGCTTGGGCGACAGGGGGGCGTCCTCCCCGGGCCCCGCCGGCACCCCGGCATGGCGCGGCTTGCTGTCGAGCACCCGCTCCATTTCCGCCCAGCTCGGCGGACCATTAAACCAACCCATGCCAGCCCACAGCCGCAGTCTATCGAATGTGTGTTCGAATTGTCTGCGGTGAGAAGGTGGGGGCATGCCTGAGCCGGGACCGGTCGTCATCGACCCGCGCCGCCATGACGCGGTGCTGTTCGACGCCCCCGACCCCGTCCTGGACGGGCGGCTGCGCGAGACCGGCGTCGGCAGCGCGGTATTCACCGACGGGCCCTCGCGTGCGGCCGACGAGCTGGGCGTGCGGCCCGGCCGGTGCGTGGTCGTCACCGCCGACGCGGCGAGCGTCGGGGCCGCGCGTGCCGCCGGGTTCGCGTTGGTCATCGGGGTCGACCGGTCGGGGCGCGGCGACGCGCTGCGCGACGCCGGCGCCGACGCGGTGGTCGCCGACCTCCGCGAGGTCACCGTGCGCACCGGGGACCGCCGGATGTCGCAGCTGCCCGACGCCCTGACGGCGTTGGACGATTTGGCCGCGGGCCGGCCGGCGGTGTTCTTCGACTTCGACGGCACGCTGTCCGACATCGTCAACGACCCCGACGCGGCCGTCCCGGTCGCCGGGGCCACCGAGGCGCTGCGACAGCTGGCCCACCGGTGTCCGGTCGCGGTGCTGTCGGGCCGCGATCTGGCCGACGTGACGAAACGCGTCGGGGTGCATGGGATTTGGTATGCCGGCAGCCACGGTTTCGAGCTGACCGCGCCCGACGGCACGCACCACCAGAACGACGCCGCCGCGACGGCCGTGCCGGTGCTGGAGAGCGCGGCCCGCGAGCTGCGCGAGCGGCTGGGCTCCATTCCCGGTGTGGCGGTGGAGCACAAGCGCTTTGGGGTCGCCGTGCACTACCGCAACGCCGCGCGCGACCGCGTCGGCGAGGTGGCGGCCGCGGTGCGCGCGGCCGGCCGGCGCGACGAGCTTCGGGTGACCACCGGCCGCGAGGTCATCGAGCTGCGCCCGGACCTGGACTGGGACAAGGGCAAGACGCTGCGCTGGGTGCTCGACCATCTGGCCGGGGCGGAGTCGGGCCCGCTGACGCCAGTCTATCTCGGCGACGACATCACCGACGAGGACGCGTTCGACGCGGTTCGCGACGGAGGCGTGCCAATCCTGGTGCGGCACTACGACGACGGCGACCGCGCCACCGCGGCGCGCTACGCGCTGGACAGCCCCGCGCAGGCCGGCGAGTTCACCGCCCTGCTGGCGCGCCGGCTGTCCCGTTAGGCCTGCACGTATTCCACCGCGCCGTCGTCGAGCACCACGCGAGGCCCGGAGCCCTCGGCCCCCGACGCCTCGGTGCGGAACACCGCCTTGCCCGGATCAGTGCGCCAGATCAGCGTCGTCAGCGTCTCCCCGGGAAACACCGGGGAGGTGAACCGCGCGGCGATCGAGGTGATGTTGGCGGCGACCCCGCCGCCGAGCTCGGTGAGCAGCGCGCGGCCCGCCACCCCGTAGCTGCACAGCCCGTGCAGGATCGGCTTGGGGAAGCCGGCCATCTCCCGGGCGAACCACGGGTCGCTGTGCAGCGGATTGCGGTCGCCGGAGAGCCGGTAGATCAGCGCCTGGTCTTCCCGGGTGGGCAGGGCGACCCGGGCGTCGGGCTCGCGGTCCGGAATCTCCGGCGCCACCGGCCGCTGTCCCGGCACGCCGCCGAACCCGCCCTCGCCCCGGATCACCAGGGTGGTGAGCGTCTCGGCGATCAGCTTCTCCGAATCCGGGTCGGTGCCCCGGCCGCGCAACACCAGGATGGCGTTCTTGCCCTCGCCCTTGTCCTGGATGTCGGCGACCTCGGTGACCACCGACAGCTTCCCCGACGGCGGCAGCGGCGCGTGCAACCGGATCTCCTGCGAGCCGTGTAAGAGCATGGCCCAGTTGAACGTTCCGACCTTGCCGGCCGCCCCGAACGCGGGGCAGCAGATCACCGCGTAGGTGGGCAGCACCTGCTGCTCGATGCCGTGGCTGTTCTCGGTGGTGAAGGACAGGTCGTCGAGGCCGGCGCCGACGCCGAGCGCGTACAGCAGGGTGTCGCGGTCGGTCCATTCGAACAGCATCGGTTCGGTCACCGCGCCGACGGCACTCGGGTCAATCGCCATCTGAGTCTCCTTCGCGAGTATTTTCTCCACTTAACCATCGCAAACCCTTCCCACCGATGTGGTCGGCAGGGCAGGCTATCTCCCATGCCGAAGCGCAGGTGGGTCTCCAACGTCTCGAAGGCGGTCGCGGTACTCACCGCGGCGCTCGTCGTCGGCGCCTGTGGCGGATCGCCGCAGGCGCGCAGCATCACGGTCACGTTCATCCGGCACGCCGAGTCGGAAGCCAACGCCAGTGGGGTCATCGACACCTCGGTGCCGGGCCCCGGCCTCACCCCAGAGGGCAAGGGGCAGGCCCAACAGGTCGCGCATCAACCGGGGCACAAGGATTACGACGGCATCTACGCCTCCACCATGGCCAGGGCCCAGCAGACGGCGGCGCCGTTGGCGGCCGAGCTCGGCAAGCAAGTCGAGGTGCTGCAAGGCATTCAGGAGATCAACGCCGGCTGGTTCGAGGGCAAGCCAATTACGCAGGAGGCCGCGACCTACCTGCTGGCGCCGGCGGACTGGCTCAAGGGTGACGTGCAGGACAGCATCCCCGGGTCGATCGACGGCAAGCAGTTCAACGAGCAGTTCACCGCGGCCGTCCAGAAGGTGTACAACAGCGGCCAGCACAACCCGGTGGTGTTCTCGCATAAGTTCGCCATCGAGTACTGGACGCTGATGAACGCGAAGAACGCCAAGGACACGTTGCTGAACAGCCACCCGCTGCCCAACATCGGGCGCGTGGTGATCACCGGCAACCCGGTGAACGGCTGGACGCTGGTGGACTGGGACGGCATCCGCGACTTCCACAGCTAGTTAACGGTGGCGACCCGCCGCGCCCGGCCACGGCCGCGCTTGCGATCGCCACGAGTTAGACGGTGACGACCCGCCCCGCCCGGCCACGGCCGCGCTTGCGATCGCCACGAGTTAGACGGTGACGACCCGCCCCGCCCGGCCACGGCCGCGCTTGCGATCGCCACGAGTTAGACGGTGGCGACCCGCCGCGCCCGGCCACGGCCGCGCTTGCGATCTCCACGAGTTAGACGGTGACGACCCGCCGCGCCCGGCCACGGCCGCGCTTGCGATCGCCACTGGGTTGACGCGGCACCGGCCAGCCGCCACGATGGCTGCATGCGGTATGTCGTTACCGGCGGTACCGGGTTTATTGGTCGCCGAGTCGTGGATCGCCTGCTGGCCACCCGGCCCGATGCGCGGGTGTGGGTGCTGGTCCGCCGGCAGTCGCTGGGCCGCTTCGAGCGACTCGCGGCCGAATGGGGCGAGCGGGTCAAGCCCCTGGTCGCGGGCCTGCCGGAGCTGGACCTGGCCGACGCGGCCCTCGCCGAGCTGGGCCGGGTCGAGCACGTCGTGCACTGCGCGGCCGTCTACGACATCACCGCCGGCGAGGCCGACCAGCGGGCCACCAACGTCGAGGGCACCCGCGCCGTCATCGCGCTGGCGCAGCGACTGGACGCGACGCTGCACCACGTGTCCTCGATCGCCGTGGCCGGCGAGTTTCCCGGCGAGTACACCGAGGACGACTTCGACGTCGGCCAGCGGCTGCCGACCCCGTACCACCAGACCAAGTTCTCCGCCGAGTTGCTGGTGCGTTCGGCGCCCGGGCTGCGCTATCGGATCTACCGCCCGGCGGTGGTGGTCGGCGACTCACGCACCGGCGAGATGGACAAG
Organism: Mycobacterium scrofulaceum; assembly: GCF_002086735.1. Lineage (GTDB taxonomy): Bacteria > Actinomycetota > Actinomycetes > Mycobacteriales > Mycobacteriaceae > Mycobacterium > Mycobacterium scrofulaceum. The sequence continues at coordinate 64,334 of NZ_MVIJ01000023.1, read as the reverse complement.
GTCGACGGGCCGTACTACTTCTTCGGCGTGCTGGCCAGGCTGGCGGTATTGCCGTCGCTGACGCCAATCCTGCTGCCCGACACCGGGCGCACCAACATCGTGCCGGTCGACTACGTCGCCGACGCGCTCGTCGCGCTCATGCACACCGACGGCCAGGACGGCCGAACCTTCCACCTCACCGCCCCCAAAACCGTTGGGCTGCGCGGCATCTACCGCGGCGTCGCCAAGGCCGCCGGGCTGCCGCGGGCGCGCGGGTCGCTGCCCGGCTCGGTGGCCGCCCCGGTGCTCAAGGTGCGCGGGCGGGCCAGGGTGCTGCGCAACATGGCCGCCACCCAGCTGGGCATCCCCGCCGAGGTCTTCGACCTGGTCGACCTCAAGCCCACCTTCGTCAGCGACCAGACCCGAAAAGCGCTGGCGGGCACGGGCATTGAGGTGCCGGAATTCTCCAGCTACGCGCCACAGCTGTGGCGGTACTGGGCCGAGCACCTCGACCCCGACCGCGCCCGCCGCAGCGATCCGCTGCGCGGCCGGCACGTCATCATCACCGGCGCGTCCAGTGGCATCGGCCGGGCCGCGGCGATCGCGGTCGCCGACCGCGGGGCGACGGTGTTCGCGCTGGCCCGCAACGGCGACGCACTCGACGAGCTGGTCGCCCAGATCCGCGCCGGCGGCGGTGACGCGCACGCTTTCCCCTGCGACGTCACCGATTCCGCATCGGTCGAACACACCATCAAGGACATCCTCGGCCGCTTCGACCACGTCGACTACCTGGTGAACAACGCCGGGCGGTCGATCCGCCGCTCGGTGGTCAACTCCACCGATCGGCTGCACGACTACGAGCGGGTGATGGCGGTCAACTACTTCGGCGCGGTGCGCATGGTGTTGGCGCTGCTCCCACACTGGCGCGAGCGCCGCTTCGGTCACGTGGTCAACGTGTCCAGCGCCGGCGTGCAGGCACGCAACCCCAAGTACAGCTCGTACCTGCCCACCAAGGCGGCGCTGGACGCGTTCGCCGACGTCGTTTCCTCGGAGACGCTGTCCGACCACATCACGTTCACCAACATCCATATGCCGCTGGTCCGTACGCCGATGATCACGCCGTCGCACCGGCTCAACCCGGTGCCCGCGATCAGCCCGGAGCGCGCCGCCGCGATGGTGGTCCGCGGGCTGGTGGAGAAGCCGGCCCGCATCGACACCCCACTGGGCACGCTGGCCGAAGTCGGCAACTACTTCGCGCCGCGGACGTCGCGCCGCATCCTGCATCAGCTCTACCTGGGTTATCCCGACTCGGCTGCCGCCCGCGGCCTGCCCACCGAACCGGCCGCGACTCCCCCGCCGCGGCGCAAGCCGAGGCGGCCCGTGCGCGCCGTCACGGGCGGCATCCGGACACCGCGGCCGGTCAAACGGTTGGTGCGCCTGGTCCCCGGTGTGCACTGGTGAACGTTTTATACCGGTCACCCTGGTCAGCTCGCTGCTGATCGGGCGGCGCAACGCTGCCGGCGGCGAGAGCCGGGTGTGCGCCCCCGATGGCCGGACGTTGCTGACAAAGACGCCGGCCGAGCCCGGCACGTTGCTGCTCGGCGACGACCGTCGCACCCTGCACGGCGTTTCCCCCGTCCGCCCGATCGACGGTTCCGGGCCCGCTCAACGCGACGTCCTGGTGGTCACCTTCGCTTCGGCCTGGCCGTAATCGCCGGCTACCTGCAGAAAAAACGTTGCGGGCCTGACCTTTTCGCCGGCGCCGACACCGGCGCGACGGTCATTTCAGCAGGGTGAACTGATTGACGTCGACGTACCCGATGCGGAACATCTCCGCGCACCCCGTCAGGTATTTCATGTACCGCTCGTAGACTTCCTCGGATTGCACCGCGATGGCCTGGTCCTTATGGGCTTGCAACGCTGCGGCCCAGATGTCGAGCGTTTTCGCGTAATGCGGCTGCAGCGATTGAACGCGGCTCACGGTGAAGCCGTTCGCGGTGGCACGCTCTTCCACCATCGGTATCGACGGCAACCGTCCACCTGGGAAGATCTCGGTGACAATGAATTTCACGAAGCGCGCGAATAGGAACGATATGGGCATGCCGCGTTCGACCATCTCCGTCGGGTGCAGTCCGGTGATGGTGTGCAGCAGCATGACCCCGTCGTCGGGCAGCAGGTTATGCGCCAGGGTGAAGAATTTGTCATAGCGCTCGTGACCGAAGTGCTCGAAGGCGCCGATGCTGACGATCCGGTCGACGGGCTCATCGAACTGCTCCCAGCCCTGCAGCAGAATCCGCATCGAGCGGCGACTTTGCGAGCGGCCGATCAGCCGCTCCACGTGATCGGCCTGGTTGCGGCTCAGGGTGAGGCCGACGACGTTGACGTCGTACTTTTCGACGGCGCGCATCATGGTGGCGCCCCAACCGCAGCCGACGTCGAGCAACGTCATGCCAGGCTGCAGCCCGAGTTTGCCCAGAGCGAGATCGATCTTGGCGATCTGCGCTTCCTCCAGCGTCATGTCCTCGCGCTCGAAGTAGGCGCAGCTGTACGTCTGGGTGGGATCGAGGAACAGCCGGAAGAAATCGTCCGACAAGTCGTAGTGGGCCTGCACATCGTCGAAGTGCGGCGTTAAATCTGTCCCCTCGGGGGGCTCCGACGTCGTTGGCATCGTGACAGCCTAACCGCCAGTCTGGGTATGTTGGACGCCATGAAGTCGCCCGTCTTCGTCGACGTCGACACCGGCGTCGACGATGCGCTGGCGCTGATGTACCTGTTCGCCAGCCCGGACGCGGACGTCGTCGGCATCGCCTCTAGCGGGGGAAACGTTGCGGTACAGCAGGTTTGCCTGAACAACCTGGGCCTGATCGAGCTGTGCGGCGTCACCGGCGTGCCCGTCTCGAAGGGTTCCGACGAGACCCTGACCGGGCCGATGAGGCTGCCGTCGAAGGTCCACGGCCCCCGGGGGCTGGGGTATGCGGACCTGCCGCCGAGCGATCGCGGGCTCACCGACCACGACGCTGCGACCGCCTGGGTGCGCGCCGCGCACGCCTTCCCCGGCGAGCTCGTCGGCGTGGCGACCGGCCCGCTGACCAATCTGGCGCTGGCGCTGCGGTCCGAACCGGCGCTGCCGACGCTGCTGCGCCGCCTGGTCGTCATGGGCGGTTCCTACGACCACCGGGGCAACACCACCGCGGTGGCGGAATGGAACGTCAGCGTGGACCCCGAGGCCGCGGCCGAGGTGCTGGCGGCCTGGAGCTCCGAAATCGTTGGCCGAGAGCGTCTTCCGATCCTGTGCGGCCTGGACCTGACCCGTAAGGTGGCGATGACACCGGATCACCTCGCCAGGCTGGCTGCCACCGCGGGGTCGACGGCGACGCCGATGAGCGCGGACGACGGGCCCGGCACCCGTTCGACGGCGTCCAACCCGCTGGTCCGCGTGGTGGAGGACGCGATGCGGTTCTACCTGGAGGCCTACCACGACATCGGCCACGGATATCGGGCGCACCTGCACGACCCGCTGGCCGCCGCGGTGGCGTTGGACCCGGGCCTGGTCACCACTCGGCCCGCGTCGGTGGACATCGAGTTGACGGGCGCGCTGACCCGGGCCATGACGGTGACGGACTGGTCGGGGCAGCGAGAACCCAACGCGCTGATCGGGCTTGACGTGGACGCGGCGGCCTTCTTCGACCGGTTCATCGAACGGGTTGGTACGTTCGCGCGCCGGTTAGCCTAGTTAACATGAAGATTCGCGTCATCGAAGTCCTGCGCGCCGGCTGGGGCGCCGCGCTGCTGACCGCACCGTCCGAGGTGCTCGACCACATCCACGGGGTGCAGGTCGATCGCAAGGCGCTCGTCGTCACCCGGATCCTGGGCGGTCGTCATCTCGTCCAGGCCCTGCTGTCGGGAATCAATCCCGGTCCGGAGGTGCTGGCGGCCGGCGTCTGGGTCGACACGGTGCATTCCGCCACCGCGCTCGGTCTGGCCGTGGTCGACCGCCGCCGGGCTCGCGGCGGGGTGACCGACGCCGCGGTCGCGGCGGCGTGGGCGGGCCTGGGCTGGCGCCACCTGCGCGCCGGCAAGGCCAGGACCGACGGCGTCCGCGGCCGCGACCGGTTGGCCCGCGCCGTCGTGGGCGCGCTGCCCGGCGGCGCCGGGCTGATGGCGCGCGCGCAAGCGGTCCGCGACCGGTAGGCCTAGCGGCCCCGTTTGGCCCCCAGGACGTGGGGTACTGCCACGGTTATGGCCTTCGCCGATTACCAAACCGAGCTGTACGACCAGTCGCTGCACGGGAATCAGCCGCAGTACCCGATCAGATTCGACGAGCTGGAGGCGAAGGCGTCGGCGGCGATGACGCCAAAAGTGCTGGGCTACGTCGCGGGCGGCGCCGGTGACGAACACACCCAGCGCGCCAACTGCGAGGCGTTCAAGCGCTGGGGCCTGTACCCACGCATGGGCATCGCGCCCGAGGACAGGGACATGTCCATCGAGTTGTTCGGGGTGAGGTTTCCGTCTCCGATCTTCATGGCACCCATCGGGGTCATCGGGGTATGCGCCCAGGACGGGCACGGAGACATGGCCTGCGCACGAGCCTCGGTCCGCACCGGCGTCCCGTTCTTCGTGGGCACGCTCACGGCCGACCCGATGGAAGACCTGGCCACCGAGCTGGGTGACACCCCGGCGTTCTTCCAGCTGTACACGCCCCCGAACCGCGAGATGGCCGCCAGCCTGGTGCACCGCGCCGAGGCGTGCGGCTTCAAGGGCATCGCCGTCACCCTCGACACGTGGGTCACCGGCTGGCGGCCCCGCGACCTGAGCGGCGGGAACTATCCGCAGGTGCCCAGTGGATGCCTGGCCAACTACACCAGCGATCCGGTCTTCCGGGCCGGCCTCAAACCGGGCGAAGATGCCACCGAGGCGGCGGTTCGCAAGCTGCCGATTTTCGGCGGGCCGTTTCGGTGGGAGGACCTGGAGTGGCTGAGGTCGGAGACCGACCTGCCGCTGATGGTCAAGGGCATCTGCCACCCCGACGATGTCAGGCGCGCCAAAGACATTGGGGTGGAAGGCATTTACTGTTCCAATCACGGTGGTCGGCAAGCCAACGGTGGGTTGCCGACGTTGGATTGCCTGCCCGGGGTGCTCGAGGCCGCCGACGGGCTGCCGGTGCTGTTCGACTCGGGCGTGCGCAGCGGCGCCGACATCATCAAGGCCCTGGCGATGGGGGCGACCGCGGTGGGGGTCGGCCGACCGTACGCCTACGGGCTGGCACTGGGCGGCGTCGACGGCATCGCGCACGTGCTGCGCTCACTGCTGGCCGAGGCGGACCTGATCATGGCCGTCGACGGGTATCCCTCGCTCAAGGACCTGACGCCGGACACGTTGCGGCGCACCGGGTAGCGCCCCTACTCGTAGCTGCCTTCCAGATACCAGCGCCGCTGGCGGTAGCACAGCAGAAACGCCCGCTCGCCCTCCAGCAGGACCTGCGCACGGGCGGTACGGCCCCTGCCCACGTCGGTATCCCACCACCGCTCGTCGACCGGCCACGGCCCGGCCCACCAGTCCAGCCGTTCGTCCCGGCCGTGCACCAGCAGCCGCGCCGGGTCGGCGGAGAACAGCCCCCGGTTCGTCACGCGCACCGGATTGCCTTGGGCATCAAGTATTTCCACTGGATCGTCGAGCAGCACCGCCGGTGACGGTTCGGGCAGCCGGCCGGGCCACGGCAGGCCCGGGTCGGCGCGCGGGAGGAGCTCGTCACCCAGCGGGGTCAACGTGATGCGTTCGGCCGGCCCGCGCCCGCCGGACAGCACCGGCACCCGCACCGCCTCGGGGCCGAGCAGGCCCTGCACCCGCACCAGGGCGCGGCGCGCCCGCAGCCGATCCTCCTCGCCCAGGCCGCCCCACAGCGGCAGCTGCAGCGCCCCGGCCGACACCACCTCGACCGCCTGCAGCCGCAACAGCGTCACCGCCGCCGTCGGGCGGGGGTTGCGCGCGGTCCGGCTGCTCAACCAGCCGTCCAGTTGCCAGCGCACCCGGTCGGCGGTGGCGTCCTCGGTCAACGGCTCGGCGCACCGCCACACCCGGTGCAGCTCCTCGCCGTTGGCGGTGACGGCGTGGATGGCCAGCCGGGTGCAGCCCACCCCCGCGGCCATCAGCGTCCGGTGCAGCGCGCCGGCCAGCGAGCGCCCGGCGAAGGCCGCGGCATCGACCCGGTCGATCGGCGGGTCGCAGTCCAGCACGGCCTCCAGCTCCTCCGGCGGCTCCCGGCCGGACGGTCCCCGCTCGGGTTCGCCGCGGGCCAACCGGTGCGCGGTCACCCCGTCGGCGCCGAACCGGGACGCCACGTCGGTGGCCGACAGCGCGGCGAACTGCCCGATGGTGCGAATTCCCATCCGCCACAACAGGTCCGTCAGCTCTTCGCGCCCGGGGCCGCACAGGCTCGGCTCGGTGGCGAGCTGGCGGATCGACAGCGCCGACAGGAATTTCGCGTCGCCGCCCGCCGGGACGATCCGGCCCGCCCGCGCGGCGAAGACCGCGGTGGACAACCGGTCGGCGATCCCGACCTGGCACTCGGCGCCCGCTGCGGCCACCGCGTCGACCAGCCGCTCGGCCGCGCCGGCCTCGGAGCCGAAATAGCGGGCCGCCCCGCGCACCGGCAGCACCAGGAGCCCGGGCCGCAGCACCTCGGCGCGCGGCACCAGGTCGTCCACCGCCGCGATGACCGCCTCGAAGTGGCGAGCGTCGCGGTCCGCGTCGGCGGCACCGACGTGCAGCTGCGGACACCGGGCCGCCGCCTCCCGGCGGCGCAGCCCCCGCCGCACCCCCGCCGCGCGGGCGGCCGCCGAGCAGGCGATCACCCGATTGGCCAGCGTGACCGCCACCGGGGCGGTCGCGGGCAGGCCGGCGGCCGCGGCGGCCGCGACCGCCGGCCAGTCCATGCACCAGATGGCCAGCACCCGGGATGCCACTTCGACGTCACCCGGCCCGCGCCCGGGCGGTCACCCGTCGTCCCGCACACACGCCGCTGACCTGCAGCCGCACCCGGCTGATCCGGCCGAGGCCGGGGCGGGGAGCCGGGGTGATCTCGTACCCGCAGACCCGGGCCTGAAGCCGCGTGGGTGCACCCTGCCAGTCACCGTCGGTGACCAGCACGGTGCACCCCTTGTTGCGGGCCCGCGCCACCACCGCCCGCGCCCGGGTGTGCGGCACCCGGCGCCCGCCCAGGCCGAGCACCACCAGGTCCATGCCGTCGACGAGCACCGCGGCCACCTCCACCGGATCGGTCCCGGGATCCGGTATCACCGCGACCCGGCTCAGATCCGCCCCCATCTCCGCGGCGGCCAGCAGCCCGATGTCCGGCTGCCCGACGATCGCCACGTTGCCGCCCGCCGCCGTCACCGCGGCCACCACGCCCAGCAGCAACGACCGGGCGCCCGAGAGGACCGCCACCGTCCCCCGCGGCAGCGGCGCCGGCAGCGACTCCGCCAGCCACTGCGGCAACGCCAGCCGGGACTCCGATTCCGGAAGCAGGTCGTCGGCGCAAGGGGTTGGGCGGGACGCGGACCCCGGCACCCTCCCGGTGATCACGGCCATCCGCCGGCGCAGCGATTCCAGCTGCTCGGCGCGGGTTTCCGGCCGGTGATCGGGGGCGAAAGCCGCAGTCATGACCAACCTCCTACCACCGCTCTCGCACGACTGTTTTCGAAAGTATGTTCGACTGATTGCGAGTAAACACCCGCCCTCCGACAACCGTCAAGAAACGTGAGGGGCGCTTTATGCGATCGATACCGGTGGGGCGAAAGGGGCGATTTTGGCGTTCGGAGGGGGCGCCGAGGGCGGCGCGCATTCGCGAGTCATAAACCACTGCGACTCCCGTCGGCGTGTCGTCGCAACCAGTTATGTGTCGCGACACGGGCCGGCAGTCGCGCCCGAGCGAGGCGCCGAACCTACTCCCACTCGATGGTGCCGGGGGGTTTGCTGGTGATGTCCAGCACCACGCGGTTGACCTCGGGCACCTCGTTGGTGATGCGGGTCGAGATGCGCTCCAGCACCTCGTAGGGCACCCGGGTCCAGTCGGCGGTCATGGCGTCCTCGCTGGACACCGGCCGCAGCACGATCGGGTGCCCGTAGGTGCGGTTGTCGCCCTGCACACCGACCGAGCGGACGTCGGCCAGCAGCACCACCGGGCACTGCCAGATCAGGTTGTCCAGGCCGGCGGCGGTGAGCTCCTCGCGTGCGATCAAGTCGGCGCGGCGCAGGGTCTCCAACCGCGCCGCGGTGACCTCGCCGACGATCCGGATGCCCAGACCGGGGCCCGGGAAGGGTTGCCGCGCAACGATTTCCTCCGGCAGGCCAAGCTCACGCCCGACGGCGCGCACCTCGTCCTTGAACAGCAGCCGCAGCGGCTCGACGAGCTTGAACTTCAGGTCGTCGGGCAGGCCACCGACGTTGTGGTGGCTCTTGATGTTGGCGGTCCCGCTGCCCCCGCCGGATTCCACCACGTCGGGATACAGCGTGCCCTGCACCAGGAAATCGACCTCAGACCCGGTGGCGCTCAAGATGTCCCGCACCGCGCCCTCGAAGGCCCGGATGAACTGGCGGCCGATGATCTTGCGCTTGCCCTCGGGATTGGTCACCCCCGACAGCGCCTTCAGGAAGGTGCCCGCGGCGTCGACGGTGACCAGGTTGGCGCCGGTGGCGGCCACGAAGTCGCGCTGCACCTGTTCGCGCTCGCCGGCGCGCAGCAGTCCGTGGTCGACGAAGACACAGGTCAGCCGGTCGCCGATGGCGCGCTGCACCAGCGCGGCGGCCACCGCCGAGTCCACCCCGCCGGACAGCCCGCAGATCGCGTGGCCGTCTCCGATCTGTTCGCGCACCTGCTCCACCAGTGCACCGGCGATGTTGGCCGGCGTCCACTCCGTGCCCAGCCCGGCGAACTCGTGCAGGAATCGGCTGAGCACCTGCTGCCCGTGCGGGGTGTGCATGACCTCGGGGTGATACTGCACCCCGGCCAGCCGGCGGCTGCGGTTCTCGAAGGCGGCCACCACCGCGCCCGGGCTGCTGGCGACCACGTCGAATCCGTCCGGCGCGGCCGTGACCGCGTCACCGTGGCTCATCCACACCGGCTGGGCGGTCGGCAGACCCGAATGGAGTTCGCCGCCAACCACGTTCAGCTCGGTGCGGCCGTACTCGCTGGTGCCCGTGTGGGCGACGGTCCCGCCCAGGGCTTGCGCCATGGCCTGAAATCCGTAGCAGATGCCGAACACGGGCACCCCGAGGTCGAACACCGCCGGGTCGAGTTGCGGGGCGCCTTCTTCGTAGACACTGGACGGACCCCCGGAGAGCACCAACGCCGACGGCTGCCGCGCCTTGATCTCGTCGATCGAGGCGGTGTGCGGGATGACCTCGGAGAAGACCCGCGCCTCCCGGATCCGCCGGGCGATCAGCTGCGCATACTGCGCGCCGAAATCGACCACGAGCACGGGCCGGACCGGCCCGGCCGCTTCGGGACCACCAAGGTTCGCCACGCTGCAAGCTTAATGGGGCTTCTGATCGGCCCGGACGGCCACGTCGCGGCGGGCACGCCGGGCGCGGCCAACGGACGGCGGCGAACCGCCCGCCTAGAGCGCGAACGCCTGACGCACCGCGCCGACCGCGGCAGGATCGCCCGTCACGGCGATGCGCCGCAGCGCCGCCCTGCGCTTGGCCTCGCTCGCGCCCAGGCGGGCGGTCACCAGATCCGCCGCTGCCGCGGTGATCGTGACCGAAGGTTCGCCGTGACCACCGGCCAGGCGGCCCCGGGTCACCGCGAAGTCGAAACGCCGGCCGTCGATCTCGGCCCGGCAGGTCGCCTCCAGACCGGCGGCCTTGGCCGAGTCGAAGCCGAGCAGGATTCCGGCCAGAAACCCGTTGAGCGGCGACACCCCGCCGCCCTCGAACGGGTCCAACCGGTCCAGGCCGAACAGCGCGACGCTCCGCAACACGGGCAACGCCCGCTGCCACCCCGCGTCACTGAGGGTGTAGACGGTCCGCCCGATCGGGGCGGGCAGGTCGGTGCGGTCGACCAGCCCGGCGTCTTGGAGTTCCTTGAGTCGCTCGGCCAGCAGATTGGTTGCGATACCGGGCAACTCGGCGCGCAGGTCACCGTAGCGGCGGGGACCGCCGACCAGTTCGCGCAGGATCAGCAGCGTCCACCGCTCGCCCAGCACGTCGAGCCCGAGCGCGATGGGGCAGTTCTGGTTGTAGGTCCTGCGGGTCGCCACCAGGCCACCCTACCAATGGTAGACATGATTCTCTACTAACTACTTGATTTATTTGTCTCTTAGCTTTAGCGTCTTGTCATGCACACGGAACCCCTGTTGCGAAGCCGCCCCGTCCCCGCGCTCGCCGTCATTTGCCTCGGGGTCTTCGTGATCAGCGTCGACGCCACCATCGTCAACGTCGCGCTACCCACCCTGTCGCGCGAACTCGGCGCCGACACCGCGCAACTGCAATGGATCGTCGACGCCTACACCCTGGTGATGGCCGGCTTACTGCTGTCGGCCGGCAGCCTGTCCGACCGCTACGGCAGGCGCGGCTCGCTGAGCCTCGGCCTGGCCTTGTTCGCCCTCACCTCCGGCGTCGCGGCACAGGTCGATTCGGCCGACGCACTGATCGCGGCCCGCGCGGCCATGGGGGTGGGCGCGGCGGTGATCTTCCCGACCACGCTGGGGCTGATCACCAACATCTTCACCGACCCGGTGCCCCGCGCGAAGGCGATCGGGCTGTGGGCGGCCATGGTCGGCGTCGGGGTGGCCGTCGGACCGATCAGCGGCGGCTGGCTGCTGGAACACTTCTGGTGGGGCTCAATCTTCATGGTGAACATCCCGATCTCCGCGCTGGCCATCGTCGGGGGCGCGTTGTTCGTGCCGACCTCGCGCGACCCTGCGGCGCCGCGCGTCGACGTCGGCGGCCTGATCCTGTCCGCGGTCGGCATCACCACACTGGTCTACACGGTCATCGAGGCGCCCACCTGGGGCTGGACCGACGTCCGGACCGCGGCCGGATTCGCCCTCGCCACGGCGGTTCTCGCCGGATTCGCGGCGTGGGAACGGCGCAGCACCCACCCGATGCTCGACGTGTCGGTGTTCGGAAATCGCCGCTTCTCCGGCGGCAGCCTGGCCGTCACCGCCGGCTTCCTGACGTTGTTCGGCTTCATTTTCGTCATCACCCAGTACTTCCAATTCATCAAGGGTTACACGGCATTTCAGGCCGGGGTGCGGTTGCTGCCGGTCGCCGGCTCGATCGCGCTGGCGAGCATCGTGGGGCCCCGGCTGGTGGAACGAATCGGCACCACCGCCGTCGTCTCCGCCGGTCTCGCGGTGTTCGCCGCCGGGCTGGCCTGGGCGTCGACGGCCGACGCCGCAACGCCGTACACCCAGATCGCCGCGCAGATGCTGGCGCTCGGCGGCGGCCTCGGCCTGACCTTTTCGCCGGCCACCGAGGCCATCATGGGATCGCTGTCGGCCGACAAGGCTGGAGTCGGCTCGGCGGTCAACGACACCACGCGCGAACTCGGGGGCACGCTCGGCGTCGCCATCGCCGGCAGCATCTTCGCCTCGGTCTATTCGGGACATCTCGAGCCGAGCGCGCTGACCGGGCTGCCCGCCGAAGCCATGCGGCACTCGATGGCCATGGCGCACAACGTGATCGGGCGCCTGCCGGCCGCGCAGGCCGGCCACGTCCGCGCCGTCGTCGATCGCGCCTTCCTCGACGGCCTGCGGGTGAGTTCGCTGGTCTGCGCGGGCATCGCGCTGGGCGCCGCGATCGTCGTCGCCTGGCTCCTGCCGGCCCGCGGGCGGCAGGCGGCCCCGTCCGCCGTACTCGCCCAGGCCTAGCCCCCCACCACAGAGAAAGGCACGAAACCAAATGAGCGCAACCGACAGCACGTATGTCCTCGGCCACGCCGACGTAGAGGTACAGCGGCTCCTGCTGCAGGGACGGATGTACGACGACTACACCGAGCACGCGCTGCGGCTCGCCGGCCTGCATCCGGGCATGCGGGTGCTCGACATCGGCAGCGGCCCCGGCGACGTGTCGTTCGTCGCCGCGCGGCTCGTCGGGCCCACGGGAAGCGTGCTCGGCGTCGACGCCGCACCCGAGATGATCGAGCTGGCCCGCGCCCGCGCGGCCGAAAAGGGCCTGTCAGCAATGCGTTTCATGCAAAGCGCAGTCGACGCGATCACCCTCGACGAACCCGTGGACGCCGTCATCGGCCGGCTGATCTTGATGCACCTGCCCGACCCGGCCGCCACGCTGCGGCACCTCAGCACGTTCGTGCGCCCCGGCGGCATCATCGCGTTCTCGGAGATCGACGTCACCGCCGCGCGCTGCGTCCCGGACCTGCCGCTGTTCGACAAGGTGATCGCGGGTATCGCCCGCGCCTTCGGGGCCATGGGGCTGTCCGCGCGGTTCGGCGCCACGCTGCACACCGTTTTCGCCGCCGCCGGCCTGGGCGTGCCGCAGTTGACGCAGGGCACGCCGAGCGGCACCGCCGCCGACGCCGACATACTGGCCTACGCCGCGGAAGTCTGGCGGCTGGTCTCCCCCGTCGCGGAACAAGGGGGCTTCGCCATAGACGAGGTCGCCGACATCGGCAACTTCGTTCCTCGCTTTCGGGAGGAGGCGCAGGCCGCCGACGCCCTCATCACGATGCCCCCGATCATCACCGCATGGGTGAAGGTGCAGAAGTGAACGACACCATCCAAAACCAGTACGCGACGGGCCTGTCGCGCAACAACATCGAGCGGGCGCTGCGCTCCGCCGGCAAGGACCTCGACAGCCTCGCGCCCGCCGACCTGGGCCTGGTGGAGGACTTCCACACGATGGGCCGAATCGCCACCGCGCAGCTGGTCGACCTCGCGGGGATCAACGGTGACAGCGATGTCCTCGACGCCGGCAGCGGGGTCGGCGGCACCGCCCGCTACGTCGCCGACCGCTACGGCTCCCGGGTCACCGCCGTGGACCTCACCGAGGAATACTGCGAAACGAATCGCTGGCTCAACCGGCTCGTCGGGCTCGACGACCGGATATTTGTTCGTCAGGCCGACGTCACCGCACTCCCCTTCGCCGACGGCGCTTTCGACGTCGCCATCAGCCAGCACGTTCAGATGAACGTGGCCGACAAGGCACGCCTCTATTCCGAAGCGCACCGGGTGCTGAAATATGGCGGTCGGCTTGCCCTGTGGGACATCGCGATTGGTGACGGTGGCACGCTCGACTACCCACTCCCGTGGGCCGACCACCCCACACGCAGCCACCTGGTGACCCCTGGTGACCTGCGCGCCCTGGTCGAATCCGCCCGGTTCACCGTCGAATCGTGGAACGACCTCACCGACCAGGCGGCCGCGCTCATGCAGGCCTTGCTCGCCCAGCCCGAAACCCCGCTGGGCCTACAGGCCTTCGTCACCGACTTCCGCCGGAAAGCCGAAAACCTCGCCCAGGCCCTGGCCGACGGGCGCCTTCGCGCGATCCAGGCGATAGCCGAATCGTAATACCATGCAAATCAAGAGATCCCGGACCAGCACTACACGCTGTCGTGGTGCCGCGGCCGCGGCGAGGTCGGGTTCCTGCCGCGGCCCGACGGCTCCCGGTTGCGCTACTTCACGGCGGGAACCGGCCCGACGCTGGTCCTACTGCACCCCGTCCGCACCCAGCTGGACTACTTTCAGCGGGTCGTGCCCGGCGCCCGATACGACGAGCCCGCATTGCGCAGCGCAGTAGTCGAATTCGTTAGAGCGCTCGACCTGCGTGACGCCACGCTGGCCGGCGAATCGATGGGAGGGGCGCTCGCGCTGCTCGCCTCCATCGAGCTGGCCGACTCCGTATCCGCGTGGTCACCTTCAACCCCTACGACTATCCGGGCGGGCTGGAACGAGGCAACTGGTTCGCCCACGTGATCGCAACAGGCCGCCGGGGGACCTGATTCGCGAGCTGCGCCGCAGCGGCCACCGGCCCGGCTACCCCGGGGTGAATCGGGCCATCATGCGCATCCTCCCGGGGCTCATCGACGCCAAAACCCGCTACGCGCAGGTCAAGACGTCCGTCACGCTGGTCTACAGCGAGCACGATTGGTCGCGTCCGGCGGAGCGGGAGCAGGTCGCTCGTCTACTCGGTGCCCGGACCGTCACGGTGAGCGGCGTGGGTCACTTCTCGGCTCTCGAACGCCCCGCCGAGATGGTCAGCATCATCCGGCACGGCCGGTGTACCCAACTGGCGGAGCAGCCGACTTGGCCCATATCTCAGTTGGTAGTTGGCGGCGGCTGGGGTTGGAAGGGTGTGTACCACCACCAGTCGGCGCGCTCGCCCAGAGGCCCCGGGCACGGCGGGACCTGGGGTGGGGTTTGAGTCGGTGGGCGCGCGAGTGAGCCCGCGCGAAGTGGTCGACCGGAGTCGTCGGTGACGACGAGATCGTGGGCGGGTCCGGTGATGGTGATGACGCCGCGGTGGTGTGCCCGGTGGTGATACGGGCACACCAGCACCAGGTTGGCCAGCTCCGTGGGGCCGCCATCTTCCCAGTGCCGGAGGTGATGGGCGTGCAGGCCGCGAGTGGCGCCACAGCCGGGCACCGCGCAGGTCGATTGTCGGTGTTCGAGCGCGCGGCGCAGCCGCCGGTTGATCACCCGCGTCACCCGGCCGGCGCCGACGGGCTGGCCGTCGCGTTCGAACCAGACCTCACAGGTGGCATCACAGGTCAGGTAGCGGCGTTGCGCGTCGGTGAGCAGCGGACCCAGGTGCAGGGCGGCGGCGCGCTGCTCGACGTCGACGTGGACCACCACCGTGGTGTGCTGCCCGTGGGGCCGGCGGGCCGCCTCGGCATCCCAGCCGGCCTCGACCAGGCGCAAGAACGCCTCGAGGGTGCCCGGCAACGGCGGCCTCTGCTCTGAGCCGGGGTCGCCATCGTCGTGATCCCGTTTCCACTCGGCGATCAGCGCGTCACGATGCGACGCCAGCGCGGCGTCAAACGTCGCCGCCTCGTCTTGGGGCAAGCTGATCCGATAGCAACTGCCTCGCTCGTTGGTGGTCTTGGTGATCGAGCGCTCGGGCTCGCACCGGGGTTCGGGGTCGGGTCGCGGCTCCAGCTTTACCGCGGTACGCAACTGGTTGACCGTGGCCACCTGCGCGAGCTGGACGTAATGCTCATCAGATCCCTCACCCGCGCGTGCGGCGATCACCCCCACCTGATCCAGCGACAGCCGCCCCTCGCGCAACGCCTGGTTGCACCGGGGAAACTCCCGCAGCCGGCTCGCGATGGTCGCGATCGTGTGGGCGTTTGCCGGTGACGAGCCGGTCTTCCACGCCACCAACGCCGCCACCGACCGCGCACCGGTGATGCCGCACAGCTCGTCGCGATCGATCTCGGCCACGATCTGCACGATGCGCCCGTCAATCGCGTTGCGCTGACCGGTCAGCTCCGCCAACTCCTCGAACAACACATCAAGACGCTCGGCAGGGCTTACTGCCGAGGGAGCCGATGCGGTCAAGGACATGACCGCATCATTGCAGCCGGGTCCGACAACTCTCGGCTAGCCAAATCCATGCCAGGGCGTGCATTTCGTAGTTGGCTCCACCACCACCTACTGGGCATCCACCGCCAACTCGCCCAGGCCGAACCGGTAGTGGGCGGGGTCAACTGACGGTGCGTGCTCGGCCTGCCACACGGCCGACTCGGCCGAATACCGGGGCAGGGCGGGCTGCGGATGCTGCCGGCGTCTGTCGAAGCGGTCGAGCCGGGGCGTGGGCACCAGCCCGGTCAGCACGAGATTGCCGACCTCCCGCAGCATCCCGCCCGCGGTGCGCCGGGTGTCCGCGGCGTTGACATAGCGGCGGGCGATGGTGAGGAAGTCTTCCGGCTCAACCCCCGCGACGTCACGCACGTCGGTGGTCGGACCGCCCACCTCCCAGGTGCCCAGGCCGGTCTCCGGCAGGTAATGCCGCAGACCGGACTCGAAGAACATGTCGACCCCGAGCCGCTTGGCGCTCACGCGCACCGCTCGCAGGAACATCCACGACGGGATCTCCATGAGGCGGACGCGCCGGCCGAGCGCCTCACCGACCGCATCGGCGATGTCCGCGCCGGACAACAGCTTTGGCCCGGTCGGGCGGTAGGCCCGCCCGTCGTGGCGGTGCGGGTCGAGCAGCGCACCCACCGCGACGCGCGCGATGTCCTCGTTGGACGGGGGCGCGTTGAGCCGACCCCCCGTCCTCGGCATCGGCAACACACCGAGTTGGGCCGCAACCGGCAGGACCTGGAAATAGTTGTCCGCGAAGAAGCCGGGATCGACCGCGACGTGAGCGGTGTCCGGCAGCAGCGCAAACAGCCTGTCGGACAACCACTGTTGGCGTGTCATCAGAGACGGATGCTCGGGGCTGGCCAGCCACTGACCCAGCGCGACCACCGCCTCGACGCCGGCGCTGCGCGCGGCCACCGCAAAGCTGACCGCACTGTCGAGCGCATGCGGGTGGTACGGGGGGTTGAAGAACAGTCGATCCACGCCGTCGACCGCCACCCGAACCTGTTGAACGTCAAGCATATCCGCCACGACGACCTCGGCACCCAGGGCGCGCAACCGGGCGCTGCGGCCGTCGTCGCGATGCACCAATGCCCTGGTGGCCACCCCCCGTTCCAGCAATTGGGCCGCCACCGCGCCGCCGACCTTTCCCGTGGCGCCGGTGACCAGCACGCGTGCGTGTGTCATTGGAGTTCCCTTCTCGATATGTGACCAGTGGTTACATCAGCAGTATGCGGCCGCTATGTGACCGTTGTCAACATCCCGGCGAGCGTGAGATTCTGGCGGCATGGGTTCCGACGACGCCGCGCCCCCCGGCAAACAGGGCTACCACCACGGGGCGTTGCGGTCGGCCCTGGTCGAGGCGAGCATCGCCCTGGCCCGCGAGGGCGGCCCCGATCGGGTGATCCTGCGTGAGGCGGCCCGGGCCGCCGGGGTGTCGCATTCGGCCGCCTACCGCCACTTCGCCGACCGCGAGGCGCTGTTGGCCGAGGTGTCGCGCTTCGCGCGCAACGAGCTCGCCGAGCAGATGCGCCGAGGGGTCACTCGCAGCACCGACCCGCGCAAGAGACTGCGCGCGGTCGGCACGGCCTACATCGACTTCGCGATCGCCGAGCCGGGGCTGTTCCGCACCGCGTTCACCTCGCATCCCGCGATCTCGGCCGGGCCAACCGACGCCACCGACGAACCCTTCGGGGTCCTCGGCCAGGTGCTCGACGAAGCCCAGGCCGCCGGCCTGCTGGACGCCCGCCGCAGGCAGGGGGCCGAGGTCGCGGCCTGGTCCGCCGTGCACGGCCTGGCCGGCCTGCTACTCGACGGGCCGCTGCCCGCGAGCCCCGCCGCCATCAAATCTTCGCGGGCCCGGGTGCTGGACCTCATCGAGCGCGGCCTGCTGGACGAGTGACGCTGGCGGCATGCATCCCGGCATGGTGGAGTGGGTATCGCACCACCAACCCCCACCGGCCGAGAAAGCGAGGTCCGCAGTGAGCCCAGCACTGGGTCTGCCCGAGAAGGTGCATGCCTGCCTGTTCGACCTCGACGGGGTGCTCACCGACACCGCCAGCGTGCACACCAAGGCGTGGAAGGCCATGTTCGACGATTACCTGTCCGAGCGGGCCAAGCGCACCGGGGAGGAATTCGTCCCCTTCGACGCGGCGGCCGACTACCGCACCTACGTGGACGGCAAGAAACGTGAGGACGGGGTCCGGTCGTTTCTGGCCAGCCGCGGGATCGACCTGCCCGACGGCAGCCCGGACGACCCGGACGACGCCGAGACGGTCTACGGCCTGGGCAACCGCAAGAACGACATGTTCCAGCGCGTCCTGCACAAGGACGGCGTCGAGGTCTTCGAGGGATCACGCAGATACCTCGAGGCGGCGTCGGCGGCCGGCCTGGGCATCGCCGTGGTGTCCTCGAGCGCCAACACCCGCGACGTCCTGGAGATCACCGGCCTGGACCGTTTCATCC
This sequence comes from Mycobacterium scrofulaceum, assembly GCF_002086735.1. GTDB lineage: Bacteria > Actinomycetota > Actinomycetes > Mycobacteriales > Mycobacteriaceae > Mycobacterium > Mycobacterium scrofulaceum. The sequence goes on along the minus strand of NZ_MVIJ01000023.1, from coordinate 46,347 downwards.
AGCAGCGGGTGGACGGTGTCACGCTGCGCGACGAGCACATCGCCGGCAAGCCGGCGCCGGATTCCTACCTGCGGGGGGCCGAGTTGCTCGGCGTGGGCGCCGACGCCGCGGCCGTGTTCGAGGACGCCATCTCCGGTGTGCAGGCCGGCCATGCCGGTAACTTCGGTTACGTGGTGGGCGTCGACCGGGTGGGCCAGGCCGACGATCTGCGCCGCAACGGCGCCGACGTGGTGGTCACCGACCTCGCCGAGCTGCTGCAGTCATGATCGACGACGAAGCCTTCCCCGTCGATCCCTGGCACGTCAGCGAAACCAAGCTGGACCTGAACCTGTTGGCCCAGTCCGAATCCCTGTTCACCCTGTCCAACGGGCACATCGGGCTGCGCGGCAACCTCGACGAGGGCGAGCCCTACGGCCTGCCCGGCACCTACCTGAACTCCTTCTACGAGATCCGGCCGCTGCCCTACGCGGAGGCCGGCTACGGCTACCCCGAGGCGGGGCAGACGATCGTCGACGTCACCAACGGCAAGATCGTCCGCCTGCTGGTCGAGGACGAGCCGTTCGACGTCCGCTACGGCGAATTGCTCTCGCACGAGCGGACTCTGGACATGCGTGCCGGAACGATGACCCGGCGCGCGCACTGGCGCTCGCCCGCCGGCAAGGAGATCAAGCTGGTGTCCACCCGGCTGGTGTCGCTGGCCCAGCGCGGTGTGGCCGCCATCGAATACGTCGTGGAGGCGGTCGGCGATTTCGTCCGCGTGACGGTGCAGTCAGAACTGGTCACCAACGAGGACCAACCGCAGACCTCGGGCGACCCGCGGGTGTCGGCCATCCTGGAGAGCCCGCTGGTGGCCGTCGATCACGAAAACACCGACACCGGAGCGCTTCTCATGCACCGCACCCGCAGCAGCGCCCTGATGATGTCGGCCGCGATGGACCACGAGATCGACGTCCCCGGCCGCGTCGAGTGCAGCACCGACGCCCGCGACGACCTGGCGCGCACCACCGTGATCTGCGGGCTGCGCGCCGGCCAGAAGCTGCGCCTGGTCAAGTACCTGGCGTACGGCTGGTCGAGCATGCGCTCGCGCCCGGCGCTGCGCGACCAGGCCGCGGCCGCCATCCACAGCGCCCGCTACAGCGGGTGGCAGGGCCTGCTGAACTCGCAGCGGGCGTACCTGGACGACTTCTGGGACAGCGCGGACGTCGAGGTCGAGGGCGACCCCGAATCCCAGCAGGCGGTGCGGTTCGGGCTCTTTCACCTGCTACAGGCCAGCGCGCGCGCCGAGCGGCGCGCGATCCCGGCCAAGGGGCTCACCGGAACCGGCTACGACGGCCACGCCTTCTGGGACACCGAGGGTTACGTGCTGCCGGTGCTCACCTACACCGCGCCGCACGCGGTGGCCGACGCGCTGCGGTGGCGGGCGTCCACCCTGGACCTGGCCAAGGAGCGGGCGGCCGAACTGGGCCTCGAGGGCGCCAGCTTCCCGTGGCGGACCATCCGCGGGCAGGAGTGTTCGGCCTACTGGCCGGCCGGCACCGCGGCCTGGCACATCAACGCCGACATCGCCATGGCCTTCGAGCGGTACCGCATCGTCACCGGCGACGAGGAACTGGAAAAGCAGTGCGGCCTCGCGGTGCTCGTCGAGACCGCCCGGCTCTGGCTCTCGCTCGGCCACCACGACCGGCACGGCGTCTGGCACCTCGACGGCGTCACCGGTCCCGACGAGTACACGGCGATCGTGCGCGACAACGTGTTCACCAACCTGATGGCCGCGCACAACCTGCGCACCGCCGCCGACGCCTGCAACCGCCACCCCGAGGCGGCCGAGGCGATGGGCGTCACCACCGAGGAGACGGCCTCCTGGCGCGACGCGGCCGACGCGGCCAACATCCCCTACGACGCCGGCCTGGGCGTGCATCAGCAGTGCGACGGGTTCACCACCCTCGCCGAGTGGGACTTCGAGAAGAACACCACCTACCCGCTGCTGCTGCACGAGGCCTACGTCCGGCTCTATCCCGCGCAGGTGATCAAGCAGGCGGACCTGGTGCTGGCGATGCAGTGGCAGAGCCACGCGTTCACGCCGGAACAGAAGGCGCGCAACGTCGACTACTACGAGCGGCGCATGGTGCGCGACTCGTCGTTGTCCGCCTGCACCCAGGCGGTGATGTGCGCCGAGGTGGGCCACCTGGAGTTGGCCCACGACTACGCCTACGAGGCCGGGCTGATCGACCTGCGCGACCTGCACCACAACACGCGCGACGGCTTGCACATGGCGTCGCTCGCCGGCGCCTGGACGGCGCTGGTGGGTGGCTTCGGCGGCCTGCGCGACGACGAGGGCATCCTCTCGCTGGATCCCGCGCTGCCCGATGGCATCTCGCGGCTGCGGTTCCGGCTCCGGTGGCGCGATTTCCGGCTGACCGTCGACGTCAACCATTCCGACGTCACCTACACCGTGCGCGACGGGCCGGGGGGCCAGCTCACGATCCGGCACGCCGGCGACGAGGTGACGCTGAGCACCGACGCGCCGAAAACCATCGCGGTGCGCGGCCGCAAGCCGCTGCTGTCGGCGCCCCAGCAGCCGCCGGGCCGCGAGCCGCTGCACCGCCGGGCGCTGGCCCGGAAAAAGTGAGCATCAGCCGGGGTTGAGAATCCGCGCCACCTCGACGCGCGCGGCCTCGCGTATGTCGTCGTCCGTCAGCTCGTCGAGCCCGGTCGCCGACCGCAGGATCGGCGCGAAGAGTCGCCAACCGAATTGCAACGCAAGGGCGTTGGCGACGGCGAGGCGGGCCTTGATCTCGGTGTCGTGCAGCGGCAGCACCCAGTCCAGCAACGTCGCGATGGTGGGAAAGCGCGTCTGCAGCTGCCCCGCCGGATACCCGTCGAGCACGGTGCGGGCCATGACTCGCATCTGCCGGTCGAGGGCGCGGTCCAGCACGTCGGCGGGCGGCTCGGCGCTCAGCAGGGCGCTCAGGTTGGCGCCCAGGTGATCGAGCACGGCGCCGACGAGTTTGTCCTTGGTGCCGAAGTGACGAAACACCAGCCCGTGGTTGACGTTGGACCGGGCGGCGATGTCGCGGATCGAGGTCGCGGCCGGGCCGCGCTCCGCGAACAGGTCGGTGGCGGCCTCCAGGATCGCCGCGGCGACCTCCGCCCGCCCGGTGGGCATGTTGGCGCGGCCTCTTGCGGAAGGTGTAGTCATGCGACTACAGTACTCGATGTAGTCAGTTGACTACGCCCCTTCGCACTAGGATTGATGACAATGAGTGGTCAGATAACCGTCACCAAGCTCGGCAGCCGCATCGGCGCGCGCGTGGACGGGGTGCGCCTCGGCGGCGACCTCGACCCGGACGCGGTCGACAAGATCCGCCGGGCGCTGCTGGCCCACAAGGTGATCTTCTTCCGCCACCAGCACCACCTCGACGACCAGCGGCAGCTGGCATTCGCGGGCCGGCTGGGCACGCCCGTCGGCCACCCGGCCGCCGAGCTGCTGGCCGCCAAGAACGCGCCGGTGATCACGCCGATCAACTCCGAATACGGCAAGGCGAACCGCTGGCACACCGACGTCACGTTCGTCGCCAACTACCCGGCGGCCTCGATCCTGCGGGCGGTCACCCTGCCGCGGTACGGGGGGTCGACGCTGTGGACCAACACGGCCGCCGCCTACGAGGCGCTGCCGGAGGCGCTCAAGGGCCTGGTGGAGAACCTCTGGGCCCTGCACAGCAACCGCTACGACTACGTGACCGAGGAATCGGTGCGGGCGATGAGCGACGCCCAGCGGACGTTCCGCCAGGTCTTCGAAAAGCCGGACTTCCGGACCGAACACCCGGTGGTGCGGGTGCACCCCGAGACCGGCGAGCGCACGCTGTTGTTGGGAGATTTCGTGCGGGGCTTCGTCGGCCTGGACAGCTACGAGTCGAGCGTGCTGCTGGAACTATTGCAGCGGCGAATCACGGTGCCAGAGAACACTATTCGCTGGAGCTGGGCGCCGGGTGACGTCGCCATCTGGGACAACCGGGCCACCCAGCACCGGGCCATCGACGACTACGACGACCAGCCCCGGCTGATGCACCGCGTCACGCTGATGGGCGACGTGCCCGTCGACGTGCACGGCGAGCGCAGCCGGGTGGTCAGCGGCGCCCCGCTCGAGGCGATCGCGAGCTAGCCGGTCGACCGCGCCGGCGTAATCGGCAACCAGCGCAGGGCACCCGGTGCGTCGAGGGGCACCACCGGGTGCCCTGGCGCGATCGGGTCCAGCCGGCGGTAGGGCTCGCCCTGCGGCGGGCGCTGATCGTTCTCGCCCTTGTTCGGCCACAGCGACGCGGCCCGTTCGGCCTGCGCGGTGATCGACAGCGACGGGTTGACGCCCAGGTTCGCCGAGATCGCGGCGCCGTCCACCACGAACATCGTGGGATAGCCGTACACCCGGTGGTAGGGGTCGATGACCCCGTGTTCGGGGCTGTCGCCGATCGCCGCGCCGCCGAGGAAGTGCGCCGTCAGCGGGATGTTGAACAGTTCTCCCCAGGTGCCGCCGGCCACGCCGTCGATCTTCTCGGCGATGCGCCGGGTGACCTTGTTCCCGACGGGATTCCAGGACGGGTTCGGGTCGCCGTGGCCCTGCTTGCTGGTGTACCAGCGGATGCCCAGCTTGCCGCGTTTGGTGAAGGTGGTGATCGAGTTGTCCAGGTGCTGCATGACCAGCGCGATCAGGGTGCGCTCGCTCCACTGGTGGACGTTGAGCATCCGCATCATGCGGCGCGGGTCCTCGCGGGCCTGGTCCAACAGCTGCTTCCAGCGGGGCACGTCCGTGCCCCCCGGACCGCTGCCGTCGGTCATCAGCGTCTGCAGCAGGCCCATCGCGTTCGATCCCTTGCCGTAGCGGCAGGGTTCGACATGGGTGTCGGCGGTCGGGTGGATCGACGACGTGATGGCCACGCCGTGCGTCAGGTCCAGGTTCGGGTCGACCTCGAGTTTCCCGGCGCCGACGATGGACTCGGAGTTGGTGCGGGTCAACACGCCCAGCCGCCCGGACAGGCGCGGCAACTTGCCCGTGTCGCGCATCTTGAACAGCAGATGCTGAGTGCCCCAGGTGCCCGCGGCCAGGATCAGGTGCGTCGCGGTGTAGGTGCGCCGGTCGCGGCGCAGCCAGCTGCCGGTGCGCACGGTGCGGACCTCCCACAGCCCGTCCGGCCGCTGCTGGAAGCCCTTCACCGTCGTCATCGGAATCACTTGCGCGCCAGCGGATTCGGCGAGGCCGAGGTAGTTCTTCAGCAGGGTGTTCTTGGCGCCGTAGCGACATCCCGTCATGCAGCAGCCGCACTCCAGGCAGCCGGTGCGCTCCGGGCCCGCGCCGCCGAAGTACGGGTCCGGCACGGTCTTGCCCGGCGTCTTGGTGCCGTCGGGCCCGAAGAACACCCCCACCGGGGTGGGCACGAAGGTGTCACCGCAGCCCATCTCGTCGGCGACTTCCTTGAGCACGCGGTCGGCGTCGGTGAAGGTCGGGTTCGTGACCACCCCGAGCATCCGTTTCGCCTGCTCGTAGTGCATCATCAGCTCGTCGCGCCAGTCGGTGATGTGCGACCACTGCCGGTCTTTGAAGAACGGCTCCGGCGGCACGTACAGCGTGTTGGCGTAGTTCAGGGAGCCGCCGCCCACCCCGGCGCCGGCCAGGATCAGCACGTTCTTCAGGGGATGGATCCGCTGGATGCCGTAGCAACCCAGCTGCGGGGCCCACAGGAACTTGCGCAGGTCCCACGAGGTCTCGGCGAAGTCCTCGTCGGCGAAACGCCGCCCGGCCTCCAATACGCCTACGCGGTAGCCCTTTTCGGTCAGCCGCAGCGCGCTGACGCTGCCTCCGAAACCCGAACCGATGATCAGAACGTCGTAATCCGGCCTCATCGCACCAGTATGGCCTTACTCACGGGTAACGAGCCAGTGCCCTCAGCTACCGACGGTCAGCCCTACCTTCTGGAACTCCTTGAGGTCGCAATAGCCGGCCTTGGCCATCGACCGGCGCAGGCCGCCGACCAGGTTCAGCGAACCGAACGGGTCGTCGGAGGGCCCGTTGAGCACCCGCTCGAGCGGCGGGCGCTCGCCGAGCGCGATCTGCAGCAGCGCCCCGCGCGGCAACGACGGGTGCGCCGCCGCGGCCGGCCAGAACCAGCCCTCGCCCAGCGCCTCGGCGGACTCGGCCAGCGGCGTGCCGAGCACCACCGCGTCGGCCCCGCAGGCGATCGCCTTGGCCAGCTCGCCGGAGGTGTGGATGTCGCCGTCGGCCAGCACGTGCACGTACCGGCCGCCCGTCTCGTCGAGGTATTCGCGGCGCGCGGCGGCCGCGTCGGCGATGGCGGTGGCCATCGGCACGCTGATACCGAGCACCTCGTCGCTGGTGGTCACCCCCCGGGTGGAGCCGTAGCCGACGATGACGCCGGCGGCGCCGGTGCGCATCAGGTGCAGCGCCGTGCGGTGGTCGAGCACCCCGCCGGCCACCACCGGGACGTCGAGCTCGGAGATGAAGGTCTTGAGGTTCAGCGGCTCGCCGTCGCTGGCCACCCGCTCCGCCGAGACGATGGTGCCGTGGATGACCAGCAGGTCGATGCCGGCCTGCAGCAGCACCGGGGTCAGCGCCTGGGCGTTCTGCGGGCTGACCCGCACCGCCGTGGTCACCCCGGCCTCCCGGATGCGCGCGACGGCCGACCCCAGCAGATCGGGGTTCAGCGGCGCGGCGTGCAGCTCCTGCAGCAGCCGGATCGACGCGGACGGTTCGGGCTCCTTGGTGGCGGCCTCGACGAGCTGCGCGATCTTGGCCTCGACGTCGGCGTGCCGGCCGATCAGCCCCTCGCCGTTGAGCACGCCCAGCCCGCCGAGGCGGCCGAGCTCGATGGCGAACTCCGGCGATACCAGGGCGTCGGTCGGGTGGGCCACCACCGGGATCTCGAAACGGTAGGCGTCCAGCTGCCAGGCGGTGGAGACGTCCTGCGATGACCGGGTGCGCCGCGACGGCACGATGCTGACTTCGCTCAGTTCATAGGTACGACGGGCGGTGCGGCCCATCCCGATTTCGACCATGCCGGCCTCAGCGCGCGAAGTAGTTCGGCGCTTCGACGGTCATGGCGACGTCGTGCGGATGGCTTTCGCGCAGCCCGGCCGACGTGATCCGGACGAACTGCGCCTGCTGCAGCGCCTCGATGGTGGGCGAGCCGGTGTAGCCCATCGCGGCGCGCAGGCCACCGGTGAGCTGGTGGATCACCGAGGACAGCGGGCCGCGGAACGGCACCCGGCCCTCGATGCCCTCGGGCACCAGCTTGTCCTCGCTCAACGCGTCGTCGGCGAAGTAGCGGTCCTTGGAGTACGACTTCGCCGCGCCTCCAGAGCCGCCCCGGCCCGCCATGGCGCCCAGCGACCCCATGCCGCGGTAGCTCTTGAACTGCTTGCCGTTGACGAAGATCAGCTCGCCGGGGGCCTCGGCGGTGCCGGCCAGCAGCGAACCCAACATGGCCGTCGAGGCGCCGGCGGCCAGGGCCTTGGCGATGTCGCCGGAATACTGCAGCCCGCCGTCGGCGATCACCGGCACGCCGGAAGGCCGACAGGCCGCTACGGCTTCCAGGATCGCCGTGATCTGTGGCGCGCCGACCCCGGCGACCACCCGGGTGGTGCAGATCGAGCCCGGACCAACGCCGACCTTGACCGCGTCCGCGCCCGCGTGGACCAGCGCCAGGGCGGCCGACCGGGTGGCGACGTTCCCGCCGATCACCTCGACCTTCTCGCCCACCTCGGCCTTGAGCTTGCCGACCATGTCGAGCACCAGCCGGTTGTGCGCGTGCGCGGTGTCCACGATCAGCACGTCGGCCCCGGCGTCGACCAGCATCATCGCGCGGACCCAGGCGTCCCCGCCGACGCCGACGGCGGCGCCGACCAGCAGCCGGCCGTCGCTGTCCTTGGTGGCCAGCGGGTGCTGTTCGGTCTTGACGAAGTCCTTGACGGTGATCAGCCCGGTGAGCCGGCCGTGGCCGTCGACGATGGGCAGCTTCTCGATCTTGTTGCGGCGCAACAGGCCCAGCGCGGCGTCAGCGCTGACCCCCTCCTGGGCGGTGATCAGCGGCGCCTTGGTCATCACCTCGGCGACCTTGCGGGTCTGGTCGACCTCGAACCGCATGTCGCGGTTGGTGATGATGCCGACCAGCGCCCCGGTGTCGTCGACCACCGGCAGACCCGAGATCCGGAACCGGGCGCACAGCGCGTCGACCTGCGCCAGGGTGTTGTCCGGCCGGCAGGTGACCGGATCGGTGACCATGCCGGCCTCCGAGCGCTTCACCATCTCGACCTGCCCGGCCTGTTCGGCGACGGGCAGGTTGCGGTGCAGCACGCCCATGCCGCCGGCCCGGGCCATCGCGATCGCCATCCGCGACTCGGTGACGGTGTCCATCGCGGAACTCACCAGCGGGACCTTGAGCCGGATCTTTCTGGTGAGCTGGCTCGAGGTGTCCGCGGTGGCGGGAACGACGTCGGAGGCGGCGGGCAGCAACAGCACGTCGTCGAAGGTGAGGCCCAGCATCGCGACCTTGTGCGGGTCGTCGCCCCCGGTCGGCACGGGGTCGTCGACCAGTCCCCCTATCCGCGGATCGCGCACGTAGGGGCTGCCGACGAGGTCGGAGCTGTCTTCCAGGTGGGACATGCCACGGGTCATCGGCGGGGCCCTCCATACGATGCGGCGTGAGCTTCCCATCCTATCGGCTCGCCCGACCCCTCCACCCGCTTGCCGGGGCGCGCCGCGGGCGCCAAAACGCGCGGAAACGACGGGCGGCTTCCCTGCTGGCGTTATCCCCGCCCGGCTGCGTAGGCTAGTGTGCGTGCGCGATCACCTCCCACCGGGTTTGCCGCCCGACCCCTTCGCCGACGACCCCTGCGATCCGTCGGCTGCGCTCGAAGCCGTAGAGCCGGGGCAGCCCCTGGACGCCCAAGAGCGGATGGCGGTCGAGGCCGACCTCGCCGACCTGGCGGTCTACGAGGCCCTGTTGGCGCACAAGGGAATTCGCGGGCTGGTGGTGTGCTGCGACGAATGCCAGCAGGACCACTACCACGACTGGGACATGCTGCGCGCGAACCTGCTGCAGCTGCTGATCGACGGCACCGTCCGCCCGCACGAGCCGGCCTACGACCCCGAGCCGGACGCCTACGTCACGTGGGATTACTGCCGCGGCTACGCCGACGCCTCGCTCAACGAGGCCACCTCGGACGCCGACGGATACCGCCGCTAGCGCGCCGCTACGGCGTGTCCGGAATCACCGCCGACGGGCCGGGTGTCAGCCCGTGATGCCGATGCTTGCTCCACGACTGACCCGGCGACGCCGGCTCTGACGGGACGGCCGACGCCTCGGACGGCGTAGCGGCCGCTTTCGGGGTGGCCGCGGGCGGGGCCGACCACGCCGACGGCGCGTTCGCCGATGGCGGCAGCGTCGCGTTCGGATTGCGCGACTGGACCCGCAGATTCAACAGCTTCAGCTGGTTCGTCAGCTCCTGTTTGCCGGCCGGGTCGTCGATCGACTGGACCAGGCTGCTCACCTCGGTCAGCTGGCTGCGCGCCTGGTCCCACTGGCCCGCGTCGATCGACTCCTGCACTTTGGCCAGGTCGGCCTTCGCGGACAGCAGGGCCTGATGCTTCTCGTTGACCCGCGGCTGGTCGAAGAACATAGCGTGCAGCCCGTACAGGGTGGTGCCGGGACGGGCCTCGACCACCATGGCGCCGAAGCCGCTCATCACCAGCAGCGCCGCGGCCACCGATCCGATGGCCGCCAGCCCGCGCCGGCTGCGCCGGCGGTCGGCCAATCCGGTACGCAGGGCCGCGACGGCCTCTTCCGCCGAGACCAGCGCGCTGGCCGGCGGCCACCGCAGGTTGTCGCGCCAGTCCTCCAGCAGGGTCGCCATCGCGTCGACGTCGGGGTCGCCGACGTGCACCGGTCGCCGCTCGGCGAGCGCGTCGAGGAGCAGATCGGTGCGGGCGAATTCGTCCAGGGGTTCAGGCACAGTCACCTGCCGCGATCATCTCGGACTTGAGCCGGGACAGCGCCCGGTGCTGGGCCACCCGGACCGCACCGGTGGTGCTGCCGACGGCGGACGCGGTCTCCTCGGCCGACAGGCCGACGACCACACGCAGGATCAGGATCTCGCGCTGCTTGGCGGGCAGGATCTCGAGCAGTTCGCTCATCCGGCTCACCGAATCGGCTTCGATGGCCCGTTGTTCCGGGCCGGCGTCGGACGACCAACGCTCGGGGATGATCTCGGTGGGGTAGGACAGGTCACGGCCGGCGGCGCGATGGGCGTCCGCGACCTTGTGCGCCGCGATGCCGTACAGGAACGCGAGGAAGGGGCGTCCGCGGTCCCGGTAACGCGGCAGCGCCGTGATAGTCGCCAAGCACACCTCCTGTGCCACGTCATCCGCTGACAGGCCACCCCGCTCGACTGTCCCGACCCGCGCGCGGCAATAGCGCACGACAATCGGACGGATGGTCTCCAGCACCTCCCGTAGTGCGTTACGGTCCCCCGCCACGGCCTTGGCCACCACGGCGTCGAGACGATCCCCTTGAATTGTCATCGACGGCGGTATCTCCAACGTTACGAACCGGACACATCGCGGGCTAACCGGGCTAACTAACGCATTGACAATAACGGGCGCGGGGCCATTTCAAGCGGAACGCCACGTCGCACCGGCGCGCCGGACGTGGCCTGCGCAGACATCGCGAATTTCGTGCAGCTGCCGCGTCGATAACGTGACGCTTCCGAGATCAATCAGCAAGCACGCCAACGCCCATCGAAGGGGAACGAGCCCCAGGCGGCCCGTGGCGTCCAGCGCCGCCTCGGCCACCGCACGGGCGCGCTCGACGGCCCCGGCGGTGCACAGGGCGGCCGCCAGCACCACCTCGCTCTTGACCGCGTGCCGCGCCGACGGGACGAGCATCGCGCCCGCCAGCCGCGCCGCCTCGTTCGCATGGCCGACGGCGAGTTCGCCGTCGCCCCGGGCCATCGCCAGCTCGGCGGCCACCCACCCGCGCCGCACCGGCTGCCGGTCCGGCACCGGTCCGGCCCCCAGCTCCGCGTCGGCACGGGCGAGCAGTGCCGCCGCGGCCGCGAACCGGCCGACGCCCAGCGCGTCGGCCGCCAACCCGATCAGGGCATCGGCGCGCGCCTCGCGGTCCGCGCCCGCCAGCGCCAGGGCGCGCCCGTCCCAGCCGCGCGCCGCGGAGTGCCAACCGAGTTGGCGCAGAAAGGATCCCTGCGTGCTGTGGGCCAGCGAGACCAGCGGTCCGGCGGGCACGCTGCGGCGCAGCGCAGCCAGGTCGCAATAGGCGCTGCCGTAGCGGCCCTGCCCGCCGGCCGCGACCGCGCGCAGCCACAATTCCTCCGGCGTGACCGCCGTCGGCAGCGGCCAGGCCCCCGGCCGGTCACCGAAGGCGGCGGCCGCCAAGTTTCGGCCAATCACGGAAGTGTGACGAGTTTCAATCACGACGATGGTAGTAAACAGTTTGTGGTGTTCGCGTTACCGAACTGTTAATTACAATAGGTCCTGTACTAATCGCGGTCGGCCCTCTCTCGGCCCGTGAGCTGGGAAATCTCGATTCGGTCAAGTGCCTGGTAGCACGGTGCGTGTTTCGCCAACGCGCGGCAGATGAACGCGGCGTTAATTCTTTTATAACCATTACATACTTTGCCGGGCTAAGTGGCTATTGACGCAAATTCTCCGTCCGCCCTAACGTCTACGCATGACGGGTAGTCATCGGTGACGCCGCTTCAATTCAGTTGCACAATCGCTTCGCGGACCTGACCTTACTGGGCGTGCCGTGCAGAGAGGGAAACACCAATGCCACAGCCGGAGCAGCTACCTGGACCCAACGCCGACATCTGGAATTGGCAATTGCAGGGCTTGTGCCGCGGCGTTGACTCGTCGATGTTCTTCCACCCCGACGGTGAACGCGGCCGCGCCCGCATGCAGCGCGAGCAGCGCGCCAAGGAGATGTGCCGGCAGTGCCCGGTCATCCAGGAGTGCCGTTCGCACGCCCTCGAAGTCGGTGAGCCCTATGGCGTCTGGGGCGGCCTGTCCGAATCCGAGCGTGACCTACTGCTGAAGGGCGACATCGGCCGCACGCGCGGCATCCGCCGCTCCGCCTGAGCCCGGGCCCCAGCGGGCCTGCCGCTGCGCGCGGTCGGGCTCGTTTGGGCTGCCGCCAATGCGGGTAGGCCCAGCCCATGAAAAAGGGCGTATCCTTCGCGACCGCATTGCTTGCCGCCGCCGTTGCGCCGTTGGCCGCATGCGCAAATCAGCAGGGTGGCCAGGCCACCAGTTCGACGTCCTCGAGCGCGCCGCCCGGCACGGAGCGGATGACCACGCAGTTGAAGAGCGCCGACGGAAACCAGGTCGGCACCGCCACCATCGATTTCGCGAACGGTTATGCCACGGTCACCGTGGAGACCGGACCCAATCAGGTTCTCAGCCCCGGCTTCCACGGCCTGCAAATCCATTCGGTGGGCAAATGCGAGGCCAATTCGGCCGCGCCGGCGGGCGGCGCGACCGGCGACTTCAACTCCGCCGGAAGCGTCTACCAGGCGCCCGACCACACGGGTTTCCCCGCCAGCGGCGACCTGACCGCGCTGCAGGTGCGCAACGACGGCTCGGCGAAACTCGTCACCACCACCAACTTGCTCACCGCCTCCGACCTGCGAAACAGCTCGGGCACCGCGCTGATCATCCACCAGACGGCGGACAACTTGACCGGGAGCGCCACCGGCGAGTCCGGCAAGCGGGTGGCCTGCGGTGTGCTCGCCGCGGCCTCGGCGACGACGACGTCGTCGACCTCCACGACGACCAGCGTCACGACGAGCACCACCACCACCGAGGTGCCGCCGCCGTCGACGAGCACGAGCACCGTCACGGTCACCAGCACCCCGGCGTCCACGTCCACGCTGCCGACCACGACGGCGACCACGCCGCCAAGCCTTCCGCCCAGCCCCTGACACGCGCAGTCCGGCGCCTACCCTGCTGACATGCAGAAGGTGCTGTTCACGCTCGGGTTGGTCCTGTTCCTACTCGGCCTGTTCACCGGCTTCGCCGTCCCGGCGCTGAAGAACCCGCGCATGGCGCTGTCGAGCCACCTCGAGGCAGTCCTCAACGGCATGTTCCTCGGCCACGAACCTTGCCGGCCAACCCCAGGGTGCGTTGGCACACGCCCAGCGGATGGGCCCGACAGCAAAATGGCGACCGCCGGGGTACAACGCCGCCGCGGCCTACTGACCACTTCGACTGGGCGCCTACTCAATCTCCCGGGTTAGGTGCCGCCGTGCTTCCTGGCCGATGGCGGCCGAGTGTCGGTACTGGCCGTCAGTGACGTCGTGGTACCAGGTGCTTTTCCCCGGCCCCGGCAACCCGGCGTCCCGCAATGCGACCGACAGCGGGCGGTAGGAGGGCGTGAGCGGTATGCGGTCAACGATGTGGACGATGGCGGGACGCTGATCCCGGGGGAGGCCGCATAATGCGGTGGTCAGGGCAGCCCCGGTGAGGGTGGCGCCCGTGTCGAGCGCCACGGCCGCAACCGCGACGTCGTGCGTGTCGGTCGCAACGGGATAGACCACGGCCAGGTCGATCACGGCGATGTCGCCGAGGGCATCGCAGATCGGCTGGCAGAAGACCGGTCCGCGACTCGACTGGATCACCGTGTTCCTGTTGTCGACGAACCAGTAGTCGCCGTCGCGGTCGCGGCGAAACAGGTGGTCCGTGGTGATCCACGTGTCTCCCTCGGCGAATACACCGCGCATCGACACGCGTGCGGCATCGAGTCCGAAGCGCGGCTTCGCGAGCAGCACGCCCACCTCGTCGTCCGCGCAGGGCCGCACGAAGCCGTTGTCATCCTCGATGAAGCGGCCCGTCGCGGCGTCGTAGCGTCCGAGCCGAATCTCGGTGCTGCCCGGCAGCGGCCGACCCTTGGCACCGGTCTTCGTGCCGGCGACATTGGCCAGCACCGCGTTCCCCTCGGTGGAGGCATAGAATTCCAACACCCGGGCGGGGGCGAATCGGTCAGTGACCTTGCGCCACAGCCCGATTGGCATCCCGGCTCCGATAAACAGGCGGATCGGATGATGTTGGGCAAGCTCGGGCGACGTCGCCTCCACCAGTTCGAGCAACATGGCCCAGGTGTAGGTCACTACCGTCACCCCGTACCGATGAACCTCGTCGGCGAACCGCGTTGGGTCGACGCCCCGCGTTAACGCGATGCGCGACCCGCCGGCGATCGCGCCGCCGAGGCCGACCATCAGACCCGACGGATGGTGCAGCGGGGTCAGGCAATAGATCGTGTCGCCGCGGCCCAGCGCGGCGACAGCGGCCGTGCCATAGGCCGACAGCGCCCACCGATGATTGGTGACCTCTTTGATCACCCGGCGCCCTCCCGTCGTGCTGAAGAACACGTAGGCGAGATCGCTTGCCCGGCCGGGGTTCGGCCGATACCACTGGGGGAGCCGCTCGGCGGACGGGTCGGGGCGGTCTAGCTCGACGATCAGGTCGGACTCCGTCCGGCCGAGCTCCGCGGCGCTTCGATGACCGAGGACGAGCACCCTCGCGCCGATCGCGGCGGCCGCCGCCAGATGGTTTGGGTCCGTGACGATGTCGGCCACCTCGCACAACTGGACGGCGGCGGCGAGGTCGGCGTCTGGCGGTAGCAGCACCGCCACCGCGCCGAGCCGCGACAGTGCCGCGATCGCGGTCACGGCGCTGGGGCTGGTGTCCATCAACACACCGATGTGGGCTCCCTGACGGATACCGGCGGCGATGAGGCCGCGCACCGCGCTGTCGATGCGATGATCGACCGCCGCGTTGGTGTGAACCCGATCCTCGAAGAGAAAGCATTCTTCCTCGGGCGCTTTGCTCGCCTGTTCGGCCATCAACCCCCCCAACGACACTCGGGTATGGGGCTGCAGTCCCCCCAGGCGGGCGAGCCGGGGCAGGGCACGCACGGCCTCCTCTGCGATCTCCCTGCCGCTGCGCGCCACCCCCACCGCGGCGTCGGCCAACCCCAAGCTCACACCGATGCTCAGTTCGGCCAGCACACCCGCCGAGTGACCGATACGTGACGACAGGCCGACACCGCCGTCGATCCCGCCGCCAGGGTCAGCCCCCATCGCGTGCACGCCGGCCGGCCTCGACCCTCGACCGTCTCGCCACAGCACCCATTGTCCGACGGCGGGCCACGTTTGCGTGGCGGCGGTCGATCCGACCACGAGTCCGAAATGGCCTGTCCGCAAAAGTACCTCGGACACCCCGGCGCGAGGCGCGGCCCGCCGGATTCCTCGAACGGACGCGGGCTGGCCGATGCCGTCGATCTCACCGATGAAAGCAAGTACTGGACAGGTGATTTCAGCGAGCGTGATCAACGTGCCATCGATCACGGCCCCGCCGGTCATCATGCGATTATGGACCACGAACTGCCTTAATAGTTCGGCGACGGCGGGACCCGACCATGCCACCCAGCCGTCCACCTCCAGGAAGCGGCGTTGCTGTTCTCTCGGCAGCAACGCCGCTCGGTCATGGAGTTGCCGGACAAAGTCCCACCTCGCCCGCACCGTCTTGATCGGGTCCAGAAGTTGGAACCCGGTCCGGGCCATCCACCCCGAGACGGAGAGACGGTTGAAAACGTGGTCGGCGATCAGCTGTGCGCCGCGGGCCGCCAGGACCGCGGGAATTCCGAACGGCAGACCGCTGAGCGAATCGACGGCGCTACCGAATGTGATGACGCTGGCCAAACCCTCGGAGCGTCGGAAGGCCGCGGTTTGGTAGCAGAACATGCCGCCCTGTGAGTAGCCCGCCAAATGCACTTTACGGCCGGTGTGGGCGCGTACCGAATCGATGACCCGGCTCAGCGCGACAACATGGTCGCTCAAAGTGCGTTCGAGTCCACCGGTTTCCCGGGCCGGCGAGCCGAAGTCAACCACCCACGGGTCAACACCGAGATCATGCAGAACTCCGACCGCACCCTGGTCTCTAGTGACGTCAAACACGTTGGCCGACATCATCATCGGCGGGACAAGTATTACCGTTGGCCGCGACGGATCGCTCGCGCTGTCGGGGAAGTACCGTCGTAGCCGGTACATGTCGCACCGTTCCACGGTCTGAAACGGCGACGTACGGGAGCCGGTCTGGAAGCCACCGAACCGCAGCACCTCGACACCGTTCTGCACGGTCGCGATCACGCGGTTCGCGGGACCGGCAATCAGATCGCTACCCCATTCCATCGGAACCACAAGTCTTTTCGGGATGCTCCGCATCGGACGCCGACCCTTGGAGGCTGGCCAGTGCCGCACTGACGGTGCTGACGGCCGGCAGCCAGCCGTCCGGATCGCAGATTCGTAGCAACAGGGATACCGCAGCGCCAGGCACCAACGCCCAGTCTAGTCCAGCGCACGCGCAGCTCACCGAGATTCTGTGCAGCGCTGAGAAACCCGCGGCGCCAAAGAATTCCAGACGGGTCAGATCAAGGATCAGCCCGCGGCAACGCGCCAACTGAGCGAGCGCGTACTCGGTGAAGGTGCGTGCATTCGTCTGGTCGATGTCGCCGTGGGCGCTGACAATGGCCACCGACGACTTCAGCCAGTGAGCATCCAATCGCGCCAATTCGCCTTTGCGCGGCGTGAAGGAAATGGCATCACCCGGCATGGCGGAAGACGACATCAAAGAGTCGGTCATGGTGACCCAGTCGTGCGGACGATCACCGGCATGTCAGGCTCGGAGCTAACGCGCTCCTAGGGTTCAGCAGCGTACGGCCAAAACCGATCCGGACCAGCTGAGCTGCTCAGCAGCTATGACACTACACTCCCTTGGGCGCGTCCGCGCAGGTGGCAGCCCTCGAGTCCAAAATCAGGACTTGGCCGGCCAACTTCGCCTTACCCGGGCCCGCCGGCTTCGCCCTAGGATGGGAGTGATCTCGCGGCGGCTACGCCCTGGGTACATGGCTGGTCGCCGGTGATGTCGGGCTCCAGCAAGATTACGAAACAGGTAGCGGCGATGGTGGAGTTCACCGAGGGCACCGATGGGCCGCCGCTGGCGTCGCGGACATCGGAGCAGCTCGGTAGTGATGGCGCCGATTTGCGGGCGGCGATCAGCAATCTCGCGGGTCTGGTTGCCGGTCATCGCCGCCTGCCTGAGTTGCTGGCGGAGGTAGCGACGTTCGCTGTCCGCGCGATACCGGGAGCCGAAGGCGCTGGGGTCACTTTGCTGAATGTCGACCGGGTGGACAACATGGTCGCGGCGTTGGCGGCCAGCGCTCCCTTTGTTGCCGAGATTGACGAAATTCAGTACGTCACCCTCAATGAGGGGCCCTGTATTACCGCGGCGCTGGAACGTCGCACGGTGCGCTCAGGGTCGTTGGGTGGGGAGAAGATGTGGCCGCGGTTCGGTCCACGCGTAGGCAGGTTGGGGGTGCACAGCGCGCTGTCGCTCCCGCTGTTGCTGCCTGATCGGGTGGTCGGGGCGATCAACGTATATGCCCACGGCAAAGACGTTTTCGATGAGCACGCCGCCGAATTCGGGGAGTTGTTCGCCAAACCGGCGGCGGTCGCCGTGTACAACGCGCAAATCCTCGCGGACGCGCTCGCTCTAACCGTCCAGTTGCAGACGGCGTTGTCCGTCCGCCCGGTGATCGATCAAGCGATTGGCCTCATCCGCGGACGTACCGGGCGCAGCGCCGAGGACGCGTTCACCCAGCTGCGGGCGATGAGCCAATCTGAGCACCGCAAGTTGGCCGATGTGGCGCAACACCTGGTCGACGAAGCGGTTCGCCGCGCCCGCGCCCGCTCCCGACCCGAGCCGGAAAACCCAGCCGGCGTACCGTGACAAGCGAGGAACTAGTCACGAGACCGGTCCTGACTCGCGTCTCGGGATCCTCACCGCGCACAGCGACTGGCCATGCGCGGCGCCGGCAGGCTTGATCGCGCTCGGGAGCGTGCAGCGGAGCGGTCCTCTCGTGAAGCTCACCGCGGCCCTTGCCGCAGACCTGGGCATTCTCACCGAGGCTTTGGATGGGCCCGGCGTCGATGTCGCCCTCAGTCTGCGCCAGCTCGCGGCCGATGCCACCGTCGCCGTCCCCACCTTTCTGGGTCTGAGCGTGGCCGTCGCCAGCAGTGACCCGCCGTTCACGCTCACCGCATTCGTCGAGGGTGTCGGGGCGGGTGACGTCCACACCTCGCTGAGGCTGGCGCTGTCAGGTGTCGGTGACGTCGGTCTTCTCCCGGCTGTGGTCCTCGTCTTGTACGCGGGGTCGCCGGGAACCTTTATCGATCTGGCCGCGGACCTCGCGTGGCTCACCGCCCGGTCGCTCAGTGACTTCGTCCTTGATCAGCACCTGCCGAACCTTGCCGAGCAGTGTTCTGCGACAAATCTTTTCGAGGATTCGGTCATCAACCAGGCGATCGGGGCCCTCATCGGCCAGGGCTACACGCCCGAGCAAGCCGAGCGGCACCTCACGGTTGAAGGTGCCGCCGCCGGTCTCAGTCGACACGTTCTCGGCCTGCGCATTCTGGCGGGGCTCAATGCGCGGTAGCCGCTCATTGGGTGTAGCCTCGTGCTGTTGGGAACCCAGCAAGTCCGTGATGAAGTCAGCCGTCCGCCGCTGATATCGCAGAGCAGCCGCTCACGCCGGACACACCGGTGACAACCGTCCGTCGGGATCACCTTGAGCGCTTTATCCACCCATGAAACATCGAATGCCCCCCTTTTTGGGCGAGGGCATTGCGGCTCCATGAGTTTCGGCATCCTCAGTACGTATCCACCGACACCGTGCGGGTTGGCGACGTTCAGTGCAGCCTTGTCGGAAGGTTTGTGCGCGAATGGATCTGACGTCAGCATCGTGCGAACTGGCGACGGGTCGTCATCTCCTGATGCTCGGGTGATCGGAGAACTGGTCAACGGTTCCGCGACATCCGTGGCAGCAGCCTCCGAGTTGCTGAATGAGAGCGATATCGCGATCGTGCAGCATGAGTACGGCATCTACGGCGGTGTCGACGGAGACGAGGTGGTGGACATCATCGGGGGACTGCGCATCCCGTCGATCGTGGTCGCCCACACGGTCCTCAAGGACCCGACCCCGCATCAGCGTTTTGTGCTGGAGGCGATCGCGGCGACGGCGGCTCGGGTCGTCGTCATGTCGGAGGCGGCCAGGCAGCGCCTGTGCCTCGGTTTCGACGTCGATCGCCGAAAAGTCACCACGATCGCGCATGGTGCGACCGTCCGGACAAACGCCTCGGTACTGCGCTCGGGCAGACCGACCCTGTTGACGTGGGGTCTGCTGGGTCCCGGGAAGGGCGTCGAGCGGGTCATCGAGGCGATGGCATCGCTGCATGAGCTCCATGGCCGACCGCGTTACCTGATTGCCGGCCGCACGCACCCAAAGGTTTTGGCCGTCGACGGTGAGGCATACCGCGAGGCCCGTGCCGAACAGGCGCGGCGCACCGGCGTAGCGGACTCTGTGTGCTTCGATGCCAACTACCGCGATGTATCGTCGCTGACCGCGCTGGTTCAGTCCTCGGCCGTGGTCGTTCTGCCCTACGACTCCACGGATCAGGTCACTTCCGGCGTTCTGGTCGACGCAATCGCAAGCGGGCGGCCGGTCGTCGCCACCGCCTTCCCCCACGCCGTCGAACTCCTCGGTAGCGGGGCGGGCATCGTCGTCGATCACGACGATCCCGATGCGCTGGTATCCGCCCTGCGCCGAGTGCTGACCGAACCGCGCCTCGCCGGCGCCATGGCTGCGGAGGCCAGCCGGTTGGCCCCGACGCTGGCCTGGCCGGTGGTGGCCAATGCCTATCTGGTTCTGGCACAACGGATTCTCGCCACACGTCGGGCGCCGGTATGATCGCCACCACGCCGGAGCCGAGATTCGACCACCTGCTGCGTTTGACGGACGGGCGCGGAACGTTCGAGCACGCCCGTTTCGCCGAACCCCGGCGCGAGCACGGCTACTGTACAGACGACATGGCCCGAGTCCTCGTCGTCGCGACCCGCGAGCCCGAGCCTCACGGGCAGGTGAAAGGCCTCGCCCGCGTTGCCATACGGTTCCTGAACGACGCGCAGTCTCAGGCGGGCCCCTGCCGAAACCGAATGGACAGCAAGGGCCGTTGGGCGGATGAGCCCTCGCTGGAGGACAGCTGGGGCCGCAGCATCTGGGGACTGGGCACCGCGGCCGGGCACAGTGACGTTGGCCTGGTTCGTCGGTTGGCCGTCATTCAGTTCGAACGCGCCGCGCAGGTGCGATCGCCGTGGCCCCGGGCGATGGCGTTCGCGGCGTTGGGCGCCGCCGAACTCCTCGCCGTCGACCCCGGGCAGCGCGCCGCACGCGAACTCCTCACCGACTATGCCAAGACCGTGGCCCAACCGAGCAACGACGGCGCCTGGCCGTGGCCTGAGCCGCGACTCACCTACGCGAATGCCGTTCTCGCCGAGGCGATGATCGCGGCGGGCGTGGCTCTCGACGATTCGACATTGCGGCACCAGGGCTTGGATCTGCTGGGTTGGCTGATCGAATACGAGACGGCAGACGGTCACCTCTCGCCCACTCCCGCAGCGGGCAGGGGGCCGGACGACCCCCGGCCCGCATTCGATCAGCAGCCGATCGAGGTTTCCACCCTCGCCGACGCGTGCGCGCGTGCCGCTGCCATTGACGCCGGTTCGATCTGGCGTGACGGGGTCCTGGCCGCTGCGGCCTGGTTCATGGGTGTCAACGACGCGCAACAGCTCATGTGGGACCCAGGGACGGGCGGCGGATTCGACGGCCTGCGCGCCGATGGCGTGAACCACAACCAGGGTGCGGAGTCGACACTGGCGGTGCTCTCGACGATGCAGCACGCCAGACGCTTCTCAACTGTGCGGCAATGACTTCCGCGCAGGCTGCTCTCGCCACACGCGGCCCCGTGAGGCTCATGGCCGACCCGTCGCGGGTCATCACCCGACTCTTCGTACCGGGCCAGGAAGGTTTCGAACACCAGGAGTCCCGCGCGGGAGCGGTGTTGGCGCGAATCCTCGCCCTCGACGAGGGTCAGGTGCGGTCTTCGCTGGACGACGTCGTCGTCCGCTTCGACGGGCGTCACCGCGATCTTGCCGGCACGTTCCGCCGGCACGCCCGTGAACTCACCGATCGGCTGGACCCCGGCCATGAACTCTCCGAAGCGCGAACGTTGCTGCTGGGCGCGGCATTCACGAGTGAATACGCCCTTGAAGGTGCGGCGTTGTGTAACCCCAGCATCGTGGCCCATCCCGACCAGGCTGGAACCGTCGCAGGCAGCCTGCGATTCGTGCTGAGCGTCCGGGGCATCGGCGAGGGACACCGTTCGTCCATCGGGTTCCGGACCGGCGTCGTCGATGCAGCCGGCCGCGCCACGATCGACGATCCTGCTCCGTTCGCCACCGCCGGAACGCCCAAGCCTGCGCTCCTCGACGCGGCCGTCTTCCGCAGCGAACTCACCCGACTAGACGACGCCGGAGAGGTCGCCGACTATATCCTCGACCGGCTCGACACGAGCTTCACCCGGGCTGCTCTCGATCAACAACTCGCCCAGCTCCAGACTCATCTGAGCACCCGCGCACACGCCCAGGAGACCATTTCCGCGATCCGCAGCATCGCCGAACGGACGTATGCCGTCGAGTTCGCTGACTGCATAACACTTTCCGAGCGCGTCTTGTGGCCCTCGATGGGTGCAGAGCAGGGCGGCATGGAGGATGCACGCTTCGTCCGTTTCATCGACGACGACGGATCTGTCATGTTCTACGCCACCTACACGGCCTACAGCGGATCCCACATCGGCCAACAACTCCTCACGACCAAGGATTTCCAGTCCTTCACCTCCGCGCCGATCGTCGGCAGCGCCGCCGCCAACAAAGGTCTGGCGCTGTTTCCTCGCCGGATTCGCGGTCACTTCGCCGCCATGTCGAGATCAGATCGCGAATCGAATACGGTTGCTTACTCCGATCGCCTGTCCGTTTGGACGAGCGCACTCCCCTGCCAGAGCCCGACCCGAGCATGGGAGGCGTTACAACTCGGGAACTGCGGTCCGCCCATCGAAACCGACGCCGGGTGGCTGGTGCTCACCCACGGCGTCGGACCGATGCGCACCTACCGCATCGGGGCGATTCTGCTTGATCTCGACGATCCGACACGAATCCTTGGTCAACTACCGCAGCCGCTACTGAGCCCCGCTTCAGATGAGCGGGACGGCTACGTGCCCAACGTGGTCTACTCCTGTGGCGCGCTAGTCCACGCCGACACCCTGGTGCTGCCGTACGGCATCGCTGACACCGCCATCGGTATCGCCACCGTGCCGCTCCCCGAACTCCTCACAGTTCTGAGCCGCTGAGGCCCAAGACATTTCAAACGACACCTGCACGCCGGCGCAATGTGTCAACATTATTGACATACGGTGGTGAAGGGCGTCTAATTGAGACATACCGGAAACCAGCTATCGCCGGAACTCATCTGGAGTTCGCCGAACGATCAACGTGTTTCCGTCTGTTCCCGGGAAACCGGTTCCGAACATCGAACGACCACGACACGCGTCGGGAAAGACGCCGAGCGCCCGCGTGCACCCTGCAGTTCTACGGAGGACGACCATGATCAACCCTGACAACGAACAACGAGATGCGTTCGGCGAGCAGGTGCTTCACGTCGGCGCGGGTTTCAAAGAAAAGGAGCGGCCGCACGTATTGGAGACGTTGTCGACGCTCGGTCCGCACCTGCTGGGACGATGGGATCCGCGGGACATCGATGTGGAAGTCTCGTTGCAGGACCGCGGCGGCAAGGAGCAGCGCGTCACTTTGCGCACGAGCCTGCCCGGTCGTCCGCCACTGGTGGCGACCGCTGAGAACCCGGACATCACCCGCGCCATCTGCGAAGCAAAGCGTGAGCTGATCCGGCAACTTGAACACCAGAAGTCAGCGCGCGACCCTATGAGCAGCCGCCGGCGCAACAGCGCGACGATCCGCCACTAGGGCCGCCTGCACACCCTTCTCGATCGTCTCATTTTTGTAAATCGCCCTATTTTGTAGGAAGCGTCACAAACCAGCAGCTCGCTTTCGCGGGCAGACAGAGGGACGGTCAATGACGCACATCATCGAAGCAGAAGTTGTCGACAACCATGCCGCCATTGGCGGATTGACGCCACCGGCTACGGGCAGGGCGGCCGTACTTGACCGTCCACGAAGTACTCCGCGCGGGTATACGCCGCGCCACCGGACGCAGAGATATGGCTGCGGCCCAGTCGACATGGGATTCCGAAGGCGGGGCAAACCAAGCGAGGGAGTAAGTGGCGGGAAGTCTGTGCGCGGCCTCCACTTTTTGAACCCTCACACGTGGCGCCTGGTAGAGACAATCAGGGGCGCCCCTGGCGCGGTGCTCACGGCACCGGCCGGCTTCCGAATAGTTCGAGGGCGCTCGAACTTCCGGTTGAGTTCGGTGAGGGAAGTAGCCGCGCCAGTGTGACGTGACTTGCGCCGCGTGTTGTAAGAGCTGCCGCGACAATGACGACGATCCCTACGACACTTCCCGGTAGTCATGTCGTCTCATTGATTCGTTGGGTGGCGGTTAGTTGTTGGAATCGCTCGAATCGAGCTGTGGCAGTTATGGACTGGGGCGGGGTAGCTGCGCGTTACCTTGGGGATTTGGCACCGCGTGACGCGGCCCTGCTTGCGCAGTCAACCGGCCGACGGCGACGAGAAGTCGTCGGGGCCGACACGGTGGGTTACGCACGCCTGGCCGGTCTAGTAGTAGCCGGTCTAGTAGTAGTGGCGGCGGCCGCCGACGGCGTGTCCCATCCGTCCCGCGACCATCAGTAACAAGCCGACGACGAGGAGGATGACCCCGATGACCAAGCAAATATGGGCGAAGGCGAAGGTAGGGACGAGGCTGGGCAGGAGCAGCCCGAGGACGATAAGGATGATTCCGAGGGTGATCATGGCGTTTAGCTAGTTTCTGTGTGGATGTCTGGGCAGGAGGATGGCCGGGTCAGTGCTTGAAGGCGTCTTTGACCTTGGCCCCTGCTTGTTTCGTGTTGCCCTTGAACTGATCGACGCGCCCCTCGGTGCGTAGCCGGGTGTTGCCGGTGGCGCGGCCCAAGAGCTTCTTGGTGACGCCTTTGGCCCCTTCAAGCTTGTGGGCGATCTTCTTACCTATACTCATTGCTTCTTATCTCTGTTCGTTGCGGATTCTTCATTGCAGGGATCAGAGCTCGCGACAAGGAATTCCTCTGTCGACTGGTTCGGCGCCTAGTAGCGTCCGCCGCCCCGCGGTGCTGTTGGTTGCCGACCCCACGACCGGCGCCCGAGGAAGGATCCCCTCTTCCTCCTCGGGCGGGTCGTGACCAATTGGGAGTTCACCATTGAGCCGGTATCCGCGCCGACGGGCTGGTTTTGGAATTCGCGGTCTCGGTTCACAAACTCGACTTCGCGCCGGGATCGTGCGAGCTCGCGGCGGGCGTCGCGCCCGCGCCCCGCGGTGCGCCGCGCACCGGCCAGCAACACGCTCATGCCCAGCATCGCCAGCGCGCCGATCACGATCCCAAAGAGGAAAAGGGTGCCGGTCGATCCGGTGACGTGGTAGCCCAACACCGAGAAGTTCTCGCTCAACGGGTGAGCGGCCCCCGCGTTGTTCAGCACGCCGAGGAACCCGACGACCACGGCGAAGAATAGAACAACTAATCCAACGATGACAATCATGTCGGGTCTCCAATTGCAATGCTTGATATCCATTACACACCGCAGGTAGGGTGCTGTCAACGTTGTTGACTATCAGTGTTTGTCACCATCGTTTAATTTTGGTGTCGAATTTGACTCGGTGGCCGCTTCGAGACGAGCCAGAAGGGAAGTGCTAAGGCGATGACGAGACAGTCGGCCGGCCCCAACACCGGCGCTGACGACGAGGGCCCGCCCGCAGCCGGCAGAGACACTGGTCAACTCAACCGGTCGATGATCCTGCAGACCGCGCTCAGGATCGTGGACGGCGACGGTGTGGACGGACTGTCAATGCGCCGCCTCAGCGAAGCGGTGGGGCGAGATCCGGTGATGCTCTACCGGCACGTGCCCAACAAAGCCGCGGTGCTCGACGGGGTCGCGGAGATTGTGCTCGCACAGCTATCCGTCGACAGTACGGACCCGGACTGGGCGGGCCAACTGCGCACCGTGGCGCACAACTTCCGCAAGTTGGCCCTGACGCACCCCAACGTGGTGCCGCTGCTGGTCACGCGACCCTTGGCCACCCCGCTCGGGCAGCGGCCACCAGGAATGCTGCGGCCGCTAGAGGATGTCCTCGCGCTGCTCATATCCGCCGGCTTCACCGGCGAGGATGCCCTGCACATTTACCGAGTGCTGTTCGGCTACCTATACGGCCACATCCTCAATGAGTTACAGGAGGTTATCGAGCGACCCGAGGAAACGGACCATGTGCTCCGGCTCGGTCTTCACCGGCTCGCGATCACCGATTTCCCTCAACTGCGTGCCCTGGCACCCGCCCTGGCCTCTTATGATGGCGCCGCCGAGCTGGACCGCTTCCTCGATCTGCTGCTCCCCGGCATGACCGCGACGCTCACCGGCGGCGACGGACGGCCGCCAACCGCGGAAGATGCGTCCGCCGCCGGATGACTCCCTGAGCCACTCATCGTCGCAGCGCGGCGACGATCACGGCAACGGTGCTGACCAGCGCAGCACGGTACCTCCGCCGGGGGCACCCGCGATGGTGAACGCGCCGCCGGCCTGCTGTGCTCGGTGCTGCAAGCTGGTCAAGCCACCGCCGGTGACGTCGCCGGGGACACCTCGACCGTCGTCGATCACTTCGATGCACACGCCGTCCTCGACCTTGACCGTCACCGCAAGTCTCGTCGCGGCGGCATGCCGGACAGCGTTGCTGACCGCTTCGCGCACAACGGCTTCGGCGTGATCGGCGAGTGCAGCATCGACGATCGACAAGGGGCCTACGAATTGAACCGTGGTCTCCAATTCGGATCCGCAGCAGCGCGCGACTGCCTCGTCGAGCCGATGTCGCAGCCGGGCGGTGTCCGGCGGTGCCCCGTCCAGGTCGAAAACTGCGGTGCGAATCTCCCGAATGACGCCTTGAAGATCATCAATGCTGCCGGACAGTCTCTGCTGCACCTCAGTTGATCGCGCCCGCGGGATGGTCCCCTGTAGGTCCAGTTCGACCGCAAAGATCCCCCGGATCACGTCGTGCAGGCCGTGGGCGATTCTGTCGCGGTCAGCAAGAATGTCGATTTCGCGCGCCCGGCGCTGTGCGGCCCCCAGCTGCCAGGCGAGCGCTGCCCGGTCGGTGAATGCGGCCATCATGTCGAGCTGCTCGTCGCTGAACGTCCGGGCGCCGTCACGCCGCACCGCGACCAACACCCTCACCACGGCATCGGTGGTGCGCAGCGGAAGCACCAGCGTCGGGCCGGCATGTTGGACGCCGTCGATGGCGACGTCGAAGTTGTTGAGACGTCGAGGGGTTCGCTCCAGGCAGGCCTGCCCGACGGAGGTACCGGCCACGCGGATGACATGGCCCGGCATCGAGGTTATTGCGGAGCCGGCGGTTTCTACGATCATCAGATCGGCCACCTCCGACGTGGGTATGTCGTGGTTGATTGCGACGGCGACCAGTGCGATCTCGGCGCCCGTCAGCTTGAGAGCTTGCTGGGCGATGGGCCGATAGACCGTTGCGGGCATCGGCACCGGAGGGTAGTTCGGTTCCGATGTCACGCTTCGCTTCGCCGCTTTAACAGCAGACATGGTCATTCCTGTCAATCGGGATGCGGACGGCAATGACGAGCGTATTCGCGCTGGTCACGAGGCTTGTCACGCTCGGCGCGTCGACCGTTGTCGCACCCGTCGGTGCCTGTTGGAGTGGGTCCATCGGCTCGGCCGGCGAGTTGAACTGGCGTGTCTTCGCCCGGTTGAGTTGAGCCAGTACCGCGACCCCTGCGGATCATCAACAGCTTCGGTCCGGGGCAGCTCTATCAGGGAAACGCGAGTGTCGGCACGGACAGCAAGTGATGTAGTCATGGTGACCTGAAGTTCCATTGATCACCGGCGTGTGAGGGCTCGGAGCCAATGCTCCTAGAGCTAAGCGGCGAAAACGGCCAAACTCATCCCGCACCAGCTGAAATTCTCAGCACCTTGACGCTACACCATTTCGTACCTACCCGGGATCGGCGCGATAGCGGGCTCGGTGCCGGCAGTCGCGGTTGACTGGGCTGCCGCGTCAGCCAACCCACCCGCGGCGAAACAATCCGGATCGCCGATGACGCAACGGCGACAACGGCCACGACCCGATCGGTCTTCATGTGGATCCGAATGATTGGGTGCAGCCGGCGAGCAATCGTCAACTGAGACACTCGTTCCTGTTGCAGTACGCCAAGAACTGGCGCACGATGGCCAAGTTGTCGCTGCCGGACCGCTACTTGCGCGACACCGCCGACGACGCTCCGGAGACCCGCAGCGAGCGGATGTTCCCCGAACTGCAGCCCGGTTTCGCCGGGACGGACCCGGCGACAGCGCGCCGCCGCGGGCTCAACACAGCGATCCGCCAACACCGTCGCGCCCGTGCCTCGATGAAGGGCGGCATCGATCAGGCGTAGATGTCGGGCCTGCGCCGCTCCCACGGCGTGGCCAAGTGCAGCAGTTTCGACCGAGCATATGACCAGCGCGTCCGCACCGCCATCATCAATAGTGCCGGGATCGATCTTGAAAACCCGCTGACAGGTGTCGCGTTCGCTCAGCCGCGGGACGCAGCATAGTGGGACTGACCAGTCCGACCCTGTCCCGACTGCTCAGTGAGCGTGGCCGTAGTCGTCCGCGTTGCCATGCTTCTGGGGCAAACCCGTCTAGGAGCCACCCCCTCTCCGAAAACGAAAGCGCCCCCGGCCAACTGACCGGGGGCGCTTCGTTAGGAGGTGCGTTTAGTGGTGGTGATGCCCGTGGCCGTGGCCGTGGCCGTGGCCGTGGTCATCGTCCGCGTCGGCGGGCTTCTCGACGATGGCCGTCTCCGTGGTCAGCACCATGCGGGCCACCGACGCCGCGTTGACGACGGCCGAGCGGGTCACCTTGACCGGGTCGATGACGCCGGCGCCGAGTAGGTCGCCATAGGCGAGCGTCTCGGCGTTCAGCCCCTGCCCGACGGGCAGCTCGCTGACCTTGTTGACCACGACCGAGCCGTCCAGCCCGGCGTTGGTGGCGATCCAGTACAGCGGGGCCGCCAACGCCTCGAAGAACACGTCGACCCCGAGCACCTGGTCGCCGCTCACCGTCCCGCGCAATTCCGTCAGCGCCTTGCGGGCGTGGATGAGCGCCGTTCCGCCGCCCGCGACAATGCCCTCCTCGACGGCCGCCTTGGCGGCCGAGACGGCGTCCTCGACGCTTTCCTTGCGCTCCTTGAGCGCGGTCTCGGTGGCGGCACCGACCTTGATGACGGCCACGCCGCCGGCCAGCTTGGCCAGCCGCTCCTGCAGCTTCTCGCGGTCCCAGTCCGAGTCGCTGTTCTCGATCTCGGCGCGCAGCTGCTTGATGCGGGCCTCGACCGCGTCCTTGGAACCGCCGCCCTCGACCACGATGGTGTCGTCCTTGCTGACCACCACGCGGCGGGCCGAACCCAGCACGTCGGTGCCGACCTCGCGCAGCAGCAGGCCGGCGTCGGGATTGATCACCTGGCCGCCCGTGACCACCGCGAGATCCTCGAGGAACGCCTTGCGCCGGTCACCGAAGAACGGCGCCTTGACCGCGACCGCCTTCAGCGTCTTGCGAATCGAGTTGACGACCAGGGTCGCCAGGGCCTCGCCCTCGATGTCCTCGGCGATGATCAGCAGCGGTTTGCCCATCTCGGCGATCTTCTCGAGCATCGGCAGCAGGTCGGGCAGCGAGCTGATCTTCTCCTGGTGCAACAGGATCACCGGGTCGTCGAGCACGGCCTCCTGCGAGTCGAAGTCGGTGACGAAATACGCCGACAGGAAACCCTTGTCAAAGCCGACGCCCTCGGTGAACTCCAGCTCGGTGTTCAGCGTCGAGGACTCTTCGACGCTGAGCACGCCGTCGGTGCCGACCTTGGTCATCGCCTCGCCGACCAGCTCACCGATCTGCGGGTCGCGCGACGACACCGTCGCCACCTGCGCGATGCCCTCCCTGCCGGAGACGGGGGTGGCCTCCGCAAGCAGCGCCTCGGACACCGCGTCGCCGGCCTTGCCGATCCCCACGCCCAGCTCGATGGGGTTGGCGCCGGCGGCAACCATGCGCAGGCCGTCCTTGATCAACGCCTGCGCGAGCACGGTCGCCGTGGTGGTGCCGTCGCCGGCGACGTCGTTGGTCTTGGTGGCCACCGACTTCACCAACTGGGCACCCAGGTTCTCGAACGGGTCCTCCAGGTCGATCTCGCGCGCGACGGTGACGCCGTCGTTGGTCACCGCCGGCCCGCCGAATGCCTTGGCCAGCACCACGTGCCGACCCCGCGGCCCCAGCGTCACCCGTACCGCGTCGGCGAGCTTGTTCACGCCGGCCTCCATGGCGCGGCGGGCGGTTTCGTCGTACTCAATAAGCTTGCTCATCAGGCTCCTTGTTTAAACGGTGGCGACCCGCTTCGCCCGGCTGCGCCGCGCTTGCGATCACCACGTGCTCGATGGTGGCGACCCGCTTCGCCCGGCTGCGCCGCGCTTGCGATCACCACCACCCGCTAACGCATGCCGCCCCGGAAATCGCCCGCGGCCATGCGCGGGGATCGCCGGGGCGGAACACGGTGCTTACTTCGATACGACAGCCAGCACGTCGCGCGCCGACAGGATCAGGTACTCCTCGCCGTTGTACTTGATCTCGGTGCCGCCGTACTTGCTGTAGATGACGGTGTCGCCTTCCGAGACGTCCAGCGGGATCCGCTTCTCACCGTCCTCGTCCCAGCGGCCGGGACCGACTGCGACGACGGTGCCTTCCTGCGGCTTCTCCTTGGCGGTGTCAGGAATGACCAGACCGGACGCGGTCGTGGTCTCGGCCTCGTTGGCCTGCACGAGAATCTTGTCCTCGAGTGGCTTGATGTTCACCTTCGCCACGATTGGAGCCCTCCACTAGTTAGATCGGGTCCGGGGCGGATGCCCCGGAATTATCAAGGGATTCGGCAGTCGTCCGGGCCCGAGCGCCGTCGTCGCGGGTGCCGGCGCAGGGTTTGGGCCGATTGCCACCTAGCACTCTATACACGAGAGTGCTAGCACTCAAGGGCGGCCGGCTGCGCGCCAGATGTTCGCTACGGGCGATCAGCTGACCTGGGCTTTTACCACCGGAAGCCCCGGGTCGCTGGGCACGTCCAGCGGGGAGGGCGGCGCCCCGGCGGCCACCAGGTGCGCGGCGAAGGACGCGATCATCGCCCCGTTGTCGGTGCACAGCCGCGGCCTGGGGATCCGCAGCGTCAGTCCGGCCGCCGCGCACCGCCGCTCCGCCAGCTCCCGCAGCCGCGAATTGGCGGCCACGCCCCCGGCGATCAGCAACGTCGAGGCGCCGAGCCCCGTCGCCGCCCGCACCGCCTTCATCGTCAGCACGTCGGCGACCGCCTCCTGAAAGCCCGCGGCGACGTCGGCGTTCACCGCGTCCGGGTGGCTCTCCAGGTAGCGGGCCACGGCCGTCTTGAGGCCGGAGAAGCTGAAGGCGTACGGGTCGTCGCCGGGGCCGGTCATGCCGCGCGGGAACGTGATGGCGTCGCGGTCGCCCGTCCGGGCCAGGTCGTCGAGCACCTTGCCGCCGGGATAGCCCAGCCCCAGCAGGCGGGCCACCTTGTCGTAGGCCTCGCCGGCGGCGTCGTCGACGGTGCTGCCCAGCTCGGCGATCGGCTCACCGAGCGAACGCACGTGCAGCAGGTGCGTGTGTCCGCCGGAGACCAGCAGCGCCACGCACTCGGGCAGCGGGCCGTGTTCGTAGACGTCGGCGGCCAGGTGCCCGCCCAGGTGGTTGACGGCGTAGAACGGCACCCCCCACGCCGCCGCGTACGCCTTGGCCGCGGCCACCCCGACCAGCAGCGCGCCGGCCAGTCCGGGCCCGATCGTGGCGGCGACGACGTCCGGCTTGGCCGCGCCGGCCGCCGCCAACGCGCGACGCATCGTGGGGCCGAGCGCCTCCAGGTGCGCCCGCGACGCGATCTCGGGCACCACGCCGCCGAACCGGACGTGTTCGTCGACGCTGGACGCCACCTCGTCGGCCAGCAGCGTCACCGTGCCGTCGGCGGCGAGCCGCGCGATGCCGACTCCCGTTTCGTCGCAAGAGCTTTCGATGGCCAAGATGATCATTGGGCCGCCCTGCGCATGGTGTACGCGTCGGCGCCGCTGGCGCGGTAGTAGCGCCGGCGCAGGCCGATCTGCTCGAAGCCCACGCTGCGGTACAGCGAGATGGCCGCCTCGTTGTCGGTGCGCACCTCCAGGAAGACAGCGCCGGCGTCGGCGAAGACCAGCAGCTCGTCGAGCAACCGGCGGCCGATGCCCCGCCCCTGATAGGCCGGGTCCACGCCGATGGTGTGCACCTCGTACTCGAACGGCGGCGTGCGGCCCAGCCGCGAGATTCCCGCATACCCGACGAGCGTGCCGTCGGCGCGCGCGCCGACGTAATGGTTGTGCTTGCTGGCCAGCTCGCGGTTGAACGCCGCCGCGGGCCAGGGGTCGTCGCCGTCGAACAACTGCCTCTCCAGTTGGGCGCAGCGCGCGGCGTCGGCGGGGGTCAGCGCGCCGAGCGTCACGGGCTCGCTGGGGGCGGTCACCCGCGCGCCGCCATCGGTTTGGCGTCCGGGCGGCGCAGATACAGCGCCACCAGGGGCAGCGGGCGCTGCGACCAGTCGGGCACCGCGGCGACGAGCCCGGCCGGCGTGGGGTGGATCGGCCCGCGACGCGGCAGGTCGAACAGCGCCGCGTGCTCGGGCGAGCCGGCCACCGCCTGGGCCGCGCCCGGGTCGACGTCGGCCGGGGCGTTGACCCCCGGCCCCTCGACGCGGAACCCGTCGCGGTAGCGGGCCCAGTAGACCTCGCGCCGGCGGGCGTCGGTGACCACCAGCACCTCGCCGGTGGTGCGCGCGCCGATGGCGTCCAGGCTGCACACGCCGCGCACCGGGATGCCCAGCGCGTGCCCGTAGGCGGCGGCCGTGGCCATCCCGGCCCGCAGGCCGGTGAACGGGCCGGGGCCACAGCCCACGACGACGGCGTCCAGGTCGCCCATCGTCAGCCCGGCGTCGGCGAGGGCGGCCAGCACGTTGGGGGTGAGCCGTTCGGCGTGGGCGCGGGCGTCGACGGTGACCCGCTCCGCCAGCACGAAGAGGTCGTCGCGGCGCACGATCCCGGCCGTGACGGCCGGGGTGGCGGTGTCGAGCGCCAGCACGAGAGTCACGACCGGCCCCACTGCCACGAAGCGATCCGCACGTCGGACCCGCTGAGGCGTTCCAGGCGGACGTCGAGGTGCCGCTCGGCGAGGCGTTCGACGAGGCCCTCGCCCCACTCCACCACCACCACCGCGTCGTCGAGATCGGTGTCGAGGTCCAGCGAGTCGAGCTCGGCCAGCAGGTCGGCGCCGCCGGTGTCCAAAAGCCGGTACATGTCGACATGAATCATCGCCGGTGCGCCGGTGCGCCGCGGCGGGTGCACCCGAGCCAGCACGTACGACGGCGAGGTGACCGGGCCGTCGACGTCCATCGCCGCGGCAATCCCCTTGGCCAGCACGGTCTTTCCCGCGCCGAGCGGACCGGTGAGCACCACCACGTCTCCCGCGCGCAGCTGTTCGCCGAGCCGCGACCCCAGTGCGACGGTGTCCTCCACGCGCTCCAGCGTGGCCGTGCCCTCCTGCGGTGATCGCAAGCGCGGCGAAGCCGGGCGCAGCGGGTCGCCGCCATCAAGGCTAGCCACGGCGCCACAGCCTTTCCCGCATCCAGCGGGCCGCCAGCCCGGCGCGACCCGGGGTGGCCCGCTTGACGAGCCGGACCAGCCCGTCGTTGATCGCCTCGGGCTTGTCCAGCAGCGCGAGGTGGCTGGCGCCGGCGACGATGACCAGCTCGGACCGCGGCAGCGACGCGGCCATCTTGCGCGAGTATTCGTCCGGCGTCAGCAGGTCGTGGTCGCCGCAGGCGATCAGGGTGGGGATGCGCAGCAGGGTCCACAGCCCGGCGGTTTCGTCGTGGTGTTCCAGGGCGTCCAGGAACTCCACCATGGTCGGGATCGGGGTGCCGTTCATCATTTGCTGCGAAAAGGCGTCCAGTCTCCGGCTGACGTGCAGGTCGCTGTAGGACGCGGCCCGCAGGACGGGGCCGATCAGCGAGCGCGACACGGTGCGGCCGCGGTGCATCAGCTTGGGCGCGGACCGCGCGGTGAACCGGAAGGCTTCCAGCGCCGGGTTCTTCAGGATCTCGCCCAGCGGGGACCTGGCGACGCCTTCGGCCGCCGACGAGATCAGCGCGGCGCCCACGATGCGGCGCCCGTACTGGCCGGGGAACTGGCGGGCATGCGCCAACACGGTCATGCCGCCCATCGAGTGACCGACCAGCACGACCATGCCGCGCGGCGCCACCGCCGCGAGCACGGTCTCGAGATCCCTGCCGAGCTGGGTCAGCGTGTAGCTCTCCGGCGCGGCCTCGTCGGAGAGGCCGTGGCCGCGCTGGTCGTAGAAGACCATCCGGACACCCGGGCCCAGGTGGTGGGGCAGCCGCGTTCGCTGGAAGTGGAAGGCGCCCATCCGCAGACAGAAACCGTGGACGAAGACCATGGTCAGCGGGGCGTCCGCGGGGCCGGCCTCCCGGATCGCCAGCGACACCCCGTCGGGGGTGGTGACCAGCGAGGCGCGGTCGTCGTCGATCGTGTCGAAATCCTCGTCGGCGTAGGGGTCGTCGGCGCCGCGGGCCCGCTGGGTCATCGAGCGGCGGGCCGAGGCTCCGACGATGGTGGCGAGGGCCGTCACCCCCGCCCCGCCCGCGAGCCAGGCCCTCCCCTGCCGGCGCCTGCGGGTCTTCTCAGGGCTCAAGGGTTCGTGCCTCGCGGTAGGTCCGGGTGATCCGCCCGCGGGGGCTGGTCACCACCTCGTAGTGGATGGTGCCGAGCAGGTCTGCCCAGTCCTGTGCGGTGGATTCCCCGCTGCCGCCGGGCCCGAACAGGATCGCCTCGTCGCCCTCGGCGACGTCGGCCCGGCCGGGGCCGAGGTCGACGACGAACTGGTCCATGCAGATCCGTCCCACGCCGGGCCGCCGCTTGCCGTTGATCAACACCTCCAGCCGCCCGCCCAGCGACCGGAAGACGCCGTCCGCGTAGCCGACCGGCAGCAGCGCCAGGTTGGTGTCGCGCTCGGCGGTCCAGGTGTGCCCGTACGACACGCTCTCGCCCGCCCGGATCGACTTGACCAGCGCCACAGGGCATTTCACGGTCATCGCCGGCACCAGCCCCATGTCGCCGAGTTCGGGCACCGGGCTCAGCCCGTACACCGCGACGCCGGGCCGCACCAGGTCGAAGGCCAGGTCGGGCCGCGACATGGTGGCCGACGAGTTCGCCAGGTGCGCGACCTCGAACCGCACCCCGCTCTCGCCCGCCTGCGCCAGCATGTCGGCGAAGCGTTCGGCCTGAAGATCGTTGACGGGGTTGGCCGGTTGATCGGCGAACACCATGTGCGACATCAGGCCGCGCAGCCGGATGGCGTCCTCGGCCACGGCCCGGCGCAGCGCGGTCAGCATCGACGGGTACTGCGCCGGGTGGACGCCGTTGCGGTTCAGCCCGGTATCGACCTTGACGG
Source organism: Mycobacterium scrofulaceum (assembly GCF_002086735.1). Classification (GTDB taxonomy): domain Bacteria; phylum Actinomycetota; class Actinomycetes; order Mycobacteriales; family Mycobacteriaceae; genus Mycobacterium; species Mycobacterium scrofulaceum. The sequence continues at coordinate 11,576 of NZ_MVIJ01000023.1, read as the reverse complement.
TGACGGTCGCCGTGCGGCCGGTCCGGCGCGCCGCGTCCAGCAGCTCGTCGAGCTGACGCTCCGACGACACGGCGATCTCCACGTCGGCCAGCAGCGCGGGGCCGAAGTCGATGCCGGGCGGGTGCAGCCAGGCCAGCACGGGCGCGGTGATGCCGTCGGCGCGCAGCGCCAGCGCCTCGGCGACGGTGGCCACGCCCAGCTCGGCCGCCCCGCCGGCCAGCGCCGCGCGGGCCGCCTGGGTGGCGCCGTGGCCGTAGCCGTCGGCCTTGACGACGGCCATCACCTGGGCGCCGCCGGCGTGCTCGCCCAGCAACCGCACGTTGTGCTCGATGGCGCCCAGGTCCACCAGGGCCTCGGCGAGCACGCCCGGCGTCAGGGATGTCGGCGTAGCGGCGCACCCTTTCATGGCCGCCATTGTCCCAGAACCGGGCCGACCGCCGCCCCACGCCGTCGCAATGGTCACAACGGCCGCACTCGTGTGGCAGGCGGCTCAGTGCGCGAAGTGCTGGGCCTCGTAGTGGCCGCCGGGCTTGAGCTTGTCCAGCGAGCTCAGCGCGGAGACCGCGTCGTCGTGCAGTGCGCGGGCCAGGTCGGCCGACAGGCCCTCACGCACCACGATGCGCAGCACCGAGACGTCGGTGGCGTTGTCGGGCATCGTGTAGGCCGGCACCTGCCAGCCGTAGGTGCGCAACTCATGGGACACGTCGAACTCGGTGTAGCCGCGGTCCCCGGCGAGCCGGAACGCGACCACCGGGATCGCCGACCCGTCGGAGATGAGCTCGCAGTGGTCGCTGACCCGCAGCTGCTCGGCCAGCCAGCGCGCCGTCCCCGACAGCGCCTGCATCACCTTGGAGTAGCCGTCGCGGCCGAGCCGCAGGAAGTTGTAGTACTGGCCGACCACCTGGTTGCCCGGCCGGGAGAAATTCAGCGTGAAGGTCGGCATGTCGCCGCCGAGGTAGTTGACCCGGAACACGAGCTCTTCGGGCAGGTACTCCTTGCTGCGCCACACCACGAACCCGACGCCGGGATAGGTCAGCCCGTACTTGTGGCCGCTGACGTTGATCGACACCACCCGGGGCAGGCGGAAGTCCCACTTGAGTTCGGGGTGCAGGAAGGGCACCACGAACCCGCCGCTGGCGGCGTCGACGTGCACCGGCACGTCCACCCCGCCGCCGGCCGCCAGCTTGTCCAGCGCGCCGCAGATCTCGGCGACCGGCTCCAGCTCACCGGTGTAGGTGGTGCCCAGGATCGCCACCACGCCGATGGTGTCCTCGTCGACGGCGTCGACGACCTGTTCGGGGGTGATGACGTAGCGCCCCTCCTCCATCGGCAGGTAGCGGGGCTCGACGTCGAAGTAGCGGCAGAACTTCTCCCACACCACCTGCACGTTGGAGCCCATCACCAGGTTGGGCCGGCGCGCCTCCCAGCCCTTCCCGACCTTCGCGCGCCAGCGCCACTTCATGGCCAGCCCGCCCAGCATCACCGCCTCGCTGGAGCCGATCGTGGAGACCCCGCACGCGCTGTAAGGGTCGGCGTCGTTCAGGCCGTCGGCGTGGAACAGGTCGGCCACCATGCACACGCAGCGCTGCTCGATGGCCGCGGTCGCCGGGTACTCGTCCTTGTCGATCATGTTCTTGTCGAACGTCTCGGCCATCAGCCGGCCGGCCTCGGGATCCATCCAGGTGGTGACGAACGTGGCCAGGTTGAGCCGCGAGCTGCCGTCGAGCATCAACTCGTCGTGGATGAAGCGGTAGGCGGCCTCGGGGTCCATCGACTCGTCGGGCATCCGCAGCGCCGGCACCGGCGCGGTGAACAGGCGGCCGGTGTAGGCGGGGGCGATCGCGTGCGCGGGCAGGGACGGATGTTGCGGCACTGGGAGATCCTCTCGGTAGCGGCGCTAAATGGCGGCCAGGGCGGCCCTGATATGCGGAACCATCCGGGACGACGACGTCGGCGCGGCACCGGGGCCCGGGTCTGCGGCCGCGGACGCCGCCGCCCGCGCGTGGACGAACGCCGCCGCCGCGGCCGCCTCGGCCGCCGGCAGGCCCGCCGCGAGCAGTGCGCCGATCATGCCGGACAGCACGTCGCCGGAACCTGCGGTGGCCGCCCACGATTGCCCGGCCGGGTTGAGGTACACCGGGCCGCCCGGATCGGCGATGACCGTGACGTTCCCCTTGAGCAGCACGGTCGCGCCGAAGGTGTCGGCCAGCTTGCGGCACGCGCCCACCCGGTCATCACCCGGGGGGGTACCCGCCAGGCGGGCGAATTCACCGGCGTGCGGGGTCAGCACCGTGGGGGCGTTGCGGTTGGCGACCAGCTCGGGGTGCGCCGCCAGGATCGTCAGCCCGTCGGCGTCGACGATCACCGGCAGGTCGGTCTCCAGCGCGAACCACAGCGCCGCGGCGCCGGTGTCGTCGGTGCCCAATCCCGGCCCGACGACCCAAGATTGGACGCGCCCGGCCGACGCGGGGGTGGGCGAGGCGATCACCTCCGGCCAGTGCGCGAGCACCTCGCGGTGCGCGCTGCCGGCGTAGCGCACCATGCCGGAGGTCGCCGCGACGGCGGCCCCCGTGCACAGGACGGCCGCACCCGGATACGTCGACGAGCCGGCCATCACGCCGGTCACGCCCTGGGTGTACTTGTCGTCGTGGGGCCCGGGCACCGGCCAGCGGGCGGCCACGTCGGCCGCCTCGAAACCCAGTACGTCCGTGCCCGGCAGGTCGAGCCCGATGTCGATCAGCTTCACCCGCCCGCAGTCGCCGAGCGCGTGCACGGGCTTGAGCCCGCCGAAGGTCACGGTCAGCGCCGCGCGCACCGCGGGGCCGCCGATCGCCCCGGTCGCCACGTCGACGCCGCTGGGGATGTCGACGGCGAGGACCGGGATCCCCGCCTCGTCGACCGCGGCGAAGACCTCGGCGGCGGCCGGGCGCAGCGGCCCCGACCCGGAGATGCCCACCACGCCGTCGATGACGAGATCGGTTGTGGGCGCGACGCTTTCGACAACACGGCCGCCGGCCTTGGTGAACGCCGCCAGCCCCTTGCGATGGGTGCGTTCGGGATTGAGCAGCACCGCGTCCGCGGCGGCGCCGCGACGGCGCACGAAGGTCGCGGCCCACAGCGCGTCACCGCCGTTGTCCCCCGAGCCGACCACCGCGCACACCCGGCGGCCGGCCACCCCGCCGGTGCGGGCCCGCAACTCGGCGACGACCTCGGCGGCGAGCCCGAAGGCCGCGCGCCTCATCAGGGCCCCGTCGGGCAGGCTGGCCAGCAGCGGCGCCTCGGCCCGGCGGATCGCGTCTACGGAGTAGTAGTGCCGCACCTTAGCCACATTACGGGTCGGCGGCCGGCCGGCTCAGGCCGATGCCTCGCGCGATCGCTGCCGTCGCGCCATGGCCCGCAGGCGCGCCGGGCTCAGCTGCCGGGGGTCCTTGTGCCGTGTCATCGGGTAGAAGCAGAGCCCGATCAGGATCGACGTGAAGTGCCCGATCGCGGTGAAGTTCAACTCAATACGATCCATTGCCAGCAACGGGAAACCGAAGATGACGAACAGCACGCCCAGATAGCCCCACCGCCACGGCCGGGCGATGTGATAGGCCAGCACGCCCATCACCCCGACCAGAAAGTAGCTCACGCCGATGTCGCGCGCGTGCACCAGCCGTTCCGACGCGTCGTGTTCCTCGATCGCGAAATACAGCAGGCCTTCGCTGAAGTAGGTGGACAGGATGTGGGCGCTCAATCCAACTGTGAGCCAACGTAATTGGCCAAGCCAGTGTTCGGCCGGCGCCAGGAACAAGCTGAACAGGATCAGGTACGGCGTCAGGTTGTCCCCGTCGATCCACAACAGGCTGGAGAACAGCACGTCGAGCGGGTCGCGCGCCAGCCCGTGAATGTTGGTCGAATGGTGCATCAGCATCGAGTGCAGTTGCCGCTGGGGAAGCCAGTGCTGAATGAACGTCGTGATCAGCAGGACGAGCAGCCAGCCGTAGGTCAGCGGCGCGCTGCTGACGTAATGCCAGACCGCGAGTCCCATGCTGCGCAGTCGGGATCGCACCGGAGCATTCGTCACGTCATCACCTTCGCACGCCGGTCGTCGGGGAGCGCAACTCAGGCGGTGGCGCCGGGCGAGCGCCTCATGCGCTCGACGGCGCCGGGGCGGGATCTGCCGGCACGGGAACCTCGGGCCGCAGATGCCGCCACCAGCACATGATGTAGAGCAGCATCGAGACCACCAGGAGGACCAGCACCCACAGCACCAGCGTGATGTCGATCCAGCCCCCGAAGGGCGGCGAGCCCGGCAGCGCGTTCCGTAGGGGCACCACCGCGAAGAGCATCGCCGCGTACCACGTCGTCATCGGGGGCTGGAACTTGCGCCGGTTGCGGACGGTCTGAACGGCGACGAACAGACCCAGGCCGGCGATGGCCACCAGCACGCACAAGATGACGATGCCGAACGCGGCCGCGCTGAGCGAGCGGTGCACGCTCACCCGGTAGGGCCCGGACCCGTCGGTGGACACCTGCCAGCCGGAGAGGTGGTTGACGAAGGTCACCGGTACGCGCTCGGGCACCTCCCCGGGGCCGTGCATGAGCTCCACCTCGACCGGCCCCGAACGGTAGTGGTCGAATGGCCAGCTCTCGATGTCCCCCGCGATGGTCAGCGGGACGGGAAAGACGCCGGGCAGCATGCCTTTGGTCCACGTGCGACGGGTCGGCGTCGCCACGGATCGCACCCGGAGGCTGACGTCTTCCTTGAAGTGCTGGGTCTCGGGGTCCAGCAGCGCCGACCCCGGCGAGATGGTCAGGTTGCCCATCAGCACGCTGTAGTTCGACTGGATGTCCTCGATGGCCAGCGTCGCCGTGCTCCGGTCACCCCCGGCCGGGGTTTCCGGGTGATGGTGGCGCCCCCCGCCGCTGGCGTAGATCGCGACCGAGGCGACGTACGCCGCGACGACGCCCACGATCAGAGCGATGATCCCATATCTCACGACTGCCCCCTGCCCGACTTGGCCCCGTGGCCACCCAACGCGAGAAAAATCATTGCCCACGGGCAATGTAGTTGACCGGCTGCCGGAAACGCCTTGAAACCGCAAGGATTTCGATCCACGTCAGCCCGACGCCGCGGCGACCGGCTCCGACGGCGGTGCGACGGCCTCGGGCCGCAGGTGGCGCCACCAGCAGACGATGTAGAGCAGCATCGCCACCACCAACGCGACGATCACCCAGAGCACGACGGTCACGTCGATCCACGCCCCCACCGGGGGCGAGCCCGGAAGCGCGTTGCGCAGCGGCACCACCGCGAAGAGCATCGCCGCGTACCACGTCGTCATCGGGGGCTGGAACTTTCGCCGGTCACGCATCGTCTGAATCGCCACGACCAGCCCGAGCACGGCGATGGCGATCAGCACGCCGCAGATGACGATGCCGAACACGGCGGTGCTCGGCGCGCGGCGCACGCTCATCCGGTAACCCTCGTGGCCGGCGCTCTTGGTGGCGGAGACCTTGAATCCGGGGAGGTGGTCGATGAGTCGCACCGGGATGAGTTCGGGCGGTTTGGTCGTGTCGCCACCATGAAACAGCTGCACCTCGATCGGTCCCGAGGTGTAGTTGTCGAACGGCCACCGTTCGATGTGACCGGCGATGGTCAGCGGGAGCGGAAAGACGCCGGGGAGCATGCCTCTGGTGTAGTCGCGCCGACTGGGCTGGGCGGCCGACCTGACGCGCAGCATGAGGTCTTCCTTGAGCCGGTGGGTGACCGGGTCCAGCAGCTCGGGTCCGGGCGCGACGGCCACGGTGGCCACCACCGCGCTGTAGTTCGACTGCATCTCCTCCACGGTCAGCGTCGCCATGCTCTGGGCGGCGGTCTCCGCGTTGTCGCTGAGGGTGCCGGCTGACGTCGTCTCGACCGTGTTGTGGTAGAGCTCGACCAACGCGACGTAGGTCCCGACGATGAGCAGGACGAAACCCACCGCGGCGAGTCTTCTGGCCGCCGAACGCATGCTGCTCCTACCCGTGGGGAGTTGACGTGTCCCAGGCGAATCTAACGGAACGGCTGCGGATCTCGCGGCGATACGGCCGAAGCGGCACTGACTATTCGACGGTGACGGACTTGGCGAGGTTGCGCGGCTTGTCGACGTCGTATCCGCGCGCCTGCGCCACCGACGCGGCGAACACCTGCAGCGGGATGGTCGACAGCAGCGGTTGCAGAAGCGTTGACACCGAGGGGATTTCGATGAGGTGGTCGGCGTAGGGCCGCACCGTGTCGTCGCCCTCCTCGGCGATCACGATGGTGATCGCGCCGCGGGCCTGGATTTCGCGAATGTTGGACAACAGCTTGGAGTGCAGCGTGGCCTGCCCCTTGGGCGAGGGCATGACGACGATGACCGGCAGGTCGTCTTCGATCAGCGCGATGGGGCCGTGCTTGAGTTCGCCGGCGGCGAATCCCTCGGCGTGCATGTAGGCCAGCTCTTTGAGTTTCAGCGCGCCTTCGAGCGCCACCGGGTAGCCGACGTGGCGCCCGAGGAAGAGCACGGTCTCCGACTGCGCGAACCGGTAGGCCAGGGCGGCCACCGGCTCGATCATCGCGAGCACCCGCGCGACCAGGTCCGGCATGGCTTCCAGCTCCCGGTACTCCCGCTCGACCTCGTCGGGGTACTTGGTGCCGCGGGCCTGCGCCAGCGCCAGGCCCACCAGGTAGTTGGCGGTGATCTGCGCCAGGAACGTCTTGGTCGAGGCGACGCCGATCTCGGGGCCGGCGCGGGTGTAGAGCACGGCGTCGCATTCGCGCGGGATCTGTGAGCCGTTGGTGTTGCAGATGGCCAGCACCTTGGCCTTCTGCTCCTTGGCGTGGCGGACGGCTTCGAGCGTGTCCGCGGTTTCCCCGGACTGCGAGATCGCGACCACCAGGGTGCTGCGGTCCAGCACCGGGTCGCGGTAGCGGAACTCGCTGGCCAGCTCGACTTCCACCGGCAGCCGGGTCCAGTGCTCGATCGCGTACTTTGCGAGCAGGCCGGAGTGGTAGGCGGTGCCGCAGGCCACCACGAACACCTTGTCGATCTCGCGCAGCTCCTGGTCGGAGAGGCGCTGCTCGTCGAGGGTGATCCGGCCGTCGACGAAGTGCCCGAGCAATGTGTCGGCCACCGCGGTGGGCTGCTCGGCGATCTCCTTGAGCATGAAGTACTCGTAGCCGCCCTTTTCGGCGGCGGCCAGGTCCCAGTCGATGTGGAACTCGCGGTACTCGACGTCGGGGTTGCCCCGGAAGTCGGTGATCCGGTAGCCGTCCGCGGTGAGCACCACGGCCTGGTCCTGCCCGAGTTCGACGGCGTGGCGGGTGTGCGGGATGAACGCGGCGACGTCGGAGCCCACGAACATCTCCCCGTCGCCGATCCCGAGCACCAGCGGCGTCGAGCGGCGCGCGGCCACGATGGTGCCGGGCTCGTCGGCGTTGGTGAACACCAGTGTGAAGTGGCCTTCCAGCCGGCGCAGCACCGCCAGCACCGAGGCGGCGAAGTCCCCCGCGGTCGCTCCCTGCCGGTAGGCCTGCGCCACCAGGTGCACCGCGACCTCGGTGTCGGTGTCGCTGGCGAATTCGACGCCCTGGGCCTCCAGCTCGTGGCGCAGGCTCGGGTAGTTCTCGATGATGCCGTTGTGGACGACGGCGATCTTGCCGGCGGCGTCGCGGTGCGGGTGCGCGTTGCGGTCGGTCGGCCGCCCGTGGGTGGCCCAGCGGGTGTGGCCCAGGCCGGTGGTGCCGCCCAGCGAATCCGGCGGCATCTGCGCGACGGCCTCCTCCAGATTGGCCAGCCGGCCGGCGCGACGGCACACCGTGAGCGTCCCGGCGCCGTTGACCAGCGCGATCCCCGACGAGTCGTAGCCGCGGTACTCCATCCGGCGCAGCGCATCCATGACGACCTTGCAGGCAGGCTGCTGCCCGACGTAGCCGACGATTCCGCACATCTGAACCAGGGTAGTGCAGCCTGCCGCCCGCCACGGCACGCCGACGCTAACGTTAGGGCGCCCACCTGCGCGAAAGGCCCACGTTGACCGACCCCTACCGTCGTTTTCAGCTCAGCCTCACCGAGCACACCGGAGCCGTCATCTTCTGGCAGCAGCGCAGCTACACCTTCACCGGGACGCTCGAGCAGTGCGAGAGGGCGTATCGCACCGCGCAGGCGCACAACCTGGGGGCCGGGTGGTGGAGCGTGGTGTCGCTGTTGGTGATGAACTGGGTGGCGCTGATCTCCAATTGGGGCGCGATCCGGGGCGTGCGCAAGCTGGCCGAGCAGCCGCCGGGCGGTCAAATCCCCGCTCCGCCGGCCGGCCATGCCGCCGCCCCGGGGACCGGCTATGTCCCCGCCCCGCCGGCCGCGCCCACCCCGCCGCCCGGGTGGTACGGCGACCCGTCGGGTCCGGGGCACCGCTACTGGGACGGGGTCAGGTGGACGCCGTGGACCAATCCACCCGGTTTTCCGCCGCAAGGACGCTGACCGTCACCTTCATACCGTCTTCATAAACGGCAGAAACGTTTTTCACTTGATGTATTTCTGACGTTTTCGTTTGTGTCATCGCTCTAGCAATCCAGCTACCTAGAATTCTGCATATCGGCTAAGACCGGCGACCGCCGAAGCCGGCAGAAAGGACAGCTCGTTGACGCCCGCTTGATCAGTTCCACCTGCGGAATCGTCGGATTCGCCGGTGCAGATGCGCGCTGCGCAACCATATCTTTTCAGTATTAACTGTTTCTCGCAGACATCAATGTCGATCGTCCAGCTACCCGATAATCGCGTTTTGCTTGTTGTCGCTAATTCGGTTTGGATCGAAAATCCATGCAACGCGTAAACCTCCGGATAGCTAATCGTTAATAAACGTTAATCAAAAATTTTTACATACTTCTGCAAGGGGATAATCATGACCGCTGTTCTGTTCGACGACGTGATGACCGTGGCGCCCGCGCCCAGCCTGACGCTGGCGGCGGCGCCTGCGCCGGCACCCCAGCCGGCACCCAGGCCGGCACCCAAGCGGCGGCGCGAGCCGATCGCCAGCGGCGACCCGATGGTGGACACGGCCGCCCGGTTGCTGAGCATCCCGCTGCGCCACGTGTACGCGGCGCTGTGGCGGGTGGGCGTGATCGAGGTCGTGGCCTGACGCGGATGCGCTAACGTCGACGCGTGGCCCGCACCCGCAAGCTTTTCGCAGCCCTCAGCCGCCGTGGTCCGCACCGGGTTTTGCGTGGTGACCTGGCTTTTGCCGGGCTGCCGGGGGTGGTGTACACGCCGGAGGCGGGGCTGAATCTGCCCGGGGTGGCGTTCGGCCACGACTGGCTCGCCGGCGCCGCCCGCTACGGGGGCCTGCTCAAGCACCTGGCGTCGTGGGGCATCGTGGCCGGCGCCCCCGACACCGAGCGGGGCCTGGCCCCTTCGGTGCTGAACTTCGCCTTCGACCTCGGCACCGCGCTGGACATCGTGTCGGGGGTGCGGCTGGGACCGGGCAAGATCAGCGTGCACCCCGCCAAGCTGGGCGTGGTGGGGCACGGCTTCGGCGGCTCGGCCGCCGTCTTCGCCGCGGCCGGCATGCCGAACAAGCTGGCCGCGGCGGCGGCGCTGTTTCCCGCGGTCACCAGCCCTCCGGCCGAGGCCCCGGCGACGGCCCTGACGCTGCCGGGGCTGATCTTGACCGCGCCCGGCGATGCCCAGTCGCTGACCTCGAACGCGCTGTCGCTGTCGCGCGCCTGGGACGCGGCCACGCTGCGCATCGTCAGCAAGGCCCGGCCCGGCGGGCTGGTCGAGGGCCGGCGGCTGACGAAGGCGTTCGGCCTGGCCGGCCCGCACCGGCGCACGCAGCGAACCGTACGCGCGCTGGTCACGGGTTACCTGCTCCACACGCTGGGCGGCGACAAGACCTACCGCGACTTCGCCGATCCCGACGTCCATCTGCCCAAGACGGACCCGGTGGATCCCGAGGCGCCGCCCGTCGCCCTGGAGGAGAAGATCGTCGCGCTGTTGAAGTGACGCGGCAGCGGAGCACCGGACGGGCGTGTCGGCGGGCTGGGACTGCCGCGCCCCGCCTCGCGCAGGGCGGTCGTGGTATCTGTCGTTGATGCGCATCGGGATCGCCCTGGACTATTCGGGCGGCTTTCACCAGGCCGTGGACCGCGTCGTGGAGCTCGAGAAGGCCGGCATCGACATCGCGGTGGTGGCCGAGGCGTACGCCTTCGATGCCGTGAGCCAGCTCGGTTACCTGGCCGCCAAGACCACCACGGTCGAGTTGGCCTCGGGGGTGTTCCCCATCTACGTCCGCACGCCCTCGCTGCTGGCGATGACGGCCGCGGGGCTGGACTTCGTGTCCGACGGGCGGTTCCGGCTGGGAATCGGCACCTCCGGGCCCCAGGTGATCGAGGGCTTCCACGGCGTGGAGTTCGACGCGCCGCTGGGCCGTACCCGCGAGATCGTGGAGATCTGCCGCAAGGTGTGGCGCCGCGAGCGGCTGCAGCACAACGGCAAGCACTATCAGATCCCGCTGCCGCCCGGCCGCGGCACCGGCCTCGGCAAAGCGTTGCACCTCATCAATCATCCTGTGCGCGAACGCATTCCGATCACCATCGCCGCGCTCGGCCCCCAGAACGTCGAGCTGACCGCCGAGATTGCCGAGGGTTGGCAGCCCGTCTTCTTCCTCCCGGACCAGGCCGCCTCGGTGTGGGGCGACGCGCTGGCGGCCGGGACCGCCAAGCGGGATCCCGCCCTGGGGCCGCTGGACGTGATGGTGCACGCGTCGGTGGCCATCGGCGACGACGTCGACGTCGACGTCGACGCGAGGCTGGCCTGGGTCAAGCCGCAGCTCGGCCTCTACCTCGGCGGAATGGGCGCTAAAGGCCGCAACTTCTACCACGCCCTGGCCACCCGCTACGGGTTCGGCGAGGTCGCCGACCGCATCCAGGAGCTGTACCTGTCGGGCCGCAAGCGCGAGGCCATCGACGCGGTGCCCGACGAGCTGGTGCGCGGCATGTCGCTGGTCGGTCCGCGGGGTTACGTCGCCGAACGCCTCGCGGCCTTCGCCGAAGCCGGGGTGACGACGATGCTGCTGAGCCCGCTGGCTGCCGACCGCGCCGAATCCGTCCGCTTCGTCGAAGAAGTGCTGGCGCTGCGCCCGGCCTGAGGTCGTCACTGCCCCGCCTGCGGCAGCTGGTCCGCGGCGATCTCGCAGGGCGTCTTCCCCTCGGTCGCCGGCAGCGCGGGACCGCCCGCCGCCGGCGCCGCATCCGGTGCCGGCGCCGCATCCGGCGCTGGCGGCGCATCCGGCGCTGGCGGCGCGCCGACCGGTTCGGCGGCGGCGTCGGGCTCAGCCTCTCCGGTGTCTTCGACCTCCTTGACATCTCCGGCGTGTTCGGTGTGCGTCTCCGGGGTCTGTTCGTCGGTGTCGTCGTCCTCGAAAGGCTCCCCGTCGAAGCCGTCCCCGCGGTCGAAGGGCTCGCTGTCCCCCAGGCCGTCACCCGCCGAGCCGATCAGCGCGCCGACCGCGTCGACGATCCGGCCGGCCAACCCGAGCAGACCCCCACCGCCACCGTCGCCGAGCCCGCCGCCCAGCCC
>NZ_MVIJ01000022.1 GCF_002086735.1 Mycobacterium scrofulaceum | reverse complement strand
ATCCCGGCACCGCACGAAATCGGCGAGCCCGGCCGAAGGGGTGTAGCGCGGCTCGGCCTGCGTCGGCGGGTTCAGCGCCACCAGCTTGGCCGAGCCGGCCAACTCGGCGACGACCTCGGCGGAGATCAGCCCGTCGGCACCCAGCTCCGATCCCGGAGCCGACCCGCGACCCTCGACGCTGGCCTGCTCGGCAACCACATGAATGACCACCGGCGACGCGGCGGGCCGCGCTCCGGGCGCACAGTCAGCCCGCCCGCAGCGGCAGCCCAGCCGATCCGCCGAGACCGCCAGCGCCCCGAGCGCATCAGCGCGCAGCTGGTCTCGGCTGCGCGGGTCGCGCTCACACACCGTGTCCGCCAGGGCATCCAACCGCCGGTCCAAAGCGTGCCCGTCCGGGCTGAACAAACCCCCACGAATCTCCGACATCCCGCCCTCGATGTCCTCGACCCACACCCCGCGCTCGGCCCGACACTGCTCGCGGCGCCGCACCGCGTCGACGTCGGCCTTGGCCACGACCTTGTCGACCTCGCCGGCCAACCGGCCCCGAGTCATCGACGGCCACCCCGGCGCACGCATCGCCAACTCGGCGTCCACCGCCGCCAACACCTGCGCGTCGGTAATCAAATCCGTGCGATACACGATGGTCTGAAACAACCGGAACCCGATGTCACCGGCCCGGAACACCGCGGCCACCCGCGGCAGCCGCTCACGCATCGCCAACGCATACCGCAGGAAGCTGCCCGCCATCGCCAGGCTCACCCGAAACGCCGCGGCCACCTCGGCACCCACCGCCGCCCAGGTGTCTACCGCCCAATCCGCCTCTTCCCCACGCTGGGCGCGCCGCAGCTCGAACAACTCCCCGATCGCATCCAACCGCTCCGCGACCACCTGAGCCTCCAACCGCCACGACGCACACATCCGATCCACCAGTTCGCGCGACCGCTCACACCGCGGCGGCTCCCAATAATCGTGCACCCGTGTATCGAACATGTGTTCGAGTATGCCACGGGCCGCCGACGCGCTACGGCAACCGGGTCCGATGCCGCTTGTCGTGCGGCGGCACGCCGTTCACGCCGCCGACGGACTGCGCGTAGCTGCCCACCGCGTAGGCGACGCCGGCACCCAGGACGGCCAGCGCGTCGCGGTTGATGTTGTCGGCCGTTTCGCGGGGCCCCTGATAGTTGGGGTCGAACGGCACCCCGGCCTGCCCGCCCCAGAGTCGGGCCTGCACGGTGGTTTTCGGTTGCGACGCCCCGGAAGTCAGGCCCCCGATCGGCACCCCCGCGACCATGAAGGGGTGATAGTCGGCCAGGGTGCTCAGCGGCATGTCCGCGGGCCGCTTCCCGGCCAGGTTCAGATAGGCGGCCAGCGTGCGTTCGATGCCGGCCGAGCCGTCGGGAACGTCGGCGTAGGTGATCCCGGGCGCCGGCGGACCGGACTGATCGCCGTCTTCGGTGAAGAAGCCGGCGTTGGGCGACCCCAGCGTGGTGAAGTTCAGGTACATCGCGATGTCGTTGAGCTGATCGCCGTTCATGCCGAACACGTAGTCCATGACGCCGTTGAGGCCGTCCTCGTCGGCGCCCCAGAACGCGAACCGCACCGCGTTGTTCAGCGGCGCCAGCGGGCCCAGTTGCAACGCCGTTTCCAGCACCGCGGCCACGCCGGATCCGTCGTCGTTGATGCCCGGGCCGCCGCGCGGCCCGTCGAGATGCGCGCCCACCATGATCACTTCGTGCGCCGAGCCGGTCTTGGTCTGCGCCAGCACGTTTCGTGAGGTGACCTTGACGTTGTGGGCGTCCAGCACCAGGCGGACGGGAGCGGTGGCGCCGGCGAGCGCGCTCGCGGCGGAGGACCCCGCAATCGCGACGGGCACGGTCAACTGCTTGAAGTAGCCCGGCGTGAACAGGCTCGGTGGAGCGCCCTGGCCCGCGGGCGCACTGAGCACGACCAGCGCGGCCGCCCCCCTGGCCACCGCGCTGTTCTGCTTGTCGACCACCGAACAACGGGCGTCGTCGACGACGGCGATCGAACCCTTGGGCAGCGCGGCCGGGTAATCGCCGGCGGCACAGCCCGACGGCTGGCGCGGCCGGGCGGGCTGCCCGGTCAAACCCCCCGGCGGTGTCCGGACCAACAGCGACGCCTGATCCACGGCGTAGCTGCGGCCGCCGACCGTCAGCGCGGGCTTGCCGGGCGAGACGGTGTACAGGCGATCGAACTGCGGCGTGAGCACCTCGAAACCCTTGTCGCGCAGCGTTTTAGCGACATAGTCGACGCTGGCGTCGTAACCCGGCGTGCCGTCGGCCCGGTTTCCCTTGTTGGCGTTGGCGATGTTCTGCAGCGCCCGCAGATGGGTGAACATCCCGTCGACGGTCACCTTCCCGGCCAGGGCGCGGCCCAGATCAGGCGCGGCGGCCGGTGATCCCGGCCGCGCCGGCGAGCAACCCGCCAGCAGCGCGGTCGCCAGCACTAACGTCGCGACCAGCCGGCGGGTCATGGCTTCGTCAGCACGTGGCGGGTGCGGTCATCCATCGTGGGCACCCCGTTGTGGCCACCGAGGTCCTGGGCGTACAGGCCGACCGCGTAGGCGACACCACCGCCGTTCACGCCCAGCGCGGCGCGGTCGATGTGATCGAGGGTGTCGGTTTTCTGGTGGTAGTTGGGGTCGAACGGCTGGTCGGCGGTCCCGCCCCACAACTTGGCCTGGTCCGCGGACATTTTCGACTCGGCGCCGGAGAACAGCCCCCCGGCGGGGACGCCCGCGAGGGTGAAGCCGTCGTAGTCGGATCGGCCGTCGAACGCCGTGTCCTGAGCGGTCTTCCCGGCGGACTTCAGGTAAGCGACCAGAGTGCGTTCGATGCCGGCCGATCCTTCGGGGACCACCGGCTGGCCGCGGACATCTGCCGGCAGCGACTGGTCCCCGTCATAGGTGAAGTAGCCGGGGTTCGGCGACGCGAGCATGTCGAAATTCAGGTACAGCGCAATGCTTTTGAGCGCGCCCAAGTCCAGCGACTCGACGTAGTTGCGCGACCCGATCAGCCCGAGTTCCTCCGCGCCCCAGAATCCGAACCGCACCGCGTTGTGCACCTGCGGCGAATTCCCCAGCCGCAGCGCGGTTTCCAGCACGGCGGCCACTCCCGAACCGTTGTCGTTGATGCCCGGCCCGGCGGGCACGCTGTCCAGGTGCGCGCCCGCCATGACGACGTTGCTCGTCGAGCCGGTCTTGGTCTGCGCGATCACGTTGCGGGCCTTGAAGCTCTGCACGCTCGCATTCAGCTTGATCGTCGTGGGACCCGGCTGGTTGCGCAATTGCACGCCCACGGACTTGGTCACGTTCACCACCGTGATCTTGACGTCCGTGTCCGGCCCCAGGGTGCCACCCATCTGCTGCTCGTCGACGTTGTCGGCGATGATCATCGCGATCGCGCCGCGCTGCGCCGCGACGTCCTCCTTCTGTGCGAACGGGCACGTTCCGCGGTCCACCAGCACCACGGCCCCCCGCACCGGGAGGTTGCCGTAATCCGAGGGCGCACAGCCGGGGCCGTTGGTGGCGGGCAGGGCCACCAACGGTCCGCTCACCCCGTCCGGCGGCGTGCCGAGGCTGAAGTCGAGCGCGTGCGCCTCCACCGGCCGGCCACCGACGGTCACCTCCGGCTTGTCGCCGTGGAACACCCGCGCCGAGAATTCGGGGGTCTGCACATCGAAACCGTTGCCGCGCAGAGTTTTTACCACGTAGTCGACGCTGGCCTCGTAACCGGGAGTACCCACCGCGCGGGTGCCGTTGTTGGCGTTGGCAATGTCCTGGAGCTTTGCCAGGTGGGCCATCATCGCGTCGGTCGTGACCTTGTCGTGCAGCGCGCCGGCAAAGGCGGCGGGGTTACCCGGCGGGGAGTCGGCCGGCCGGTGGAAGCATGCGGACGAGAACGCGGTCAGCCCGACCACCGCGAGTGCCGCCGGGATCGTCGTGAATTTGTGCACCATCGCGCCCCAGGTTAATCCGCGGCGGAGGCGGGGAGGATCAGGACACGGCGGTATCAGACGTGCAGCGCGCTGAACGGCGCAAAGGGGATGTTGCGCAGCACAAACCACACCGTGACCAAGCCGAGCGTCACCGCCGCCGTCCAGCGGCCGTGTTGCCAGCTGCGGATCCGCCTGCCGGCGAGGCGCCCGTAGGTCCAGGCGAGGTACGCCCACACCAGCAGCACGACGGCCGCCAGGCCCAAGGCGTTGAACCTGGCGGCCGCCATGATGTCGCCGTGCATCAGGGAGTACAGCATGCGCAGGCTGCCGCATCCCGGACAGTCGATTCCCAGCAGCGCTTTGGTGGGACACACCGGCAGCGGACCGTTGGGGGTGGTCGGGTCACCCGCCCAGATGGCGGCGCACATCAACGTCGTCGACGCGGCCACCACCAGTGGCGCGCCCAGACTCAGTTGCGCCGAACCGTGGCGGGTCACCATGGTCGCCGAACCGGGCTCAGAACATCGCGGCGAGCGCCGCGTTGGTGTTGGTGTTCAGCGCGCCGACCGCCATCAGGATGCCGTAGATGATGCCCACGACGACGCCGATGACCGCCGACCAGATCACCCACTTCTTGGCGCTGTCGGCCGACGCCTGCGCCTCGGCGTACCGGCCCTGCGCCCAGAGACCGTTGACTTGGCTGGATTTGACGATCGCCACGATCCCGAAGGGGAGACAGCAGAACAGGGTCACCAGGATGGACCACACCAGGTAGTTGTTCGGTGCCTGCCCGGCGGGCTGCTGCGGCGGGTAACCAGGCGGCGGAGGAGGGGGCGGTGCCGGCGGTTGCGTCATGGATTCTCCAGTCCCGAGAAGTTAGCTGGCGTGAAGCGGTGCTAACCATACCCGAGCACGGTGGCTGCGGCACTAGCAATGTGAAAATCCCCTTGGGGCCGCTGACATGCGGCGCGACGGTCTCGCCCCGTTCAACTTCGGTATCCCTGCCGGACCGGCCGAGGTGGGCCAGCGAACGCCATTGGGCGCCAGCGGCTTTCGAAATCGGCGCCGACCGGGCGCCGCGGCGCGACGCCGAAAAGCATGCCCAGACAGACAATTGCCAGCGGAATGTGTTGCTTCCTCACGACATAGCCCTACGATCCCTACTTAGCGGAAGCATGTTTCCCCGGCGGGCCACGCCGGCTCGACAACCGCTGAGGAGCCAGACGATGCCCCATCTCAGCAACGCCCTGCGGGCCGCGGCGGCCGCGGCGCTCGTCGGCGGCTGCGCCTTCGCGGGCACGGTGACGGCAACCGCGGATCCCGCCAACACCGGTAACTCGGCGGACCTCAACACTTTGGCCGCATCGCTGTCGAAGGGCTACGGGCTGAACAACTGCACCGCCCAAAGCATCACCGCCGGCGAACTGGCGTCGCTGACCTGCGGCCAGAGCCCCGATCCGAGCGGGCCGGTTCAGGCCAAATACATCCTGTTCAACAACGGCGACAACCTGGCCGGCTCGTTCGGCGCCAGCATCAAAGACGACGCGCTGAGCACCTGCGGGGACAGCGGCCAGTCGCCCACCAGCTGGCACCAGGGCAGCAACAGCGCCAACGCCGGACAGGTCGCGTGCGGGACGTACCGGAACGCCGCCGAGATCATCTGGACCAACGACGCCAAGAACATCTTGAGCTACATCCGCGGGTCGAACACCGACGCGGCGGCACTCTACCAGTGGTGGCGCGCCAACGGCTGACGACGGTTGGGGGGCAACGAATTTCGCATCACCCATCCAACAACCATAGGGAGTCAACGAAAATGTCACACCTGAACACCGCGCTGCGGGCCGTGTCGGCCGCGGCCCTCACCGGCGGTTTGGCTTTCGCGGGAAGCGCACCCGCGGTCGCGGAACCCAACACCGGCAACGCCACCGATATGAACACCCTGGCCGCCAACCTGTCGAAGGGCTACGGCCTCAACAACTGCAAGCCGCAGGAGTTGACCGAGTCCGGTGAGCTGGCCGAGCTGCTGTGCGGGCAGAGCCCCGACCCCAGCGGACCGGGCTCCGGCGTCTACGCCCTGTTCTCCAACGGCACCAACCTGGCGTCCGCGTTCAGTTCCACCATCAAGGACGTGTCGCTGGCCGCCTGCGGGGACGCCGGGCAGTCGCCGGGAACCTGGAAGCAGAACGGCCAGACGGGCGGCCAGATCGCCTGCGGCACCTACAAGAACTACGCGACGTTGACGTGGACCACCGACGCCAAGAACGTGCTGGGTCACCTGACGGCGTCCAACGCCGACGTCAACGCCCTCTACCAGTGGTGGCGCACCAACGGCTAACCGGTCACCACAGCGCGCACACCAGTTCGGCAGCGGCGCTCATCCCCGCAGCGTTCGGGTGCAACGGCGCCGCCCGGCCGGGAAGCGGCACACCGGGTTTCGTGGTCCAGGGCTCGGCCGACCACGCGTGGTGTTCGCGGCTGGCGGCCGCGGCGCGGACCACCTCGCAGCCGGTCGCCGCCGCCGCGTCGGCGGTGAGCCCTTCCAAGGTGGCGGCCACGTGGCGGCCGAGGTCCGCGTCCGCCTCCGACAGCGGGGCGGCCGGCGTGCCCACGGGCGGCAGGACGGTGAGGTAGTCGACGAAGAACACCCGGGCCCGCGGTGCGCGCTCGCGCACCGCGAGCCCGACCGCGCACAACGATTCGAACACCGCGTCGAGGGCCCGATTGCGCGCATCGCCGTCCAGCAGTTCGGACATCCGCGGCCCGAGCAACGGCAACCGCCGGACGGCCCTCGGCAACGAGGCGGCCATCAACAGCGGGATGTAGCCGACGTCGTTGCCGCCGACCGTGATGGTCACCAAGCTCTCCGAGCCGTCCACCGCGCAGATCTGGGGCGGCACGCCGCGCTGGCGGTCGGCGAGCACGTGGGCGGTGGTCGCGCCGGAAAAGGTGACGTCTACCAGGTCGAGGCCGCACCGCCGGGCGACCAGGTGCGGATAGTTGCGCGCCGACCGGCCCGAACCCCATGGGGCGCCCTTGGCGCGGGGACCGATGCCGGGGCCGGCGGCCATCGAACTGCCAATGGCCACATACCGTTTCATCGTTGCGGGCTGGACGCCTGCGCCCAGAAGCGCTTGGGGATCCGCCCGGCCCGGCGGGCCAGGTAGCCGGCGGTGACGGCGGCGGCCATCGCGGCCGCCATCGTCGCGGGATCGGCGGCGCGGGTCACCGCGGTGGCCAAAAGCACGGCGTCGCAGCCCAATTCCATTGCCAGCGCGGCGTCGCTGGCCGTCCCGATGCCGGCGTCGAGCACCACCGGAACGCCGGCCCGGGCGACGATCATCTCGATGTTGTGCGGGTTGGTGATGCCCAGCCCGGTCCCGATCGGCGAGCCCAACGGCATCACCGCCGCGCATCCGGCGTCCTCGAGCCGGCGGGCCAACACCGGGTCGTCATTGGTGTAGGGCAGGACGACGAACCCGTCGTCGACCAATTGCTCCGCCGCCCGGACCAATTCGACCGCGTCGGGCAGCAGCGTGCGCTCGTCGGCGATCACCTCCAGCTTGACCCAGTCGGTGTTCAGCGCCTCGCGGGCCAGCTGCGCGGTGAGCACCGCCTCGGCCGCGCTGCGGCACCCAGCGGTGTTGGGCAGCGGAGTGATGCCGAGCCGGTTGAGCAGGTCCAGCAGCCCCGTCCCGCCCTCGGCGTCGACCCTGCGCATCGCGACGGTGGTCAGCTCGGTGCCCGACGCGACCAGCGCCTCCTGCAGCGCGGCCAGGCTGGTCGCCCCGCCGGTGCCCATGATGAGCCGCGAGGCGAAACTGCGATCGGCGATCGTGAGCTTGGTTTCCGCCCCGTGACGATCCAGGCCGGTACGGCCTGAGGAGGAGCGGGACAATTCAGATTCAGCCACCCTGCACCGCCGTCACAACCTCGAGTCGCGCACCGTCGAAAAGTTTTGTGGCCCAACCGGAACGCGGCAGAACCGCGTCGTCCATCGCCACCGCCACACCCCGGTCGGGGTAGCCCAGCGACTCCAGCAGCGCGGCAACCGTGATCCGCTCGTCGACCTCGACCCTCTTCTCGTTCACCACCACGATCATGCCCGGGCTCCGACCGGGGCCAGTTCGGACACAATCTGTTCCGCGGTCCACGGGGCCAGCAGGAAGCCGGAGCGGCCGTGGCCGCCGGCGACCAGGGTTCGTTCGTCCAGGCGCCGCACCAGTGGCAGGTTATCGGGTGTCATCGGGCGCAGCCCCGCCGCGCACTCGGCCAGCTCGTACTCGCCGAGCGCCGGCAGCACCGCGCAGGCGTCGTCGAGCAGGTCGCGCACCCCCGACACCACCGGGGCGGTGTCGCGCCCGTGTTCGTACTGGGTGGCGCCGACGACCACCCCGTCGGCCCGGGGCACGAGGTACACCTGCCGCCCGTGCACGCGGGCGCGAATCACGCGCCGGGGCACCGGCATACAACCGCGCCGCCAGCGCAGCCGCAGCACCTCGCCCTTGACGGGGCGCACCGGCAGACCGGGCCACAGCGCGGGGGCGTCGATGCCGTTGGCGATCACCACCGCGTCGCCGTCGACCGTCAGGTCGTGCGCCGGCGGCGCCCAGCGCACCCCGAGGCGCTCGCACTCCGCGGCCAGGGCCTCGAGCACCGCGCGGTTGTCCACGGCCAGCTCGGTGGGCGCCCGAAAGCCGTGCCGGATGCCCTGCGCCAGCAGCGGTTCGAGGTCGCGGGCGGCCGACTCCCACACCACCGGATGCCCCTGCGCGGACAACCAGTCGGCGACCGTGCGCAGGTCGGCGACGTCGGCGCGGTCGACGGCCACCACCAGCGACTCCCGGGCGGTGACCACCCGCGGCGGTAACCCGTCCAGGAACCCGCCCTCGCGCCACAGCCGCAGCGACTCGAGGCCCAGCTGCAGCAGGCGCTCCTCACCGGGCCAGCCCTCGCTGTGCGGGGCCAGCATGCCGCCGGCGACCCAGGATGCGCCCACGGCGTCGGTGCGGTGCACCCGCACCGACCACCCGGCCTGCGCCGCGCGGCGCGCCACCGCCAGCCCGATGACACCACCGCCGATGACGGCGAGTGAATTCGGCATCCTCTGCTCCCTTCGCCGGCATGACCCGGATCAGGTGTGACGGTAAGGGCGCGCGCGCCCACTCTCAGTCCCCGCTCGCCAGGACTCCCGTGTTCTTCGGCTTCCACGCTAGCGCGCTAGCGTCGCAGTGTGCATCAGCGAGTTACCCGGCTGGCGGCCGCGCGGCTGTACCTGTGCACCGACGCGCGCCGGGAGCGTGGCGATCTGGCCGAGTTCGCCGACGCCGCCCTGGCCGGCGGGGTCGACATCATCCAGCTGCGCGACAAGGGTTCGGCGGGCGAGCGGCGGTTCGGGCCCCTCGAGGCGCGCGACGAGCTGGCGGCGTCCGAGATCCTGGCCGACGCCGCCCGCCGGCACGGCGCCCTGTTCGCGGTCAACGACCGGGCGGACATCGCCCGGGTGGCCGGCGCCGACGTGCTGCACCTGGGGCAGGGCGACCTGCCGCCGGACGTGGCGCGCGGGATCGTCGGCCCGGACACGCTGCTCGGACTGTCCAGCCATGACCGGGATCAGGCCGTCGCGGCAGCCGCTGGCGAGGCCGACTACTTCTGCGTCGGGCCGTGCTGGCCGACCCCCACCAAACCCGGCCGCGAGGCTCCGGGCCTGCCGCTGGTGCGGGCCGCGGCCGAGTTGGGGGGCGCCAAGCCGTGGTTCGCGATCGGCGGCATCGACGAGACGAGGCTGCCGGAGGTGCTGGCCGCCGGCGCCCGCCGCATCGTGGTGGTGCGCGCGATCACCGCGGCCTCCGACCCGCGGGCCGCGGCGCAGCGGCTCAGATCAGCGCTTGCAGCAGCGAGTTGAGGCGGGGATTCAGCGGCCCGAGGTCGGCGTCCCCCGGCATGCACCAGAAGAAGCCGGCCTCGATCTCGATCGTGCGCGGCAGCTGCCGCCGTCGTTCGTCAGCGTGGTCCAGCGGCACCAGCGCCGTCGCCGTGCGCAGCCGCTGCCAGCTCGCGGCGAAGCCGGGGTGCAGGGGCAGGTTGGCGACCTGGTCCTCGGCGACCCAGCGCATCTCGGCGCTCTCCCCGTTGGGCACCGTGTGCAACAGCTCCGGGGCGTCCGCGACGACCGTGGTGTAGGTCCAGCGGTCGCCGCCGAGCCCCGCGACCTCCGCGGTGACCACCGTCGAGCGCACGGTCACCAGCCCGCCGTGCAGGCCCGCCTCCTCCTGCGCCTCGCGGACCGCGGTCTCCTCCGGGGTCTCGTGGCTGTCCCGCGCGCCGCCGGGCAGGCCCCAGGTTCCGCCCTGGTGGCTCCACACCGCGCGGTGCTGCAGCAGCACCGCGGGGGTACCGTCCGGTTGCGGGGCCCGCAGCAGCAGGCCCGCCGCGCCGAAGCGCCCCCAATAGTGGGCGCCGCTGGCGGAAACCACCCAACCGTCACCGTCGCTCTGCACGAGTTCAGGATATGCACGTGATCGCCCGGTCTCTTGGTCCGCCTCCACCCATCCGCCGCAACATTCTCTTAGAATTCGCTTATAGAGTTTCGTGCAGCGTTCCAGGGGTCGCGAAAGATGAGGGCTGATTCGACGTGACGGTTGAGCTGGCGCACCCGTCGACGGAACCGCAGGGGTCGCGGTCGCCGGTCGAACCGGTCCACCCGCGCTGGTGGTTCATCTCGACCACGCCGGGCCGCATCCTGAGCATCGGCATCGTGCTGGCGGTGCTCGGCGGTATCTGCGCCTTCGCCACCTCGACCACCATCAACCACCGGCAGCAGGTGCTGACCACGGTGCTCAACCACACCGAGCCGCTGTCGTTCGCCGCCGGGCGGCTGTACACCACCCTCTCGGTGGCCGACGCCGCGGCGGCCACCGCGTTCATCGCCGAAGCCGAGCCGCCGCCCGTCCGCCAGCGCTACGAGCAGGCCATCACCGACGCCTCGGTCGCGGTGACCCGGGCGTCGAGCGGGCTCACCGACGAACCGCTGGTGCAGCTGCTTGGCCGGATCAACGCCGAGCTGGCCGTCTACACCGGCCTGATCGAAATCGCCCGCACCAACAACCGGGAGGGCAACCCGGTCGGTTCGTCGTATCTGTCGGAGGCGTCGGGGCTGATGCAGTCGACGATCCTGCCCGACGCGGCGCAGCTGTATCAGGCCACGTCGGAACGGGTGGACGCGGAAACCACCGCCTCCACGCAGATCCCGGCGCCGGTCATCCTGGTGGTCACCGCCACCGCGGTCTTCGGCGTCTTCGCCCACCGGTGGCTGGCCAGGCGCACCCGGCGCAGGATCAACCCGGGCCTGGTCGTCGGCGGCCTCGCTATCCTCGTCATGGTGGTGTGGGTCGGAACCGCGCTGGCCATCTCCACGGCCGCCAGCCGTAGCGCGAAGAACACCGCCGCCGACTCGCTGCGGATCGTGACCAACGTCGCGATCACCGCCCAGCAGGCGCGGGCGGACGAGACTCTGTCGCTGATCCGGCGCGGGGACGAAGAGAAGCGCAAGGAGTCGTTCTATCAACGCATCGACTCCATGCACCGGCAGCTCGACCAGTACATGGTCCGCAGCGACGCCGTCGACAAACCCGACCTGGAGGGCGCCGATCAGCTGCTGTTGCGCTGGCGGCAGGCCAACGACCGGATCACCTCCTACATCTCGGTGGGCAACTACCGGGCGGCCACGCAGGTCGCCCTGGGCAGCAGCGAGGACGACTCCACCCCGGCGTTCGACAAGCTGGACGAACAGCTGGTGAAGGCCATCGACCAGAGCCGCACCCACCTGCGTAACGACGTGCTCAACGCGCGCAGCGGGCTGTCCGGCGCCCAGGTGGGCGGCGTGGTGCTCAGCCTGGGCGCCGCGATCGCGGTGGCCCTGGGCCTGTGGCCGCGGCTGAGAGAGTACCGATGACGACGCGGCCGGCCCGGCTGCTGCGGGCGGGCGCCGTGCTCGCCACGGCGGCCGTGCTGGCCGGGTGCGGGCATACCGAGTCGCTCACGGTGGCCAACGTGCCGACGCTGCCGCCGCCCACCCCGGTCGGCATGCAACAGCTGCCGCCGGAGCCGCCGCTGCCGCCGGACGACCCGAGCCAGGGCTGCGACCTGACGGCCAGCCTGCGGCCCTTCCCGACCAAGGCACAGGCCGACGCGGCGGTCGCCGACATCCGCGCCCGCGGGCGGCTGATCGTCGGGCTGGACATCGGCAGCAACCTGTTCAGCTTCCGCGACCCGATCACCGGCGAGATCACCGGCTTCGACGTCGACATCGCCGGTGAGATCGCACGCGACATCTTCGGCGCCCCGTCGCACGTCGAATACCGCATCCTGTCGTCGGACGAGCGCGTCACCGCGCTGCAGCGCTCCGAGGTCGACGTGGTGGTCAAAACCATGACCATCACCTGCGAGCGGCGCAAGCAGGTCAACTTCTCGACCGTCTACCTCGACGCCAACCAGCGCATCCTGGCGCCGCGGGACTCGCCCATCACCAAGGTGAGCGACCTGTCCGGCAAGCGGGTCTGCGTGGCGAAGGGCACGACGTCGCTGCACCGGATCCGCCAGATCGACCCGCCGCCGGTGGTCGTGTCGGTGGTGAACTGGGCCGACTGCCTGGTGGCGATGCAGCAGCGCGAGATCGACGCCGTCAGCACCGACGACTCGATCCTGGCCGGTCTGGTCGAGGAGGACCCGTACCTGCACATCGTGGGCCCCAACATGGCCACCCAGCCCTACGGCATCGGGATCAACCTCACCAACACCGATCTGGTGCGGTTCGTCAACGGCACGCTGGAGCGGATCCGCCGGGACGGCACGTGGAACACGTTGTACCGCAAGTGGTTGACCGTGCTGGGGCCCGCGCCCGCCCCGCCCACGCCGAGGTATCTGGACTGATGGCCGAGTCGGAGAAGGCCGAACACACCGAACCCGGCGCCGATGACCTGAGCCCGGGCACCCAACCGCCGGACACCCAGGGCGGCGGCCCGGTGACGGGGCGAATCCAGGCCACCCAGGCGCTGTTTCGTCCCGACTTCGACGACGAGGACGACGACCTTCCGCACATCTCGCTCGGCGCCGTGGACAGCGAAGCGCAGGACCGGGTGACGATAGGGACGCGGGTGCTGCCGCCGGTCCGACAGCTCGGCGGCGGCCTGGTCGAGATCCCCCGGGTGCGCGACATCGACCCGCTCGAGGCCCTGATGACCAACCCGGTCGTGCCGGAGG
This sequence comes from Mycobacterium scrofulaceum, assembly GCF_002086735.1. Classification (GTDB taxonomy): domain Bacteria; phylum Actinomycetota; class Actinomycetes; order Mycobacteriales; family Mycobacteriaceae; genus Mycobacterium; species Mycobacterium scrofulaceum. Next base: position 83,652 of record NZ_MVIJ01000022.1, on the reverse strand, counting down.
CCAAGCGGTTCTGCTGGAACTGCGGCAAGCCGGTCGGCCGGTCGAGCAAGGGCGCCAAGGGCGAGTCGGAGGGCTGGTGCCCGGCCTGCGGCAGCGCGTATTCATTTGTGCCACAGCTGAATCCGGGCGACATCGTCGCCCACCAGTACGAGGTCAAGGGCTGCATCGCGCACGGCGGGCTGGGCTGGGTGTACCTGGCGGTCGACCACAACGTCAACGACCGTCCCGTGGTGCTCAAGGGCCTGGTGCACTCAGGCGACGCCGAGGCGCAGGCGATCGCGATGGCCGAACGGCAGTTCCTCGCCGAGGTGGTGCACCCGCAGATCGTGCAGATCTTCAACTTCGTCGAGCACAAGGACCGGAACGGCAACCCGGTCGGCTACATCGTCATGGAGTACATCGGCGGGCAGCCGCTCAAGCACGGCAAGGACAAGAAGCTGCCGGTCGCCGAGGCCATCGCCTACCTGCTGGAGATCCTGCCCGCGCTGACCTATCTGCACTCCATCGGCCTGGTCTACAACGACCTCAAGCCGGAGAACATCATGCTCACCGAGGAGCAGCTCAAGCTGATCGACCTGGGCGCGGTGTCGCGGATCAACTCGTTCGGCTACCTCTACGGCACCCCCGGCTTCCAGGCGCCGGAGATCGTGCGGACCGGCCCGACGGTCGCCACCGACATCTACACCGTCGGGCGCACCCTGGCGGCGCTGACGGTGAACCTGCCGACCCGCAACGGCCGCTACGTCGACGGCCTGCCCGAAGACGACCCGGTGCTGAGGACCTACGACTCGTTCCGCCGGCTGCTGCGCCGGGCCACCGACCCCGACCCGCGGCGCCGGTTCGCCAGCACCGAGGAGATGTCCGCGCAGCTGATGGGCGTGCTGCGCGAGGTGGTGGCCCAGGACACCGGCATACCGCGGCCCGGGCTGTCGACCATCTTCAGCCCCAGCCGCTCGACGTTCGGGGTGGACCTGCTGGTCGCGCACACCGACGTCTACCTGGACGGCCAGGTCCATTCGGAGCGGCTGACCGCCCGCGAGATCGTGACCGCGCTACAGGTGCCGCTGGTGGACCCGACCGACGTCGCCGCCCCCGTCCTGCAGGCCACGGTGCTCTCCCAGCCGGTGCAGACGCTGGACTCGTTGCGCGCGGCGCGGCACGGCACGCTGGACGCCGAGGGTGTCGAGGTGTCCGAGTCGATCGAACTGCCGCTGATGGAGGTCCGCGCGCTGCTGGACCTGGGCGACGTGGCCAAGGCCACCAGGAAGCTCGACGACCTGGCCGAGCGGGTCGCCTGGCAGTGGCGGTTGGTGTGGTACCGGGCCGTCTCGGAGCTGCTCACCGGCGACTATGACTCCGCCACAACGCATTTCACCGAGGTGCTGGACACGTTCCCGGGAGAGCTGGCGCCCAAGCTGGCGCTGGCGGCCACCGCCGAGCTGGCCGGCAACGTCGACGAGCAGAAGTACTACCAAACCGTGTGGAAGACCAACGACGGGGTGATCTCGGCGGCCTTCGGGCTGGCCCGCTGGCTTTCCGCCGAGGGTGATCGGTCCGCCGCGGTGCGCACCCTGGACGAAGTCCCGCCCACGTCAAGGCATTTCACCACCGCGCGACTGACCAGCGCGGTGACCCTGTTGTCGGGGCGGACGAAAAGCGAGATCACCGAGGAGGACATCCGCGACGCCGCCCGCCGGGTGGAGGCGCTGCCGCCCACCGAACCGCGCGTGCTGCAGATCCGCGCGCTGGTGCTGGGCTGCGCGATGGATTGGCTGGAAGACAACACGGCCAGCACCAACCACATCCTCGGCTTCCCGTTCACCGAGCACGGGCTGCGGCTGGGCGTCGAGGCCGCGCTGCGCAACCTGGCCCGGGTGGCGCCCACCCAACGCCACCGCTACGCGCTGGTGGACATGGCGAACAGGGTGCGGCCGACCAGCACGTTCTAGGTTTTCGCGCTTCGTGCTCGTCCGCTTCCCCACCCCTTTCCACATCGGGTGTGCGTCCAGGGCTTCGCGTGTGCGGCCAGGGCGGGAAAATCGCCCAGCGTCCGCCGTGAGCGCACGCTCAAAGCCGTGACCGCACGCGCGATGCGGCCAGCGCCGCCCGCACCCGGCGCACGATGGCGGCTGGGCGGTCCTCGGCGACCACCCGGACGATGATCCACCCCATCTGCTCGAGCATCTCGATACGCCGGATGTCCTTGACGTATTGCCTTCTGTCCGTGCGGTGTTGGTCGCCGTCGTATTCGACGGCGACCATGTCTTCCGCCCAGCCCAAATCCAGGTAGGCGACCGGCAATCCGTCGATGCCGAGCACCGCTATCTGGGTCTGCGGCCGGGGCAGGCCGGAGTCGATGAGGAGCAGCCGCAGATAGCTTTCCCGCGGCGACTGGGCGCCCGGGTCGACCAGTTCCAGCGCCGTCTCCAGGCGCCGCAGCCCGGGTGAGCCCGGATGGCGCTTGGCGATGCGCCGCACATCGTCGACCTTGAAACCCGTCGCCCGGGCGAGGGCGTCCAGCCGCACCACCGCCGAGCGCACCGCCCCGCGCCGGCCGATGTCGAAGGCGGTGCGCTCGGGGGTGGTGACCGGATACCCGCCCACCGTCTGCGTCTCGCCCTCGAGCAGCGCGCCGCGCCGCGTCAGCACGCCGCGCGGCGCTCGGCCGTTGGTGTGCGCCAGCTCGACGGGCACGTTGTCGGGGATCCATTCGGCGCCGTGCAATCTGGCGGCGGCCGCGCCGGCGATCGTCGCCCGGCGTCTCGACCAGAGCCAGGCCGCCCGGATGCGCCCCTCGAGCGACAGCTCGGCACCTTCGGATACGTAGACGTCCGGAAAGACGGCGCGATAACGGGCGCGCAGTTGATGGCGGCTGAGCGCGCCCGACTCCAGTGCCTCGCTGCCGATGAACGGTTCCCCCGGTCGCATGCCGGAACGGTCGCACGTCGACCACGCCTCGGGAATTCCGCTATGCACAGTGCGGTCGCGTGTGCGCTCAGGGCTTTGCGCGTGCGCTGACGGCGGATATCGGGCGACTTTTGCGCCGTGGACGCACACTCGACGCCGTCAGTGCACGGTCGGCGAAAAAAGGGGCGGCGCAACGGGCGGGGAGAAAGGGGGCCGGGAGAACGGGCAGGGGCCGTCAGCCGCTCAGCGCGCTCACGCAGTCGCGGGCGATGGCCAACTCTTCGTTGGTCGGGATCACCAGGACGGCGATCGGCGAGTCCTCGGCGGAGATCTGCCGGGGACCCCTGCCACCGCCGAGGTTGCGGCGCTCGTCGAGCACGATGCCCAGCTCCTCCAGCCCGGACACCGCGTCGCGGCGCACCGCCGCGTCGTTCTCCCCGATGCCGGCGGTGAAGGTGATGACATCGGTGTGCCCCAGCACCGCCAGGTAGGCGCCGACGTACTTGCGCAGCCGGTGGGTGAACACGCTGTAGGCCAATTGGGCCGCGCCGTCGCCCGATTCGATCATGGCGCGCAGCCGCCGGAAGTCGCGCTCGCCGGACAGGCCCAGCATCCCCGAGCGCTGGTTGAGCATGGACTCGACCTCGTCGACGCCCATCTTGGCCATGTGGCACAGGTAGCTGACGATGCTGGGGTCGATGTCGCCGCTGCGGGTGCCCATCACCAGGCCCTCCAGCGGCGTCAGGCCCATCGAGGTGTCCAGCGGCCGGGTGCCGGCGATCGCGGAGGCCGAACAGCCGTTACCCAGGTGCAGCACAATCTGTTTGGTGCCCCGCAGCGGCCGGCCCAGGAAGGCGGCGGCCTGCTCGCTCACGTACCGGTGCGACGTGCCGTGAAAACCGTAGCGGCGGATCTGCCAGCGTTCGGCCAAGCCGCGGTCGATGGCATAGGTGGCGGCGGCGGGCGGCATGTCGTGGAAGAACGCCGTGTCGAACACGGCGATGTGCGGGACGTCGGGCAGCAGCTTGCGCGCCACCTCGATGCCCTTCACCGCGGGCGGGTTGTGCAGCGGCGCCAGCTCCGACAATTCGTCGAGCTTGCCGAGCACCGCGTCGTCCACCCGGGTGGGCTTGTAGAAGGTGTTGCCGCCGTGCACCACTCGGTGGCCCACCGCCACCAGGCCGCAATCCCCTAAATCGATTCCGTTGTCGGACAGCGCGTCGAACGCGTGCCGCAGCGCCGCGTCGTGGTCGCGGACCGGGGACGACTCTTCGCCGATCCGCTCGACGTTGCCGGTGGCCCGCGCCACGCCCGAATCGGGATCGACCAATTGGTATTTCAGCGACGACGAGCCGGAGTTGATCACCAGCACGACCCGGTCGGTGCTAGCCACGGATGCCCTGCGCCTGGATCGCGGTGATGGCGACGGTGTTCACGATGTCTTCGACCAGGGCGCCGCGGGACAGGTCGTTCACCGGCTTGCGCAGGCCCTGCAGCACCGGCCCGATCGCGATCGCCCCGGCGCTGCGCTGCACCGCCTTGTAGGTGTTGTTGCCGGTGTTGAGGTCCGGGAAGACCAGCACGGTGGCGCGGCCGGCCACCGGCGAGCCGCGCAGCTTGGTGGCCGCGACGGACGGCTCGATCGCGGCGTCGTACTGGATGGGGCCCTCGACGGGGAGTTGCGGCGCCCTGAGCCGAACCAGTTCCGTTGCCTTCCTGACCTTGTCGACGTCGGCGCCGGTGCCCGACTCCCCGGTGGAGTACGACAGCATCGCGACCCGCGGCTCGATGCCGAACTGGGCCGCGGTGCGCGCCGAGGAGATCGCGATGTCGGCCAGCTGTTCGGGCGTCGGGTTCGGGATGATCGCGCAGTCGCCGTACGCCAGCACGCGATCGGGCAGGCACATCAGGAAGATGCTGGACACCGTGGAGACGTCGGGGACCGTCTTGATGATCTCGAAAGCGGGGCGAACGGTGTGCGCCGTGGTGTGCGCCGCGCCCGACACCATGCCGTCGACCATGCCGTTGTACACCAGCATGGTGCCGAAATACGTCGCGTCGCGCATGATCTCGCGGGCGTGCTCGACGGTGACGCCCTTGGCCTTGCGCAGTTCGGCGTACTGGTCGGCGAACCGGAAGCGCAAGTCGCTGGTGCGCGGGTCGATCACCTGCGCGCCATCGAGGTCCACCCCGAGCTCCCCCGCGCGCTGGCGGATCTGCGCCTCGTCGCCGAGCACGGTGAGGTCGGCGACGCGGCGCTGCAACACCCGGCCGGCCGACTTGAGGATGCGGTCGTCGTCACCCTCGGGAAGGACGATGTGCTTGCGGTCCGACCGGGCCTGCAGCGTGAGCCGGTGGATGAACATCTGCGGGGTGGTCACCGTGGGTATCGGGATAGCAAGTTGCGCAAGCAGATCCGTGACATCGACGTAGCGGTCCATCAGCTCCAGCGCCGTGTCGATCTTGCGCTGCGAATTCGCCGTGACGCGGCCGCGGGCCGCGGCCGCCGCGCTGGCCGCGTCGTAGGTGCCCAGCGTGGTGCCGATGATCGGCAGGCGCAGCCGCAGCCCGGCGACCAGCGCGGCGATCGACGGATGGAGCCGGAAGCCACCGTTGAGGACGATGCACGACAGCGACGGAAAGCCTTCGGCCGCATGGGCGCTGGCCACGGCGAGCACCACGTCCGAGCGGTCGCCCGGGGTGATGACCGCCATCCCGTCGCCGAGCCGCTCCAGGACGTGGTCGGCGGTCATCCCGGCGACCAGCACGCCGGTGACCTCGCGTTCGCGCAGGGACGCCTCGCCGCTGACCGGCGTTCCGCCGACCGCCTTTTCGAGCTCGGCGACCGTCGGCGCGGACAGCAGCGGTTCTTCGGGCAGCACGTAGCTGCGCTGCGGGAAGGCCTCCAGCGCCTCGGCGACCTCCCCGATCCGCGCCGGTTCGCAGCGGTTGGCCACCACCGCGGCGGCGTGGGCGCGCTGGGCGGCCAGCTCGGCCAGGCACACATCGACGACGCGCGCGACCTCGTCGGGGGTGCGGCCCCGGCCGCTGACCGTCAGCAGCACCGGCGCGCCCAGGTTGACCGCGATCCGGGCATTGACCGAGAGCTCGGCGGGCCGGGCCACGTCGGTGTAGTCGCTGCCCACGATCACCACCGCGTCGCAGTCGTCGGCCATCGCGTGATAGGCGTCGACGATGGCGGCGATCGCGGCGTCGGTGTCCGCGTGCAGTTGCTGGTACGTCACGCCGAGGCACTGCTCGTAGGGCACACCCGCGGTGGTGTGCCGCAGCAGCAGGTCCAGGATGTAGTCGCGGTCCTTGCCGTCGGTCACCCGCGTGATCGGACGGAACACGCCGACCTTGGCCACGGTCGCCGTCAGCCGGTGCAGCAGCCCCAGCGCGAGGGTCGACTTGCCGGTCTCCGGTTCCGGAGCGGCGATGTAGATCCCTGAAGCAGGAGTGGCGGGTTCAGCCAAGTCGCCGCAGCCTGGGGGCCAGGTCCTTCTCGAAGAGGTCCAGGAACCGGCGCTGGTCGTGGCCGGGGGCGTGGAACACCAGGTGGTTGAGCCCCCAGTCGACGTAGTCCTTGACCTTCGCGACGGCCTCGTCGGGGTCCGACGCGACGATCCACCGCTTGGCCACCTGCTCGATCGGCAGCGCGTCGGCGGCCTTCTCCATCTCGATCGGGTCGTCGATGCTGTGCTTCTGCTCCGCGGTCAGCGACAGCGGCGCCCAGAACCGGGTGTTTTCCAGGGCGAGCTCCGGATCGGGGTCGTAGGAGATCTTGATCTCGATCATCTTGTCGATGTCGTCGACGTTGCGGTCGTTGACCGCGGCGCCCTCCGAGACGGCCGGGATCAGCTTGTCCTTGTAGAGCTCCTCGCCCTTGCCCGAGGTGCAGATGAAACCGTCCCCGGCCCGCCCGGCGTACTTGGCCACGGCCGGACCGCCGGCGGCCACGTAGATGGGGACGCCACCCTCGGGGACGTCGTAGATCGAGGCGCCCTTGAGCCGGTAGTACTCGCCGTCGAAGTCCACGCGGTCGCCGCGCCAGAGCTCGCGCATCAGGCGCACCGACTCACGCAGCCGGGCGAACCGCTCCTTGAATTCCGGCCACTCGCCCTCGTACCCGGTGGCGATCTCGTTGAGGGCCTCACCGGTGCCGACGCCGAGGAAGATCCGGTCCGGGTACAGGCAGGCCATGGTGGCGAACGCCTGCGCGATGACGGCGGGGTTGTACCGGAAGGTCGGCGTGAGCACCGAGGTGCCCAGCACGATCCGCTCGGTGCGCTCACCCACGGCGGTCATCCACGCCAGCGAGAACGGGGCATGCCCGCCCTCGTGCCGCCACGGCTGGAAGTGGTCACTGACGGTTGCGCTGTCCATGCCGTGAGCTTCGGCGGCGACAGCGAGTTCGACGAGCTCGCGCGGGGCGAATTGTTCGGCGGATGCTTTGTATCCAAGTTTCAGTTCAGCCACGAGTTATTTCTACTCCCCGGAGTCGCTCCTACACTCGCGGGCATGGCGCAGCTCGTTCAGGTCACCGACAGCGTGCACCTCGCCCGGGGGGACGCGGTCAACTGGACCCTGGTCACCGACGACACCGGCGTGATGTTGATCGACGCGGGCTACCCCGGCGACCGCGCGGAGGTGCTGTCCTCGCTGTCGGGGCTGGGCTACGGCGTCGGCGACGTGCGCGCCGTCCTGCTGACGCACGCGCACATCGACCACCTCGGTTCGGCGATCTGGTTCGCCGCCGAGCACGGCGTCCCGGTGTACTGCCACGCCGACGAGGTGGGGCACGCCAAACGCGAGTACCTGGAACAGGTGTCCATCGTCGATGTGGCGCTGCGCATTTGGCGGCCCCGCTGGGCCAGGTGGACCGCCCATGTGGTCCGCAGCGGCGGCCTGATCCGCGACGGCATCCCCTCCGCGCAACCGCTGACCGCCGAGGTGGCCGCCGGCCTGCCGGGCCAGCCGCGACCGGTTTTCAGCCCCGGCCACACCAATGGGCACTGCTCGTACGTGGTCGACGGCGTCCTGGTCAGCGGCGACGCGCTGATCACCGGTCACCCGCTGTTGCGCCACCGCGGGCCGCAGCTGCTGCCGGCGATCTTCAGCCACAGCCAACGCGATTGCATCCGCACCCTGTCCGCCCTGGCGCTGCTCGACACCGACGTCCTGTTGCCGGGGCACGGCGACGTGTGGCGCGGGCCGATACGCGAGGCGACCGCGGCGGCCCTCGCCCTGGCCGACGCCGAATGACGCGGACCCGGGTCACCCGCCGGCCCCTGGCGGAGGGAAAACGGTTGTGACGGTTGCCAAGTCGATCGCGCTGTTCGCCGTGGCGGCGCTGTTCGAGATCGGCGGGGCGTGGTTGGTGTGGCAGGGCATCCGCGAACACCGCGGCGCGGTGTGGGCGGGCGCGGGCGTCGTCGCGCTCGGCGCCTACGGCTTTGTGGCCACCCTGCAGCCCGACGCCCATTTCGGTCGCATCCTGGCCGCCTATGGCGGCGTCTTCGTGGCCGGATCGTTGCTGTGGGGCATGCGATTCGACGGGTTCCGGCCCGACCGCTGGGATGTGATCGGCGCCGTCGTCTGCCTGCTGGGCGTGGCGGTGATCATGTACGCGCCGCGACCTCACTGACCGTCGGAAACCAGCCATTTCTCGAACGCGATCGGCACGAACGGCCCCCACGACGGCAGCGGGTCGGCGGGCACGCGGGTGTAGCCGGTCCCGTCGTAGAGCGCCTCGGCCTCGGGTTGCCGGTTGCCGGTGATCAGGTAGAGCCGCCGGTACCCGCGCGCGGCGGCCTCGGCCTCCAGGGCCGCCAGCAGGACGCGGGCGTACCCGCGGCGCCGATACGCCCGGTCGGTCCAGATCCGCTTGAGCTCGGCGGTCTCGGCGTCGTAGCGCAGGAACGCGCCGCCGGTGACGGGCACGCCGTCGAGCACCCCGATCAGCAGGCCGCCGTCGGGCGGCGCCAATTCGGCCTTCGGCACCGGTAACCACGACAGGTGCGTGCTCGGGGTGCCGCCGTAGCGCTGCGCGTACTCGTCGGCCAGCTCGGCCAGCAGCGGCTGCGCCAACGGGTCGTCGTGCGTGGCCGACACGAAGCGCAGCCGGTGACCGGCGGCAGGTGGACTCGACGGGTGCACCACGTCACCATCCAACGCCTGCGCCGCGGAAGCATTCCACCCGGTTCAGCGGATCGGGCCGGCCGCGCGGGCCACGCCCGTCCGGCGGGCATCCACGGGCCGGCGGAGCCGCGCGAGCGGTGCGGGCGCCCACCAGTTCAGCCGGCCGAACACGTGCATGAACGCCGGGACGAGCAGCATCCGCACCAACGTCGCGTCGACCAGCACGGCGAGGGTCAGCCCTACCCCGAACATCCGCATGAACGAGACCCCCGCGGAAGTCAGGGCGGCGAACGAGATCGACATCAGCAGCGCCGCCGCCGTGATGATCCGGCCCGTGCGCGCGACGCCGAGCGCGATGCTCTCGTCGTTGTCGGCCCGCGTGCGGGGCGATTCGAGCCAGTACTCGCGGATGCGGGACAGCAGGAAAACCTCGTAGTCCATGGACAATCCGAACGCGACGCAGAACATCAACACCGGGATGGTGGCGACCAGCGTGCCGGTCGGGGTGGTGCCCATCGCCCCCAGATGACCGTCCTGGAAGATCCACACCAGAGCGCCGAACCCCGCCGTCAACGAGAGCATGTTGAGCAGCACCGCCTTGACGGGCAGCAGCACGCTGCCGGTGAGCACGAAGAGCAGCACCAGCGTGACGCACGCGACGAAACCGAACAGCCACGGCAGCCGCGAGGTGATCGCGTTGACGGAGTCGCGACTCATCTGAGCCATCCCGGTCATGGCGACCTGCTGGTCCCCGGGCGGCGGGATCGCGTGCAAACGGTCCAGCTGCGCGTCGGACGCCGGCGAGAACAGGGGCGCGGTGCTGGCCACCGTCAGGTACGCGCTGCCGTCCGTCAGTCCGGCGGGCGCCGACGGCGGCCCCGTGCGCTCGCCGGCGACGAAGGTTCCCGTCGGCGCGGACACCGCCGCCACGTCGGGAACGCGCGACAGCCGCGCGGCGTACTCGCCGAGTTCGTGCGCGGCCGGTCCCCCGGTGTGCGCGACGACGACCCGCACCGTGGTCGCGGAGCCGGTGCCGAAGTCGTGCCGGATCCGGTCGCTGACGGACCGCGCCGACGACGACGCCGGGAGCACCCGATCGTCGGGATAGCCCCATTTGATGCCGAGGAAGGGCGCGCCCAGGGCGAGCAGAAGGGCGATGATGGCCAGGCCGACGGGCAGCGCGTGGCGCATGGCCACCTTTGCCGTCCGGTACCAGAACGTGCGCTCGACGGGCACGGACCCGGGGCGCAGGCGGCCCACGTTGCGGACGTTCAGCGCGTCGAGCCGGTCGCCCAGCAACACGATCACCGCGGGGGCGACCACCATCGCGGCCAGGGCCGCGAAAGCCACCACCGCGACGCCGGCGTAGGCGAACGACCTGAGGAAGTACATCGGGAAGATCACCAACGCGGCCAGGGCGAGGGCCACCGTCAGCGCGGAGAACAGCACGGTGCGCCCGGCCGTGGCCATGGTGCGCGGGAGGGCCTCCCCGGGGGGCAGTCCCCCGGCCAGTTCGTCGCGATAGCGGCTGACGATCAGCAGGGTGTAGTCGATGCCCAACGCCAAGGCCAACGCCACCGCCACGTTCACGGCGAAGATGGACACGTCCGCGAACATGCCCACCGCCCGCAACACCGCGAGGGAACCCAGGATGGCGAACCCGCCGACGAGAATGGGCAACGCGGCGGCCAGCAACCCGCCGAACACCCACACCAGCGCGGCGAAGCTCAGCGGTATCGCGATGAATTCCATTCGCAGCAGGTCGTTTTCGGTCTGGCGGTTCAGCTCTTCGTAGATGATCGCCATACCACCGGCCTGCACGGTCACGCCGTCGCGGTCGCGCGTGAGCCGATCCGCCAGCTCCCGGGCGTGCCGGGGAGCGCCGCCTTCCCCTCCGTTGAGCGCGGCCACGATCAGCGCGGACTTCCCGTCGCCGCTGACCAGCCCGGGTTGCGGCGAGGTCCACGGCGATGCCACCTGCGCGACGAACGGTGACTGTGCCAGCTGACGGGCGATGTCCGTGCCCACGATCCGGCCGGCCCCGTCGTTGACGCCGCTCTGCGCTCGCAGCAACAGGGTCATCTCCATGTCGCCCTGGTGGAACTTCTCGGCCAGAATCGCGGTGGCGCGCGAGGATTCGGCCGTCTGGTCGAGGAACCCGCCGCCGGGCATGGTGGCCGCGGCCGGGACGCCGAAGACGGCGGCGAGGACCGCCACGACGATCGCACCCGCGATCACCCGGCGCGGTGCGGAGATCGCGAGCAGGGCCAGTCGCTCTAGCATGTGCGTCCTCTGCGCTGATTGGCTGTTGATCCCCCCGATCGGCCTGTGTCCAACTTCGGAGCCCCGGCTTGGGGTTTCGCTATTCGCGGCGCGGAGCGCGCACCGTCCTCACCATCGGCACCCCTTCGCAGTAGCGGCTCACAAATCGTGTTACGACCCTAGGCCGCACGGGGTTCACGAATCGGCCGAACTAATTTAAGTTAATTAACCGTTAACCAACTTAAACACGGCGGCCTACCCCCGCGTCGCGGTGAGGTACTCGGGGACGAACGGCGTGCCGTCGGGCCGACGGGCCGGCAGGCCCATGAAGCGGAGCAACTCGGCGAGGCTGCGCTGCGCCGCCTCCCAGCCGCGCGTCGCCAAATACTCGGGGACGTAGTGGTATTGGCCCGGGTGGGTCAGGCTGGCCAGGTCGACGTCCAGGCCGTGCCGGCGCCAGCCGTCGACGAACGACCGCTCCGCCTCCAGTTGCAGGGGTGTCCACGTCGGCATGTGATCGGCGGCGAACCGGCTGCCGGCGGCGCTCATCGCGGTCACCCCGTGCAACACGCGGTCCTGCACCGCGGGCGTGAGGAACCCGATCAGCACCCGCTCGGCGATCCACACCGTAGGGGCGGTGGCGTCGAAACCGACCCGCCGCAGCGCCGCGGGCCAGTCCTGATGCAGCCCGGCCCCGACCGCGCGCCGACTCGCCGTCAGCGTGGCGCCCAGGCCGCGCAGCGCTTCGTCCTTGAAGTCAAGCACCTCGGGCCGCTCGATCTCGAAAACCGTTGTCCCGGACGGCCACCACAGCCGGTAGGGGCGGGTGTCCAGGCCGGAGGCCAGGATCACCACCTGACGAAGTCCCGCCCGCCCCGCTTCGGCGGCGAACTCGTCGACGAAGCGGGTGTGCGCCGCGCACAGGTCCAGGAAGCGCGGGCCGTCAGCGTCGTCCGCGGCGAATCGGTCGTCGTCGATCACGCGGACGAAGTGGTCCACCCCGGCGGCGCGCACCAGCGGCTCGGCGAACGGATCGTTCAGCAAGCCCCTGTTGGTGGCGACGGCCCGGGCGGCGGCGCCGAACACCGCGGCCGCCGCCACGCCGGTCGTCGCCGCCATGGCTCTACACGCCGGTCCGGCGCCGCAGGATCAGCCCGGCGACCGCTCGCCACCCGAGCAACAACAACGCGGTGACCGACGCCGCCACCACCACGAAACTGGCCGCCACCCCCGCGGAACTCGCCTTGCGCAAGACCATGCCGACGACGACGGTGCACAGCCAGACGACCACCCCGGTCGGCGCCAGCGCGGTGGGGCGCCGCCACGCGCGCGCCGCCAGCCATCCGACGAAGGTCCCGGTGAGAAACGGCCACGCCGTGGCGGCGAGGCCGGCGACGTCGAGTCCTTCGTCGTGGCTGCGACGCCCGACCGCACAGAACACCAACACGCCGACGACGTCCCAGCCCAGCCACAGCAGCCGCCGCATGCAGCGAGACTACCGGGCCGACCGCCGACCTTGACCCCGCCGAGGCGGTGAACCTAGATTCGGCAGCAATGAACGAGCATTCAGACGGCGCCCTGGCCGTGGTGACCGGGGCCGGTTCGGGGATCGGCAAGGCGATTGCGCTGGCCCTCGCCGCGCGAGGCGACCGGGTGATCGCCGCCGACCTGGACGAGGCCGCCGCGGCGGCGACCGCCAACGAGCGCCCGGGGCTGATCACCGCGGTGCCGGTGGACGTCGCCGACCCGACCCAGGTGAACAGCCTGCGGGACGTCACGCACGCCGAGGCGGGCGTGCCCGGCATCGTCGTCAACGCCGCCGGTTGGGACCGCACCGACCAATTCCTCAACGCCACACCGGAATTCGCGGCCAAGGTGGTGGCCATCAACTACCTGGGGCCGGTGCACGTCTGCGCCGCGTTCCTGCCGGGGATGATCGAGACCCACGCCGGCGGGCGCGTGGTCAACGTGGCCAGCGACGCCGGCCGTGTCGGCAGCGCCGGGGAATCCATCTACGCCGGCGCCAAGGGCGGGGTGATCGCTCTGACCAAGTCGCTGGCCCGCGAGATGGCCCGCCACCAGATCACGGTCAACTGCGTCTGCCCCGGTCCGACCGACACGCCGCTCTTCCACGCCCAGCCCGAGAAGCTGAAAGAGGCGCTGGTCAAGGCCATTCCGTTTCGCCGCCTGGCGCGGCCCGAGGAGGTCGCCGCGGCCGTGCTGTTCTTCGCGTCGCCGGCGGCGTCGTTCATCACCGGACAGGTGATCAGCGTCAGCGGCGGCCTGACGATGGCCGGTTAGCGGCCGGTTAGTGGCAGGCTGAACCGATGAGCACCCACAAGCCGCCCGCCTTCGACCGGTACGACCCCCTGGGGCTGGACGCCTCGCTGTCCGACGACGAGCTCGCGCTGCGCGACACCGTCCGCAGGTTCTGCGCCGAGCATGTCGCGCCCCACGTGGCGGAGTGGTTCGAGATCGGCGACCTGCCGGTGCGCGAACTCGCCAAGGGGTTCGGCCAGCTCGGCCTGCTGGGCATGCACCTGGACGGCTACGGGTGCGGCGGGGCGTCGGCCGTGCACTACGGCCTGGCCTGCGTGGAGCTGGAGGCCGCCGACTCCGGCCTGCGGTCCATGGTGTCGGTGCAGGGCTCGCTGGCGATGTTCGCGATCTGGAACTTCGGGTCCGAGGAGCAGAAGCGGCAGTGGCTGCCCGCGATGGCGACCGGCGAGCTGCTGGGCTGCTTCGGGCTGACCGAACCCGACGTCGGGTCCGACCCCGCCGCGATGAAGACCCGCGCGCGGCGCGACGGTTCCGACTGGGTGCTCAACGGCCGGAAGATGTGGATCACCAACGGCTCGGTCGCCGACGTCGCCGTCGTGTGGGCGGCCACCGACGACGGCATCCGCGGCTTCGTCGTGCCCACCAGGACACCGGGCTTCTCCGCCGACACCATTCACCACAAGCTGTCGCTGCGCGCCTCGATCACCAGCGAGCTGGTGCTCGACGACGTGCGGTTGCCCGCCGACGCGATGCTGCCCGAGGCCAACGGGCTGCGGGGACCGCTGTCCTGCCTGTCCGAGGCGCGTTACGGCATCATCTGGGGTTCGATGGGCGCGGCGCGGTCGGCCTGGCAGGCCGCGCTCGACTACGCCACGCAGCGCACCCAATTCGGGCGCCCCATCGCCGGATTCCAGCTCACCCAGGCCAAGCTCGTCGACATGGCGGTCGAGTTGCACAAGGGTCAGCTGCTGTCGCTGCACCTGGGCCGCCTCAAGGACGGCCCCGGGCTGCGTCCCGAGCAGGTCAGCTTCGGCAAGCTGAACAACACCCGGGAGGCCATCAAGATCTGCCGGACCGCCCGAACCATTCTGGGCGGCAACGGCATATCGCTCGAGTACCCGGTGATCCGGCACATGGTCAACCTGGAGTCGGTGCTCACCTACGAGGGCACGCCCGAGATGCATCAGCTGGTGCTCGGCCAGGCCTTCACCGGCAGCGACGCCTTCCGGTAACGAGGGGAAGCCATGGCGCGCCTGCAGTACGCCGACGAGCACCGGCAATTCCGGGCGCTCGTGCGGGAGTTCGTGCAACGGGTGGTGGTCCCGGCGCACGAGCATGCCGAAACGCGGGGCCAGTGGGACCGCTCACTGTTCGTCGAAGCGGGAAAGCTTGGGCTGCTGGGCTTTTCGGTGCCCGAGCACCTCGGCGGCCCGGGGGTCGACGACTTCCGGTACAACGCGATCCTCATCGACGAGCTGCAACGGGCCGGGGCGGCGGCCGAGGCCATCGCGTTCACGCTGCAAAACGACGTGGTGCTGCCCTACCTCACCGACCTGACCACGCCCGCGCAGCAACAGCGCTGGCTGCCCGGCGTGGTGACCGGGGAGACGGTGCTCGGCATCGCCATGACCGAACCGGGCACCGGCAGCGACCTGGCCGGGATCCGCACCGCGGCGGTGCCCGACGGCGACCACTACGTCGTCAACGGCGCCAAGACGTTCATCTCCAACGGCCAGTGCGGCGACCTGTTCGTCGTCGCGGTGCGGACGTCGCCGGACCGGCACACCGGGCTGTCGCTGCTGGTGGTCGACGCGGACACGCCGGGCTTCTCCCGGGGCCGCAACCTGGAGAAGATCGGCCTGCACGCCCAGGACACCAGCGAGCTGACGTTCACCGACATGCGGGTGCCGGTGGCCAACCTGCTCGGGGAGGAGGGCCGGGGTTTCTACCAGCTGATGCAGAACCTGCCGCAGGAGCGGCTCGCGCTCGGGGTGGGCGCGGTGGCCGCCGCCGAGGCCGTCCTGGCCGAGACGCTGGACTACGTCAGGCAGCGCACCGCGTTCGGAACGCCGATCGCCGGGTTCCAGCACAGCCAATTCGTGCTCGCCGAGGTGGCGACCGAAATCGACGTCGCCCGAACGTATCTCGACGACTGCCTGGCCCAGCACCTGGCCGGCGAGCTGACCGCGGCGCGGGCCGCCCGGCTGAAGTGGTGGACCACCGACCTGCAGGTCCGCACCGCCGACCGCTGCCTGCAGCTGCACGGCGGCTACGGCTACATGCGCGAGTACGCCGTGGCGCGCGCGTTCGTCGACGCCCGCATCCAGACCATCTACGGCGGCACCAACGAGATCATGAAGACGATCATCGCCAAGGACCTGGGCATCTGATGGCCGTCGAGTACGGCGACCTGCCCGTCGAGGAGGCCGTCCGCGCGGCCCGCGCCGGCGCGCGGCGCCGCCAGCTGCTCGACGCCGCGGTCACGGTGATGGGAGCGCGCGGCTTCCACCAGATGTCCATGCAGGACCTGGCCGCCGAGGCCAACGTCAGCGTCGGCCTCATCTACACCTACTTCGGCGGCAAGGAGGAGTTGCTGCTCGCCACGATCGTGCGGATCCTCGACGCGTTCCGCGATCAGCTGGCGCCGGTGATGGCCGCCGCCGGCGACGACTTGGTGGACCAGCTGGCCGCGGGCATCCGCCGCTACGTCGAGATCGTGGACGAGAACCTCGACGGCGTGGTGCTGACCTACCGGGAGAGCCGGACCCTGGCGCCGGCCGGGCGGGCGCTGATCAAGGACCTCGAGATCGCCACCGCCGCACCGCTGCGCGCGGCCGTCGAGGCCGGCGTCGCGCAGGGCGCCTTCCGCGACGTCGACGTCGACCTCACCGTGTTCGACATCATGCTGCTCGCGCACGGGTGGGCGCTCAAGCATTGGCACTTCGGGCCGCTGTACACCCGCGATGAATACATCCGGCTGCAGACGCGCCACGTGCTCGACGCGTTGGTGCGCGACGACCGTCGCGCCGGCTACGCACACGTGCTGGAATGAGGGGCATGACAGGTACCGCGCTTCGCAGCCTGGCCGCGACCCTGGCGCTGGCCGTGGCCACCGGCATCCCGGCGGCCGGCGCCGATCCCGCCGCGCTGCCCCCGATGACGTCGACCGGCGGCGGGCCGGTCATCGGCGGCGGCAGCAATGCCGGGATCGCACAGCAGCTGTTCAGCTTCGGCACGCCCAACGTGCAGGAGGTCGACGGCTCGGACGCGGCGCAATTCATCACGGCCGCCGCGGCGAGTCCCAATCAGCAACTGGCCGCGCCCTTTTCACTGATGCGCCGGGCGCTGGCGTGCCAGACCAACGACGCCGGATTCGGGGCGCGCGCCTACCGGCGCACCGATGGGCAATGGGGAGGCGCGATGGTGGTGGCCGCCAAGAGCGCGACCGCCAACGTCGACGCCCTGGTGAGCTGCGCCAAGACGAACTGGCGCCGGGCCACCGCCGGCACGCAGAGTTCGCTGTGCAACAGCGGCTGGAGCACCCCGAACACCTACGAGAGCCGCCGCGGCGAGACCTACTACGTCCTGCTGGCCGGCACCGCCGACGACTTCTGCACCGCGGTCAACGGCAAATTCAAGGACAACTCCAACGGGTGGCCGTTCTAGCGCGACGCGAAAGCGATTGTGAGGCTAGCTTTACCATTGAAAAAATCAATCTCGGCTGCCGCGTTTAATGCGCCCGGTGTCGTCATCAATTGAATTCAATGCATTTCCGCGTCGCCCCGCGAACCCCCGCCGACAACACCGACGCGCCCAAATTTCGAAAACCGTTCGCGCAAGGGCGATCACAACGTACACTTCCGCCATCGGGCAATCGGGTAACCAGGGAAATTGTCCTTCGACGAACGGGGTGTTGTGGTGTCACGATTGACCGGCAAAATCATTCTCGCAGCGGTGCTCGGCTTCGCCGCCTGCGCGGCTTCGGCGTGTACGACGCCGATAACGATCGATTGCGGTCCGTCCCTGACCTGCCAATAGCGGCGGGCCGGCGAATTAGGCCGCACCGAAATGGTGCGGCCTAATTCGTCGATTCTTCTGGGCGGCGTTGCCGTGACGTTCGCCCCACCCGGGTCGTACGGTGGACATGCGCTGAGAACAGCGTGCGAGCAGAACGACACGGCCGGTAAGGGGTGAGCATGTCGCGTCATCGCGTCGTCATCATCGGAAGCGGATTCGGCGGGCTGAACGCGGCCAAGGCGCTCAAGCGCGCGGACGTCGACGTCACCCTGATCTCCAGGACGACGACCCACCTGTTCCAGCCCCTGCTCTACCAGGTGGCCACCGGCATCCTGTCCGAGGG
The DNA here is from genome assembly GCF_002086735.1 of Mycobacterium scrofulaceum. Lineage (GTDB taxonomy): Bacteria > Actinomycetota > Actinomycetes > Mycobacteriales > Mycobacteriaceae > Mycobacterium > Mycobacterium scrofulaceum. Next base: position 65,702 of record NZ_MVIJ01000022.1, on the reverse strand, counting down.
CGACATCGCCCCGACCACCCGGCTGATCCTGCGCCGGCAGAAGAACGTCCGCGTGCTGTGGGGCGAGGTCAGCGAGATCGACCTGACCGCGAAGACGGTGACGTCGCACCTGATGGGCATGCAGACGGTGACGCCCTTCGACAGCCTGATCGTGGCCGCCGGCGCGCAGCAGTCCTATTTCGGCCACGACGAGTACGCCGCCTTCGCGCCCGGCATGAAGAGCGTCGACGACGCCCTCGAGCTGCGCGCCCGCATCCTCGGCGCGTTCGAGGCCGCCGAGGTCGCCACCGACCCCGCCGAGCGGCAACGCCGCCTGACGTTCGTGGTGGTCGGCGCCGGGCCGACCGGGGTCGAGCTGGCCGGCGAGATCGTCCAGCTCGCCGAGCGCACGCTGGCCGGGGCGTTCCGGACGATCACGCCCAGCGAATGCCGGGTCATTCTGCTCGACGCCGCGCCGGCCGTGCTGCCGCCGATGGGCGAGAACCTGGGCCTCAAGGCGCAGCGGCGGCTGCAGAAGATGGACGTGGAGATCCAGCTCAATGCGATGGTGACCGCCGTCGACTACCTGGGGATCACCGTCAAGGACGCCGACGGGAGCCAGCGCCGCATCGAATGCGCGTGCAAGGTGTGGGCCGCCGGCGTGCAGGCCAGCGGGCTGGGCAAGATGGTCGCCGAGCAGTCCGACGGAACCGAGACCGACCGCGCCGGGCGGGTGATCGTCGAGCCGGACCTCACCGTCAAAGGCCATCCGTACGTGTTCGTCGTCGGGGACCTGATGTCGGTGCCGGGCGTGCCCGGGATGGCGCAGGGCGCGATCCAGGGGGCGCACTACGCCACCACGCTGATCAAGCAGGCGGTGAAGGGCCAGGACGACCCGGCCAACCGCAAACCGTTCAAGTACTTCGACAAGGGCAGCATGGCGCTGATCTCGCGCTACAGCGCCGTCGCGAAGGTCGGCAAGCTGGAGTTCGGCGGCTTCATCGCCTGGCTGGCCTGGCTGCTGCTGCACCTGTACTACCTGATCGGCCACCGCAACCGGATCGCCGCCATGTTCGCGTGGGGCATCTCCTTCCTGGGCCGCACCCGCGGCCAGATGGCCATCACCAGCCAGATGATGTACGCCCGGCCGGTGGTCGACTGGGTGGAGCGCCAAGCGCAGGAGGGGACGCTGGCGGCGGCCGAACGCATCGAGGCGGCCGAGAAGCAGGCGGGTTAGCTCAGGGCCTGGTCGATGTCGGCGATCAGGTCGTCGGTGCCCTCCAGCCCGACGGAGATCCGGACCACGCCGTCGCCCAGGCCGATCGCCGCCCGGCCCTCCGGGCCCATCGCCCGGTGCGTCGTGGTGGCGGGATGCGTGACGAGGGATTTGGCGTCGCCCAGGTTGTTGGAGATGTCGATCAGCCGCAGCTTGTCCAACACCTCGAAGGCCCGGTCCTTCGCCACGGCGTCGGGGCAGTCGAGCGCGAAGGTGATCACCGTCCCGCCGCCGGACATCTGGCGCTTGGCCAGGTCGTATTGCGGGTGCGACGGCAGGTACGGGTAGCGCACCCAGCCGACCGCCGGATGGGTCTCCAGGAATTCCGCGATCCGGTGCGCCGAGGAGTTGCTGTGTTCGACCCGGATGGCCAGCGTCTCAAGGCCTTTCACCAACACCCAGGCGTTGAACGCGCTCATCGCCGGCCCGGTGTGCCGCATCAGCTTCTGCACCGGACCGTCGATGTAGTCCTTGTCCCCGAGGATGGCGCCGCCCAGCACCCGGCCCTGCCCGTCGATGTGCTTGGTGCCCGAGTACACCACCACGTCGACGCCCAGCGGGATGCCCCGCTGCAGCAGGGGCGTGGCAAAAACGTTGTCCAGCACCACTTTTGCGCCGGCGGCGTGCGCCATCTCGACCACCGCGGCGATGTCCACCAGCGACTGCATCGGGTTGGACGGCGTCTCGAAGAACACCGCCTGAGTCGGCTTGGCCAGCGCCTCCTCCCACTGGGCCAGGTCGTCGCCGTCGACGAAGACGGTCTCGACGCCCCAGCGGGGCAGGATCTCGTTGCACACCACGAAACACGAACCGAACAGGCTGCGCGACGCGACCAGCCGGTCGCCGGCGGCCAGCAGCGCGCCCAGCGAGGTGAACACCGCCGCCATGCCGCTGGCGGTGGCGAACGCCGCGGGCGCGCCCTCGACGAGCCGCAACCGCTCCTCGAACATGGTCACGGTCGGATTCCCGTAGCGCGAGTACACGAAGTGGTCCAGCTCGCCGGTGAACGAGCGCTCCGCGACGGCGGCCGAGGGGTACACGTAGCCCGAGGTCAGATACATCGCCTCGGCGGTCTCGTCGAACCCCGAGCGCAGCAGCCCGCCGCGCACCCCGATGGTCGCCGGGCCGACGCCGTCGGGCAGCGCCTTGGGCGCGCGGACGGAGTCCCCCGGCGGGGACGGGTCGGTCACAGCTGCTTCCACGGCAAACCGATGGCGCGCCAACCCGATTCGCCGCGCTGGCCCTGGGCGTTCGGGTGGCCCTCGAAGCCGTCCAGCACGTTGTAGGCCGGGGAGATGCCGACCCGGGTGGCCGCCTCGGCGGCGCCGATGGAGCGGTTGCCCGAGCGACACAGGAACACCACCGGACGCTCGGCCGCGGTCTCGGGAACGCGTTCGGCGAGTTCGTCGGTGAAATTGGCGTTGAAGGCGCCGTCGGACGTGTTCCACTCGATGAACACCACGTCGCGGCCCAGGCTGGACAGGTCGGGCACGCCGACGAAGCGCCATTCGGCGTCGGTACGCACGTCGACCAGCACAGCGTCCGGGTTCTCGCTGAGCAGCTTCCATGCCTCCTGGGGCGTGATGTCTCCGGCGTAGCCGCGCGCTGTGCTCATGACCTCGGATGGTAGCGAGGACGCCTCGCCGGGCGATAACTCAGTGGGCCGGCGGGCGCGCGGTCAGCCGGTTCGCTGCCTCGCGGGCGCGCTCGCGCGCCACCGCCACCTCGGGCGCGGTGGCCAGCGCCTGGAATCCCCGCCCGACGGCGCGCAGGTCGCTCTCCGGCACGCCGAGCGCCCCGGCCAGCGCGGCGGCGGGCCCGTCGGCGCGCTGCACCCGGTGGGCCGCGCCCGGCGAGATCATCATGGTGTCCACCGGCAGGCCCAGGATGGTCCGGGCCTGCAGGTCGAAGGCCGACAGCCGCTGGCTGCGCACCGTCACCCAGGCGCTCTCGGCGGGGCGGGGCGTGACGTCGGCGAAGTACACCTCGTCGCCGTTGATCATCAGCTCGACGCCGAAGACGCCGCGCCCGCCGAGCGCCTTGACGATCCGCGCGGCAATGGATTTGGCCGCGTCCATCGCCGCCTCGCTCACCGGCTGCGGTTGCCAGCACTCCGGCCCGTCGGCGGCTCCCTCGCGATGGCCGATGGGCGTGCAGAAGTCGACCACCGGCCCCTCGGGTCCCTCGCCGCGCACCACCAGCAGGGTGACGTAGTGCTCGACCTCGACCACGGTTTCGGCCAGCACGCGGTGCGGCGGGCCCTGGCCTTCGGTCGCGCGCTGCCAGGCCGGCCCGAGGTCGTCGGGGCCGGACGCCACCGACTGTCCGCGCCCGGCGGCCGCCGGCTTCACCAGCAGCGGATAGCCGGCGTGGGCGCCCACCGCCTCGAGTTCGCCGACCGAGCCGACGAACCAGAACGGCGCGGTGGGCAGCCCCAACTCGTCGGCGGCCAGCCGGCGCAGGCCCTCCCGGTCGGCAGCCAGCCGGACGGCGCGGGCGCCGGGCACCAGCTGGGTGTGCGGGCCCTCGAGTCCCTCGAGGGCGTGGATCGCGACAGCGTCGGCGGCGGCGACCACGACGTCCGGCCGCAGCCCCCCGACGGCCCGCGTCAGCGCGTCCGCGTCGGTCATCGGGACCACGAGCGACTGATCGGCCACCGCGTGAGCGGGCGCGTCCGCGCGCTCGTCGACGGCGATCACCCGCGCGCCCAGGCGGCCCAACGCGATCGCCAGTTCCCGGCTCAGGTCGCCGGAACCCAACAAGACCACCCGCGGCCGGTCGTCGGCCGCCTCCGCAGGCGTTCGCGGGGGCACGGCGAGCACGCTGGTCTTGTCGTCTGGTCCGTCGGTCACCGCTTCAGGATAGGTGCGCGGCGGGTTAGGGCTGGCCGGGAAGCAGCCGCACCATCAGGCCGTTGCCCTCGGCCAGCACCGCGCCGTCGCCGTCGAGGAGTTCCGCGGCCACGAACGCCTTGCGGCCTTCGGTGCCCGTGACGCGGCCGCGCACGGTCAGTGGGGTGTCGATCGGGGTGACCTTGCGATAGTCGACGTGCAGGAAGGCGGTCCGGCTGATGGGCCGCCCGGCGGCGTGCGAGACCATGCCGAACAGGTTGTCGAACAGCAGCGGCAGCACCCCGCCGTGCACGGCGTGGTTCCCGCCGACGTGAAACCGGCTGAAGTGGCCGGCCATCTCGACCCCGTCGGGCGCATAGCGGGTCAACGTCCAGGGCGGCAACAGCAGGCTGCCCATGCCGGGCAGGTCGGGCGTGCGCCCCGCCGGCGCCTTGCCCTCGTCGGCCTGGAATGGGCGCAGCAGCTCCACCAGGGCCGCGGCGCGGTCGGCCGCGTCGTCCCACACGTGCTCGCCGGGGTCGGCGGAGACGGCGAGGTCCTGCAGCGCCCGCATCGCCGCGACGAACCGGCCGAAACCCGGGCCGGGGCTGGCCGGGCCGTATTCGGGAAATCCGCCGTGGTGTTCGTATTCGGGGTCGAGCTCTTTCGGGTCCGGCTCCGTCACGGGCGCGCCGCCAGCACGTCGCGGCGCACGATCGTCTGCTCCCGTCCAGGACCGACGCCGATGCACGAAACATGGGCCCCGGCAAGCTCTTCCAGTCGCAGCACGTAGTCGCGCGCCTTGGCGGGCAGGTCGTCGAATTCGCGCGCGCCGGAGATGTCCTCCCACCAGCCCGGCAACTCCTCGTAGATCGGTTCGGCGCGGGCCAGGTCGCTCTGCGTCATCGGCATGTCGTTGGTGCGCTCGCCGTCGATGCGGTAGCCGACGCAGATCGGGACGGTTTCCAGGGTGGACAGCACGTCGAGCTTGGTCAGGAAGAAGTCGGTGATGCCGTTGACCCGCGTGGCGTAGCGGGCGATGACCGCGTCGAACCAGCCGCACCGGCGCCGCCGCCCGGTGGTGACGCCGAACTCGCCGCCGGTCTTGGACAGGTATTCGCCGTTGGAGTCGAACAGCTCGGTGGGGAACGGCCCGGAGCCGACCCGGGTGGTGTAGGCCTTGAGGATCCCCAGCACCGTGGTGATGCGGGTGGGTCCGATGCCGGACCCGACGGCCGCGCCCCCGGCGGTCGGATTCGACGACGTCACATAGGGATACGTGCCGTGGTCGACGTCGAGCAGGGTGCCCTGGGAGCCCTCCAGCAGGACCGTTTCGCCGGTCTCGAGCGCGGCGTTGAGCAGCCGCCGGGTGTCGCGGATGCGGTGGCGGAAACCCTCGGCCTGTTCCAGCAGGGCCTCGACCACCTGGTGCGGGTCCAGCGCCTTGCGGTTGTAGATCTTGACCAGGATCTGGTTCTTGAGCTCGAGCGCGGCCTCGACCTTGTGGGTCAGCTGGTCGGGGTCGAGCACGTCCGCGACCCGGATGCCCTGGCGCGCGATCTTGTCCTGGTAGCACGGCCCGATGCCGCGCCCGGTGGTGCCGATCTTCTTGTTGCCCATGTAGCGCTCGGTGACCTTGTCGATGGCCACGTGGTAGGGCAACAGCAGGTGCGCGTCGGCGGAGATCAGCAGCTTGGTGGTGTCCACGCCGCGGTCCTCGAGCCCCCTGAGCTCGTCGAGCAGCACGCCGGGGTCGACCACCACCCCGTTGCCGATGACGTTGGTGACGCCGGGGGTCAGCACCCCGGACGGGATCAGGTGCAGCGCGAAGTTCTCGCCGCTGGGCAAAACGACGGTGTGCCCGGCGTTGTTGCCACCCTGATAGCGCACGACCCACTGCACGCGACCGCCGAGCAGGTCAGTGGCTTTGCCTTTGCCCTCGTCGCCCCATTGGGCGCCGATGAGGACGATTGCCGGCATGACTCGCTCCCGCCTGCTTACTGTGGTTCTACTGGCAGCGCACCGTATCCTGCAGCGCTGCAACGGCTTGCGGCATCACCCGGTGGCTCGAGCTGCCCGCCCGCACCAGGGTCTCGGTTGAGTGCCCCGGGACCGCGCGCGTAGCTGGAGGCATCTTCGCTTGACGCGCTCACGTGGCGATCCTAAACGTCGGGTGACGATGGACCCGCGCCAAGGGCCGTTTGATCGCGACGCGTGTCCTCCACGGCCGAGACTCACGGCGCCACGCGCGGTTGAGCAGCGCATACACCGCCGGCGGTCGGCGCGTCCAACATCAGGCACAGGGGCTGCTTGGGATCGCGATCGGTCCTCTTGGCCGCCCAGCCCGGCCACACCGGTTTCCCGTTCCAGCTGACCAGCGTCCAGCCGTCGTGCGGGTTGCCCCGGATCACCACGACGCCGGTGTTGGGCAGCGGGTCGAAGAGCAGGAGCAACGGATCCGGGTTTCTGACGCTCATCATCGTCCCGACGCCGATGGCGAACTCGCTGGAGAACGCCACTTCGGTGATCTCGCCGCCCGCGGTGCGGACCGGGTTGGCCATGGCGTTGCCGTAGATCGTTTGCAGGGAGTCGTTGAAGCGGCCCGCGTCGGTCGCCGCGTTGCCGTACATCGTTTGCAGCGCGCCGTTGAAGCGGTCGTGGAACTCGAATCCGTTGGCGTCGGTGGATCCCGGGGCCAGCATCGGCACGATGCGCAGTCCCAGCAACCACGCCACCGGGCCGAGCAGGTACGCCAGCCCCGCGAGGCTGAACTGCGGTTGCCCGTTGAACGCGCCGGCGTCGATCTCGTTGAGGCCGGGCAGTGCCTCGACATTCATCGCCAACGCGGCCGCCAACGGCGCCGCGGTCTGCTGCGTCCTGGTCAGCTGCGACGCGAAGATCCCGGCGAACGGACCCTGCGCGGCCAGCGTGGTGGCGATGTTGCCCGCCTGTTGGCGGCCGAGCGCGGTCAGCACCTTGCCGGGCACCGCGGTGTCGATCACGCGCGCCGCGTTGCCCTCCGACTCGCCGTGGCGCACCAGGTCGATCACGATCGATTCGTCGGCCGCGGCCGTCGCCGGCTCGACGCACAGCAGGACGGCCGAAACCGCCACGGCGCCAACACGGCGGAGTTGCCTCGTCAGCAACGGACGCGCGTGGGGCCGGCACCGGGCGCGGGCGGCGCGGTTCCCGCGGCCGAGAAGAAGGCGGTGAGTCGGCGAATGGCAATTCTCCGTTCTCTTGGCCACCCATTCGTTGACCCCGTGGCAGGAGTAAAGTATCCGGTTGCCATAAGGCGGTGGCGCAACAACTTTCGCAGTCCGCAACCATGTTGTGACTGCGTCGTTATGCCGAGATCGTCCGGCCCCCAGCCGGTCTGGTCGCAGGGTGGACGAGAGATCTTGAAAGACAAGGGTATTGGTGAGTCAAGAAGATCCCGCCGTAGCGGTGTTGCCGTCGGTGATCGCCGCCTGCCGCGGCCGCTGATCGGCCTGCCGGTCCATACGGCCGATCTCGACACGGCAATCGGCCCGTACCGGCGGCTGGTGGTGGTCGGCGCCGACGCCGACCTGGCCGCCGTGCTGACCCGGCTGCTGCGCGCGGACCGGCTCGACGTCGAGGTCGCCTACGTGCCGCGTCGGCGCAGCCGCGCGACCCTGGCCTACCGCCTGCCCGCCGGGCGGCGGGCGGCGCGGCGGGCCCGGGGCGGGTCCGCCCGGCGGGTGACCCTGGTCCGCGACGAAACCGGGTCGGTGATCGTCGGGCGGGCGAGCTGGCTGCCGCCCGATGGCGAGCCGGCCATCCGGGGCGAGGCGGTCGTCGACGACGCCACGTTGTTCGACGGCGACGCCCCCGCCGTCGAGATCGAGCCGACGCGGGCCGTGCCGGGCCTGCGGGCCCGCGTGCCGGCGGGCTGGCGCCGTTGGCTGCCCGGCCGCGCGGTCCAGCTGGGCAGCACCGGCGTCATCGTGGTGCGCGACGGCGTGCCCGCGCCGCGCCCGGCGCGCCGGTCGACGTTCTACCGCAACGTCGAGGGCTGGCTGGCGGTCCGATAGTTTCGACCGGTGACCCTGCCCGCCCGGCGCGAATCGGTGCGACCCAGCCCCCTGTTCCTGGCCCTGGTCGGCCTGACGGCGATCGGCGCCGTGCTGGCCTGGCTGGCCGGCAGCACCGTGCGGCCGCTGGCCTATTTCGGGGTGTTCACCCTCGTGATCGCCGGCTGGCTGGTGTCACTGTGCCTGCACGAGTTCGGCCACGCGGTGACCGCCTGGCGATTCGGCGACCACGACGCCGCCGTCCGCGGCTACCTGACGCTGGATCCGCGCCGCTACAGCCATCCCGCGCTGTCGCTGCTGCTGCCGATGGTGGTGATCGCGCTGGGCGGGATCGGCCTGCCGGGCGCAGCGGTGTACGTGCGGACCTGGTTCATGACGCCGAACCGGCGCACCCTGGTCAGCCTCGCGGGGCCGGCCGCCAACCTGGTGCTGGCGGTGCTGCTGCTGGCGCTGACGCGGTTGTTCTACGACCCGTTCCACCAGGTGCTGTGGGCCGGGGTCGCGTTCCTGGGCTTCCTGCAGCTGACCGCGGTGGTGCTGAACGTGCTGCCCATCCCGGGCCTGGACGGGTACGACGCCCTGGAGCCGCACCTGAGCCCCGAGACGCAGCGCGCGGTGGCGCCCGCCAAGCAGTGGGGCTTTTTCATCCTGCTGTTCCTGCTGCTGCCGGCCAGTCACTGGTTCTTCCAGATGATGCTCTGGCTGTTCGAGTTCTCCGGGGTGCCGCCCTGGCTGGTGTCCGCGGGCAACCTGCTCACCCGCTTCTGGAGCCGCTGGTTCTGACCCTTGCCATATATGCGCGCATCCGCATATATTGCACGCCATGGGCGCCGGCCACAATCACAGTCCCGCCGAGACCAACGAGTCCCGGCTGATCCCGCGGATGATCGCCGCCGCCGCGATCCTGGCGACGTTCTTCGTCGTGGAGCTGACCACCTCGTTGCTGATCAACTCGATCGCGTTGCTGGCCGACGCGGGGCACATGCTGACCGACGTCGTCGCCGTCTTCATGGGCCTGGCCGCCGTGACGCTGGCCCGCCGGGGCAGCTCGTCACCGGCGCGGACCTACGGCTGGCACCGGGCCGAGGTGTTCACGGCGGTCGCCAACGCGGGGCTGCTGATGGGCGTCGCCCTGTTCATCCTGTGGGAGGCGATCCAGCGGCTACGGGAAACCCCGTCGATCCCCGGCGTGCCGATGATCGTGGTCGCGCTCGCCGGCCTGCTCGCCAACCTGCTGGTCGCCCTGCTGCTGCGGTCGCACTCCGGGCAGAGCCTGGCGGTCAAGGGCGCCTACATGGAGGTGGTCGCCGACAGCGTGGGCAGCCTCGGCGTGCTGATCGCCGGGGTGGTGACCGTGACGACGCACTGGCCGTACGCCGACGTGGTGGTCGCCGTGCTGGTCGCGCTGTGGGTGCTGCCGCGGGCGATCTCGCTGGCCCGCGACGCGTTGCGGATCCTGTCCGAGACGTCGCCGACGCACATCGACGTCGAGGAGCTGCGCACGGCGCTGGGCGCCGTCGACGGCGTCACCGAGGTGCACGACCTGCACGTCTGGACGCTCTCGCCCGGCAAGGACATGTGCACCGCGCACTTGCGCAGCGACGGCGACTCCAGCCGCGTGCTCGACGACGCCCGCGCGGTGCTGTCGGCCCGCGGGCTACAGCACGCCACCGTCCAGATCGACTCCCCGGGTGACGCGGGGTGTTCGGAAACCTTCTAGAGCCCCAGCGCCGGGCGCGCCGACGGATCGCAATCGTCGAGCAGGTCCAGGCAGCGTTGGTACTCGTCGGGCTCGCCGATCGTGTCGGCGGCCCGGGCCAGCGCCGCCACGCAGCGCAGGAATCCGCGGTTGGGCTCGTGCGAGTACGGCACCGGCCCGAAGCCCTTCCAGCCGTTGCGCCGCAGCTGGTCCAGGCCGCGGTGATAGCCGGTGCGCGCGTACGCGTAGGCCGTGATGGCCTGGTCGTCGGCCAGCGCCTGCTCGGCCAGCGCCGCCCAGGCCACCGACGCCGACGGGTGCGCGGCGGCGACGATCCCGGGTTTCTCCCCGGCGAGCAGTTCCGCCTCGGCGTCGGGATCGCCCGGCAGCAGGGTCGGGTCGGGTCCGAGAAGGTCTCGCATCGGCGTCATGGCTCCTATTCTGCAGCCGCTGCAAATCGATCGGCGGGCGGACCTCAACCATCACCCCATCGAGGGGGACGGGTCGCTAAGCTCTCCAACTACCCCACCCGATAGCGGAGGACAGCCGTACTCATGCCCCAGCCACCCGAGCCCGACCGCGGCGGCCCGCCGAACCCCGGGCACGAATGGGCCCCGCCGTCAGGCGAAGACGCGACCGAGAGCGTCCCGCTGGTACCGAGCGACTCCGAGACCGAGACCGTGGTGATCAGACCGGATGCCGGTGGCAATCCGGGGAATCCCGGCGACGACGCGGACGGCCAGCAGCGCGAACGCCGCTTCACCGCGCCCGGTTTCGACGCGAAAGAGACCACGGTGATCGCCACCACCCCGGAGCCGGCCACCGAGGTGTTCGCCTCGCCGCCCGGGGGCATGCCCGCACAGCCCGGCGCCCCGGCCAAACCGGCCGTGCCGCAATCGATCCCGCCCCGCCTCGGGGGGAAGCTGCGCACCTCCCGGCAATTCAACTGGGGCTGGGTGCTGGCACTGGTGCTGGTGGTGCTGGCGCTGGCCGCGATCGCGATCCTGGGCACGGTGCTGCTGACCCGCAGCAAGCACACGAAGGCGTCGCAGGAGGACCAGGTTCGCACCACGATCGAAAGCTTCGACACCGCGATCCAAAAGGGTGACCTGACCACGCTGCGCACCATCACCTGCGGCACCACCCGCGACGGGTACGCGGACTACGACGAGCACGCCTGGGACGAGACCTACCACCGGGTCTCGGCGGCCAAGCAGTATCCCGTGATCGCCAGCATCGACCAGGTGGTGGTCAACGGGCAGCACGCCGAGGCCAACGTCACCACGTTCATGGCCTACGACCCGTCCCTGCGGTCGACCCGCAGCCTGGACCTGCAGTACCGCGACGACCAGTGGAAGATCTGCCAGTCCCCCAGCGGCTAGCTGGGCATTTCATGGCCCGAGTGCCCGGCCAGCGGGGCGTTCGGTGCCGAGTGCCCGGCCAGCCGGGCACTCGCCGGGATCAGGCGCTCAGGGATTTCCCGGCGCAGTGCAGGTCGGCGCAGGCCTCCACCACCCGCTCGGTCATCGAGGCCTCACCCTTCTTCAGGTAGCTGCGCGGGTCGTAGGCCTTCTTGACGCCCACCTCGCCGTCGACCTTGAGCACGCCGTCGTAGTTGCCGAACATGTGCCCGGCGATCGGGCGGGTGAACGCGTACTGGGTGTCGGTGTCGACGTTCATCTTCACCACGCCGTAGCGCAGCGACTCCTCGATCTCCGACTTGAGCGAGCCCGACCCGCCGTGGAAGACGAAGTCGAACGGCTTGGAGCCGGCGGGCAGGCCCAGCTTGGCCGCGGCCACCCGCTGGCCCTCGGCCAGGATGTCGGGGCGCAGCTTGACGTTGCCCGGCTTGTAGACGCCGTGCACGTTGCCGAACGTCGCGGCCAGCAGGTACCTGCCGTGCTCGCCGTGGCCCAGCGCGTCGATGGTCTTCTCGAAGTCCTCGGGCGTGGTGTACAGCTTGTCGTTGATCTCGTGGGCGACGCCGTCCTCTTCCCCGCCCACGACGCCGATCTCGATCTCCAGGATGATCTTGGCGGCCGCGGCCTCCTTGAGCAGTTCCTGCGCGATGGCCAGGTTCTCGCCGATCGGCACGGCCGACCCGTCCCACATGTGCGATCCGAACAGCGGGTCCGCACCGGCGCGCACCCGCTCGGCCGAGAGCGCCAGCAGCGGCCGCACGTAGCTGTCCAGTTTGTCCTTGGGGCAGTGGTCGGTGTGCAGCGCGACGTGGACGGGGTACCTGGCGGCGACGACGCGGGTGAACTCCGCGAGCGCCACCGCGCCGGTGACCATGTCCCTGACGCCCAGGCCCGACGCGAACTCCGCACCGCCGGTGGAGAACTGGATGATGCCGTCGCTGCCCGCGTCGGCGAAGCCCTTGATCGCGGCGTTGACCGTCTCCGAGGAGGTGCAGTTGATGGCCGGGAAGGCGTAGGAGTTCTCCTTGGCGCGCCCGAGCATCTCGGCGTACACCTCGGGCGTGGCGATGGGCATCAGGACTCCTCTGCTTCGGCCGGGTGCACCCAGTATCGTCCAGGACGGTCAGGCGCTCACCCCGAAACCGGTATGTTGAGCAATCATGAGCACCGCCGTGACGGCCCTGCCCGACATCTTCGACCCGATGTACTGGTTGGGCGCCGACGGGGTTTTCGGCTCCGCGGTGCTGCCCGGCATCCTGCTCATCGTCTTCGTCGAGACCGGCCTGCTGTTTCCGCTGCTCCCCGGCGAATCGCTGCTGTTCACCGGCGGGCTGCTGGCCGCGCACCCGAACCCGCCCGCCAGCATCTGGGTGCTCGCCCCCGCCGTCGCCTTCGTGGCGATACTGGGCGATCAGACCGGGTACTTCATCGGCCGCCGCATCGGCCCGGCGCTGTTCAAGAAGGAAGACTCCCGGTTCTTCAAGAAGCACTACGTGACCGAGTCGCACGCCTTCTTCGAGAAATACGGGCCGTGGGCGATCATCCTGGCCCGGTTCGCGCCGTTCGTGCGGACGTTCGTCCCGCCGGTCGCCGGGGTGTCCTACATGCGCTACCCGGTGTTCCTCGGCTTCGACATCGTCGGCGGCATCCTGTGGGGCGGCGGCGTCACGCTGGCCGGCTACTTCCTGGGCAACGTGCCGTTCGTGCACCACAACCTGCAGAAGATCCTGCTGGTCATCCTTCTCGTGTCGCTGATGCCGGCGTTCATCGCGGCCTGGCGAAGCTACCGGAACCGACGTCGGGCACCTGCGGCCGGGACCGACGAGGAGCCCGACTCAGGGCACCCGAGTTCTGCGGTACGCAACGAAAGCGTCTAGCAGTTCCGGTCGGTCGATCGAACTCCGCTGCACGGCCTCGCCCGGCTCAGCGCCCAGCAGGATTCGCTTGACCGGGATCTCCAGCCGTTTGCCGGTCAGCGTCCGCGGTATGCCCGGCACCGTCAGGATGTCGTCGGGCACGTGGCGCGGGGAGGCGTGCCGGCGGACGGCCGCCACGATCCGCGATCGCAGCCCCTCGTCGAGTTCGGCACCGTCCGCCAGGGTCACGAACAGCGGCATCCAGTAGCCACCGTCGTCCTGCTCGACGCCGACCACCAGGCAGTCGCTGACCTCCGGCATGCCCTCCACCGCGGTGTAGATCTCCGCGCTGCCCATCCGCACGCCCAGCCGGTTCAGGGTGGCGTCCGAACGGCCATGCACCACAACGGATCCGCGGTCGGTGATGGTGATCCAGTCGCCGTGACACCACACGCCCGGATACTTCTCGAAGTAGGCGGCGCGGTACCGGCTGCCGTCGTCGTCGTTCCAGAAGAACACCGGCATCGACGGCATCGGCTCGGTGATCACCAGCTCGCCCTCTTCGCCGATGACGGGGTGGTTGGGTCCGGTCCAGGATTCGATCGCCGCGCCCAGGCAGATGCACGACAGCTCGCCGGCCACCACCGGCAGGATCGGGCAGCCGCCGATGAAGGCGGTGCACACGTCGGTGCCGCCGCTCATCGAGATCACCGGGACCGCCCGACCGAGTCCCTCTTGCACCCAACGGAATCCGGACGCGGGCAGCGGGGAACCGGTGGACCCCACGGCGCGCAGCCCGTCCAGCGGGTACGTCGCCCCCGGCTCGAGGTCCTTCTTGGCGCAGGCGAGCAGGTAGCCCGCGCCGGCGCCGAGCACGTTGACGCCGGCCTCGGCGGCGACCCGCCACAGCGCGTCGGTGCCCAAATAGGTTGGGCTGCCGTCGTAAAGCACGATGGTGGTGTCCACGAGCAGCCCGGACAGCTGCAGGTTCCACATCATCCAGCTGGTCGACGAGTACCACAGGAACCGCTCGCCGGCGTGCAGGTCCAGTTGCAGGCTCAGGTATTTCAGGTGCTCGATCACCGTGCCGCCGTGCCCGTGCACGATGCCCTTCGGCTTGCCGGTGGTGCCGGAGGAGAACATCACCCACAGCGGGTGCGCGAACGGCACGGGCGTGATCTCCAGCTCGGCGTCGGATCCCACCGCCTCGGCCCACGGCACGGCGCCGTCGCCGGCCGGGAGCCCGAGCCGCGGCACCACCACGGTGGCCCGCAGGCCGGGCATCGCGCGCCGGATGGTGTCCAGCTCCGCGCGCCGGTCGATGCGCTTGCCGTCGTACACCGATCCGTCGGTGGCCACCAGGACCACCGGCGCCAGCTGGCCCAGGCGCGCGATCACGCCGTCGACGGCCACGTCCTGGTTGCACACCGCCCAGATCGCGCCCACGCTGGCGGCGGCCAGGGCGGCGACGGCGGCCTCGGCGACGTTGGGCAGGTAGCCGACGACGGCGTCGCCCGGCTGCACCCCGAGCCCGCGCAGGTACGCCGCGAACGCGCCGGTCTCGCGCCGCAACCGCGCCCACGACCACTCGCACGCGCCGTCCTCCCCGGCGACGATCATGGCCGGCCGCTCGTCGGTGGCGTGCCGGAAGATCTCGGTGGCGTAGTTGAGCGTGGCGCCGGGGAACCACTCGGCGCCGGGCATGGCGCGGTTGCCCAGCACCGCGCGCGGCGGGCTGGCGGCCCGGATGTCGAAGTAGTCCCAGACTGCGTCCCAGAACCACTCGATGTCCGCGACGGACTTGCGCTGCAGCGCGTGGTAGTCGCCGTAGTCGCCGCGCCCGGTCTCGGCGAGCCACCCCATGAAGCGGGTCAGGTTTGCCCGGGCCAGCGTGGCCTCGTCGGGAATCCAGCTGCCGTCCATCATGTCGCGCTCCCTGCGGTCACCGCGGTGACGTTACATGCGGCCTCCATCAGCATCCACCCCGACAGCTGCACCGACAGGTCCCGTTCGGCGACCTCGGAGCTGTTCACCGCGCCGTCGACGAACTGCGCCTCCCCGGCGGCCCGGGCGGGTAGCTGCGCGTCGCGGTCCCAGAACGGGCCGAACAGTGGCAGCCCGTCCACCGTCTGCCGGTAGTCCCACGCCGATTTGGCGCTGGCCAGCACGATCCGCCGGGCGGTGTCGCGCGCGGCGGCGTCCTCGGCCCCGTCCCCCGGCAGCGTGGTGGCGACCAGGGCGAGGTAGCGCGCGGTGACCCCGGCGAACAGGCCGCCGTCCCCGCCGCCGGCACCGGCCAGCACCCCCGTGGGCGCCATGTGCTCGGCGACGGCCGTGACCAGCCGGTGCACCCGCGGGGCGTGCCGATCGTCGTGGGTGCGGGCCGCGAGCTCGGTTTCCAGGCCGAGCAGCACACCCTGGCAATAGGTGTACTGGGCGCGGACCAGGGAACCGGCCTTGAGGCCGTCGAACACCAGGTGGGTCTCCGGGTCGATCAGGGTCTCGTCGATCCAGTCGGCCATCTGCTGGGCGCGCCGCATCTTCTCGCCGTAGCGGGCCAGGAAGATGCCCGCCGGGCCGTTGGCCGGGGCGTTGAAGAACTGGTCCTGCTTGCGCCACGGGATGCCGCCGCCATCCTCGGGCACCCACGCCTCGAGGAACTCGTGGGCCAGCTTGGGCAGCGCGCGATGGCGCTCGACGCCGGCGATCCGGGCGGCGCGTTCCAGGGCCAGCGCCAGCCAGGCCATGTCGTCGTAGTAGCTGTTGGTCCAGCGAAAGTTGTTGCGCAGCCGGTGCGAGCGGACCTGCCGGTTGATCCTGGTGTGACGCTGCGGCTGTGGGTCACGCAGCTGCGCGTCGACCAGGCAATCCAGCAGGTGCGCCTGCCACCAGTAGTGCCAGGTGCCGAACATCGCGTCGCGCCGCGTCGGGGGCCAGGCCACCACGCCCAGCTGCGTACCGGGCAGCCCCCACACCCGTTTCAGGTGTCGTTGCGCGACAGCGGCTTCGGAGCTGGCCGCCCGGTTGGCCCATAGCTGATCCATGGTGCCGATCCTGCCTCATACTGAAATATGCGCTACCGGCAAACCATTTCGGGGACCACCTACAGCTTCGAGGGGCTGGTCGACGTGCTGGCCAAGGCGACGCCGTTGCGCTCCGGCGACCAGCTCGCGGGCTGCGCCGCCGACTCCGACGCACAGCGGGCCGCGGCCGCGTGGGCGCTGGCCGACATCCCCCTGGCGACGTTCCTCGACGACGTGGTCGTGCCGTACGAGACCGACGAGGTCACCCGGCACATCATCGACGGCCACGATCGCGAGGCGTTCGGCCCCGTCGCGGGCCTGACCGTGGGCGGTTTCCGCGACTGGCTGCTGGACGCGGCGTGCCGCGACGACGGCGCGGCACGCTTCGCCGCGGTCTCGCCCGGGCTCACGCCGGAAATGGTTGCCGCGGTGTCGAAGATCATGCGCAACCAGGACCTGATCCTGGTGGCCGCCGCGGCGAGGAACGTCGCGGCCTTCCGCACCACGATCGGTCTGCCCGGCACGCTCGCGACCCGGCTGCAGCCCAACCACCCGACCGACGACCCGCGCGGGATCGCCGCGGCGCTGCTGGACGGCCTGCTGATGGGCTGCGGCGACGCGGTGATCGGCGTCAACCCGGCGACCGACTCGCCGCAGGCGGCGGCGGACCTGCTGCACCTGCTCGACGACATCCGCGAGCGGTTCGCGATCCCCGTCCAGTCGTGTGTGCTGTGCCACGTCACCACCACGATGGAACTGATCGACCGCGGCGCGCCCGTCGACCTGGTGTTCCAGTCGATCGCCGGCACCGAGGGCGCCAACGCCGCGTTCGGCACCTCGATCGCGATGCTGACCGAGGCCGACGAGGCCGCCCGGTCGCTGAACCGCGGGACCGTCGGCGCCGACGTGATGTACCTGGAGACCGGGCAGGGCGCGGCGCTGTCGGCCGGCGCCCACCTCGGCGTGGGGAACATGCCGGTCGACCAGCAGACGCTGGAGGCGCGCGCGTACGGGGTGGCGCGGGCGCTGCGGCCGCTGCTGGTCGACACCGTGGTCGGATTCATCGGGCCGGAATACCTCTACGACGGCAAGCAGATCATCCGCGCCGGGCTCGAAGACAACTTCTGCGGGAAGCTGCTCGGCCTGCCGATGGGCGTGGACGTCTGCTACACCAACCACGCCGAGGCCGACCAGGACGACATGGACACGCTGCTGACCCTGCTGGGCGCGGCGGGCACCGCGTTCGTCATCACGGTTCCCGGCGCCGACGACATCATGCTCGGCTACCAGAGCCTGTCGTTTCACGACGCGCTGTACGTGCGAAAGGCGTTGGGGCTGCGTCCCGCACCCGAATTCGAGGCCTGGCTGGCCGGCCTGGGCATGGTCGACGCCGACGGCCGCGTCCTTCCCGTGGACCTCGCGACCTCGCCGCTGCGCGCGTTGGCGGCCGGCCGATGACCGACCCGCAACCACCGGACGTCTGGGCGCCGCTGCGGGCGACCACGCAGGCGCGCATCGGGCTCGGACGGGCCGGGGACTCGCTGCCGACCCGGCGGGTCCTGGAGTTTCAGGCCGCGCACGCCGCGGCGCGCGACGCCGTGCACGACCCGCTGGACGTCGACGGCCTCGTGAAGCGGCTATGCGACTTGAACGTCAAAGGCATCGACGAGCCGCTGCGGGTCCGCAGCCGGGCGGCCTCGCGCGGCGAGTACCTGCGCCGGCCGGACCTCGGTCGCACCCCGGCCGACCTGTCGGGCCTGCCGAAGGTCAACGCGGACATCGGGTTTGTGCTCGCCGACGGGCTCTCCCCGCGCGCCCTGACCGACCACGCCGCGGGCATGGTCGAGGCGCTGGTCGGCGAATTCGACGGCCGTTACCGGATCGCGCCGCCGGTCATCGCGACCCAGGCCCGGGTGGCGCTCGGGGACCACATCGGTCAGGCCCTCGGCGCCGCAACGGTTCTCGTGCTCATCGGGGAGCGCCCCGGCCTGTCGGTCGCCGACAGCCTGGGCATCTACCTGACCCATCGGCCGAGGCCGGGACTCACCGACGCCGATCGCAACTGCATCTCCAACATCCATCCGCCCGACGGCCTGGACTACCCGGCGGCGGCCTCGGTCGCCGCCGCGCTGGTGGCCGGGGCCCGGCGGCTCGGCCGGTCGGGTGTCGCCCTCAAAGACACAACGCGAGCAGCAATTGACGCAGGCCGGTCAGCGAGTGCGCCGGGAGAAACAGGTCGCAGTACGGCAGGGCCGCGGCCATCGGCCCGGCCACCGGCCGGAATCCCTCCTGCGCCGCACGGGGATTGAGCCAGACGATCAATTCGGCGCGCCGCCGCAGCCGCTCCATCGCGTGCGCGAGCACGTCCGGCGGGTCGCCGTCCCAGCCGTCCGACGCGATGATCACCAGCGCGCCGCGCAGGGCGTTGCCGTGTGGCGGGGACAGCAGCGTGGCCACGCCGCGGCCGATGAACGTGCCGCCGTACCGGTCGGTGACCTTGGCGTTGGCCCGCTCCAACGCCACCTCGGCCGACCGGTGCGCGAGCACCGCGGTGAGCCGGGTCAGCGACGTCGAGAACGCGAAGACCTCGGGGTGGGTGCCCGGCTGGCGCGCCACCGCCCTCATCAAGTGCAGGTACACCGCGGCGTAGGGCTGCATCGAGCGGCTCACGTCGCAGACCAGGACGATCCGCCGGGGCCGGCGCCGGGGCCGGGTGCGGGCCAGCAGGACCGTTTCCCAGCCCGTCCTGCGCGACGCGGCCATGGTGGCGCGCAAATCGATTCGCTTGCCGGCGGGACTGGGCTCGAAGCGCAGGCTGCGCCGTCGCGGCCAACGCGCGACGGTCGCTTCCAGCCAGGTGCCGAGCAGGCGGAGGTCCTGCGCGTCGAAGCGGTCGAACGGCTGGTCGGCCAGCGCGGCGATCCGGCTGGGCAGCGCGTCGGGCAGCAGCAGGCTCGGGCCTTCCGTGTCATCCGCGACCGCCAGCGCCCGGGTCGCCCAGGGCAGGCCGTGGGCGGCGTTCGCCGGCCCTCCGGGCCGGCGCAGCGTGCCGGCCGCCGCGGGCGCCTTGGGGCCCGGCAGCGACAGGGGTGTCTCCGGGCGGTTCGCGCGGTCGGGTTCGGCCGCGCCGAAGACCGTCGCGAAGACCGCGTCGAACGCGCCGAGATCCTCCATCCGGTTGACCAGCGTCAGCCTGGCCGCCCAATACAGCGCGGCCGTGTCGTGCGGCGCCAGCGTGCGCAGCGCCCGCACGAAGCCGGCGGGGCCGCTGGCGGACACGTGGACGCCGGCGCCGCGCAGCCGCGCGACCAGCGCCGCCGCGAGCGCCGCCAGGTCGACGCCCCGCAACAGCGCGGGAGTCCCCACGGTGGCGCTAACGCCTCCGGCCGAGCACCCAGCCCAGCACCATCCCGGCGAGCAGCGCCAGCAGCAGCGGGGCGTACCTCTTGAGCTGGGCTCCCCCGGCGAGTTCGAGCAGGTCGATGGGCTCGGGCTCCGCGGCGGGGGCGGCGTGGCGCGGCTCCGGGACGCGGCCGACCTGCGGTGGGCCCTCCGGGGTGGCCGGCGTCGCGGTCTCGCCGGCGAGCTTGGCTTCCAGCGACTCCACGAACTGGCCCAGCAGCTTTTCCGACACCTGCTGCAGCATGCCGCTGCCGAACTGGGCGAGCTTGCCGACGATCTTCAGGTCGGTGTCGACGGTGACGCTGGTCTTGTCACCGTCCGGCTGCAGCTGGGCGGTGACCGTCGCGGCGGCGTTGCCGGTGCCGCGGGTCTCCTTGCCCTTGGCGTCGATCACCGCGCGGTACGCGCCGCGGTCCTGCTCGACGAAACGGACCTTGCCGTTGAATTCGCTGGTGACCGGCCCCACCTTGACCTTGACCTTGCCGGAGTAGTCCTCGCCTTCGTGGCCGGTGAGCTGCGCGCCCGGCATCAGCGGGATCACCTGTTCCAGGTCGCACAGCACGTCCCAGGCCCGATCGATCGGCGCGCTGACGGTGAACTGGTTGGCGATCTTCATCCGGGGTCCTCTCAGGAGCGGCTGTATTCCATAAACGCGTCGCGGATCAGCGTACGGTCGTCGGGGGTCTTGGCCAGCGCCCCCAGGCTGACCAGCGCCGCGGGATCGACCAGGTCGGCGACGCCCAGCGACACCAGCGCGGCGACCCAGTCGATCGTCTCGGCCACGCCCGGCGGCTTGTCCAGGTCCAGATCGCGTGCCCTGCCGACGAACTGGGTGACGTGCTCGATCAGCGGCGCCGCGGCGCCCGGGACCGTGCGGCGCACGATCGCCGCCGCCCGCGACGCCTCCGGATAGTCGATCCAGTGGTACAGGCAGCGGCGGCGCAGCGCGTCGTGCAGGTCGCGGCTGCGGTTGGAGGTGAGCACCGCGATCGGCGGGCGCTGCGCGACGAAGGTGCCCAGTTCGGGCACGGTGACCGCGGCCTCGCCGAGGAACTCCAGCAGCAAAGCCTCGAATTCGTCGTCGGCCCGGTCGATCTCGTCGATCAGCAGCACGGGCGGGGTCGGGCCGCGGTGCCGCACGCAGCGCAGGATGGGCCGGTCGACCAGGTAGGCCTCGGTGTAGAGGTCGGCTTCGCCGATGCTTCGGCCGCCCGCCTCGGCCAGCCGGATGGACAGCAGCTGCCGTTGGTAATTCCAGTCGTAGAGCGCCTCGCCGGCGGTCAGCCCCTCGTAACACTGCAGCCGAACCAGCGGTGTATCCAGCACCGCGGCAAGGGTTTTCGCCGCGGTGGTCTTGCCGACGCCCGGCTCGCCCTCCAGCAGCAGCGGCCGGCCCAGCGTGACCGCCAGATAGATCGCGGACGCCGTACCGGCGTCGAGCAGGTAGTCCCGCGCGTCGAACCGGGCGATCACGTCGTCGACGTCGCTGAACATCGCCGGCGTCATGCGCCGGCTTTCCCCGCGAACGCCGCGCGGCAGCCCGGGCCGCAGAACCAGTAATCGGCGCCGGCCAGCCGCAGGTGCTCGGCGGCCGGACCGATCGGCACGGTCATGCCGCAGACCGGGTCGACGGCCTCTTCGGGCGGGCTCCCCGAAACGGCGGCGCGACCCAGCCCGCCGCGCACCCCGGCCACCAGTTCCGCGGCGATGGACACCGCGATCTCCGCGGGGGTCTTCGCGCCGATGTCCAGTCCGACCGGGGTGTGGATGCGGGCGCGCTCTTCGTCGCAGAGCTCGAGCGTGTCCAGGATGGCGGCGCCGCGCACCCTGCTGGCGACCAGGCCGATGTACCCGACGCCGTGATCCAGTGCGGCGCGGATGGTTTCGGCCTCCGGGCCGCCGTGGCTGGCGATCACTATCGCGGTCGGCAACGCGGTGGCCTCGGCAGGATCGGCGTCCTTGCGGACGTCATAGCCGAGCACGGCGCAGACTTGGGCCAGGGCGTCGGCGATAGGCGTCGCGCCGTAGATCCGGATCATCGGCGGCGGCAGCTGCGGCGTCAGGAAGATCTCCAGCGACCCGCCCGACAGGCACGGGTTGACGACGACGCAGGCGCCGGGCGCCTCGGGGAAGTGGACGTCGCCGTCGGGCAGCACCCGCAGCAGCACGGCTTCGCCCGCCTGCAGCGCACCCAGCGCCGCCTTGCGGACGGAGTTCTGCGCGCACTGGCCGCCGACGAAGCCCTCGATGGTGCCGTCCGCCAACAGGATCGCCTCGTCGCCCGGGTATGCCGAGGCGGGCGGCTGGGCGCGCACCACGGTCGCCCGCACGAACGGGGTGCGCGCCGCGATCAGTTGCCGGGCCCGCTCGCTGATGCTCAAATCGGTGGCCTCGCTCTGCCCTGCATGGCCTCCCACACCCGCGACGGGGTGAGCGGCATGTCGGCGTGGCGAACGCCGAACGGCGCCAACGCATCCACCACCGCGTTCACCACCGCGGGCGGTGACCCGACGGTCGCCGACTCGCCGATCCCCTTGGCCCCGATGGGGTGGTGCGGCGAGGGTGTCACCGTGTACCCGGTCTCCAGGTGCGGCACCTCGACCGCGGTCGGGATCAGGTAGTCCATCAGCGACCCGCCCAGGCAGTTGCCGTCGTCGTCGAACGCGATCATCTCCATCAGCGCCATGCCGATGCCGTCGACGATGCCGCCGTGCACCTGGCCCTCGATGATCATCGGGTTGATGCGGGTGCCGCAGTCGTCGACCGCCAGGAAGCGCCGCACCTTGACCACCGCGGTGCCCGGATCCACGTCCACCACACAGAAATACGCCCCGTAGGGGTAGGTGAGATTGGACGGGTTGTAGCAGACCTCGGCGTCCAGCCCGCCCTCGATGCCCTCGGGCAGGTCGCCCGCGCCGTGCGCGCGCATGGCGATGTCGGCGATCGTCACCGACGCCGACGGGTCGCCCTTGACATGGAACGAGCCCTTCTGCCACTCCAGGTCGGCCACCGAGACCTCCAGCATCCCCGAGGCGATGATCTTCGCCTTGTCGCGCACCTTGCGCGCGACCAGCGCCGCGGCCGCCCCGGACACCGGGGTGGACCGGCTGCCGTAGGTGCCCAGGCCGAACGGCGTCTGGTCGGTGTCGCCGTGCACCACGTCGATGTCGTCGGGCGGGATGCCCAGCTCCTCGGCGACGATCTGCGCGAACGTCGTCTCATGCCCCTGGCCCTGGCTCTGAACCGACAGCCGCACAACGGCTTTCCCGGTCGGGTGCACGCGCAGCTCACACCCGTCGGCCATGCCCAGCCCGAGGATGTCCATGTCCTTGCGCGGCCCGGCGCCGACGGCCTCGGTGAAGAACGACATGCCGATGCCCATCAGCTCGCCGCGCTTGCGCTTCTCAGCCTGCTCGGCGCGCAGCGCGTCGTAGCCGATCATGTCCATGGCCTTGCGCATGGTGGTCTCGTAGTCGCCCGAGTCGTACGTCCAGCCGGTCTTGGTGGTGTACGGAAACTGGCTGGGCTGCAGCAGGTTTCGCAGCCGCAGTTCGGCCGGGTCCATCTTGAGCTCGAAGGCCAGGCAGTCCACCAGCCGTTCGACGAAGTACACCGCCTCGGTGATCCGGAACGAGCACGCGTAGGCCACCCCGCCGGGCGCCTTGTTGGTGTACACCGCGGTCATGTGGCAGTACGCGGCCTCCAATTCGTAGCTGCCGGTGAACACGCCGTAGAACCCGGCCGGGTACTTCGTCGGCGCCGCCTGGCCGTTGAACGCGCCGTGGTCGGCCAGCACGTTGGACCGCAGCGCCAGGATCTTGCCGTCCTTGGTGGCGGCGATCTCGCCGACCATGATGTAGTCGCGCGCGAAGCTGGTCGAGGTGAGGTTCTCGCTGCGGTCCTCCATCCATTTCACCGGCTTGCCCAGCAGCAGCGAGCCGACGATGGCGCAGACGTAGCCGGGATAGATCGGCACCTTGTTGCCGAAGCCGCCGCCGATGTCGGGCGAGATCACCCGGATCTTGTGTTCGGGCAGCCCCGCGACCAACGCGTACAGGGTGCGGTGCGCATGCGGCGCCTGCGACGTGGTCCACAGCGTCAGCTTGCCGGTCACCGGGTCCAAATCCGCGATGGCGCCACAGGTTTCCATCGGCGCGGGATGCACCCGCGGGTAGACCATCTCCTGCTCGACGACGACGTCGGCGCGCGCGAAGACCGCCTCGGTGGCGGCGGCGTCGCCGGTCTCCCAGTCGAAGATGTGGTTGTCTTTCTTGTTTTCGAGATCCGTCCGGATGACGGGCGCCGACGGATCGAGCGCCCGGCGGACGTCGACGACGGGGTCCAGGGGGTCGTAGTCCACGTCGATCAGCTCCAGCGCGTCGCGCGCCGAATACCGGTCCTCGGCGACGACGAACGCCACCTCCTGACCCTGGAACCGGACCTTGTCGGTGGCCAGCACCGCCTGCACGTCGTTGGACAGCGTCGGCATCCAGGCCAGGCCCTTCTCGGCCAGGTCCGCCCCGGTCACCACCGCCTTGACCTTCGGGTGCGCCAGCGCCGCGGTCACGTCGATGCCCGCGATGCGGGCGTGCGCGTACGGCGAGCGCAGGACGGCCAGGTGCAGCATGCCCGGCAGGGCGACGTCGTCGACGTAGGTGCCGCGGCCGCGGATGAAGCGCGGGTCCTCCTTGCGCAGCATCCGGCCGTGGCCGCAGGGCTTTTGGTCGTTGTCGACTAGGTCTTCTGGCCCCTCGGGGACTGGCGGGCGGGATTCGATCGTGGTCATGACTCGGCCTTCACGTCGACTTTGCGGAGTGCCTCCGCCGAAGCCCACTGGATGGAGCGCACGATCGTGGTGTATCCGGTGCAGCGGCAGATCTGCCCGGAGATCGCCTCGCGGATGGTCTGCTCGTCCGGGTCGGGGTCGCGGTCCAGCAGGGCGCGGGCGGTGATCATCATCCCCGGCGTGCAGAAGCCGCACTGCAGCCCGTGGCAGCGCATGAACCCTTCCTGCACCGGGTCCAGCTGGCCGTTGGTCGCCAGCCCCTCCACCGTGCGGACGCTGTGGCCCGACGCCATCACGGCAAGCATGGTGCACGACTTGACCGGCACGCCGTCGACGTCGACCACGCACGTCCCGCAGTTGCTGGTGTCGCAGCCCCAGTGGGTCCCGGTGAGCCGCAGCTGATCCCGCAGGAAGTGCACCAGCAGCATCCGGGGTTCGACGTCGGCGCTCACCTGCTCGCCGTTGACGGTCATGTTCACCTGCATGGTCAGTTCCCTTCTGCCCGCACACGTTCGGCGGCGGTGCGCAACGTGCGGATGGTCAGTTCGGAGGCCAGGTGCCGCTTGTATTCGGCGCTGCCTCGGACGTCGGTGACGGGGTCGCAGGCCTGCGCGGCGCGCCGGCCCGCCTCGGCGAGCGTTTCCTCGGTGGCCGGCCGCCCGACCAGCGCCGCCGACAGCTCGGCCAGCGCGTCCCGGTCGGGGTTGACCGCCGTCAGGTCGACGCGGGCGGCGGCGATCTGGTCACCGTCCAGGGTGATGCTGGCCCCGGCGGCGGTCACCGCCCAGTCGCCCACTCGACGCTCCACCTTGGCGTACGCGCTGGAGCTGTTGTGCCGCAACGGGATACGGACCTCGATGAGCATCTCGTTGGGCGCCAGCGTGGTTTCGTACGGCCCGGCCAGGAAGTCGTCGATGGCGATCTCGCGTTCGCCGGACGGGCCCCGCGCCAGGCACACCGCGTCGAGCACCGTGCACACCGTCGACAGGTCCTCGGCCGGATCGGCCTGGCAGAGCGAACCCCCGAGCGTGCCGCGATTGCGGACGACCGGGTCGGCGATCACGCGCTCGGCGTCCCGGAAGATCGGGCAGACGGCGGCCAGGGTGTCGGACTCGAGGATCTCGCGATGCCGCGTCATCGCGCCGATGCGCACCAGCGTCGGATCGGTGATCACGTACCCGAGCTCGAGCGCGAGATCGTTGATGTCGACGAGGTATTCCGGGTTGGCGATGCGCAACTTCATCATCGGCAGCAGGCTGTGTCCACCGGCGACGATCCGCGCCCCCTCCCCCAACCGATCCAGCAGTCCGATGGCGTGGTCGACGCTGGTCGCGCGTTCGTATTCGAAAGGCCCGGGTACTTGCATGCGCCACAGTGTCAGCCGCCCTGACAGGGGCGTCAATAGCGAGTTAAGTAATCCCTGAACTCGCCGCGAAGCCGCCTTCGACCTGCGGGTCGTGGTGGATCCGCCCCACGACCTGGGCCAGCGGGCGGCCGCCGCCGCCCCAGCGCCTGGCGATGATGTCGGCGGCGATCGAGACCGCCGTCTCCTCTGGCGTGCGCGCGCCGAGGTCCAACCCGATCGGGCTGGACAGCCGGCTCAGCTCCGCGTCGGTCAGCCCGGCGGCTCTGAGCCGGGTCACCCGGTCGTCATGGGTGCGCCGCGAGCCCATCGCCCCGACATAACCGACCTCGGGCAGGCGCAGCGCCACCTCGAGCAACGGCACGTCGAACTTCGGATCGTGGGTCAGCACGCAGATCACCGTGTGGCGGTCGACGGCGCCCGCCTCGGCCTGGGCGGCCAGGTAGCGGTGCGGCCAGTCGACGACGACGTCGTCGGCCGTCGGGAAGCGCGCCCGCGTGGCGAAGACCGGCCGGGCGTCGCACACGGTGACCCGGTAGCCCAGAAACGAACCCTGCCGCGCCAGCGCGGCGGCGAAGTCGATCGCCCCGAACACCAGCATCCGCGGCGGCGGCGCGTAGCTGGACACGAAGACCTCCATGCCGTCGCCGAGGCGCTGCCCGTCGGGCCCGTACTTGAGGACCTCGCTGCGGCCCAGGGCGAGCAGGCCGCGCGCGTCGTCGGCGACCGCGGCGTCGGCCCGCGCCGAACCCAGTGATCCCGCCATCCCGTCGGGCCGGACGACGACCCGCCGGCCGACCCATGCCGGGTCGGGGTGGGCGATGACCGTCGCCGTCGCCACCGCGCGGCGCCCGGCGACGTCGTCGGCCACCGCGCCGAGTTCGGGGAACGACGCTCGCGAGACCGGCTCGACGAACACGTCGATGATGCCCCCGCACGTCAGGCCGACGGCGAACGCGTCGTCGTCACTGACCCCGTAGCGTTCCAGCCGCGGCGCCCCGGTTTTCGCGGTCTCCGTGGCGAGGTCGTACACCGCCCCCTCCACGCAGCCGCCCGACACCGACCCGGTGACCGAGCCGTCCGGTCCCACCACCATCGCCGCGCCCGGCGGGCGGGGCGCGGACCGGAAGGTGCGCACCACCGTCCCCAGCCCCGCCGTGTCGCCGGCGCGCCAGATCGACACCAGCTCGGCAAGCACGTCACGCACCCTTTTAAATTAGGCTGCCTTCATGACCCCGGCTCAACTTCGGGCCTATTCGGCGGTGGTTCGCCTCGGCTCGGTGCGGGCCGCGGCCGCGGAGCTGGGCGTTTCCGACGCCGGCGTCTCGATGCTGGTGGCGGCGCTCCGCAAGGAGCTCGACGACCCGCTGTTCACCCGGACCGGTGCCGGGTTGGCGTTCACGCCCGGCGGGCTGCGGCTGGCCAGCCGCGCGGTCGAAATCCTGGGCCTGCAGCAACAAACCGCGATCGAGGTCACCGAGGCCGCCCATGGGCGCCGGTTGCTGCGGATCGCGGCGTCCACCACGTTCGCCGAGCACGCCGCCCCCGGGCTGATCGAGCTCTTCTCGTCGCGGGCCGACGACCTGTCGGTGGAGTTGAGCGTGCACCCGACGAGCCGGTTCCGCGACCTGATCTGTTCGCGCGCCGTCGACATCGCGATCGGGCCGGCCGGCGAGAGTTCGATCGGCCCGGACGACGCGCTGTTCGTGCGGCCCTTCCTGAAGTACCAGATCATCGCCGTCGCGGCGCCCAATAGCCCGGTGGCCCTTGGTGTTCCGGCGCCCGCACTGCTGCGTCAGCAGCAGTGGATGCTGGGCCCGTCGGCGGGCGGGGTGGACGGTGAGATCGCAACGATGCTGCGCGACTTGGCGATTCCCGAATCCCAGCAGCGAATCTTCCAGAGCGACGCGGCCGCCCTGGAGGAGGTCCAGCGGGTCGGCGGGGTCACGTTGACCATCGGTTTCGCGGTGGCCAAGGACCTGGCCGCCGGGCGGCTGACCCATCTGCACGGTCCGGGGCTGGACCGGTCGGGCGAATGGTGCGCGGCCACGTTGGCGCCTTCGGCCCGTCAGCCGGCGGTGTCGGAGCTGGTCCGCTTCATCACCACCCCGCGCTGCACGCAGGCGATGATCCGCGGATCGGGCGTGGGCGTCACCCGGTTCCGCCCGAAGGTGCACGTGACGCTGTGGAGCTGAACGGTTTACGGTGTGCATCGCTGGCTTCGGGGGTGCGTCCACGGCGGGAAACCGGCCGACATCTCGCCCTCGGCGCACGCTGAAAGCCCTCAGCGCACACCCGACGGGGAGCAGTGGGAGCGGCGGGCTACCAGGCCTGGCTCAGGTCCGCGTGCTGCCGGATCCAGGCGTGCATCGCGATCCCGGCGGCCACGCCGGCGTTGATGCTGCGGGTGGAGCCGAACTGGGCGATCGACACCGTCATCGCCGCGCCCGACCGGACGTCGTCGGTGATGCCGGGACCCTCCTGGCCGAACACCAGCAGGCACTCCCGCGGCAGCGCGATCTCCTCGAGGCGGGCCGCCCCCGGCACGTTGTCCACCGCGACCACGGTCAGCCCGGCACCCGCCGCGAACGCCAGCAGTGCGGCGGTGCTGTCGTGGTGGCAGAGCCGCTGATAGCGGTCGGTCACCATGGCGCCGCGGCGATTCCAGCGCCGCCGGCCGACGATGTGCACGGTGTGCACCGCGAACGCGTTCGCGGCGCGCACCACCGAGCCGATGTTGGCGTCGTGCCCGAAGTTCTCGATGGCCACGTGCAGCGGGTGCCGGCGCCGGTCGATGTCGGCGATGATCGCCTCCCGCGTCCAGTACCGGTAGGCGTCGACGACGTTGCGAGTGTCGCCCTCGGCCAACAGGATCGGGTCATATCGCGGGTCGTCGGGCAGCTCGCCCGCCCACGGGCCGACCCCGCCGGCCGATGCGCCCCATTCCGTCGGCCCCGGGCCCGTCATCGCGGCGTCCACAGACCGGCGTGGGTGCCGTCGACCGCCACCGTCGCGTACAGCAGCGCCTCGTTGATCTCGCCCTGGGTGCACAGCGACGCGCTGACGTGCACCGCGTCCAGCGAGGCGTCGGGCAGGATCAGCACCGACGACCCGTACGCCGCGCAGGCCGGGTTCAGCCCGGCGCCGGGCAGGGTCGGCGACGCCAGCAGCATCAGCGGGCCGCCGCGCTTGGCCGAGTCGTCGCGGTACCGGGCCGCGAGCCCGTCGGCCTCCAGGCCCAGCAGCATGTACCCGGTCCCGGTGAACGCCGCCGGATCGCCGAGCTGCGCCTTGGTCACCGGGGCGCCGTCGGCCCGCCAGGCCGACAGGCTGGTGGTCCTGATCGCCAGGCCGGTGTCGTTGGGGTTGGTGGGCATCAGCCCCACCGGGAACGCGGCCGGGTAGGCCGCCGAGGTGTTCGGGATGCGGTCGCGGGGCGAATAGCTGTACACGCCGCGGACCTGGCTCCGATCCTTGATCGGCCCAAGGCAAACCGTGCCGGTCAGGCGGTCACCGGGCGCCGAGAGCGGGGAGCGGACGTCGGGAGCTTTGGCCGTGGCGCGATCGCAACTGCCCAGGCCGGTCGACTCCATCGGGTGCGACAGCGCGCCATAGAGCCCGAACCGGATGTCCTCGGGTCTGGCGTGCGCTGAGTGCGGGTCCGCCACGGAGGCGTCGACATCGACGAGCACGACGTCGCCGTCCCAGCGCAGATTCGACACCGCCATGTTCCAGCCGAGCAGCGCGAGCGCTTCCCCGAGCCGGGCCCCCTGCGCGCCGTACGGGCGGACGGGATGGCTACCGCCCGAGCAGCCCGTGGCCAGGGCCAGCAGGCAGGCCGCTATCGCGAAAACCTTTGTGCGGCAACGCAACCTAGCCCAGCCCCAGATCGGCCAGGCCCAGCACGCTCCGGTACGGCAGACCCTCGGCCTCGATGGCCTCGGCCGCGCCGGTGGAGCGGTCCACCACCGTGGCCACGCCGACCACCTGCCCGCCGGCCTCTTGGACGGCGCGCACCGCCGTCAGCGCCGACGCTCCCGTGGTGCTGGTGTCCTCGACGACGAGCACCCGTTTGCCGGAAACCTCGGAGCCTTCGATGAGGCGTTGCAGCCCATGGGTTTTCGCCGACTTGCGCACCACGAACGCGTCGATGGGCCGCCCCGGCGCATGCATGACGGCCGTCGCCACCGGGTCGGCCCCCAGGGTCAGCCCGCCGACCACCGCGTAGTCCCAGTCGCTGGTGAGGTCGCGCATCAGCGTGCCGATCAGGGCCGACGCCCGGTGGTGCAGGGTCGCCCGGCGCAGGTCGACGTAGTAGTCGGCCTCCTTGCCCGACGACAGGGTCACCCGGCCGTGCACCACCGAGAGCCGGCGCACCAGCTCGGCCAGCTCGTCGCGCAGGGACGCCAGGTCAGGTCCGGCCACGGCCACCGCCGATGCGCTTGGTCACGGCCCGCATCAGGTTCCGCGGGATCATCCGCTCGGCGGCGATGATCGCCTTGTACTGCAGGCCGGGGATGCTGATCACCCTGCCGCGGGCGATATCGGCCAGGCTCTGGTTCACCACGTCGTCCACCTCGAGCCACAGGAACGACGGCGACTTGGCCATGTCGATACCGGCCCGCGCGTGGAACTCGGTGCGCACGTAGCCCGGGCACACGGCGTGCACGCCCACCCCGGTGCCCTGCAGGCCGACGGACAGGCCCTCGCTGAACGAGATCACCCACGCCTTGGACGCCGAGTAGGTCGAACCGCGTCCGGGCACCAGCCCGGCGATGCTCGCGATGTTGATGACGGTGCCCGCCCCGGCGTCGAGCATGGCGGGCAGGGCCGCCCGGGTGAGGTGCATGACCGCGGTGACGTTGACGTCGAGCTGCGACTGCAGCAGCGCGGGATCGGTCGCCCAGAAGTCGCCGGAGGTGCCGAAGCCGGCGTTGTTCACCAGGACGCGCACGCCCTGCGCCAGTCGTTCGCAGACCTTGTCGCGACCGGCGGCGTCGGCCAGGTCGGCGGGCAGCACCTCGACGCTCCCGGCCCGGTCCTGCAGTTCACCGCGCAGGCGCGCCAACCGGTCCACGTCGCGGGCGACCAGAACCAGGTCGTAGCCGTCGTTTGCATAGCGTCGCGCGTATCCGGCGCCGATTCCGGACGTGGGCCCGGTGATCAGGGCGACGGGACGAGGCATGAGCGACATCCTAATGACGGCGGCCGAGCCGCCCACCCGGCGCCCGGGGCGCCGTCAGTGCTGATAGTTGGTGGCCTGATGGCCGTTGCGACCGGCCGGTGGCGGCGGCGGGCGGCGGGCGGCGTCCGGACCGCGCTGCTCCCGGCGGAGCGGCTCGGCCGGCCGGCGGGCGGCCGGGTCACCCAGCAGCCCCGCGACGTCCTGCTGTGCGCGCCGCGGCGGCAGCTCGCCGCGACCGGCGGGCGCCAGCGGGCGGCTCGGCGACGCGCTGCGCAGGCCCGCGGGCGCGCCGGCCTCCTGCTGGGTCTCCTCCGGCAGCGGCGGCAGCACCCGCAGCAGGTCGTTGAACTGCCGCACGGTGCGCAGTCCCTCGTCCCACTGGGTGCGGGTGCTGGTGATCGGCAGGGCGACCAGCGTCCAGTTCTGCTCGTTCCACATGATCTCGGCGGAGTCCGGCGCGGTGTGGGCGAAGGTGACCATGCGGCGGTCGCAGGCCCGGCGCGCCGCGTCCAGGTTGGTGGAGTACACCATCCGCGGGCCGATCGCGCCCAGCAGCCAAATGTCGCTTTCCCGTGGCTCTTTGAGGCCTTTGAGCCGCAGGTCCACCACCACGTTCGTGCCCACCTTGCGGTGCAGCGCGATCACGGTGGCGACCTCCTCGAGGTCGAAGATGTACACCGCCTCGCCGCGGATCTGGCCCAGCACGACGTTCTCGGCGGCGATGTTGCCCACCGTCGAGATCACGCCGCGCTTCCAGCGCTTGAGGATGTCGGCCGATTCACGCTCGTAGTCGAACCCGTGCGACCGCGCCCACGACCTGCGGCGCCTGCTGCGCCCGCGGCGCCGGTCCAGGTCGACGTACAACAACACCCCCGCGCCGACGAAGCACAGCGCGGAGAGCGTGAACCAAAGGGGGACCATCCCACACAGGGTATCCGTAATTGCGCCGGAATACAGAAACCGGCCAGGTCACAACCCCGTCACAGGATGCACCATCCGCACCGCGCGGTGCGGGCGGGGAATCGGGTGTGCGCTGACGGCGTCGAGCGTGCGCTGGCGGCGGGATCTCGGCGATTTTCCCGCCTTGCGCGCACGCTCAACGCCCAGGGTTCACACCCGCCCGGGAACTCAGCCCAGGATCAGCGAGTCGCCGTCGGGGCTGACGTTCACCGGCACGGTGTCGCCGTCGTGCACGTCTCCGGCCAGCAGCAGCTTGGCCAGCTGGTCGCCGATGGCCTGCTGCACCAGCCGCCGCAGCGGCCGGGCGCCGTAGACCGGGTCGAACCCGCGCTGCGCCAGCCACTGCTTGGCCGGCAGCGACACCTCCAGCGTCAGGCGGCGCTGGGCCAGCCGCTTCTGCAGCTGCGCCAGCTGGATGTCGACGATCGACACCAGCTCGCCGGGCTCGAGGCCATGGAAGATGATCACGTCGTCGAGCCGGTTGATGAACTCCGGCTTGAACGCCGAGCGCACCGCGGCCATCACCTGCTCCTCGCTGCCGCCCGACCCGAGGTTGGACGTCAGGATCAGGATGGTGTTGCGGAAGTCGACCGTGCGGCCCTGGCCATCCGTCAAGCGGCCCTCGTCGAGCACCTGCAGCAGCACGTCGAACACGTCCGGGTGGGCCTTTTCGATCTCGTCGAACAGGATCACCGTGTACGGCCGCCGCCGCACCGCCTCGGTCAGCTGGCCGCCCTGGTCGTAACCGATGTAGCCGGGCGGCGCGCCGACGAGGCGGGCGACGGAGTGCTTCTCGCCGTACTCGCTCATGTCGATGCGGACCATCGCGCGTTCGTCGTCGAACAGGAACTCCGCCAGCGCCTTGGCCAGCTCGGTCTTACCGACGCCGGTCGGCCCGAGGAACATGAACGACCCGGTGGGCCGGTTGGGGTCGGCGACGCCGGCCCGGCTGCGGCGCACGGCGTCGGACACCGCGGTCACCGCCCGCTTCTGGCCGATGACGCGCTTGCCCAGCTCGTCCTCCATGCGGAGCAGCTTCGCGGTCTCGCCCTCGAGCATCCGCCCGGCCGGGATGCCGGTCCACGCCGACACCACCTCGGCGATGTCGTCGGGCCCGACCTCTTCCTTGAGCATCACGTTCTCGCGGGCCTCGGCGTGCGGCAGGGCCGCGTCGAGCTTCTTCTCCACCTCGGGGATGCGGCCGTAGCGCAGCTCGGCGGCCTTGGCCAGGTCGCCGTCGCGCTCGGCGCGCTCGGACTCCCCGCGCAGCGTCTCCAGCTGCTCCTTGAGCTCGCGCACGACGTCGATCGCGCTCTTCTCGTTCTGCCATCTCGTCGTCAGCTCCGCCAACTTTTCTTTCTGGTCGGCCAGCTCGGAGCGCAGCTTCTCCAGCCGCTCCTTGGACGCCTCGTCCTCCTCCTTGGCCAGCGCCATCTCCTCGATCTCGAGGCGGCGCACCAGGCGCTCGACCTCGTCGATCTCGACGGGCCGGGAGTCGATCTCCATCTTCAGGCGCGACGCGGCCTCGTCGACCAGGTCGATGGCCTTGTCCGGCAGGAAGCGGGCGGTGATGTAGCGGTCGGACAGCGTCGCCGCCGCGACCAGGGCCGAGTCGGTGATGCGCACCCCGTGGTGCACCTCGTAGCGGTCCTTCAGGCCGCGCAGGATGCCGACGGTGTCCTCCACCGACGGCTCGCCGACCAGCACCTGCTGGAAGCGGCGCTCCAGCGCGGCGTCCTTCTCGATGTACTTGCGGTACTCGTCGAGCGTGGTGGCGCCGACCAGGCGCAGCTCGCCGCGGGCCAGCATCGGCTTGATCATGTTGCCGGCGTCCATCGCGCCCTCGCCGGTCGCGCCGGCGCCGACGATGGTGTGCAGCTCGTCGATGAACGTGATGATCTGGCCGGCGGAGTTCTTGATGTCGTCGAGGACGGCCTTGAGCCGCTCCTCGAACTCGCCGCGGTACTTGGCGCCGGCCACCATCGAGCCCAGGTCCAGGCTGA
The DNA here is from genome assembly GCF_002086735.1 of Mycobacterium scrofulaceum. Taxonomy (GTDB): domain Bacteria; phylum Actinomycetota; class Actinomycetes; order Mycobacteriales; family Mycobacteriaceae; genus Mycobacterium; species Mycobacterium scrofulaceum. The sequence continues at coordinate 31,863 of NZ_MVIJ01000022.1, read as the reverse complement.
TGACGGTCTTGTCGCGCAGGCTCTCGGGGACGTCGCCGGCCACGATGCGCTGGGCCAGGCCCTCCACGATCGCGGTCTTGCCGACGCCGGGCTCGCCGATCAGCACCGGGTTGTTCTTGGTGCGGCGGCTCAGCACCTGCACGACGCGGCGGATCTCGTTGTCGCGCCCGATGACCGGGTCCAGCTTGCCCTCGCGGGCGCGGGCGGTCAGGTCGGTGGAGTACTTCTCCAGCGCCTGGTAGGTGGCCTCCGGCTCGGCGCTGGTGACCCGCGCGCTGCCGCGCACCTTGACGAACGCCTCGCGCAGGGCCTGCGGCGAGGCGCCGTGGCCGGTCAGCAGCTTGGCGACGTCGGAGTCGCCGGTGGCCAGGCCGACCATCACGTGTTCGGTGGAGACGTACTCGTCGTCCATCTCGGTGGCCAGCTGCTGGGCGGTGGTGATGGCGGCCAGCGACTCGCGCGACAGCTGCGGCTGCGAGCTGGCGCCGCTGGTCTGCGGCAGCCGCTCGACGAGGCGCTCGGCCTCGGTGCGAATGGTCGCGGGCGCGACGCCGACAGCCTCCAGCAGCGGTCCCGCGATCCCGTCGGCCTGCGTGAGCAGCGCCATCAGCAGGTGCGCGGGCCGGATCTCGGGGTTACCGGCGGCCGACGCCGCCTGGAGCGCCGAGGTCAGCGCCGCTTGCGTCTTGGTTGTCGGGTTGAAAGAGTCCACGACGCCTCCGTTCCATACGTAAGGGAAAATGCTTGTCGCGTTGTTCAACGCCGTCAAGGTTGAGTGTGTTCCGCTCAACTCTAACGAGTTTTGGACGATCCGGCACACGGGGTACCCCCGTAGCGATGACGCAGACAGAACAGCCCCGGGACCGAACCGACGCCCATCGCGCGCCCGGCGCCTTCAGGCTGGCCATTCTGGTCGGCACGCTGGCGCTGACGGGTCTGGCCGTGGCGGGATTTCGCACCGATCTCGCCGGCGACGGCGCCTCGGCGACCGTCCCGGAGTCGGGCACGTTGCAGGTCAACGGCACCGGCACGACGAAGACCATCGGCTGTCACGGCGGCTACCTGTCGGTCAGCGGCCGGACCAACACGGTCACCGTCACGGGCCACTGCACCAGCGTCACCGTCTCCGGCCACGACAACCGCGTCGCGGTCGACAGCGCGGACGCGGTCAGCACCTCCGGCACCAGCAACGTGGTGACCTACCACTGGGGTTCGCCGAACGTCGCCGAGGCCGGGACGGCCAACACCGTCAAGCAGGGCTGAGCCCGGTCACGGGCGATAGGCCGCCGGCAGGCCGAGCTCGGCGGCGTCCGCGGTCAGGTAGCGCTGCACGCTCGGCGCGATCAGCCCCACGACCTCCTCGGTCGCGAGCTCGGCCAGCGGTCCCACCCGCATCACGTAGCGGAACAGCGCGGTGCCGACCAGGTTGGTGCCGGCCAGGTTGGCCCGCAGCACGGTGTCGGGCCCGTGGCCCAGGACGCCGGAGATGGCCGCCATCACGTAACCGCGCATGAACTCGCGGAAGGCCTCGTACGCGTCGGAATTCAGCATCGCCGAGTGCAGCATGGCGACCATGGTCGGGCCGGTCTCCGGCTCCTCCCAGATCTGCAGGTAGGCCCGCACCAACCGGGCGCCGATGTCCGCGCGGGAGCCGCCGGTCATCGCGGCGACCAGCACGCTGCCGTCCACGACCAGGCGCATCGACTCCCGGAACAGCTCGGCCTTGGAACCGAACAGGTAGAGCACCATCGACGCGTCCACGTGGGCGTCGTCGGCGATCTGCCGCAGCGTCGTCTTGTCGTAGCCCTGGGCCGCGAACCGCCGCTTGGCCGCGCGCAGCACCACGTCCTTCGACACCGGCTCGCCCTGGCGGCGGCCGCGGCGCTTCTGGGCGCCTGCGGCCTTTCGCGTCCCGGCGGGCGAACTGGCAGGTGACGGCATACGACGACGGTATCATTTCATTGATCGTTGAAATAGCGCCTGCGCGCGGCGAGCCTAGAATCGGGCCCCGTGGGGCTCGAGGACACCGACGCGTTGCGGGTGCTGCGCGATGCCTTCGCGCAGGACGGGCCGGGCCCCGCCGACGAACTCGTCCGCCGGTTCTACACCCACTGGTTCGGCCTCGACGTCTCGGTGCGCGACCTGTTCCCGCCCGAAATGGGCGCGCAGCGCGCCGCTTTCGCCCACGCCCTGCACTACGTGTACGGCGAGCTCGTCGCCCAGCGCGCCCGGGAGCCGGTGGCCTTTCTCGCCCAGCTGGGCCGGGATCACCGCAAATACGGTGTGCTGCCCGAGCATTACGACACCTTGCGGCGCGCGCTGCTGTCGACGTTGCGGACGTCGCTGGGCGCCGCCTGGACGGACGCCGTCGGTGCGGCAGCCGACCAGTCGCTCAACCTGATCATCGGGGTGATGCGGGGCGCCGCGGACGCCGACCAGGGTCCCGCATGGTGGGACGGCACGGTGATCGAGCACGCGCGGGTCTCCCGGGACCTCGCGGTGATCCGGCTGCAGCTCGACCGCCCCATGGACTACCACCCCGGCCAGTACGTCAACGTCCACGTCCCGCAATGCCCGCGGCGCTGGCGCTACCTGTCCCCGGCCATCCCCGCGGATCCCGGCGGCATCGAGTTCCACGTCCGGGTGGTCCCCGGCGGGCTGGTCAGCACCGCGATCGTCAACGAGACCCGCCCCGGCGACCGGTGGCGGCTGTCCAGCCCGCACGGCGGCCTGCGGGTCGACCGGGACGGCGGGGACGTGCTGATGGTCGCCGGCAGCACGGGCCTGGCGCCGCTGCGGGCGCTGATCATGGACCTCAGCCGGTACGCGGTGAACCCCCGGGTGCACCTGTTCTTCGGCGCCCGCTACCGCTGCGAGCTCTACGACCTGCCCACCCTGTGGCAGGTGGCGTCCCACAACCCGTGGCTGTCGGTCTCGCCGGTCTCGGAGTACGGCGCCGACCCGGCGTGGGCCGCCGACTACCCCGACTGCACGCCGCCGCGCGGCCTGCACGTGCGGCAGACCGGCCGGCTTCCCGACGTGGTGACCAGATACGGCGGATGGGGCGACCGGCAGATCCTGATCTGCGGCGGGCCGGCGATGGTGCGGGCCACCAAGGCCGCCCTGATCGCCAAAGGCGCTCCGCCGGAACGCATTCAGCACGACCCACTGTGGAGGTAAGCATGCGCGTCGTCACCCTGCACGACCCGGCGTCGCCGGTGACCGCCCGATTCGTGCCCGAGGCGGGGATGGTCGGCACCTCGCTGAGCGACGCCGGCGCCGAGCTGCTCGGGCAGCGCCGCGGGCTGGACGCCTACGTGACGGCGGGCAAGACGATGGGGATCCCGATCCTGTATCCCTGGGCGAACCGGTTGAGCGCGAACACCTATACCGCCGAAGGCGTGACGGCCACGCTGAGGCCCGGCGAGAACCGCGTCCGCGCCGACCCCAACGGGCTGCCGATCCACGGCCTGCTGGCGGGCTACCCGGGCTGGCGGGTGACCGGCGAGTCGGCCGGCGAGTTGGCCGCCGAGCTGGACTTCGCCGCCGACCCCGAGCTGCTGGCCGGCTTCCCCTACCCGCATCTGCTGACGGTGGCGGTGCGCCTGGCCGATCGGACGCTGACGGTGCGCGCCACCGTGACCGCCACCGGCGACACGGCGGTCCCGTTGTGCTTCGGCTTCCACCCCTACCTGCAGTTGCCCGACGTGCCGCGCGCCGAATGGGTCATCCACACGCCCCCGCTACGGCACCTGTTGCTCGACGACCGGGGGCTGCCGACGGGGGCGTCCGAACCCGCGCCGGCGCGTGAGGAAGCGTTGGGGGACAAGGCTTTCGACGACGCCTACGACCAGGTGCCCGACGGCGCGGTGTTCGCGGTATCCGGCGGCGGTCGCCGGGTGGAGGTGCGCTTCGAGCGGGGGTATCCGGCGACGCAGATCTTCGCCCCGAGGGGCGAAGGCCCCGAAAAAGAAATCGTGTGCTTCGAGCCGATGACCGCGCCGACCGACGCCCTGCGCCGCGGCGGCTACCGGTCCGCGCGGCCGGGCGAGCCCGCGGTCACCCAGTTCTCGATCCGGGTCTGATCAGCCGCGCGTCCGCCGCGGCTGCCACACCACCACGGCGGTGCTCTTGGGCACCACCGCCAGGTCGCGGCGCTGGCCGGCGCGCACCTGCGCCAGCTCCTCGGTGAGCTCCTGCACCCGCGCCTGCAGCGCCTCGACGTGGTTGGTCAGCTCGATGATGCGCTTGATGCCGGCGAGGTTGACCCCCTCGTCCTGGGACAGCCGCTGCACCTCGCGCAGGAGGTTGACGTCGTGCTCCGAATAACGCCGTCCCCCACCGGAAGTGCGGCGCGGACTGACCAGGCCGAGGCGATCGTAGGTGCGCAGCGTCTGGGCGTGCATGCCGGCCAGCTCGGCGGCCACCGAGATCAGGAACGTCCGGGATTCCTCCCGTGGGTTCTTCGCCATCAGCGGTTACCTGCCCAACCCGCTCGCGGGTCGAACCCGCTGGCGCGCTCGGCGGCGGCGTAGGCCTCCAGCGCCTCGGCCGCGGCGCCCTCCACGTTCGGCGGGACGGCGACCTTCACGGTGACGAGCAGGTCCCCGTTGCCGCCGCTGCGCTTGGGGACGCCCCGGCCGCGCACCCGCAGGATGCGGCCGTCGGAGGTGCCCTTGGGCACCCGCACGCCGACCTTGCCGTCCAGCGTCGGCACCGAAATCGTTGAGCCCAGGGCCAACTCGGCGAAGCTGACCGGCACCGTCACGGTGAGGTCGTCACCGTCGCGGCCAAACACCTTGTCCGGCCGCACGTGCACGGTCACGTACAGGTCGCCGGACGGGGCCCCGCGCAGCCCGGCCTCACCCTGCCCGGGCAGCCGGATGCGCTGCCCGTCCTCGACGCCGGGCGGGATCCGCACGTTGATGGTGCGGGTGCGGGTGGTGACCCCGGTGCCCTTGCACTCGTCGCAGGGGTGCTCGATGATCGAGCCGCTGCCCCGGCAGTCGGTGCATGGCTCGGAGAAACCGAACGCCCCCTGGTTGCGACTGATGACGCCGGAACCGTTGCAGGTCGGGCACACCTTCGGGCTGGTGCCCGGCCGCGCGCCGCTGCCGTGGCAGTTGGTGCACGGCGCCGGGCTGGTCAGCCGCAGCGGCATGGCCACGCCCTTGGCGGCCTCGACGAAGTCCAGCTGCGTCTCGGTCTCCAGGTCGTTGCCGCGGCGCGGCCGGCTGGGGCGGGCGGCGGCGCCGCGCCCGAACAAACCGCCGAACAGGTCCCCGATGTTGGCGCCGCCGCTTCGGCCCGCGGCGTCGAACAGATCGTTCAGGTTGAACTCGGCGCCGTCACCGCCGGCGCCGAACCCGCCGAAACCTCCGGTGTCGAACCGGCGGCCGCCGAAACCGCCGCCCGCGAACAGGCGGCGGGTCTCGTCGTACTCCTTGCGCTTCGCCGGATCCGACAACACGTTGTGCGCTTCCGACACCGCCTTGAAACGCTCGCCGGCGGCCGGATTGTCGGGGTTGGCGTCGGGGTGCAGGTCGCGCGCCAGCTTGCGGTAGGCGCGTTTGATCTCTTCGGGACTGGCGTCAGAGGAGACGCCCAGCTCCTTGTAGAAGTCCTTTTCGACCCATTCTCGCTGGGCCATGTCGCGTCACCCCCTTCACCTTTGGAGTTCTGTTGTTGTGCTGATTGTGTGGTCTATTCACCGGTCGCGCCGCGGTTATCGTCCGATTCGCCCGGCCCGGCCGCCGCGGCGGCGCCCTCGTCGGCGACCGTGTCGACGACGCCGACCAACGCGTGCCGCAACACCTGGTCGCCGAGTTTGTAGCCCTGCCGCATGACCGTGCCGATCACCGGCCTGGAGCCGTCGCCGCCGTCGCCCTCGTGTTGCACGGCCTCGTGCAGCACCGGGTCGAAGTCCTCGCCTTCCGCGCCGAACGCGGTCAGACCGAGCCCGGCCAGGGCGCTGTCCAGCTTGTCGGCCACCGACTTCAGCGGGCCGGACTCCAGGTCGCCGTGCTTGCGCGCCCGCTCGAGATCGTCGAGCACGCCCAGCAATTGGCTGACGACACCGGCCTTGGCCCGGTCGGCCGCGGCCTGCTGGTCGCGCAGCGCGCGCTTGCGGTAGTTGGCGAAGTCGGCCTGAACCCGTTGCAGGTCGGCGAGCAACTCGGTGGCCTTGCCGGCCTCCTCCGGGCTTTCGCCCGCGAACTCGCCGGCCGGCGCCGCCTCGCCCGGCGTAGCGCCGGGCGAGACGTGCCGAACCTCACCGGTCTCGGGATCGATCCGCCGCTTGTCGGTGACGGTCACCTGTTCGGATGGATTGCTTTCGGTCACTTGGACTCCCGGTCGTCGTCGACCACCTCCGCGTCCACGACGTCGTCGGCGGAGCCGGCCTGCGGGCCACCGGCGGCGTCTCCGTCGGCCCCGCCCGCGGCCTGGGTGGCCTCGTAGATGGCCTGGCCGAGCGCCTGGGACTCCTGGCCCAGCTTCTCCATCGCCGCCTTGATCGCGGAGATGTCGGTGCCGCCCAGGGCCGTCTTGGCCTCGGCGATCGCGCCGTCGACCTTGGACAGCGTCTCCTCGGGGACCTTCGACCCGCCCTCGGCTTCGCGCTGGTCCTTCACGAACTTCTCCGTCTGGTAGACCAGCGACTCGGCCTGGTTGCGGATGTCGGCCTCTTCACGACGCTGGCGGTCCTCCTCGGCGTGCGCCTCCGCGTCCTTGATCATCCGGTCGATCTCCTCCTTGGACAGGCCGGAGCCCTCCTGGATCTTGATCGTGTTCTCCTTGCCGGTGCCCTTGTCCTTGGCCGTGACGTGCACGATGCCGTTGGCGTCGATGTCGAAGGTGACCTCGATCTGGGGCACGCCGCGCGGGGCCGGCGGGATGCCGGTCAGCTCGAAGGAGCCGAGCAGCTTGTTGTGCGAAGCGATTTCGCGCTCACCCTGGTAGACCTGGATCTGCACCGACGGCTGGTTGTCGTCGGCCGTGGTGAAGGTCTCCGACCGCTTGGTGGGGATCGTGGTGTTGCGCTCGATGAGCTTGGTCATCACGCCACCCTTGGTCTCGATACCCAGGCTCAGCGGCGTGACGTCAAGCAGCAGAACGTCTTTCACCTCACCCTTCAAGACACCGGCCTGCAGCGCGGCGCCCACGGCGACCACCTCGTCGGGGTTGACGCCCTTGTTGGGCTCCTTGCCGCCGGTCATCTCCTTGACCAGGTCCGACACCGCCGGCATGCGGGTGGAACCACCCACCAGGACCACGTGGTCGATCTCGGAGACCGAGATGCCGGCGTCCTTGATCACCGACTGGAAGGGCTGACGGGTGCGGTCCAGCAGATCCTGTGTGATGCGCTGGAATTCGGCGCGCGTGAGCTGCTCGTCGAGGAACAGCGGATTCTTGTCCGCGTCGACGGTGATGTAGGGCAGGTTGATCGACGTGCTCTGCGAACTCGAGAGCTCGATCTTGGCCTTCTCGGCGGCCTCACGCAGCCGCTGCATCGCCATCTTGTCCTTGGTCAGGTCGATGCCGCTGGTGCCCTTGAACTTGTCGACGAGCCAGTTGACGATCCGGTCGTCCCAGTCGTCCCCACCGAGGTGGTTGTCACCGCTGGTGGCGCGGACCTCGACCACACCCTCGCCGATCTCGAGCAACGAGACGTCGAACGTGCCGCCGCCGAGGTCGAAGACCAGGATGGTCTGTTCCTTCTCGCCCTTGTCCAGGCCGTAGGCCAACGCCGCCGCGGTGGGCTCGTTGACGATGCGCAGCACGTTCAGGCCGGCGATCTGGCCGGCCTCCTTGGTCGCCTGGCGCTGGGCGTCGTTGAAGTACGCCGGCACGGTGACGACGGCGTCGGTGACATCCTCGCCGAGGTACGCCTCCGCGTCGCGCTTCAGCTTCATCAGCACCCGGGCGCTGATCTCCTGCGCAGTGTATTTCTTGTCGTCGATCTCGATGGACCAGTCGGTGCCCATGTGCCGCTTGACCGAACGGATGGTGCGGTCGACGTTGGTCACCGCCTGGTTCTTGGCGGGCTGACCGACGAGCACCTCGCCGTTGCGCGCGAACGCGACGATGGACGGGGTCGTCCGCGAGCCCTCGGAGTTGGCGACGACGACGGGGTCACCGCCCTCGAGAACTGCGACGACGGAGTTGGTGGTCCCGAGGTCGATACCGACCGCACGAGCCATAGTGATTCCTCCTGAGTGAGTAGAGCGTCTTTGGTGCCACTATGCTGAGTGAACCCCGCTCAAGACTGCTCTTGCCGGCACCGTGGTGTCAACCCAGGATTGAGTGTAGTTCGCTCAACTTGTCGATCATGCTAACGGCCCGGGTCGCGGTCTTGTTCCCGGGGCCCAACGAGTGTGCCGCGAGGGCGTCGGCCGTGCGCACAGGGCGGAAACGGCGGCCGATTCCCGCCCCGAGCGCACCCGCGATGCCGTCAGCGCACGCGGAGGCCCGAACGTTCTCGGGCGAGGGCAGGCGGCGCCCGCCGAGCGCCCGCGGGCCCGTCGATGGGTTAACCTGGGGCTTCCCCGAAGCCACCCGGCAGGAGCGTGATGGCACCGCCAGACAGCGCCGCCACGCGGCTCGCCCGCGAAGACACGGGCTATCACAAGGGCCTCAAGAACCGCCAGATCCAGATGATCGGCCTGGGCGGTGCCATCGGAACGGGCCTTTTCCTCGGCGCCGGGGGAAGGCTCGCGTCGGCGGGGCCGGGGCTGTTTCTGGTGTACGGGATCTGCGGCATCTTCGTATTCCTGATCCTGCGCGCGCTCGGCGAACTCGTGCTCTACCGCCCGTCCTCCGGATCCTTCGTGTCCTACGCGCGTGAATTCTTCGGCGAGAAGGCGGCTTTCGCGGCGGGCTGGCTGTACTTCATCAACTGGGCGATGACCGGGGTGGTGGACACCACCGCGATCGCGCACTACTGCCACTACTGGAAGACGTTCCAAGCGGTCCCGCAGTGGACGCTGGCGCTGATCGCGCTGCTGGCGGTGCTGGCGATGAACCTGATCTCGGTCAAGCTGTTCGGCGAGCTGGAGTTCTGGGCCTCGTTGATCAAGGTGCTCGCGCTGGTGACGTTCCTCGTCGTCGGCGCGGTGTTCGTGGTCGGGCGCTTCAAGGTCGACGGCCACGACCCCGGCGTCGCGATGTGGGAAAGCCATGGCGGCCTGCTGCCGGCCGGGCTGCTGCCCCTCGTGCTCGTCACCTCGGGCGTGATCTTCGCCTACGCCGCCGTCGAGCTGGTCGGCATCGCGGCCGGGGAGACGGCGAACCCGCACCAGATCATGCCGCGCGCCATCAATTCGGTGGTCTTTCGCATCGTTGTCTTCTACATCGGGTCGACGGTCCTGCTGGCGCTCCTGCTGCCGCACACCGCCTACCGGGACCACGTCAGCCCGTTCGTGACCTTCTTCTCGAAGGTCGGATTCGGCGGGGCGGGCAGCGTGATGAACCTGGTGGTGCTCACCGCGGCGCTCTCCAGCCTGAACGCCGGCCTGTACTCCACGGGCCGCATCCTGCGGTCGATGGCGATGAACGGCAGCGGCCCGAAGTTCACCGCCCCGATGTCGAAGAACGGCGTGCCGTACGGCGGGATCCTGCTCACCGCCGTCGTCGGCCTGGCGGGCATCGTGCTCAACGCCGTCGAACCGAGCCGGGCGTTCGAGATCGTGCTGCACATCGCCGCGGTGGGCGTCGTGGTGGCCTGGGGCACGATCGTGGCAAGCCAGCTGCGGCTCTACCGGCTGTCGCGCGCCGGGACGTTGCAGCGGCCGCACTTCCGGATGCCGCTGGCCCCCTACAGCGGCTACCTCACCCTGGCTTTTCTGGCCGGCGTCCTGATCCTGATGTTGTTCGACAGGGTCCAGGGTCCGTGGCTGCTCGGCGCCCTTCTCCTGGGCATCCCCGCGCTCGTCGGCGGGTGGTATCTGGTCCGGGACCGGGTGCGGGCCGCGGCCGAAGACACCGCGGTCCCGGTCGCGGACCCCTCGTCACCCGGCTAGGGCTCGTCGATGTCCCGGCCCCCGGCGAGGTCCGCACAGTCGACGACCTCGACGTCGTTCCGCGTGCGCAGGTAGGCGCCGGCGCCCCGATCGCCGGCGATGCGGTCGAGCACCTCGGGCCAGTGCCGGCGCGCGATCACCACCGGATGCCCCGGGCGGCCGCCGAACGAGGCGCGCGCCAGGCCGGAGGGCGACGCGATCGCGCGATCCAGGACCCGCGCCACCACGGCGGGCCCGACGTCGGGAGTGTCGATGACGTGCAGCGCGGCGTAGTCCGCGCGCAGGCGGTCGGCCTGCCGTAGCCCGGCGCGCACCGAGGCGCTCAGCCCGTCCCGCCACCGCGGCGCCGTGACCGCGGTGGCCCCGGGCGGGACCGCGACCCGGGCGGCTCCCAGCACGACGACGACGTCGGCGCAGCCCCCGGCGCGCAGGGCGTCCACCGCGATGTCCAGCCAGCCGTCGACCAGCACCTTCGGCTTGCCGTAGCGCCGCCCCGCGCCCGCGGCGAGCAGGATCCCGACGGCGAATGGAGCGGCTGTCGACTCCGGTAACCCCACTCTCCTATGATGACATTGCACTTCTCCCAAAGCGATAACTTCGCTGCGCGTTGGCATCGGATGGAGCGTCATGACCCACGACGTGCAAGGGGCCCCCGCGGTCCCGGTCACCCCGGCGCCCCGGTACGCCGGCACCCGCCTCCAGCGGGTGGAGGACGGCCGGCTGCTCACCGGCCGCGGCAGCTTCGTCGACGACATCTCCCGGCCCGGCATGCTGCACGCCTGCTTCGTGCGCAGCCCCTTCGCGCGGGCGCGCATCAACGGCATCGACGCCTCGGCCGCGCTGGCGCTGCCCGGCGTGCGCGCGGTGTTCACCGCGGCCGACCTCAACCCCGACGTGCGGGAGGCGTGGCACGCCGTCGCCGGCAAGGACGTCCCGGACACCCCGCGGCCGCCGCTCGCCGAGGGCGAGGCGAAGTTCGTCGGCGACCCGGTCGCCCTGATCGTCGCCGAGAGCCGGTATGTCGCCGAGGACGCGCTCGAACTCGTCGACGTGGACTACGAGCCGCTGCCCGCGGTCACCGACTTCACCCGCGCGCAGGCCTCCGACGTGCTGGTGCACGACGCCTATCCGAACAACGTCGCGGGCGGGATGGGCGGCGCGCCGCCGGACGAAGAGCTGTTCGCCGGCGCGGCATGTGTGGTGCGCGAGAACATCTATCAGCAGATCTACGCGCCGGTGCCGATCGAGACCCGCGGCCTGGTCGTCGAATGGACCGCCGCCACCGGAGAACTCACGATGTGGGCGTCGACCCAGACCCCGCACGAGCTGCGGGCGTTCTGCGCCCGGCTGTTGGGCATTGCGGCGCAACGTGTTCGGGTCATCATGCGCGACACCGGCGGCGGCTTCGGCCAGAAGGTCGTCCCGATGCGCGAGGACATGTGCATCATGCTGGCCGCCCGCAAGGTGCCCGCGGCGCTGAAGTGGATCGAGGACCGGCGCGAGAACCTGATGTCGGCCGGGCAGGCCCGGCACGTCGACGGCACCGCGCGGATGGCGTTCGACGGCGAGGGCAACATCGCGGCGGCCGACATCGACTTCGTCCAGGACATCGGCGCCTACCCGACGCCGTACCCGGTGCTGACCACGGCCGCCATCGGCATGTTCTTCCCGGGGCCGTACCGGGTGCCCAAGGCCAGCTTCAACTACAAGACGGTCTTCTCCAACACCAGCGGCCTGGCCGCCTACCGCGGCCCGTGGCAGTACGAGACGCTGGCCCGCGAGATCCTGCTCGACATCGCCGCCCGCAAGTTGCACATCGACCCGGTCGAGCTGCGCCGGCGCAACCTGTTGCGCCGTGACGAGATGCCCTACGTCAACCCCAACGGCATGCCGTACGACCACGTCGCGCCCATCGACACGTTCGAGCAGGCGGTGAAAATCCTTGACCACGAAGGGTTTCGCAAGGAGCAGGCCGAGGCGCTGGCGCAGGGGCGCTACCTGGGGCTGGGCTTCTCGGCCTACATCGAGCCGACCGGCGCGGCGACCGGGCACCTGGCCACCGAGGGTGCCACCATCCGGATGGAGCCGACCGGCAAGATCAACGTGTACGTCAACGGCGGCTCGAGCGGAAACAGCATCGAGACCACGGTGGTCCAGCTGACCGCCGACGCGCTGGGCGCCGACATCGACGACGTGGCCACCATCCAGGGCGACACCGCGATCACCCCGTACGGGGCCGGGACGCAGGGCAGCCGCAGCGCGCCGATGACCGCCGGCGCCGTCCACGAGGCGGGCGCCATCCTGCGGGCGAAGATCGTGGCGCTGGCCGCCCATCACCTGAAGGTGGCGGAATCCGAAGTGGACCTGGCGTTTTCGGTGGCCGGCGTGCGCGGTGACCCGTCGAAGTCGGTGTCGTTCGGCGAGCTGGCGTACGTGGCGTACTACTCGCCGCAGCAGCTGCCGCCGGGCCTGTCGGCCAACCTGGAGGCGACCGCCCGGTTCAACTCGACCAATCCCATCCACTGGTCCAACGCGACGCACGCCTGCACCTGCGAGGTGGACATCGCGACCGGCAAGGTGACGCTGCTGCGCTACATCGTCAGCGAGGATGTCGGTCCCATGATCAATCCGTCGGTGGTCGAGGGCCAGATCGCCGGCGGAACGGTGCAGGGCATCGGCGGCGCGCTGATGGAGGACATGGTCTACGACGACGACGGCAATCCGCTCGCAACGACTTTCGTCGACTACCTGCTGCCCACGGCCACCGAGGTGCCGCCCATCGAATTCGGCCACGTGGAGATCCCCGGACCGGGGCCCGGCGGCTACAAGGGCGCCGGCGAGGGCGGGGCGATCGGCTCGACGCCAGCGGTGATCAACGCCATCAACGACGCGCTGGCGCCGCTCGGCGTGACGGTCACCCGGCTGCCGGCGAGCCCGGCGTCCATCGCCGCACTCCTGGAAGCGGTGAAGCGGTGAAACCGGCCCCGTTCGAATACCATCGCCCCGCCGGCGTCGACGATGCCGTGGGCCTGCTCGCCGAGCTGGGCGACGATGCGAAAATCCTGGCGGGCGGCCAGAGCCTGGTGCCGATGCTGGCGATGCGGCTGGCCTACTTCGACCACCTGGTCGACATCTCCCGGCTGGCCGAGCTGCGGGGCGTCGAGCGCAGGGGCCGGGAGCTGTGGATCGGCGCGGGCACCACCGAGGCCGCCGTGGGCGCGAATGAGCAAGTGCGCCAACACGTTCCGCTGCTGAACCGGACGACGCCGTTCGTCGGGCACTTCCAGATCCGCAACCGCGGCACCCTGGGCGGGTCGGTCGCCCACGCCGACGCCGCCGGCGAATACCCGGCCGTCGCGCTGACCCTGGACGCGGTGATGGAGGCGCAGTCGCCCCGCGGCCGGCGCGAGATCGCCGCGGCCGACTTCTTCGCCGGCGTATGGGAGACCACGATGGACTCCGACGAGATGCTGACCGGGGTGCGGTTCCCGGTGTGGGACGGCCGATGCGGGTTCGGTGTCGAGGAGTTCTCGCGCCGGCACGGCGATTTCGCGATCGCGGGCGCCCTGGTCGCCGTCCGGCTCGACGACGCGGACCGGGTGTCGCGCTGCGCGATCGGGCTGCTGGGCCTGGGGTCGACGGTCCGCCGCGCGACCGCGGCCGAGGTCGCGGCCACCGGCAGGCCCGTCGGCGACCTGGCTCCCGAGGAGCTCGGCGAGGCCACGATGAGCGGGCTCGACGACGTCCCCAACGACCTGCAGGGGTCGGCGTCGTACCGCTTGAAGGTGGGCGCCACCATGGCCGCCCGCGCCTGGACGCAAGCGATCACCGAGGCCCTGGGGGCAAGCCATGCGTGAACATCCAATCGAATTGTCCGTCAACGGAACTCCGGTCGCGGCCGGCGTCGAACCGCGGATGACGCTGGCGGACTTCCTGCGGGACCAGTGCGGGCTGACCGGCACCCACCTGGGCTGCGAGCACGGGGCGTGCGGCGCGTGCACGGTGCTGCTGGACGGCGAGGCCGTGCGCTCGTGCCTGATGTTCGCGGTGCAGGCCGACGGGACGGAGGTGACGACGGTCGAGGGCGTCGCCGCCCCGGACGGCACCCTGTCGCCCGTGCAGTCGGCGCTGCGGGAATGCCACGGGCTGCAATGCGGCTTCTGCACGCCGGGTTTCGTCATGTCGCTGACCGCGCTGCTGCGCGACAATCCCGACCCCAGCGACGAGGAGATCCGGGAGGGCCTGTCGGGGAACTTCTGCCGGTGCACGGGGTATCAGGGCATCGTCGCCGCCGCCCGCCGCGCGGCCGAGACCCAGTCGGTCACGCAGCGATAAAGCTTCACCATCGGGCCCGCATCGGTGGGCGCGCGCTTGCACGGTGTTTCGCCACTTCGCGCGTAATCTGATTCCCCGATATCGGGAGATGATCGGGAGTGGCGCGTGCGGTTTTCGCAAAGGGCACGGTGGAGTCTTGCCGGTGGGTCCCTGCTGATTGCGCCGGTGTTGGTCAGCCCCGCGCTGATCGACGCGTGCTCCACCACCATCACGGGCAGGCCGGTCGCCGCGCCGGGCGCGGGGCCGGTCGAGCCGACGTTCCCGACACCCCGACCGACGGCCTCGCCGCCGGGGCCGACCGCAAGCCCCGCGCCCGGCCTGCCGACGACGCCCGCCAACCCGACCGCGCCGGCCGGTGCCATCCCGCTGCCGCCCGACCAAAACGGTTACGTCTTCATCGAAACGAAGTCGGGCAGCACGCGCTGCCAGATCAACAAGGACACCGTCGGCTGCGAGGCGCCCTTCACCAACTCCCCCATGCAGGACGGGGAGCACGCCAACGGCGTCAGCGTGGACTCCGCCGGCAAGGTGCAGTGGGTGCTGGGCAACCTGGGTGCCATCCCGACCGTCCAGATCGACTACAAGACCTACAACGCCGCCGGCTGGACGATCCTCGCCACCGCCGACGGCACCCGCTTCACCAACGACCGCACCGGCCACGGCATGTTCGTCAGCCTCGACAAGGTCAACACGTTCTAAGGGCAAGTCCGGACCGGCGGGCGCCGGTTCAGCCGTCCCATGTCAGGTGGCCGTCGGGGTGGCGGCGGGCGCCGTCGGCGGGGCGGTGCGGGCGCAGGCGGCCGTCCGGCATCAGGTGCTGGACCGGCACCGCGCGACCGAGCTCCGCCACGTCGGCGATCAGCCGCCGGTGGCAGCGCCACCACACGCTCTCGCTGCACATCACCGCGGTGGTGCGCCGGGCGGCGTCGGCCAGGACCTCGTCCAGCGCGCTGTCGAACTCCGGCGTCCGGGTGTAGGCGGCGTACGCCCGGAACGCGGCCACCGACCACCAGGTGTCCGGCTCCGGTGCTCCGGCCGCGACATGACGCCGCCCGCCCAGGCGGGGCTCCCACCAATAATCGATGCCGCGTTCGGGCAGCCAGCATTCCAGGGCCTCGCGCCGCACGTCCGCGTTCGTCCGGCTGGCCGGATAGCGCCGCACGTCCACCACCAGCTCAACCCCCGCGCCGGCGAGCAACTCCCCCAGCCGCTCGCGGCCGGCCGTCCCGTGCCCCACGGTCAGCAACGCCCGCCCCACTTCACCAGTTTGCGCTCGACACGCCGCCCGGGCCGATCAAGGATGGGTGCGGTGATCCTCGCCGTCGACTTGGGTAAGACGTCGTGCCGGGCTTCGGCCGGCGGCCGCAGGGCGCAGGGGCCGGGCGCGCCGGGGCTCGCGGCGCCCGGCGGCGTGCGGGCCGCCGAGGCGGCGATCCTGACCGTGGCAAGCCAGCTCGGCGCGGTCGACGAGGTGATCGTGGGCGCCGCCGGGGCGCTGGCCGCGCCGGACGCGGCGCGCGCGCTGGGCGATGCGCTGCTGGCCTCGCTGCGGGTGGAGCGCGTCGCGGTGACCGGCGACGCCGTGATCGCGCATGCGGGCGCGCTGGGCGGGGAGGCGGGCGTCGTGCTGATCGTGGGCACCGGCGTCGTCGCGCTCGCGATCGACGCGGGCGGCGTACTGCGGACCGCCGACGGCTGGGGCCCGTGGCTGGGCGACGAGGGCGGCGGCGCGTGGATCGGCGCCGCCGGGCTGCGCGCGGCGCTGCGCGCCCACGACGGCCGCGGCCCGGCCACGACGCTGCTCGACGCCGCCCGCGCCCGCTTCGGCGCGCCGCAGACCTGGCCCGCGCGGCTCACCGGTGCCGCCGCGCTCGCGTCCTTCGCGCCCGACGTCCTCGCCGCGCACGGCGACGCCGCCGCGCGGGCGATCGTCGGCGCGGCGGCTGAGGCGCTCGCCGCGACCGCTCGCGCGGCCGGCGACGGCCCGGTCGCGATGGTCGGCGGCCTGGCCGGGTTCGACACGCTGCGGGAGGGGCTCGACCTCGTTCCCGCCGCCGGCGACGCGCTCGACGGGGCGCTGCGGCTGGGGGCGATCCACCAGCCGCACCTGCTCCGCCTGCAGGCGGAGCCGAAAACCTTTGCCGCGCAAGGACTCGACGCGCTCGACACCGAAGCCGCGCGTCCGGGCCTGCACGACCTGGACGCGCGGCCCGTCGGGGAGGTCGTCGCGCTGCTCGTCGCCGCCGAGGGCGAGGCGCACGCCGCGGTGGCGGCGGCGGTCCCGCGGATCGCGGCGGCGGCCGAGGCCATCGCCGCGCGGCTCGAGCGCGGCGGCCGGCTGATCTACGCCGGCGCCGGAACGCCCGGGCGGCTCGGCGTGCTCGACGCGGCCGAGTGTGCGCCCACGTTCGGCACCGACCTGGTGCGCGGCGTGATCGCCGGCGGGCCGGCGGCGCTGACCGAGGCGATCGAGGGCGCCGAGGACGCCTTCGACCCCGCCGATCTCGCCGACTTGACCGCCGCCGACGCCCTCGTCGGGATCACCGCGTCGGGCCGCACGCCGTACGTGCTGGGCGCGCTCGAGCACGCGCGCGCGGCGGGCGCGCTGAGGGTCGCGATCGTCAACAACCCCGGCAGCCAGGCATCGGCCGACGTGGTGATCGAACTGCTGACCGGGCCCGAGGTGTTGGCCGGCTCGACGCGGCTGACCGCGGGAACGGCGCAGAAGGTCGTGCTCAACGCGCTCTCGACGAGCGTGCTGATCGCGCTCGGCAAGGCCTACGGGCCGCGGATGGTCGACGTGCGCGCGACCAACACGAAGCTGCGCCGCCGCGCGGTGCGGATCGTCCGCGAGGCGGCCGGCGTCGACGAGGAAACCGCGGCCGCCGCGCTCGCGGCCGCCGGGGGCCATGCCAAGACGGCGATCGTCGCGCTGCGCGCGGGCGTCGACGCGGCAGAGGCGGCCGCCCGGCTCGACCGGGCGCGGGGACGCGTGCGCGCCGCCCTCGGTGGGAACTGAGGCCCCAAAGCGCGAGGCCATTCGTCACGATGGCCCCCGATACGCGAGGTGAATTGGCTGATACGCGTGCCGGAGTAGTCTTTCGCGAGGGATCGGGAGGGGGGCGATGCTCGTGGATGCGACCGGAGCCACGCGGGATTTGACCACCGTCAGGGCGAGCCGCTGACGACGCGATGCAACTCCTCTACATCAGCGTCCCCGCCCTGATCGGCGCAGCCGGTGGTGACCCCTGGGCGGTCAACGCAAGCCTGCAGGCGGGCAGCCCGGCGCAGATTTCCAGCTTGGCCGGGGCCTTCCATCGCGCGGGTCGGTGCACGGCGGAGGCCGACCACGCGTTCGAACAGGCCCGCACCCGCTTCGATGCCGCCTGGAATCACCAGAACGGCGATCATCCGATCAACGACTCCGACGAAGTCCAGCGGGTGACGAAAGCCCTTGGGGCGCAGTCGTTGCAGTTACCCAAGATTGCCGCCGACCTGGAGAACATCGCCGCGACCTTGGCCGAAGCGCAGAAGACCGCGGCGGGACGGATCGCGTCGCTGGAAGCCGAATTGGAAAACCTCGACGGACTGATCGCCGAAGCCGACGAGATGGAAGACGAGGGGGACCTCAGCGCGGCCGATTACGACGCGCTCGAAGCGTTCATCGCCAAATGCGAGGACGACGCCGTGCGCGCCACCAAAGACGCGCTGGGCCAGCTGCAGGCGACGCGCAACGGATACTCGGGCTCCTTCCAGAACGCGCTGGGCACGCTGCACGCGGACGGATATGACTTCGTAGCTTCCCCGCCGGGACCGCCCCCGGCGGGGCCCGACCAGCACGGCGGGCCCTCGTTGGCGCCCGCGCCTGGGGATGTCGCGATCGCGGGCGCGGGCGCGGTGGCCGGTGGCACCGCAGACGGTGTGCGTCAGGCGACGACCAACCTGATCGCCGAGTCCCCCGGCACGGGGCCCGGCAAGGCCGACCCGGGCTTGTTGCGATGGCTGGAGGATCCGAAGATCGGCGGGGTCGAACTCAAGGGGTTCTCCCGGGTCGGCGGGGTGGTCGCCGCGGCCAGCGCGGTACCGGCCGTCATGTCCGATATCCACGACGGCAACTCGGTGCCCGAGGCTGTCACCCGGGAGAGCGCAGGTGTCGCCGCCGGCCTCGCGGCTGGCGGTTGGGTGGGAGGCGCGCTGGCCGGTTCTGAGTTTGGCGCAGCGATCGGTTCGGTCGTTCCGGGGGCGGGCACCGCGGTGGGACTGGTGGCGGGCGCGGTTGTCGGAGCCGGCGCAAGCCTCCTGGCATCCAAAACGATCGAGGTGGCCTGGCAGCCGGTTTCGGATGCCGTCGGTAGTGCGGTGCACGGCGTGGAATCGATCTTCGGTTTCGGGTAGGGCGACGATGATGCGATTCGACGAGTTCCTCAAGAAACACGGCACGCGTTTTTCCCCGGTCGATCGGTTCGCTGGATTTCTGGTGGAGGTCGGGTTACCGCCCGGCTGGGAACCCTTCGAATCCGCCGTAGGAGTTCGTGTGTGGGTCTGTCGAACCGACCCGCAGATCACGGTGTTCTGCGCTAACGCAGTGCTGACGATGCACCGCGTCGAAGCCCCGATGGACGCCGGCGAGGTGTTTGCGATGCTGGTCGAGCAGCAGTTGCAATCGGTACCGGGGTCTCGCGAACGGCGTCGTGAGCTCGCCGCGGCCGCCGAGGGTCGCGGTGTCGTGGGCGCGCTTGCGACGGAGATCAGTCACGAGCTCGGCGCGATCGAGAGCGTGTCACGATCGAGGATCGTGCCGGCTGAAAGGGAGACCCTCATTGCGCAATTGACGGTGACCGCGCTGAAGAATTCTCCGGTGGAACGAGCAGGCGTCTGGCTGTCAGTTAGCACGGGCGCCGCGGCACTTCCAGCGCGTGGCGGTGACTGCAGCGCCGTCACGGTAGCCGAGCGCGGGACCGCTGTTCATGGCGAGTAGCGAAGTGGGACGGCGTCGCCTGCGATTAGCGCGCTACGCCTTCGGCGGGGCGCTGTGTCTGCTGGCCGGCGTCAATGTGCTGGTCGGATCGGCTTGGTATCTGTCTCTGGGCGTCGCTGCGACCGGCATCGCGATCGCCTATGGAAGCGGCCGTCGAGTCTTTGCCGCGGGGGTCCGTCGTACGGGGGAGGAGATCGTCTGCCGCTACATCCCGTGGTTCGAGGGCAATGCGTACAGCGTGCTGGTGCTCATCCCGCTCATAGCGGTCGCGATGGTGGCCGCGGGCCACGCGCCGGGCAATCCGGCATGGCTGCTCTACGGCGGGATTATCCTGCTCGCCATCTCGGCGCTGATGTTGATCGTCACCTTGTGGATCTGGCGGCGATCACTTCTGCGAATCACACCGTCGGCGTTGACGGTTCGAATACCAGAGCGTGGCGGGGCGTCGACCGACATCCGGCGCGAGGAGGTCCGGTCGATCGCGCCCAAGCTCGTCCGGAACGTGGCGGCTGGTACCGAGTCGTTGCAGACCGAAGTCGTCTACCAACCCGCTGAGGCCGGCAGCGATACAACTGCGGCGGTGATGCTCGGCCAATACCTGACCGTCCAACCGGCCAGTCTCGGCGAGGCGCTGGCGGCCTGGAAAGACGGCGCCCATGCCGGTCCGGGCGAGCTGATGGACCGGATCGAACGCATTCTCCGGGGCACGTCCTGACGGCGGGCTCAGGAGGCTCGCAGGTGGTGTCAGTACGATCGGTGCCGTGGAACGCAAAGGCCCACCCGACGACTTCCACGATCAGGCGACCGGTCACGCCGACTACGGCCTGGCTGACCCGCCGACGTCCGGCCAACCGCCGTTGTATCCGCCCGACGGGTCGGAGCAGCCCGAGGCGTTCGACGCCCTGGAAGGCGAACCCACTCCGTGGTACCGCAAGCCCCCGCTGCTCATCGCCTGGCTGGTGTTCGTCGCAATCCTGATCGGCCTGATCGTCTACGGCATCACCGAGCTGCTGCACGGCGAGCAGGGCACCACCCCCAGCCCGAGCACCAGCAGCACGAGCACCACGACGACCACCACCACCACGACCCCACCGACCACGACCACCACGACCCCGACCACCAGCAGTGCGGTCGAGGCGCCGGCGCAGCAGCCGACCCAGCAGCCCACGCGCGAGCCGACCCAGCAGGTGCCGACGCATCGGCACCACCTGCCCCAAGTGCCGTCGGTGATCACGATTCCGGGCGTCCCCACGGTGATCACGGTCCCGCCCGGCCTGCGCTGACCGCGTCGGCCGCTATGGTGAGGACCACCGGGCGATCGGAAGTGGGGTGCAGGGCATGAGCGAGTCGCTCGGGCTGTCGATCGGGGCGGCCCACCTGGTGGCGGCCCGAGCGGGCAGGGCGCCGGTGGTCCGCAGCGCCGTGTTGACCCTCTTCGAACAGCGGCCGACCGAAGTTGGCCTGCCGGAAGAGAACCCGAACCTGACCCAGGGCGGCATGGTGCTGCGCGGCTTCGTCGAGCGGGTCGGCGACCGGTCGCCGTTGGTGGCGGCCGACGGCACGAAGTACCTGGGCGAGGTGCTGACGGTCGAGGCGATCGAGGCCATGGCCCGCACCGTCGGCTACGGCACGCCCATCACCATCGCCGTCCCCGCGTACTGGTCCGACGCCCAATTCACCGCGCTGCGTGAGGAGTTCTTCGCCCAGCCGGATCTGGCCCGCGGCGGAGTGGCCCCGGTGCTGGTGTCCGACGCCACCGCCGCGCTGGCGGCGCTGCGCGGCAGGCCGGGATTCCCGACCACCGGCGTGGTCGCCCTGTGCGACTTCGGCGCCAGCGGCACCACGGTCACCCTGATGGACGCCGGGTCCAACTTCACCCGCGTCGGCCCGTCGGTGCGTTCCACCGACTTCTCCGGCGACGCAATCGATCAGCTCGTCCTCGGCCGCATGCGCGCCTCGGACGACACCATGGCCGACGTGGCAGGCACCGTGCGGATGAGCTCCCAGAGCCGCCTGCTGGGCGAATGCCGGCGCGCCAAGGAGCAACTGTCGACGGCCACGACGGCCGCCGTCGCGGGCGGGTCGCTGTCGCGCACCGAGCTGGAGCAACTGATCGCCGGGCCGCTGGACCGGTTCCTGGACGACCTCGAGGAAGCGTTGCGCCGCAACGGGCTTGCGAAGACCGCGCTGGCCGCCGTGGCCACCGCCGGCGGCGGCGCCAGCATCCCGCTGCTCACCACGCGGCTGGCGGAGCGGTTCCAGGTGCCCGTCCACACCGCACCGCAGCCCGTGCTCAGCGCCGCCGTCGGCGCGGCGGTGCTCGGCGACCAACAGGCCTCGGCCGGCGTCCCGACCGCCGCGGGCGCCGTCGTGGAGACCCCGACCGAGATGGTCGGCACCGCCGGGATCGACATGACCCAGGCCGCGTGGGCCGCCCGGGCCACCGACGTCGACGGCGCCCTGGCCTGGTCGGAGGACGACGACGGCGGTGACGAGCCGGTGCCCTACACCGGGCGCGACGCCACCGGCGAGTACACCGACGAGGCAAGGGATTCCGACTCCGACGCCGGCAATCGTTACCCCGCACCGGAGGGCGGGCTGCCGTGGTACAAACGCACGGCGCTGGTCCTCAGCGTCGCCGGCGCGGCGGCGGCCATATTGGTGGCCATCGTGTTGGCCCTCACCCTCGGCCACCCCGGATCCACTCCGGTCAAGACCACGCCGCCCGCCCCGCAAACCTCACAAACGGTGACCATCACCGGACCGGACAACAGCACCACCGTCACGGTCCTGCCGCCGCCGCCACCGCCGCCGCCGTCGTCGTCGTCCGAGCAGTCGCCCGCCACCACGACCACCACCGAGCCGCCGACCACGACCACCACCACCACGGTGCCGCCGACGACCACCACGACGCCCCCGCCGACGACCACGACCGCCCCGCCGACCACGACGTCGCAGGCGACCACCACCGAGGCGCCGCCGACGACCAGGCGCGAAAGGCCGTTGTTCCCGCGGTTCGAACCCCCGCTGGGACGCTAACGAAGCAGGCCAAGGCGGCCAACGAAGGCCAAGTTAGGGCAGCCTTTCTCGCGGCGGAAGCTGCGGAGATGTAACTATGAGCAGGGCTAAGCAGGCAAACAAATCGCAGGCTGAATCAACAATGCATTGGGGAGATCTTCTGTGACGACGCAGATGCTCATCAGACTGATAGTGGGCATGGGCATGACGCTGGTCGTGGCCGCACTCGCCGCCCGCCGCGTGCTGTGGCTGTTCAAGCTGGTCACGTCCGGAAAGCCCGCCCCGGGGCATACCGATGACCCCGGCAAGCGAATCTGGGCGGAGGTCTCCGAGGTCTTCGGGCAGCGGCGCCTGCTGAAGTGGTCGCTTCCCGGCCTGGCGCACTTCTTCACGATGTGGGGTTTCTTCATCCTGCTGACGGTCTACATCGAGGCGTACGGGTTCCTGTTCCAGGCGCACTTCCACATCCCGATCATCGGCCGTTGGGATGCGTTGGGCTTCCTGCAGGACTTCTTCGCGACCGCCGTCTTCCTCGGCATCGTGACGTTCGCGATCATCCGGTTCCGCACCGAGCCCAAGGAGTACGGCCGCCAGTCGCGGTTCTACGGTTCGCACACCGGCGGCGCCTGGCTGGTGTTGTTCATGATCTTCAACGTCATCCTGACCTACGTGTTCGTCCGCGGGTCTGCGGTCAACAACGGCACGCTGCCGTACGGCAAGGGCGCGTTCCTGTCGCAGCTGTTCGGCGTCATCCTGCGCCCGCTG
Source organism: Mycobacterium scrofulaceum (assembly GCF_002086735.1). Lineage (GTDB taxonomy): Bacteria > Actinomycetota > Actinomycetes > Mycobacteriales > Mycobacteriaceae > Mycobacterium > Mycobacterium scrofulaceum. Next base: position 8,748 of record NZ_MVIJ01000022.1, on the reverse strand, counting down.
GGCCAGCCCGCCAACGAGATCATCGAGACGACGGCCCTGCTGCTGCACATCGCCGTCATGCTGGCGTTTTTGATCATCGTGCTGCACTCCAAGCACCTGCACATCTTCACCGCGCCGATCAACGTCATCTTCAAGCGGCTGCCCGACGGCCTGGGCCCGCTGCTGCCGATCGAGGCCGACGGCAAGCCCATCGACTTCGAAAACCCCCCGGACGACGCGGCGTTCGGGCGCGGCAAGATCGAGGACTTCAGCTGGAAGGCCATGCTGGACTTCGCCACCTGCACCGAGTGCGGCCGCTGCCAGTCGCAGTGCCCGGCCTGGAACACCGGCAAGCCGCTGTCTCCCAAGCTGGTCATCATGGACCTGCGCGACCACTGGATGGCCAAGGCGCCTTACATCCTCGGCGACAAGGAATCCCCCGCCGAGAACACGCCGGAGGGCGGGGTCGGCGAGGAGCTGGCCGGCGAGAAGCACGCCGAGGCGCACCACGTTCCGGAGTCGGGCTTCGGCCGGGTGATGGGCTCCGGGCCCGAGCAGGCCACCCGCCCGCTGGTCGGCACCGCGGAACAGGGCGGCGTCATCGACCCGGACGTGCTGTGGTCCTGCGTGACCTGCGGCGCCTGCGTCGAGCAGTGCCCGGTGGACATCGAGCACGTCGATCACATCGTTGATATGCGCCGCTACCAGGTGATGATGGAGTCCGAGTTCCCCTCGGAACTGTCGGTGCTGTTCAAGAACCTGGAAACCAAGGCCAACCCGTGGGGCCAGAACGCGTCCGACCGGACCAACTGGATCGACGAGGTGGACTTCGACGTCCCCGTCTACGGCGAGGACGTCGACAGCTTCGACGGCTTCGAGTACCTGTTCTGGGTGGGCTGCGCCGGCGCCTACGACGACAAGGCCAAGAAGACCACCAAGGCCGTCGCGGAACTGCTGGCGATCGCCGGGGTGAAGTACCTGGTGCTGGGCGCCGGCGAAACCTGCAACGGCGACTCCGCCCGCCGCTCGGGCAACGAGTTCCTGTTCCAGCAGCTCGCGGCCCAGGCCGTCGAGACGCTGGACGGGGTGTTCGAGGGCGTGGAGACCGTCGACCGCAAGATCGTCGTGACCTGCCCGCACTGCTTCAACACGCTGGGCCGCGAATACCGCCAGCTGGGCTCGAACTACTCGGTGCTGCACCACACCCAGCTGCTGAACCGGCTGATCCGGGACAACAAGCTGGTGCCGGTGACGCCGGTGTCCCAGGACATCACCTATCACGACCCGTGCTACCTGGGCCGGCACAACAAGGTCTACGAGGCGCCGCGCGAGTTGATCGGGGCCGCGGGCGCGACGCTCACCGAGATGCCGCGGCACGCCGAGCGCAGCTTCTGCTGCGGTGCGGGCGGCGCGCGGATGTGGATGGAAGAGCACATCGGCAAGCGGATCAACCACGAGCGCGTCGACGAGGCCCTGGCCACCGGGGCCGCCACGATCGCGACCGGCTGCCCGTTCTGCCGTGTGATGGTCACCGACGGCGTCAACGACCGGCAGGAAGAGGCCGGCCGCAGCGGCGTGGAGGTGCTCGACGTCGCCCAGGTGCTGCTCGGGTCCATCGAGTACGACAAGGCCACGCTGCCCGAGAAGGGCACGGCCGCAAAGGAAGCCGAGAAGCGGGCGGCTGCCGCGCCCAAGGCCACCGCGACGGTCGAGGCGCCGGCCAAAAAGGCCGAGGAGGCGCCCGCCGAGGAGGCCCCCAAGTCCGAGGCACCCAAGTCCGAGGCATCCGCCGCGCCCGTGAAGGGGCTAGGCATCGCCGGCGGCGCCAAGCGGCCCGGCGCCAAGAACGCCGCACCCGCCGCGGAAGGCAAGGCCGAGGCCGCCGCGCCCGCGGCCCCCGTGAAGGGGCTGGGCATCGCGGGCGGCGCCAAGCGGCCCGGGGCCAAGAAGGCCGCACCCGCGGCCGAGGCACCCAAGGCCGAGGCCCCCAAGGCTGAGACCGAGGCGCCCGCGGCGCCGGTCAAGGGCCTGGGCATCGCCGCCGGCGCGAAGCGGCCCGGGGCCAAGAAGGCCGCACCGGCAGCCGAGGCGCCCAAGGCCGAGGCCCAGCCTGCCAAGGCGGAAGCCGAAGCCGAGCCGACGCCGAAAGCCGAGCCGGCAAAGCAGACCGACGGCGAGCAAGCGCCGCCGGCCGCGCCGGTGAAGGGGCTGGGCATCGCCCGCGGCGCCCGCCCACCGGGCAAGCGCTGACCAGGGATTTTGCCGCTTGACAGCAAATTTCAGTGGACAGTAGTGGCACCATTGGTGACGTGACCACTCACCAGCTGCCCCTGCACGCCTCCGCTCACCACCGGCAGCGGGTCTTCGCGCAGTCGTCCAAACTGCAGGGCGTCCTCTACGAGATTCGCGGCCCGGTGCACCAGCACGCCGCGCGGCTGGAGGCCGAAGGCCACCGCATCCTCAAGCTCAACATCGGCAACCCGGCGCCGTTCGGCTTCGAGGCGCCCGACGTGATCATGCGCGACATGATCCAGGCGTTGCCGTACGCCCAGGGCTACTCGGACTCGCAGGGCATCCTGCCCGCGCGCCGGGCGGTGGTCACCCGCTACGAGTTGGTCGAGGGCTTCCCCCGGTTCGACGTCGACGACGTCTACCTGGGCAACGGGTGCTCCGAGCTGATCACCATGACCCTGCAGGCGTTGCTCGACAACGGCGACGAGGTGTTGATCCCGTCGCCGGACTACCCGCTGTGGACGGCGTCGACATCCCTGGCCGGTGGCACGCCCGTGCACTACCTGTGCGACGAGACGCAGGCGTGGCAGCCCGACATCGCCGACCTGGAATCCAAGATCACCGAGCGCACCAAGGCGCTGGTCATCATCAACCCGAACAACCCGACCGGCGCGGTCTACAGCCGCGGGGTCCTCACCCAGATGGTGGAACTCGCGCGCAAGCACGAACTGCTGCTGCTCGCCGACGAGATCTACGACAAGATCCTCTACGACGACGCCCAGCACATCAACGTGGCCACCCTGGCGCCGGACATGTTGTGCCTGACCTTCAACGGGCTGTCCAAGGCCTACCGCGTCGCGGGCTACCGCGCGGGCTGGCTGGCGATCACCGGCCCGAAAGACCACGCCGAGAGCTTCATCGAGGGCATCAACCTGCTGGCCAACATGCGGCTGTGCCCCAATGTCCCCGCGCAGCACGGGATTCAGGTGGCCCTCGGCGGCCACCAGAGCATCGAGGACCTGGTGCTGCCGGGCGGGCGGCTGCTCGAGCAGCGCGACGTCGCGTGGGAGAAGCTCAACCAGATTCCCGGGGTGTCCTGCGTGAAGCCCGAGGGCGCCCTGTACGCGTTCCCCCGGCTCGATCCCGAGGTCTACGACATCACCGACGACGAACAGCTCGTCCTCGACCTGCTGCTGCAGGAGAAGATCCTGGTCACCCAGGGCACCGGATTCAATTGGCCGGCACCGGATCACCTGCGCATCGTGACCCTGCCGTGGGCCCGCGATCTGGCCGCGGCGATCGAGCGGCTGGGCAACTTCCTGGTCAGTTATCGCCAGTAAGCATCTTCGCAGCCGGCGCCTCTACGGTGGACCGGGTGACACACTCGCACTCGCACAGTTTTTCCGGTCCGACCCCGGTTGAGTCGCTGCCCGCCAGGATCGTCGTCGGGCTGCTGGTGGCGATCGGCCTGGCGGTGCTGGGCGGCGCGATCGCGCTGTGGCCCGGCCGGCAGCACGTCGACATCCCCATGCCGTTCCAGAACGCGGCCGGGGGCGCCGTGAGCACGCAGGCCGGACACGTGCTGTCCAGCGGCATGGGGGACTGCGGCAGCCCGTCGGTCAGCCAGGTGCTCACCACCGCCCCGCAGCCGGCGCCGCCGGGGGCGGGCCGCTGCGTGCTGACCGAGGTGGCGATCGATTCCGGCCCCAACGCCGGGGCCAACACGCTGCTGGAATCGTCCCCCGGTCCCGACCAGCCGAAATTCGCGGTGGGAGACCACATTCGGCTCGTCCGGCAGGTCGACGACCAGGGGGCCACCAGCTACGCCTTCTACGACTTCGAACGCGGTTGGTCGCTGGTCGCGCTGGCCGCCGCGTTCGCGGTGGTGATCGTCGCGGTGGCGCGCTGGCGGGGACTGCTCGCGCTGGGGGGCATCGTGGTCGCGTTCGCAGTGCTGGTGGTGTTCTTGCTGCCGGCCCTGCGCGCCGGCGCCCCGGCGGTCCCGGTCGCCCTGGTGGCCTCGGCGGCGATCCTCTACGCGGTCATCTATCTCGCCCACGGTGTGAGTCTGCGGACCAGCGCCGCGCTGCTGGGCACCCTGACGGCGCTGTTGCTGGCTGCCGGATTCTCTTGGGCGACAATACAACTGGCCCACTTGACCGGCTTGTCCGACGACCAGAACGCCACCGTCGGCGCGTATTTGGGCAACGTGTCGATCGGCGGCCTGCTGCTCGCCGGGTTCATCGTCGGGTCGCTGGGTGTGCTCAACGACGTGACGGTGACCCAGGCGTCGACGGTGTTCGAGCTGGCCCACCTTGGCGGCTCGCGGCGCGCGATCTTCCTGGGGGCCATGCGAGTCGGTCGCGATCACATCGCCAGCACGGTGTACACGCTGGTGCTGGCCTACGCCGGCAGCTCGCTGCCGCTGCTGCTGCTGTTCAGCGTGGCCAACCGCTCGCTGACCGACGTGCTCACCAGCGAGAGCGTGGCCGTCGAGATCGCCCGGTCGGCGGTCGGCGGGGTCGCGCTGGCGCTGTCGGTGCCGTTGACGACGGCGATCGCCGCGGCGCTGGCGAAGCCTAGTGAAGCCGGCTGCGCTCCAACAGATCCAGTAGATAGCCGCCGTACCCGGACTTGAGCATGGTGTGCGCGCGCTCGGCCAGCTGGTCGTCGGTGATCCAGCCCTGCTGCCACGCCACTTCCTCGGGGACGCTGACCTTCAGACCCTGCCGTCGTTCCAGCGTGCGCACGAAGTCGCTGGCGTCCAGCAGGGAGTCGAACGTCCCGGTGTCCAGCCAGGCCGTTCCGCGGGCCATCACCTCGACCGAGAGCCGGCCCCGATTGAGGTAGATCTGGTTCACCTCGGTGATCTCGTACTCGCCGCGCGCGGATTTCCTCAGGCCCTTGGCGATCTCGATCACGTCGTTGTCGTAGAAGTACAGGCCGGGCACCGCGTAATTGGATTTCGGTGTCTTGGGTTTCTCCTCCAAAGACAGCGCCGTGCCGTCGTCGCTGAACTCGACGACACCGTACGCCGAGGGGTTGGCCACCCAGTAGGCGAAAACCGCTCCCCCGCTGATGGATTGGAAGCGGCTCAGGCTGGTGCCCAGGCCCGGGCCGTAGAAGATGTTGTCCCCTAGCACCAACGCCACGGTGTCGTTGCCGATGTGTTCGGCGCCCAGGACGAAGGCTTGGGCCAGGCCGTCGGGCCGTTCCTGCGTCACGTAGCTGAGGTTGATGCCGAATTGCGAGCCGTCGCCCAGCAGCCGGCGGAAGCCCGCCGCGTCGTGCGGGGTCGTGATCACCAGAATGTCCCGGATCCCGGCCATCATCAGGGTGGACAGCGGGTAGTAGACCATCGGCTTGTCGTACACCGGCAGCAGCTGCTTGCTGATCCCCACGGTGATCGGGTGCAGCCGAGTGCCCGAGCCGCCGGCCAGGATGATCCCGCGCATGGTGGTTTCCCCTATTCCCCGCTCAGTTGACGAGGTCGGATTCGGTGAGTTCGGTGGCCGCCAGCGCCGCCGCCAGGTCCTCGTGCCGGAACACGGAGGTGACGTGGTCGTGGACCACCCGGAACGCCGACGCGGCGGTGGCCACCGCCCCCGGATTGTCCGCGGCGCTGACCTTCTGTTCGACGACGACGACGCCGTCGTGCACGTACATCCGGCCGAGTTCGGCCGTCCCCTGGCGCGAGCCGGCCCACCGGCGCAGCGCGTCGTGACCCTGCGCGGCCCCGTGCGCGTCACCGATCTCGATGTCGTCGCTGGACAGGGCGACCAGGGTGTCCAGGTCGGCGGCGTTGAGCGCGTCGTGCCATGCCAGGACGGTGGCGATCTCCGAAGTGGTCATGGTGTGCAAGTTACCGTGTGCGCTCCGCGGCCGTGGCTAGAGCGGGGTCCGGTCGAGCCAGTTCTGCCACACCGCCTCGTCGCCGAACAGCGCAACGCCCGTGTCGGCGAGCGGCACCCGGCGCAGGAGGGCCAGCAGCAGCTCGGTCGCCCCACCCCGCAGCGCCGCGGAGCCCTTGCCGTGCTCGTGTGACCAGGTGATGCGGCCGGCCTCGACGCCGACGGTCCATTCGCCCGCCTCGCCGAGGCCGGGGTCGGTGGCGTGCAGGTGCAGGGTGTCGCCGTCCTCGAGCGGGAGCGGCGCCCCGTCGCGGCCGGCCTGGATCGCGACCCGCTCGAGCCATTCGGTGATCCCGTCGGCGGCCTGCTCGGCGGCCAGGCTGAATTCGGCTCCCAGCGCAATGGCCGCGTCGGCGCGATGCACGGCCACCTCGTGCACCCAGCGCCGGAGCCACCAGCTCGCCGGGCGCGGCCCGAGGAACGTCCACACCGGCGTTTCGGCACCCGTCAGCGCGACGGCGTCGACCAGCCGCTGAGCCCCGCCTTGCAGCCACGAGATCGCGTCCGACGGGTCGGGTGGCGGCTTACCGCCCTCGACGGACCGGGGATCGAGCGGCTCGTCGAGCTTGTCTCTGACGATCTGCGCCGCCCAGCGCTCGCCCCGGCCGACGTGGCGGAACAGCTGCTTGAGCGTCCATCCCGGGCAGGTCGGGACCGGGGTGGACTCGTCGGCGTCTCCCAACAGCTCGGCGAAGGCACGGTTTTCTGCGAGGAATGCGGCGGCATAGTCCACGCCGGTCAGGCTACCCGCCGCTTCTTGCTCGACCGAGCGTCGCGCTGCCCGAGCGTTTTCTGCCGCCGAGCGTCACGCTGGCGTGACGTTCACTTGTTTGCGTCACGCTGGCGTGACGCTCGGGGCGTCGGGGCATGGGGCAGGTCCGGCTAGGGCCGCGGCGCGCCCAGCCGGAACACCCGCCAGCCGGCCTGCTTCCAGCGGACGGCGTCGAGGCAGTTGCGCCCGTCGACGATGACCCGGGCCCGCACGCGGTCGGCCAGGTCGGCGGGGTCGAGGTCGACGAATTGGCGCCACTCCGTGAGCACCAGCACCGCGTCGGCGCGCTCGCAGGCCTCCTCGACCGAGACCGCGTAGTTCAGCGTCGGGAACAACCGCTGCGCGTTGTCCAGGGCCTTGGGGTCGTAGACGTTGACCGCGGCGCCGTTGAGCTGCAGCTGGCCGGCGACGTTGAGCGCGGGCGAGTCGCGCACGTCGTCGGATTCGGGTTTGAACGCCGCCCCCAGGACGGCGATGTTGGCGCCCAGCAGCGAGCCGCCGCACGCCGCGCTGGCCAGCTCCACCATCCGCGCGCGCCGGCGCATGTTGATGCTGTCGACCTCGCGCAGGAAGGTCAGCGCCTGGTCGGCGCCGAGTTCGCCGGCGCGGGCCATGAAGGCACGGATGTCCTTGGGCAGGCAGCCTCCGCCGAAACCCAAACCGGCGTTGAGGAATTGGCGTCCGATCCGGGGATCGTAGCCGAGCGCGTCGGCCAGCACGCTGACGTCGGCGCCCGCGGCCTCGCACACCTCGGAGATGGCGTTGATGAACGAAATCTTGGTCGCCAGGAAGGCGTTCGCGGAAACCTTGACCAACTCCGCCGTCTGCAGGTCGGTCACCAGGAACGGCACACCCTCGGCGAGCAGGGGGCCGTAGAGTTCGCGGACCGCCGCCTCGGCACGCGTCGAATCCGGTTGGATGCCAAGCACGATGCGGTCGGGATGCAGGGTGTCGTGCACGGCGTACCCCTCGCGCAGGAACTCGGGGTTCCAGGCGATCTCGACGTCGACGCCGCGCGGCACCAGGCCGGCCGCGCGATGATTCAGCTCGGCGGCGGTTCCCACCGGAACGGTCGATTTGCCGACCAGCACCGACGACCTGGTCAGCCGCGGCACCAGCGCGTCGACGACGGCGTAGACGTGGCGTAGGTCGGCGCCGTACTCGCCCTTCTTCTGCGGCGTGCCGACGCCGAGGAAATGCACGTCGGCGAACTCGGCGGCCATGTCGTAGTCGGTGGTGAACCGCAACCGCCCCGCCGCCAGGTTCTTGGTCAGCAGCGTGCGCAGGCCGGGCTCATAGAACGGGATGTCTCCCCCGGCGAGCTTCGCGACCTTCCCGGCGTCGATGTCGACCCCGACGACCTCGTGTCCCAGTTCCGCCATGCCGACGGCGTGGGTCGCACCCAGGTAACCGGTGCCGAAGACGGTGCATCGCATATGACCGGTGTACGTCGCCGCCATGAGCTGACTGCATCACCCCGCTGAGCGGGAGGCAAACGGCAGATGACAGATGCCACCGAACGGCCGGGCGTACTACAGCCCCGGGATGCCCGGGATTCCGATGTGGGGGCCGAAGCCGCCGTGACCGTGACCACCCCCGAATCCGGGGAACCCGCCGCCGCGGTGGTCGTCGTCGCCGCCGCCGAACGGACCGCGCGGCGCCGGGGGCCCGCCGATGATGATCGGGGGTAGTTGGATCGGCGGTGGCGGCGGAGCGGCCGGCGGCGGGGCCGGGGCCGGCGCCGGGGCCTCGGGCACAGGAGCGGGCGCGGGTGCCGCCGGGGCCGGTGCCGGCGCGGGCGGTGCCGCCGCTGGAGCGGGAGCCGGTGCCTCGGGGGCGGGAGCAGGAGCCGCG
>NZ_MVIJ01000021.1 GCF_002086735.1 Mycobacterium scrofulaceum | reverse complement strand
TTTTTTTTTTAATCATCCGCCCACCCCCTTTATCAACCCCTACCCCTTCGCCGGCTGCGTCAGTTGTGTATAAGAGCCTGGGTGGGGGTGGGCGGCGGCAGCTGCACGCGGCTGCGCGGCACCCAGGTGTAGTTCGGGTCGGGCACGAAGCCCGGCGGTACGACTTGCTGCGCCGGCGGCTTGGGCGCCGGTTGCGGGCGGTAGGTGTCGTAGACCCACCACACGGCGAAGAAGGCGACGATCAACACGAGGGTCGACGTGCGGACCCGCCCGCCGAACATGTAGTGCGGCCAGCGACGGTCGGCATCCGTGTCATCGCTGCGCTTCTCGAAGAGGCTCAGGGTGAACTTCAACGCTTCTGCACCGCACCTTTGACGTCATCGTCGGTCTGCCCTTCGGCGGCCTGCGCGGCCGGCACGGCCGGGTCCTCCACCAGGCCCACCGTCGCGTCCGCGGAGGTCACGATGCCGACGCGGGCCAGCGCGCGGATGACCAGGACGCGCAACTGCCGGCCGGCCTCGAACTGCTTGCCGGGCAGGGTGCGGGCCACCAGACGCAGCGTGACGGTGTCGAGTTCGATGCTCTCGACGCCCATGACGGTGGGGGCATCCAGCAGCAGGTCCCCCAGCAACGGGTTGTCCATGGCGCGATCGCATTCCTGGTGCAAGACCTCGTTGACCCGGTTCAGGTCGGCGCTGGTGGACACCGGGATGTCGACCACCGCGCGCGCCCAGTCCTTGGACAGGTTGACCACCTTGACGATCTGGCCGTTGGGGATGGTCAGCACCTCGCCGTCCGGTGAGCGCAGCCGGGTCACCCGCAACGTCACGTTCTCGACGGTGCCGCTGGCCTCCGTGGCCGCCACGACGGTCAGGGTGACCAGGTCGCCGAAACCGTACTGCCGCTCCGCGAGGATGAAGAAGCCGGACAGCAGGTCCCTCACCAGCTGCTGTGCGCCGAAACCCAGCGCCGCGCCGACGACGGTGGCCGGCGCGACCAGCCCCCCGACCGAGAACTGCAGCACGTTGGCGATCTGCATCATGACCCAGATTCCGATGATGACCACCGACACCCAGGAGATCACCGAGGCCAGGGCCTGACGGTGCTTGGACGCTTCCGAGGGCACCAGCGCGTCGCTCGCGGCGAATCCCAGGTTGAGCTGACGGGTCACCTGCTGCGCCACCCAGTTGACGAACCGGGCCGCCAGCACCGCCGCGATCAGCACCATCACGATCCGCAGACCGCGGGTGATGATCCATTGCCCGATCTCGCCACGCCAGAAGGCGTGCCAGCCCAGGGCCTTTATCGTCGCGAACGAGGCGAGAAGGGTTGTGTTAGCTGTCATCTTTTCGGTTACGCCACCGGATTCCCGCTTCCAGGAACCCGTCGATGTCTCCATCCAGGACGGCCGCCGGATTGCCGACCTCGTACTCGGTCCGCAGATCCTTGACCATTTGATACGGGTGCAAAACGTAGGAGCGCATCTGGTTGCCCCACGAACTGCCGCCTTCACCCTTGAGTGCGTCCAGCTCCGCGCGTTCTTCGGAACGCTTGCGCTCCAACAACTTTGCTTGAAGCACCCGCATCGCCGAGATCTTGTTCTGCAGTTGCGATTTTTCGTTCTGGCAAGTCACGACGATACCCGTTGGGATGTGGGTTAAACGAACCGCCGAGTCGGTGGTGTTCACCGACTGGCCGCCGGGCCCGCTGGAGCGGTAAACGTCAACCCGCACATCGCCTTCCGGGATGTCGATGTGGTCGGTGGTGTCCACCACCGGCAGCACCTCGACTTCGGCGAACGACGTCTGACGTCGACTTTGGTTGTCGAACGGACTGATCCGCACCAGCCGGTGGGTGCCCTGCTCGACGGACAAGGTGCCGTAGGCGAACGGGGCGTGCACCGCGAACGTCGCGCTCTTGATGCCCGCCTCCTCGGCGTAGGAGGTGTCGAACACCTCGACGGGATACTTGTGCTGCTCGGCCCATCGCATGTACATCCGCATCAGCATCTCGGCCCAGTCGGCGGCGTCCACCCCGCCCGCGCCCGAGCGGATGGTGACCAGCGCCTCACGCTCGTCGTACTCACCCGAAAGCAGGGTGCGCACCTCGGTGGCCTCGATATCGGCGCGCAGCGCCTTCAGCTCGGCGTCCGCCTCGGCGAGAGCTTCTGTCTTGCTGGCGGCGCCTTCCGCTTCTTCGGCCGCCAACTCGTAGAGAATCGGCAAGTCGTCGAGGCGGCGGCGCAACTCCTCGATCCGGCGCAGCTCGCCTTGAGCGTGGGACAGCTCGCTGGTCACTCGCTGCGCGCGGGCCTGGTCGTCCCAGAGCTGGGGATCGGACGCCTCGTGTTCGAGCTTCTCGATGCGGCTGCGCAGACCGTCCACATCGAGCACCCGCTCCACCGTGGTCAGGGTGGAGTCAAGGGCGGCGATGTCGGCTTGACGGTCGGGTTCCACAGCGGACAACGTTACCGGGGCCCGCCAACCGCCCCGGCTCCCGGCGAGTGCTCGGGCCACGACCAGCGGTCATGCGTTTAGCATCGAGTCACGATCATGTGCACCCCGCGCTGCGCGCCGGCCTGTTTTGGGAGCCCCCGGCGCTAACCGGGCACGAATAGAAGGTCGAGTATGCGCCCATACCACGTTGCCATCGTCGGCTCCGGACCGTCGGGATTCTTCGCCGCGTCGTCCCTGCTCAAAGCGGCCGACGCGGCCGAAGACATCGATATCGCCGTCGACATGCTCGAGATGTTGCCGACCCCGTGGGGGCTGGTGCGCTCGGGTGTCGCGCCCGATCACCCGAAGATCAAGTCGATCAGCAAGCAGTTCGAGAAGACCGCCGAGGATCCCCGCTTCCGGTTCTTCGGCAACGTGCTGGTGGGGGAACACGTGCAGGCCGCCGAGCTGGCCGAACGCTACGACGCCGTCGTCTACGCCGTCGGGGCGCAGTCCGACCGCGCGCTCAACATTCCCGGCGAGGAGCTGCCGGGCAGCGTCGCCGCCGTCGACTTCGTCGGCTGGTACAACGCGCACCCCAACTTCGAGGCGGCGACGCCCGACCTCTCGGGCGCGCGGGCCGTGGTCGTCGGCAACGGCAACGTGGCCCTCGACGTGGCACGCATCCTGGTCACCGATCCCGACGTGCTCGGGATCACCGACATCGCCGACCACGCGCTCGAGTCGCTGCGGCCCTGCGGCGTCGAGGAAGTGGTGGTCCTCGGCCGGCGCGGGCCGCTGCAGACCGCGTTCACCACGCTCGAGCTGCGCGAGCTGGCGGATCTGGAGGGGGTCGACGTGATCGTCGATCCCGCGCAGCTGGAGGGCATCACCGAGGAGGACGAGGCCGCCGCGGACAAGACGACGAAGCTGAACGTCAAGGTGCTGCGCGACTACGCCGCGCGCGCGCCGCGGCCCGGCCATCGTCGAATCGTGTTCCGGTTCATGACTTCGCCGATCGAGATCAAGGGCGACGGCAGGGTGGAGAGCATCGTGCTGGGCCGCAACGAACTGGTCACCGACGCGAACGGGCGGGTGTCCGCCAAGGACACCGGTGAGCGCGAGGAGCTGCCGGTCCAGCTGGTGGTGCGGTCCGTCGGTTACCGCGGCGTGCCCACTCCGGGGCTGCCCTTCGACGACCGAACCGCGACCATCCCGAACACCGGCGGCCGGGTCCAGGGCAGCCGCAACGAGTACGTCGTGGGCTGGATCAAGCGGGGACCGACCGGTGTCATCGGCACCAACAAGAAGGACTCCCAGGAGACCGTCGACACCCTGCTGGCCGATCTGGGCCGCGCGGGAGACGGCCTGGCGGATTTCCCCGATGATCACGCCGACAAGCTGGCCGACTGGCTCGCGTCACGCCAGCCCAAGCTGGTCACCTCCGCCCATTGGCAGATCATCGACCGTCACGAACGTTCCGCCGGTGAGCCGCACGGGCGCCCCCGCGTCAAGCTGCCCAACCTCGCCGAGCTACTGCGGATCAGCCACGGCTGATCACGACGCGACGCCCTCGCCTTCCCGCCGTCACAGGTTGCTCGACCGGATCGCCAGCACGGAGTGCCCGGCGTTGCACAGATCCTCGGCGGCATGGGAGTCGGTGACCAGCAACAGGCCCGCTTCGGGATGGGCGCGGAGGTATTGCTGCACACTGCCGCGCACGATCGCGGACTCCGCCCGCACGTCGGGGTACAGCCGCGTCCATCGCCCCAGCCGTCGAATCAGTTGCGCCCGGGCCGAGCTCGTCCCCTCGTCGGCATCACGCTTATCCTCGCCCCGGCACACCCAGAGTGCGCGCAGCCCGGCTTCGCGCAGCCTCGCCTCCTCGAACGCGTGCCGCAGCACCACGCCGTTGTCGACCTCGGCCAGGACGGTGCCGACCTTCGGGGCCGCCGACCGCCTGGCCGGCTGATGGATCACCGCCACCGGACACCCCGCGGAGCGGGCCAGCGCGGTCGCGACGGAGGTCCCGCCATGACGGGCGTGGGTGAGTCCGATGGAACCGACGCACATCATGGCCGCCGACCTCGACTCCTCCAGCAGCTTGGTGAGCGGCCGTCCGCACACGATGTCGGTCTCGATTTTGACCGGGGCGCCGGTGACCTCCACGGCCCGCTGGGCGTCGGCCAGCGCCGTCCGCGCGGCGGCGAGCCGCGCCTCGCGGGCAGGGGGTGTGGCCGCGTCCCGCGGATCGACGACGTAGACCAGTCGCATCGGGATGTCTCGGCTGACCGCCTCGTCGATCGCCCACAGGCCCGCCTGCTCAGCCGCCCTCGATCCGTCCACGCCCACCACGACCGCCGGAGCCGGATAGCTATTGCTCATCGCTGTCTCCTCTGCTGAGCTGTAGGCGGGCAATTTCACGTCGCTCAGCCCTCACGTTAGGGCCGGGAAGACCTCTCCCCCAGGGGCATTGGTCCCGAAATTGCCGGGAATTGCAGGCCCCCGAGGAGCTGCAATCAGACATGGGCCGTCAGACGTCAGCCGTCAAGTGTTTCAAGCGGTCTCGATTTCGACCTGCGTGAATTAACGCCGGCTGTCCACCAACCAAATGCCCAGTTAACCCTGCCTGCTCGATTGCCACGAATTCAGCGGAAATCCGCCCTTTTCCAGCGGCGCTTGCGACTTTTGACGAGCCAAAGAGCCGAAGGTCGCTTCAGATGCCCCGTGCGCGCGCCCCACCTGCACCGTGATGAACACGAAGCTGCCCGCCAAGGCGTACACCGCCCTCGTCACCGCCGCTTCGTCCCGTACTCGACCCGGCCAATCGACGTCGCGCCGCTCGCCGCGCGACTGAACATCAAACCTGTTTAAGGAGCTGTGACACAATGGATTTCGCCTTCTTACCGCCAGAGATCAACTCTACCCGGATGTACAGTGGCCCCGGGTCCGGCCCGATGCTGGCCGCCGCGGGCAGCTGGGACTCGCTGTCCGCCGAATTGGCCACCACGGCCGAGTACTACGAATCGGTCCTATCGGCCCTGAGCTTGCAGTGGAGCGGCTCGGCCTCGGAGGCGATGGCGCTCGCCGCCGCGCACTATGTGGGTTGGCTGCAAACGGCCGCCGAGCAGACGAAGCAGACGGCCATGCAGGTCCGGGCGGCCGCGGCGGCCTATGAACAGGCTTACGCGATGACCGTCCCCCCGCCCGCGGTCACGGCCAACCGCACCCAAATGTCATCGCTGGTCGCGACGAACGTCCTGGGGCAGAACACCGCGGCGATCGCGGCCACCGAGGTGCAGTACGCCGAATATTGGGCCCAGGACGCGACCGCGATGTCCGGCTACGCGAGCTCGTCGTCGGCGGCGACGCAATTGCCGCGGTTCGCCTCCCCGAGCAACTCGACCAACGAGGCCGGACTGACCGCGCAGACCGCGTCGGTCACCCGGGCCGTCAACGGCGCCGCGGCCACCACCCCGGTGTCACAGGTCATCAGCGCGGCGCCGAATCTGCAGGCGGCCGCCACCCTGCCGACGAACCCCATCGTCCCCGAGGACTTCACCGTGCTCGACGGCATCCTGGCCAGCTACTCGACGGTCAACGCCACCTACTACATCGAGGCATTCGCGTCCGGCGTCATCGGGGCCGAGAAGAACCTGGGCATCCTGCCCAAGCTCGCGACGGCGTCCGATGTGGCCCCGGCGTTGACCGCGGCCCCCCCGATCGCCGGAGCCGCATCGAGCCTTGGCGGCGGCGCGGGCCTGGGCAACATCAGCGCAACCCTTGCCCGCGCCAACAACATCGGGCCGATGTCCGTGCCGGCGAGCTGGTCCGCACCGTCAACCACCCATATCGCCGCGCTGGAACCGGCCGGGCTGACGACTCTTCCCGGCACCGACGAGGTAACCGCGTCCGGCTATCCGGGTCTTCCCGGGATGCCGGGCGGCGCGCTGTCGCGCTCCGCCGGCGTGGGTGTGCCGCCCCGGTACGGCGTCCGGCTCACGGTGATGCCACGCCCGCCCGCCGCCGGATGACACACCGCTAGCCCGAGGCCGGTCCTTCGGCGAATGCCGAACGACCCATCGCACTCATGTCTTGACGTCGCGCCACAGGCGACGTCGGCCAACCAAAGCCATTGCCCACCAGGCGGATTGCACATCTCAGCCGACGAAAGTGACCGACGATGGATTTCGCTTTCCTGCCGCCGGAGATCAACTCCTGGCGAATGTACAGCGGGCCCGGCGCAGGCCCGATGTTGGCGGCCGCGGGAAGCTGGGACTCGCTCTCAGCCGAGTTGGACATCACCGCCGCCACCTATGAATCCGTGCTGTGTGGCCTGACCAGTTTGCACTGGCGCGGCCACGCCGCCGAATCGATGTCGGCGGCGGCCGTCCCCTATGCGTATTGGCTGCATGCGACCGCCGATCTGGCGAAGCAGACGGCCATGCAGGCCCGGGCTGCTGCGGCGGCCTACGAACAGGCTTTCGCGATGACGGTGCCGCCCGTAGCCGTCACGGCCAACCGCACCCAGCTGGCGACCCTGGTGGCGACCAACTTCTTCGGCCAGAATGCCGCGGCGATCGCCGCCACCGAGGCGCAGTATGCCGATTATTGGGCCCAGGACGCCACCGCGATGTCCGGCTATGCCGCCTCCTCCGCGGCGGCGACCCAGTTGCCGGCGTTCCCCTCCCCCCGCCGGGCGACCACCCCGACCGCAACGACCGCACAGAGCGCCGCGGTCAGCAAAGCGGTCAACAGCGCCGTTGCCCCGGTGTCGCAGTCGGTTTCGGCGGCGTCGACTCTGCCGGCGAACCCGATCATCCCCGAGGACTTCACCGCGCTCGACGCCATCGTCACCTTCATCGCGACCATGAAAGCCGTCGACTATGAGCAGGCGTTCGTCACCGGCATCGTCGGCGCCGAGAGCGATTTGGGCATCTTGCCCAACCTCGGAGCGGCCGCGCCGACCGCGCTCGCCCCACTGCTCACGGCCGCCCCCCAGCCGGGCGGTGCCGCCCCGGGGCTTGGAGCGGGCCTCGGCGACGTCACCGCCGCGCTTGCCCGCGCCGGAACCATCGGCTCGATGTCGGTGCCCGCGAGCTGGACAGCACCGAGCAGTCCCCTGACGGCGTTGCCGGGCGGTGACTTCCCCGGACGGTCCGGGACCGCAGAGTCAGCCGTGTCCGGAACCGCCCTACCGGGGGTGCCCGGGTTATCGGGCGGGACGGCCTCACGGGCCACGGTCGTCGTCCCGCGGTACGGCGCCCGGATCACGGTGATGGCGCGGCCGCCGGCGGCCGGCTGACGGACGTTACACCGGGGGCGACTCGGGCGGCGCGGGAGGCGCGAACCTCCAATTGTCCGGATTCTTCGGCGAATACACCACGGGAAACAACTGGCCCATGGTCGGCCAGTGGTCGACGTCGACCGCCATGCGCTGATACACCGCGTGCTCGCTGACGGTGGGGCCGTTGATCACACCGGAGATGGTGACGAACTGTTCACCGGTGGCCTCCGGCCGCGGGCTCACCCCGGTCACCAGCAGCGTGCCGTTCAGCACCTCGCCGCGGGGGCCGCGGGGCAGGAACCGCTGGGCGAGGAAGACCGCGAGCACGGCCACCAGCAGGAGCAGCACACCGAATTCCCACATCCGGCCATGGTAGGACTGCGTCATGAGTCGAGACGATCTGGCGTTGGCGCTGGCGCTTGCCGACCGTGCGGACGCGCTCACCTCGGCCCGGTTCGGGGCGCTCGACCTGCACGTCGACACGAAACCGGACCTGACCCCGGTGACCGACGCCGACCGCGCGGTGGAGACCGAACTGCGCGAGGCGCTGGGGCGCGAGCGGCCGGGCGAGAGCATCGTCGGCGAGGAGTTCGGCGGAACCCCCACCTTTTCCGGACGGCAGTGGATCATCGACCCCATCGACGGCACCAAGAACTTCGTACGCGGCGTGCCGGTGTGGGCCAGCCTGATCGCGATGCTCGACGACGGGGTGCCCGCGGTCGGCGTCGTCAGCGCGCCGGCGCTGCAGCGTCGTTGGTGGGCCGCGCGCGACCGCGGCGCCTTCGTCGCGGTGAACGGCGCACCGCCCCGACGGTTGTCGGTTTCGTCAGTGGCGCAACTGGATTCGGCCAGCCTTTCGTTTTCCAGCCTGTCCGGCTGGGCTCAGCGGGGCCTGCGGGAGCGCTTCGTCGCGCTGACCGACGCCGTGTGGCGAGTGCGCGCGTTCGGGGACTTCCTGTCCTATTGCCTGGTGGCTGAGGGGGCCGTCGACATCGCCGCCGAACCCGAAGTCTCGGTGTGGGACCTCGCCGCGCTCGACATCCTGGTGCGCGAGGCGGGCGGGACGATGACCGGCCTGGACGGCGTCGCCGGACCGCACCGCGGCAGCGCCGTGGCGACGAACGGGCCGCTGCACGAACGCGTGCTGGAATCGCTGGTCCTGTGAATTAGTTAACAAGTGTTCTCCGTGATCTTACTCCGGAGTAAGATCGGGTCATCCGCACTGCCCCAACTACTACAGGCTGCCGACATGACCGACACTCGTTCCGGTTCACCGAAGACTTCCAAATCCGCCCGCGCCCGCCAGAAGCGGAAAGACCACCCCAGCGGGGTCGGGCTGCAACCACACAAGCGCACGGGCGTCGACATCGCCATCGCGCTGCTCACGCCGCTGATGGGCCAGGAATTCCTGGACAAATACCGGCTGCGTGATCCGGTCAACCGGGGGCTGCAATACGGCACCAAGACCGTCTTCTCCACCGCGGCCGCCGCCTCCCGCCAGTTCAAGCGGCTGCAGAACGTGCGCAGCGGACCGACCCGGCTCAAGTCGAGCGGCAAGGACTACTTCGACCTGACGCCCGACGACGACCAGAAGATGATCGTCGAGACGCTCACCGAGTTCGCCGAGGAGGTGCTGCGGCCCGCGGCCCCCGACGCCGACGAGGCGGCGACCTACCCGCCCGACCTGATCGCCAAGGCCGCCGAGCTGGGCATCACCGCGATCAACATCCCCGAGGACTTCGACGGCATCGCCGCCCACCGCTCCAGCGTGACCAACGTGCTGGTGGCCGAGGCACTGGCCTACGGCGACATGGGTCTAGCGTTGCCGATCCTGGCCCCCGGGGGCGTCGCCTCCGCGCTGACCCACTGGGGCAGCGCGGACCAGCAGGCCACCTACCTGCCCGAGTTCGCCGGCGAGAACGTCCCGCAGGCCTGCGTCGCGATCGCCGAGCCGCAACCGCTGTTCGACCCCACCCGCCTGACGACCACCGCGGTGCGCACGCCGAGCGGCTACCGGCTCGACGGCGTCAAGTCGTTGGTGCCCGCGGCGGCCGACGCGGAGCTGTTCGTCGTCGGCGCCCAGCTGGAGGGCAGGCCGGCCCTGTTCATCGTCGAGTCGTCGACGAAAGGCCTTACCGTCAAGCCGGATCCGAGCATGGGCGTCCGCGCGGCGGCCCTGGGCCACGTGGAGCTTTCCGGGGTCTGTGTCCCCCTGGGCGCGCGGCTCGGCGAAGATGAGGCAACGGACGAGGACTACTCCGAGGCGATCGCGCTGGCCCGGTTGGGCTGGGCGGCGCTGGCGGTGGGCACCTCGCACGCGGTGCTCGACTACGTGGTGCCCTACGTCAAGGAGCGCGAGGCCTTCGGCGAACCGATCGCCCATCGTCAGGCCGTGGCGTTCATGTGCGCCAACATCGCCATCGAGCTGGATGGGCTGCGGCTGATCACCTGGCGCGGCGCCGCGCGCGCCGAACAGGGCCTGCCCTTCGTTCGCGAGGCGGCGCTGGCCAAGCGGCTGGGCGCCGACAAGGGCATGCAGATCGGCCTGGACGGCGTGCAGCTGCTCGGCGGCCACGGCTTCACCAAAGAACACCCGGTCGAGCGCTGGTACCGCGATCTGCGGGCCATCGGCGTGGCCGAGGGCGTCGTCGTCATCTAGATCGCTAGTCCACTCGAGCTGAAAGACCAATCATGGCAATCAATCTGGAACTGCCCCGCAAGCTGCAAGCGGTCGCCGTGAAGACCCATCAGGGCGCGGCCGAGCTGATGCGGCCGATCGCCCGCAAGTACGACCTCGCCGAACACGCCTACCCGGTCGAACTGGACACGCTCTACAACCTCTTCGCGGGCGCCTCGGAATCGATCGAATTCGCCGGGGCCGACAACCTGGGCGACGAAAACAAGGACAGGGACCAAAACCACAACGGCGCCAACATGGCGGCGCTCCTGCAGACGCTGGAGGCCTGCTGGGGTGACGTCGCGATGATGTTGTCGGTCCCCTACCAGGGGCTGGGCAACGCGGCCATCTCCGCCGTCGCCACCGAAGAACAGCTGGAACGCCTGGGCAAGGTGTGGGCGGCGATGGCCATCACCGAACCGGGCTTCGGGTCGGACTCGGCGGCGGTGTCGACCACCGCCAAGCTGGACGGCGACGAGTACGTCATCAACGGCGAAAAGATCTACGTCACCGCCGGTTCGCGGGCCACCCACATCGTGGTGTGGGCCACACTGGACAAGTCGAAGGGCCGCGCGGCCATCAAGTCGTTCATCGTTCCGCGCGAGCATCCCGGCGTCACCGTCGAGCGCCTCGAACGCAAGCTGGGCATCAAGGGTTCCGACACCGCGGCGATCCGGTTCGACAACGTCCGTATCCCCAAGGAGAACCTGCTCGGCAACCCGGAAATCGAGGAGGGCAAGGGATTTTCGGGGGTGATGGAGACCTTCGACAACACCCGCCCGATCGTGGCGGCCATGGCCATCGGTGTCGGCCGCGCCGCGCTCGAGGAGATCCGCAAGATCCTCACCGAGGCCGGCGTGGAGATCTCGTACGACAAGCCGTCGCACGTCCAGAGCGCGGCGGCGGCCGAGTTCCTGCGGATGGAGGCCGACTGGGAGTCCGCCTATCTGCTCGCGCTGCGCGCGGCCTGGCAGGCCGACAACAAGATCCCCAACTCCAAAGAGGCGTCGATGAGCAAGGCGAAGGCCGGCCGGATGGCCAGCGACGTCACCCTCAAGTCCGTCGAATTGGCCGGTACCGCAGGCTATTCCGAGCAGTCAATGCTGGAGAAGTGGGCCCGCGACTCCAAGATCCTGGACATCTTCGAGGGCACCCAACAGATCCAGCAGCTGGTGGTCGCCCGCCGCCTGCTGGGCCTGTCGTCGGCCGAGCTCAAATAGGTCTCGTTGCGACCGACGGCGCCGAGTGTGCAACCACTGCGAAAATCTCGCCGATTTTTCGCAACGAGTTCACGTTCGGCGAAAGTTCACGCCGCGACCGCGTTCAGCCTTTCGCGGGTGTCCTCGTCCAGCTCGACGGAGGCGACCGCCAGGTTCTCCTCCAGGTGCCGCACCGACGAGGTGCCGGGGATCAGCAGCACGTTGGGCGCCACGCTCAGCGTCCACGCGAGCGCGACCTGCGCCGGCGTGCACCCGAGCCGCTCGGCGGTGTCGGCCACCGATTGGTGAGTGAGCACCGGGTTCGGCTGCACGAACGCGGCCCCGAGCGGGAAGAACGGAACGAAGGCGATGCCGCGCGCCGTGCACTCCCGCAGCACGGGCTCCGACGACCGATCCAACAGGTTGTAAGCGTTTTGCACACAGGCGATTTCGGTGCGGTTCAGGGCATGCAGCAGGTGTTCGCGGTTGACGTTGCTCAGCCCGATGCCGCCGATCAGCCCGTCGTCGCGCGCGGAGATCATGACCGAAAGCTGGTCGTCGAAGAGCTGATCCGGCCCATCGCTTTCGAACAGGCGCAGGTTGACCGCGGCCAGTTGCTCGACGCCGAGGGACCGCAGGTTGGTCTCGATGTCGCGGCGCAAGTCGGCCGGTGCGTCGACCGGCAGCCAGCCGCCGCTGTCGTCGCGACGCCCACCGACCTTGCTCACCAGGGCCAGGTTCTCGGAGTAGGGATGCAGCGCCTCTCGGATGAGCTCGTTGGCGACGTCGGGGCCGTAGAACTGGGCGGTGTCGATGTGGTCGACGCCGAGTTCGACCGCCCGCCGCAGCACGGCCAGCGCCGCGTCGCGGTCCCGCGGCGGCCCGAACACGTTCGGGCCGGGTAACTGCATGGCGCCGAACCCGATCCGGGAGACCGAAAAGCGACCGAGTGGAAAGGAATCCATACGGTGAGGTTAGCGTCGAGGCATGGACACGTTTCAGGCGCTCGTCGCCCGCGAAGATGGTGACCGGATAACCGCGTCGGTCGAGACGCTGAGCCAGTCGGACCTGCCGCCCGGTGAGGTGACGATCCGGGTGCTGTATTCGAGCGTGAACTACAAGGACGCGCTGGCATTGACCCCGCGCGGTGGCGTGGTGCGCAGCTACCCCGTGGTGCCGGGCATCGACCTGGCCGGCGAGGTCGTCGAGTCGGACTCCCCCGACTTCGCCGTCGGCGAGCAGGTGCTGGCCCACGGGTACGCGATCGGCACCGGCCACCACGGCGGCTACGCCGAATACGCGCGGCTGCCGGCCGACCACGTCGTCGCGCTCGGCGCGTTGAGCCCGCGCGAGGGCGCCGCGATCGGGACCGCCGGCTTCACCGCCGCGATGAGCGTGCAGGCGTTGATCGACTGGGGCCTGCAACCCGGGGCCGGGTCGGTCGTCGTCACCGGCGCCTCCGGCGGCGTGGGCTCGGTCAGCGTCGACCTGTTGGCCGCCAAGGGCTATCGGGTGGTCGCCTCCACCGGCAAGGAGAGCGCGACCGGACTGCTGAAAGAGCTTGGCGCCGCCGAGGTTATCGGCCGGCTGCCGGAGGATCCCGACGCCAAGCCGCGACCGTTGGCCAAGGCGCGCTGGGTGGGCGCGGTGGATTGCGTCGGCGGCGCGACGCTGGCCGACGTGCTCAGCGCCGTCGACTACGGCGGGGCGGTGGCCTGTAGCGGCCTGACGGGCGGTCCGGCGCTGCACACCACCGTGATGCCGTTCATCCTGCGCGGCATCGCCCTGCTGGGAATGGACTCGGTGCAGATGCCGATCGGCCCGCGCCGCAAACTGTGGGCGCTGCTGGGCGATTCGCTGCGCCCGCGTCACCTCGACGCGCTCACCCGCGACGTCGACGTCCGCGACGTCGTCGAGGTACTGGACCAGGTGCGCGCCGGCAAGTTCACCGGGCGCGCGGTGGTGCGGGTCGCCGACGGCTTCTGAGCCGGCAGTAGGCTGTCCGACCATGCGCGCTGCACGGGTGACTCGGCTGGACGGTCCGGACGCGATCGAGGTGGCCGACGTCGACGAACCGTCGGGTGACGGCGTGGTCGTCGAGGTGCACGCCGCCGGTGCCGCCTTCCCCGACGCCCTGCTGACCCGGGGCCTCTACCAGTACCGCCCCGAGCCGCCGTTCGTGCTGGGCGCCGAGATCGCCGGCGTGGTGCGCTCGGCGCCGGACGGCGCGCACGTGCAGGCCGGGGACCGGGTCGTCGGACTCACGATGCTGTCCGGCGGCATGGCGGAAGTCGCGATCCTGCAGCCCGACCGGGTGTTCAAGCTCCCCGACAACGTGAGCTTCGAGGCGGGCGCCGGCCTGCTGTTCAACGACCTGACCGTGTACTTCGCCCTGACGGTGCGCGGCCGGCTGGCCGAGGGTGAGACGGTGCTGGTGCACGGCGCCGCCGGGGGCATCGGGACATCGACGCTGCGGCTGGCCTCGTTGCTGGGGGCGTCGCGCACCATCGCGGTCGTCAGCACCGAGGACAAGGCGGACGTCGCGACCGCGGCCGGGGCCACCGATGTGGTGCTGGCCGACGGGTTCAAGGACGCCGTCAAGGAGCTCACCGGCGGCCGCGGCGTCGACGTCGTGCTCGACCCGGTCGGCGGTGACCGGTTCACCGATTCGCTGCGCTCGCTGGCCCCGGGCGGGCGG
Organism: Mycobacterium scrofulaceum; assembly: GCF_002086735.1. Lineage (GTDB taxonomy): Bacteria > Actinomycetota > Actinomycetes > Mycobacteriales > Mycobacteriaceae > Mycobacterium > Mycobacterium scrofulaceum. The sequence continues at coordinate 84,284 of NZ_MVIJ01000021.1, read as the reverse complement.
CTGCTGGTCGTCGGCTTCACCGGCGGGGACATCCCGACGGTGAAGGTGAATCGGTTGCTGCTCAACAACATCGACGTGGTCGGCGTGGGCTGGGGCGCCTGGACGGCGACGCACCCGAACGCGCTGGCCGAGCAGTGGGCCGGGCTGGAGGAGTTGCTCAGCTCGGGCCGGCTGGCCGCCCCCAACCCGGAGGTCTATCCCCTCGACCAGGCCGCCGCCGCGGTCGCGTCGTTGGAGAACCGCACCGCCAGGGGCAAGGTCGTGGTGCGCGTCCGCGACTGACGGGCGTTTAGGCCCCGGCCTATCCGCGACACATAACCGTCAGCGACGACACGCCGACGCGGTCCGCAACGGATTATGTCTCGCGAACGGGCCGACAGGCCCTTGTGGGAGCGTGAAACGAAAAGTAATGTCACTTTCAGTTTTGTGCCGCACTGTCGCCGCCGAGCCGGGGGTCACCCATGGAATCCTTCGTCCACTTGCGAAAAGGCAAGACACCGCGCCGCCTGCATGCCGACCTCGACGGGCTCAAGGACGACGAGCTGGGCCGGGGCGGATTCGCCGGCCGCACGGCGAACCTCTACCGCCGCCACGACCCCACCGCCTTCCGGTCGGTCGGCCCGCTGCGCCCGGTCGACGTGCTGGCCGGCGAGCTCAAACCCAGTGACGCCACCGACGCCGACGGCGGTCCCCTGCTGATGTTCAGCAACGCCGACTGCCGGATCCTGTTGAGCCGGCGCCACGAGCCGATGCCGTTCTACGCGCGCCACGTCGACGGCGACCTGCTGTGCTTCGTGCATCAGGGCGACGGCCTGCTGGAGACCGAGTTCGGGCCGCTGCGCTATTCGGCGGGCGACTGGGTCTACCTGCCGAAGGCGTGCACCTGGCGGCAGGTGCCCGACGGTCCGACGACGATGCTGATGGTCGAGGCCACCGACGAGTTCCGGGTGCCGCCGCCCGGGCCGCTGGGCCGGCACTTCCCGTTCGACCCGTCGCAGGCCACCATCCCCGACCCGGCGCCGATCGACGACGACGGGCGCGACGAATACGAGGTCCGGCTCATCCACGAGGGCGGGCCGACGATGCTGTTCTACCAACACAACCCGCTCGACATCGAGGGCTGGCGCGGGGACAATTTCCCGTTCACGTTCAACATCGCCGACTACAACGTCGTCACCTCCGACAGTGTCCACCTGCCGCCGACGGTGCACCTGTTCATGCAGGCGACGGGTGTCTACGTGATGAATTTCCTGCCGAAGCCGGCCGAAGGCGTGCAGGGCACCGAGCGCACACCGTGGTATCACCGCAACGTCGACTACGACGAGATCGCCTTCTTCCACGGCGGCTCGCTCTACGGAATCCCGATGCCACCCGGTCTGATTTCCCATGCGCCGCAAGGCGTTCACCACGGCGCACCGGAGAAGGCGCGGGAGCGGGCGCGCCGCAAGTTCGACGAGTACTCCCGCGTCGATTGGCAAGTGATCGCCGTCGACACCCGCCGGCGCCTGACCCCGTCGGCCGAGGTGCTGGCGCACGACCTAGGACAACACTGACCATGACACCGCGCCACGAATACGAACGCATCCCCTATCTCATTGCCTTCCAGAACAATTCCGCCGTCCGCGACGTCTACGGCGGCCTGGCGGAGATCACCGTGCTGGAGAGCTACCTGCTCAGGCCGAAGGACAAGGCGTCGGACACCGTGCTGGTGTTCATGCACCCGATCGGCGGCGGCGCTTACCTGCCCATGATCAACGCGCTGGCCCGGGCCGGCCACCACGTCATCTACTGCAACAGCCGGTTTCGGGGCACCGACTCGGCGCTGCTGATGGAGAAGGTGGTCGAGGACCTCGGCGAGTGCATCAAGGACGCCAAGAAGCGGCTGGGTTATCAGAAGGTCGTGCTCGCCGGGTGGAGCGGCGGCGGGTCGCTGTCGGTGTTCTACCAGCAGCAGGCCCAGCACCCGACCATCACGTCGAGCCCATCCGGCGACGGCCCCGACCTGACCGCCCTCGACCTGACCCCCGCCGACGGCATCATGCTGTTGGCCGCGCACATCAGCCGGCACGGCACGCTGACCGAGTGGCTCGACGCGTCGATCCTCGACGAATCCGACCCCACCAAGCGCGATCCGGAGCTGGACCTGTACAACCCGGACAACCCGAACCAGCCGCCCTACAGCCAGGACTTCCTGGCGCGCTACCGCAACGCGCAGGTGCTGCGCAACCGCCGGATCACCGCGTGGGTCAAGGCCAAGCTCGCGGAGCTGAAGGCGGCCGGCCGCGGGGACGACGAGTTCTGTTTCGTCGTGCACGGCACCATGGCCGACCCGCGCTGGCTGGACCCGACAGTCGATCCCAACGAACGCACCCCGGGAACGTGCTACCTGGGGGATCCTCAACTGGTGAACATGAGCCCGGTCGGATTGGCCCGCTTCTCCACGTTGCGCGGCTGGCTCTCGCAGTGGAGCTACGACGACGCCCGCGGCGACGGGGTGGCGTGCGGCGCCGACATCACGATCCCGGCGTTGGTGATCGGCAACCTGGCCGACGACGCGTGCACACCCAGCCACACCCGGCGGCTCTTCAACGCGATCGGGCATCACGACAAGGAGATGCACGAAATCCCCGGCGCCACACACTATTACGCAGGTCCCGACCAGCGCGACAAGCTCCGCGCGGCGGTCGACGTCGTCACCGACTGGCTGGTCCGCCACGACTTCGCAGGCAAAGAATGACGGCACCGGCGGGTCCGCTGGACGGCGTCCGGGTGCTCGAGCTGGGCACCTTGATCGCGGGCCCCTTCGCCGGGCGGCTGCTGGGCGACCTGGGTGCCGACGTGATCAAGGTGGAACCCCCCGGCGCCCCGGACCCGCTGCGCACCTGGGGCCAGGCCGAGGTGGACGGGCAACACGTCTTCTGGACGGTGCACGCGCGCAACAAGAGGGCGGTCACGCTCGACCTGCGCCGCCCGCGCGGCCGCGAGCTCTTCTTGGACCTCGTCGAAAAGTCCGACATCGTCGTGGAGAACTTTCGCCCCGGGACGCTGGAGAAATGGGACCTGGGTTACGACGTGCTCAGCGCCCGCAACCCGGGCATCATCCTGGTCCGGGTGTCCGGCTACGGGCAGACGGGGCCCGACGCGCACAAGGCCGGCTACGCGTCGGTGGCCGAGGCGGCCAGCGGGCTGCGCCACCTCAACGGCTTCCCCGGCGGTCCACCGCCGCGGCTCGCGCTCTCGCTGGGAGACACCCTGGCCGGCATGTTCGGCGCCCAGGGCGCGCTGGCGGCGCTGTACCGTCGCGGCATCACCGGGCGCGGCCAGGTCGTGGACGTCGCGCTGACCGAATCCTGTTTGGCGGTACAGGAATCCACGATCCCCGACTACGACGTCGGCGGTGTGGTGCGCGGGCCGTCGGGCACCCGGCTCGACGGCATCGCGCCGAGCAACATCTACCGCAGCGCCGACGGCTCGTGGGTGGTGATCGCCGCCAACCAGGACACCGTCTTCGCCCGGCTGTGCAAGGCGATGGGCCGCCCGGAGCTGGCGACCGACGACCGGTTCGCCACGCACGGCGCTCGCGGCCGCAACCAGGACGAGCTCGACGAGATCATCGGCGCGTGGGCCGCGCGACGCCAACCCGATGACATCATCGAAACCCTCAGTGCCGCAGGGGTGATCGCCGGCCCGATCAACACGGTCGCGGAGGTGGTCGACGACCCACAGCTGCGGGCCCGCGGCATGCTGGTCGACCACTTCGACGAAAGACTCGGGCGCAACGTGCTGGGGCCGGGCGTCGTGCCGGTGCTCTCGGAATCGCCGGGCCGGGTCCGCAGTGCCGGGCCGGCGCGCCCCGGCCAGCACAACGACGACGTCTACCGCGGGCTGCTCGGCATGACCGCCGGAGAGCTCGAGGAACTGCGCGCCGAGGAGGTGCTGTGACGCACGTGGTCATCCGCGAGGTCGCGCTGCGCGACGGCCTGCAGATCGAAGCGCCGATCCCGTTGTCGGCCAAGCTGGAACTGCTGGCCGCCGTCGCCGCGACCGGGGTCCGCGAGGTCGAGGCCACGGCGTTCGTCTCGCCGACGAAGGTGCCGTCGATGGCCGACGCCGCCGAGCTCGCCGCCCACCTGCGCGACTACCCCGACATCGAGTTCTCCGCCCTGGTCGCCAGCCCGAACGGGGCCAAGCGGGCCGTGGCCGCCGGCCTGCGCTCGATCGAGTACGTGGTGGCCGCCGACGACACGTTCAGCCAGGCCAACGTCGGGCGCACCAGCGCCCAGGCCACCGATCAGATCGCCGAGATCGTCGCGATCGCACACGGCGCTGCCTCCAGCTTTCCCGTCACCGTCGAGGTGGTGATCGCCACCGCGTGGGACTCGCCGTTCGAGGGCCCCACCCCGCCCCAGCGGGTGCTGGACATCGCCGCGGCCGCCCGCGACCGCGGCGCCGACCGCCTGTCGATCGCCGACACGATCGGCACCACCACCCCGGGGCGGGTGAGTTCGCTGATCGCCCAACTGCGTCCGGTGATCGGCGAGATGCCATTGGGCGGCCACTTCCACAACACCCGCGGCTCCGGGCTGGCCAGCGCCTACGCCGCGGTGAGCTCGGGGGTGACCCGGCTGGACGCCTCGGTGGGCGGGCTGGGCGGCTGCCCGTTCGCGCCGGGCGCCACCGGCAACATCGCCACCGAGGACCTGGTGTACCTGCTGCGCGACAGCGGCATCGACGTCGACGTCGACCTGCAGGCCGCGATCGCCGCGGCCGGCGTCGCCAAAGCCGCTGTGGGCCATGACCTGCCGAGCGCGCTGCTGCGCGCCGGCGACCGGATGCGGACGTGATGGCCGGCCCGGACGCGCTGACCGCCAAGGGCCGCCAGACCCGGCAGGCGATCGAGCAGGCCGCCCGGAAGTTGTTCGCCGAGCGCGGTTTCCACGGCACCACGCTCGCCGACATCACGTCGGCCGCGGGCAAGTCACCCGCGGTGTTCTACCGGTACTTCGACGACAAGGAAGACCTGCTCGCGGCCCTGGCGGAATCGTTTCTGCACGACGTGGTGACGCCGTCCGGGTTGAGCCTTCAGCCACCCGAATCACCCGACGACGACGCGTTCTTCACCTCGGTGGTCACCGGGTACTGGAACATGTTCAAGCAGAACATCGGCATCATGATCGCCGTGGCCCAGCTGGCCGCCACCCAGCGGCGCTTCGCGGCAGTCCAGAACGAGTTCCGCCGCTTCGGCATGGACATCGTCGCCGCCTCCGTGCGCCGCGCCCAGGAACAGGGCTACGGAACCGAGCTCGATCCACAACACACCGCGGCGGCCATCGCCCTGCTGTTCGAGAACTTCACCACCGTCTTCGTCGGCCCCTCCAACCTGGGCATCAAGATCAGCGACGAGGACGCCATCGCCACCCTGGCGACGATCTGGAAGAAAACCCTGTACGGCGCTTGAGCCTTCCCCCAAAGGAGACGACCGTGGATTTCACACTCCCCGAACACCTTCCGGGTCTGCTCGCCGCGATGGACGAGTTCATCGAGGCCGAGATCAAACCGCTGGAGCGCGAGCACATCCAGTACTTCGACAAGCGGCGCGAACACGCCCGTACCGACTGGGACAACGACGGCATCCCGACCCGCGAGTGGGAGGACCTGCTCGCCGAGATGCGCAGGCGCGCCGACAAGGCGGGCTGGCTGCGCTACGGGCTGCCTTCCTCGCTGGGTGGCCGGGACGGCACCAACGTCGACATGGCCGTCATCCGGGAACATCTGGCGCACAAGGGCCTCGGCCTGCACAACGACCTGCAGAACGAGTCCTCGATCGTCGGAAACTTCCCGCAGGTGATCATGATGGAGCGATTCGGCACCGACGAGCAACGGCGGGGATGGTCCGAGGCGCTGATCACCGGGGAGCGGTCCATGGCGTTCGGGCTGACCGAGCCGGAGCACGGCTCGGACGCCACCTGGCTGGAGACCCGCGCGCAGGGCGACGGCGACGGGTGGGTGATCAACGGGTCCAAGCGGTTCAACACCGGCGTCCACCGGGCGACCCACGACCTGGTGTTCGCCCGCACGTCGGGCGAGCCAGGCCAGGCGCGCGGCATCACGGCGTTCCTGGTGCCGACGGACGCGCCCGGGTTCGAGGTCCCCTACTACTGGTGGACGTTCAACATGCCGACCGATCACGGCGAGGTCCGGCTGACCGACGTCCGGGTGCCCGCCGACGCGGTGCTCGGTGAGGTGGATCGCGGCCTGGAGGTGGCGCAAACGTTCCTGCACGAGAACAGGATCCGCCAGGCCGCCAGCAGCCTGGGTGCCGCGCAATACTGCATCGACCGCGCCGCCGAATACGCCGGCAAACGCACCGTGTTCGGCAAGCCGCTGTCGGTGAACCAGGCCGTGCAGTGGCCGCTGGCCGAATTGCAGACCGAGGCCCAGATGGTGCGGCTGCTGGTCGCCTACGCCGCCTGGCATCTGGACCGCGACCACCACATGGAGGTCTCGGACAAGGTGTCGATGGCCAACTACCGGGCCAACCGGCTCGTCTGCGACGCCGCGGACCGGGCGATGCAGATCTTCGGCGGACTGGGCTACAGCCGGCACGAGCCGTTCGAGCACATCTACCGCCACCACCGTCGCTACCGCATTACCGAGGGAGCCGAGGAGATCCAGATTCGCCGGGTGGCGCAGCGGCTGTTTAAGTTTGGCAAGTGACGCCGACCGAGGAGCTGGCCGCCCAACTCGCCACCGTGCTGGCGCCGATCCTGGGCGCCGATGTCGCGGTGACCGACCTGCGCGCGCTGACCGGGGGCGCCAGCCGCTCGACGTGGGCGTTCGACGCCGTCGCGGCGGGCCGTCGGCAAGCGCTGATCCTGCGCACCGGCGCACCCGACGACGTGCACGCCGGCATGGAGTTGGAGGCGAGGGCACAGGCCGCCGCCGCTGCCGCCGGCGCGCCGGTCCCCCACGTCCTCATCGCCGCCGATTCGATTGCCGCGCTGGGCAATCCGTTCCTCATTTGCGACGAGATCGCGGGCGAGACGATCGTGCGGCGCATTCAGCGTCAGCTCGACGCGGCGGGCGGGCAGGCGGCCCGCACCGGGCTGCTGCGGCAATGCGCGCAGGCCCTGGCGGCCATCCACCGCGCCGACCCCGACATCCCCGGTCTGGCCCGCGAAGACCCGCTCGCGCAGTGGCGCGAGCGGCTCGACGCCATGGGCGACACCACGGCCACCTTCGAATGGGCCTTTCGCTGGCTCGAGCGCAACCGGCCGGAACCGTCGGCGGACGTCCTGGTGCACGGGGACTACCGGATGGGCAACCTCATCGTCGACGGCTCCCGCCTCGCCGCCGTCCTCGACTGGGAGCTGGTGCACCGCGGCGACCCGTACGACGACCTGGCCTGGTTCTGCATCCGGGCCTGGCGGTTCGGCGCCCCGGCCAGCCTCGGCGCCGGCGGCCTCGGCAGCGTCGAGAGCTTCCTGCACGCCTACGAGGAGGCCGGCGGGGCTAGCGTCGACCGGGTGGCGTTTCACTGGTGGCTGGTGCTGGCCACGCTGCGCTGGGGTGTCATCTGCCGCTACCAGGCGGAGCGGCATCTGACCGGCCAGTTCCGCTCGGTGGAGCTGGCCACGATCGGTCGCCGCGTGTGCGAGACCGAATGGGACCTGCTCGACCTGCTCGAAGGAGCGCCGGGCGACGATGCGCGCCGCGGAGCGGCGCGAGGAGAAGCCAGGCAATCGGGGGACCTCCGATGATCGGCGCGTACGGCCGCCCACTGGCCGCCGAGCTGGTGGCCGCGGTGGCCGAATTCTTGGAGAGCGACGTGCGGGCGGCGACCAGCGGGCAGGTGAACTTCCACGCCAGGGTGGCCGCGAACGCGCTGCGCATCGTGGAGCGCGAACTGCTCGACGAGAGCGAGGCCGAATCCCGCGACGCGCTGGCCGACCTGGGGTTCGCCGACGAGGAGGAGCTGGCCGCCGCGATCCGGGCCGGCGAGCTGGACGGGCGGGACCGGGAGGTCACCGCCTGCCTGCGCACGCTGGTGCGGCGGCGGGTGGCCGTCGCCCACCCCGGCTACGACATTCAATAGCGGACCTCCAAGAGCGGACCTCCAAGAGCGGGCAATCAGAAGAGGAGCCCATGACATGACCACTGCGAGCCCCGAAGTCGTGGCGGACGCCGCCGACCGCCTGTTCGCGGCGATCGAGCAGGGCGACTTCGCGGCGGTCGACCGGATGTGGAGCGACGACATCGCCGTCTGGCGGGTCGGCGCGCGCCGCGATGACGGAAAGGCCCGCGCGCTGCGGGTCATCGACTGGTTCATCGGCGCGACCACCGAGCGCCGCTATCAAATCCTGGACCGGCGGTTCTTCGAGGGCGGCTTCGTCCAGCAGCACATCCTGCACGCCACCGGCCATGCCGGCCAGTCGATCTCGATGCGCGTCTGCATCGTGATCACGGTGGGTGGCGGCGGCCGGCTCGACCGGATCGACGAGTACTTCGACCCCGCAGAGATCGCGCCGCTGCTCGATTAGGCGTTAGATTCGCCACCAGATTCGCCATGACAGATGGGGGTGACGATGACGACTTTGGAAACACTTCTCAACGATCCCGACCTGGCCGGCGTGTGGAATCTCGTCCCGGACCGCTCGGCCATCACGTTCAAGATCGCCAACCTGTGGGGATTGCTCACCGTCAAGGGCCGCTTCACCGAGTTCAGCGGCGACGGCCAACTGACGGGCAAGGGAGCGGTTTTCGGCCGCCTGGACATCCGTGCCGCCTCCCTGGACACCGGCATCGGCCGTCGCGACAAGCATTTGCGCTCGCCCGACTTCTTCGACGTCGAGCGCTTCGGTGAGATCAGCGTCGTCGTCACCGCGGTGCACCCCACCAAGGGCCGGGCCGCCGACCTGCGCGCCGCCTTCACCGTCAAGGGCATCACCGCGCCGCTGCCCCTGTCGGCCACGATCACCGAGCTCGACGACGGCTCGATCCGGGTCGCCGGGGCGACCAAGGTCGATCGCACCCAGTTCGACCTGGGCTGGAACCGGCTCGGCATGATCGGCAAGACGGCGACGGCGGCGGCGGAAGCCGTCTTCGCGCGGGCTGCCCAGTGAAGCCGGTGCGGCACCAGTAGCATCTGCACCGTGTCCGACTCGAGCCCCGAATCCAGCGTTGCCCTGCGGATCCTGGTCTACAGCGATAACGCCAAAACCCGCGAACAAGTGATCCGGGCGCTGGGCAGGCATCTGCATCCGGACCTGCCCGAGCTGACCTACCTCGAGGTGGCGACCGCCCCGATGGTGGTGCAGAAGATGGACGAGGGCGGCATCGACTTGGCCATTCTGGACGGTGAGGCCACCCCCACCGGCGGCATGGGAATCGCCAAGCAACTCAAAGACGAACTCACGACGTGCCCGCCGATCCTGGTGCTCACCGGCCGTCCGGACGACGCCTGGCTGGCCAGCTGGTCGCGCGCCGAAGCCGCCGTGCCGCATCCCGTCGACCCCATCGTGCTGGGGCGCACCGTGCTCGGGCTGCTCCGCACCCCCACCCGCTAGCGCCCTCACCTGCGTCGATACGCGCCGGCGTGACCCCGGTCGCGACCGGCGGCGGGCCGCCCGGTTGCGGCGACACAAAAACGAGACGAATACCCCCACCCCGGCAAAGCACACTCGTCTTCGCGACGCTATGTTGTGAAGGTCACTGTGACGTGCCGCAGCCCGCGTACGTCACAGCAGCCCGGCCCCCCGCCCGGCCGCCGCACGGCGACCCGTACGAGGAGATCTTGGAGCGAGTTGAACGTCTACATACCCATCCTGGTGCTCGGAGCCATAGCCGCGGCCTTCGCCGTGGGGTCCGTGGTCATCGCGAGCCTGGCCGGCCCGTCGCGCTACAACAAGTCGAAGATGGCGCCCTACGAATGTGGCATCGAGCCCACCGAAACATCGGTGAGTGGCCCGCATGCGACGCCCGGCCAGCGGTTCCCGGTGAAGTATTACCTGACCGCAATGCTTTTTATCGTCTTCGACATCGAAATCGTGTTCTTGTATCCCTGGGCGATCAGTTACGACGCGCTGGGAACGTTCGCGTTGGTCGAGATGGTGGTGTTCATGCTCACGGTTTTCGTGGCGTACGCCTATGTGTGGCGCCGCGGCGGCCTGACGTGGGATTGAGGTAGACGTGGGTCTCGAGGAACAGCTTCCCGGTGGGATTCTGCTGTCGACGGTCGAGAAGGTGGCCGGCTATGTCCGCAAGAACTCGTTGTGGCCGGCGACGTTCGGGTTGGCGTGCTGTGCCATCGAGATGATGGCAACCGCCGGGCCAAGATTCGACATCGCGCGGTTCGGCATGGAGCGGTTCTCGGCGACACCGCGGCAGGCCGACCTGATGATCGTGGCCGGGCGGGTGAGCCAGAAGATGGCGCCGGTGCTGCGGCAGATCTACGACCAGATGGGCGAACCCAAGTGGGTGCTGGCCATGGGCGTGTGCGCGTCGTCGGGCGGGATGTTCAACAACTACGCGATCGTGCAGGGCGTCGACCACGTGGTCCCGGTGGACATCTACCTGCCCGGTTGCCCGCCGCGGCCGGAGATGCTGCTGCACGCAATCCTCAAGCTGCACGAGAAGATTCAGCAGATGCCGCTGGGTGTCAACCGGGCGGAAGCCATCGCCGAGGCCGAGCAGGCGGCGCTGTCGGCCCGGCCCACCATCGAGATGCGCGGGCTGCTGCGATGAGCTCGCCGGACCAGCACCCCCACGAGGCGATCAGCCAGGCCGACGAAGAAGTGATCGACGTGCGCCGCGGCATGTTCGGGGCCAAGGGCACGGGCGACACGTCCGGCTACGGGCGCCTGGTGCGCGAGGTCATGCTCCCCGGCAGCAGCCCCCGCCCCTACGGCCGCTACTTCGACGACGTGGTCGACAAACTGGCCGAGGCCCTGCAGGGCTCCGGGGTCGAATTCTCCGACGCGATCGAGAAAGTCGTGGTCTACCGCGACGAGCTGACGCTGCACGTGCGCCGCGAGGCGCTGCCCGGGGTGGCCCAGCACCTGCGCGACGAGCCGGAGCTGCGTTTCGAGATGTGCCTGGGCGTCAGCGGGGTGCACTACCCGCACGAGACGGGTCGCGAACTGCACGCGGTGTACCCGTTGCAGTCGATCACGCACAATCGCCGCGTCCGCCTGGAAGTGGCTGCGCCCGACGGTGATCCGCACATTCCCTCGCTGTACAAGGTCTATCCGACCACCGACTGGCACGAGCGCGAGACCTACGACTTCTTCGGCATCATCTTCGACGGACACCCGTCGCTGACCCGCATCGAGATGCCCGACGACTGGCATGGCCACCCGCAGCGCAAGGACTATCCGCTGGGCGGCATCCCGGTGGAATACAAGGGAGCGCAGATACCCCCGCCCGACGAGCGGAGAGCGTACAACTGATGAGCACAATCACTGACTCGGCCAACGGTGGCGGCGGCGCGGAAAGCCCGGAGACCGTCTTGGTCGCCGGCGGCCAGGACTGGGACCAGATCGTCGACGCCGCCCGCAACGCGGACCCCGGCGAGCGGATCGTCGTCAACATGGGGCCCCAGCACCCGTCCACCCACGGGGTGCTGCGGCTGATCCTGGAGATCGAGGGCGAAACGGTCACCGATGTCCGCTGCGGAATCGGGTACCTGCACACCGGGATCGAGAAGAACCTCGAATACCGCTACTGGACCCAGGGCGTCACCTTCGTGACCCGAATGGATTACCTGTCACCGTTTTTCAACGAAACGGCGTACTGCCTGGGCGTGGAGAAGCTGCTCGGCATCACCGACGCGATCCCCGAACGGGTCAACGTCATCCGGGTGATGATGATGGAACTCAACCGGATCTCCTCGCACCTGGTCGCGCTGGCCACCGGCGGCATGGAACTGGGCGCGATGACGCCGATGTTCGTCGGCTTCCGCGGCCGCGAGATCGTCCTGACCCTGTTCGAGAAGATCTCCGGGTTGCGGATGAACAGCGCCTACATCCGGCCGGGGGGCGTGGCGCAGGACCTGCCGCCGGGCGCCGAGTCCGACGTCGCCGAGGCCCTCAAGCCGCTGCGCCAGGTGCTGCGCGAAATGGGCGACCTGCTCAACGAGAACGCCATCTGGAAGGCGCGCACCTGCGACGTCGGCTACCTGGACCTGACCGGGTGCATGGCGCTGGGCATCACCGGGCCCATCCTGCGCGCCACCGGGCTGCCGCACGACCTGCGCAAGAGCGAACCTTACTGCGGATATGAAAACTACGAATTCGACGTGATGACCGCCGACACGTGTGATGCTTACGGGCGCTACATGATTCGCGTCAACGAGATGTGGGAGTCGATCAAGATCGTCGAGCAGTGTCTGGACAAGCTGAAGCCGGGCCCGATCATGGTCTCCGACCGCAAGATCGCCTGGCCGGCGGACCTGAAGGTGGGACCCGACGGCATGGGCAACTCAGAAGAGCACATCGCCAAGATCATGGGCAGCTCGATGGAGGCGCTGATCCACCACTTCAAGCTGGTCACCGAGGGCATCCGGGTGCCGGCGGGCCAGGTCTACACCGCGGTGGAGTCGCCGCGCGGCGAGCTGGGCGTGCACATGGTGAGCGACGGCGGCACCCGCCCCTACCGGGTGCACTACCGGGACCCCTCGTTCACCAACCTGCAGTCGGTCGCGGCGATGTGCGAGGGCGGCATGGTGGCCGACCTGATCACCGCGGTCGCCAGCATCGACCCGGTCATGGGCGGGGTGGACCGATGACCGGCCCGCAGGGACAGCCGGTGTTCATCCGGCTCGGTCCGCCGCCGGAGGAACCCAACGCGTTCGTCACCGAGGGTGCGCCGCAATCGTATTCACCGGAGGTTCGCGCACGGCTGGAGGTCGACGCCAAGGAGATCATCGGCCGCTACCCCAACAAGCGCTCGGCGCTGCTGCCGTTGCTGCACCTGGTGCAGGCCGAGGACTCCTACCTGACCCCGGCCGGCCTGGAGTTCTGCGGCGAGCAGCTGGGGCTGACCGGCGCCGAGGTGTCGGCGGTGGCCAGCTTCTACACGATGTACCGCCGCGGGCCCACGGGCGACTACCTGGTCGGGGTCTGCACCAACACGCTGTGCGCGATCATGGGCGGCGACGCCGTATTCGATGCCCTGAAGGAACATTTGGGCATCGGCAACGACGAGACCACGCCCGACGGGTCGGTCACGCTGCAACACATCGAGTGCAACGCCGCGTGCGACTACGCGCCGGTGGTGATGGTCAACTGGGAGTTCTACGACAACCAGACCCCCGAGTCGGCGCGCGAGCTCGTCGACTCGCTGCGCTCGGGTGACCCCAAGCCGCCCACGCGCGGCGCGCCGCTGTGCGCCTTCCGCGAGACCTCGCGCATCCTGGCCGGCCTGCCCGACGAACGGCCCGACCAGGGCCAGGGCGGCGCGGGTGAGGCCACTTTGGCGGGCGTGAAGGTGGCGAAGGAACACGGCATGCAGGCGCCGACGCCGCCCGGGAGCCAGTCATGACCACCTCGCAGGCCACGCCGCTCACCCCGGTGATCAGCAGGTTCTGGGACGACCCCGAGTCGTGGACTCTTGCGACCTACCGCCGCCATGACGGCTACGAGGGGATGAAGAAGGCGCTGGCCATGGCGCCCGACGACGTGATCGCCATGGTCAAGGACTCCGGGTTGCGCGGGCGCGGCGGCGCAGGCTTCTCGACCGGGACGAAGTGGTCGTTCATCCCGCAGGGCGACACCGGCGCGGCCGCCAAGCCGCACTATCTGGTGGTCAACGCCGACGAGTCGGAACCCGGTACCTGCAAAGACATTCCGCTGATGCTGGCGACGCCGCACGTGCTCGTCGAGGGCGTCATCATCGCCGCCTACGCGATCCGGGCCAGCCATGCGTTCATCTACGTGCGCGGTGAGGTGCTCCCGGTGCTGCGCCGCCTGCAGAACGCGGTGGCCGAGGCGTACGCCGCCGGATACCTGGGCCGCGACATCAACGGCTCGGGTTTCGACCTGGAGCTGGTGGTGCACGCGGGCGCCGGCGCCTACATCTGCGGCGAGGAAACCGCGCTGCTCGATTCGCTGGAGGGCCGCCGCGGCCAGCCGCGGCTGCGGCCGCCGTTCCCCGCGGTGGCGGGGCTCTACGGCTGCCCCACGGTGATCAACAACGTCGAGACGATCGCCAGCGTGCCGTCGATCATCCTCAACGGCGTCGACTGGTTCCGGTCCATGGGCAGCGAGAAATCCCCCGGCTTCACGCTGTATTCGCTGTCCGGCCACGTCGCCCGGCCCGGCCAGTACGAGGCCCCGCTGGGTATCACGTTGCGCGAGTTGCTCGCCTACGCCGGCGGGGTGCGGGCCGGGCACCGGCTCAAGTTCTGGACGCCCGGCGGCTCCTCCACCCCCCTGCTCACCGACGAGCACCTCGACGTGCCGCTGGACTACGAGGGCGTCGGCGCGGCCGGCTCCATGCTGGGCACCAAGGCGCTGGAGATCTTCGACGAGACCACCTGCGTGGTGCGCGCCGTGCAGCGCTGGACCTACTTCTACAAGCACGAATCGTGCGGGAAGTGCACACCATGCCGCGAGGGCACCTTCTGGCTGGACCAGATCTACGAGCGGCTGGAAACCGGTAAGGGCACCAACGAGGACATCGACAAGCTGCTGGACATCTCCGACACCATCCTGGGGAAGTCGTTCTGCGCGTTGGGCGATGGCGCCGCCAGCCCGGTGATGTCGTCGATCAAGTACTTCCGCGACGAATACGTGGCCCACGTCGAAGACGGTGGCTGCCCGTTCGATCCCCGAGATTCCATGCTGAACGGAAAGGCTTGACACTTTGACTAGTGCCGCCAAGGCCGAGACCGGCGACCCCAAGGACGGCCCCGGGAAAGACGGGGCGCGTCCGCCGGACATGGTGACGCTGACCATCGACGGCAACGAAATCAGCGTGCCCAAGGGCACCTTGGTGATCCGCGCCGCCGAGTTGATGGGCATCCAGATCCCGCGGTTCTGCGACCACCCGCTGCTCGAACCGGTGGGCGCGTGCCGGCAGTGCCTGGTCGAGGTCGAGGGCCAACGCAAGCCGATGGCGTCGTGCACCACCGTCGCCACCGACGACATGGTCGTGCACACGCAGCTCACGTCGGAGGCCGCCGACAAGGCCCAGCACGGGGTGATGGAGCTGCTGCTCATCAACCACCCGCTGGATTGCCCGATGTGCGACAAGGGCGGCGAGTGCCCGCTGCAGAACCAGGCGATGTCCAACGGCCGCACCGATTCTCGCTTCACCGACGTCAAGCGCACCTTCGCCAAGCCGATCAACATCTCCGCGCAGGTGCTGCTGGACCGCGAGCGCTGCATCCTGTGCGCCCGCTGCACGCGGTTCTCCGAGCAGATCGCCGGCGACCCCTTCATCGACATGCAGGAGCGCGGCGCGCTGCAGCAGGTCGGCATCTACGCCAATGAGCCGTTCGACTCGTACTTTTCGGGCAACACGGTGCAGATCTGCCCGGTGGGCGCGCTGACCGGCAGCGCCTACCGTTTCCGGGCCCGCCCTTTCGACCTGGTGTCCAGCCCCAGCGTCTGCGAGCACTGCGCGTCCGGGTGCGCCCAGCGCACCGACCACCGTCGCGGCAAGGTGCTGCGCCGGCTGGCCGGCGACGACCCGGAGGTCAACGAGGAGTGGAACTGCGACAAGGGCCGGTGGGCGTTCACCTACGCGACCCAGCCGGACGTGATCACCACCCCGCTGATCCGCGACGCCGACGGCGAGCTGGCGCCCGCGTCGTGGTCGCACGCGATGGCGACGGCGATCCGGGGCCTGGCGGCGGCCCGCGGGCGCACGGGCGTGCTGGTCGGTGGCCGCGCCACGCTCGAGGACGCCTACGCGTACTCCAAGTTCGCCCGAATCGTGTTGGACAGTAACGACATCGACTTCCGCGCCCGCCCGAACTCGGCCGAGGAGGCCGACTTCCTGGCGTCGCGCATCGCCGGCCGCCGCGACGTCAGCTATTCCGGTCTGGAATCGGCGCCGGTGGTGGTGCTGGTCGGCTTCGAGCCGGAGGACGAGTCGCCGATCGTGTTCCTGCGGCTGCGCAAGGCCGCCCGCAAGCACGGGTTGCCGGTGTACGCGGTTGCGCCGTTCGCGACCCGCGCGCTGGTGAAGATGTCCGGGCGGCTGATCCAAACCGCCCCGGGAGGCGAAGCGGCGGCGCTGGACGGGCTGGCCACCGGCGAGGTGGGCGAGCTGCTGTCCACCCCCGGCGCGGTCATCATGGTCGGCGAACGCCTGGCCACGGTGCCCGGCGGATTGTCGGCCGCCGCCCGGCTCGCCGACGCCACCGGCGCCCGGCTGGCGTGGGTGCCGCGCCGCGCAGGCGAACGCGGCGCGCTGGAGGCCGGCGCGCTGCCCGCCCTGCTGCCGGGCGGCCGCCCGCTCGACGACGAGGCCGCCCGCGCGCAGATCGCCGCGGCGTGGCACGTCTCCGAATTGCCCTCCGCCGCAGGGCGTGACGTCGACGGCATCCTGGCCGCCGCCGCCGACGGGACGCTGGGAGCGTTGCTGGTCGGCGGTGTCGAACCCGACGACTTCGCCGACCCCGAGGCGGTGCTGGCCGCGCTGGACGCCGCCGGGTTCGTGGTCAGCCTGGAGCTGCGGCACAGCGCCGTCACCGAGCGCGCCGACGTGGTGTTCCCGGTCGCCCCCACGACGCAGAAGGCCGGCGCCTTCGTCAACTGGGAGGGCCGCTACCGACCCTTCGAACCGGCGCTGCGCTGGAGCAGCGAGCAGGCCAGCCAATCCGACCACCAGGTGCTCGACGCGCTGGCCGACGAGATGGGCGTCTACCTGGGGCTGTCCACCGCGGACGCGGCCCGCGCGGAGCTGTCCGCGCTGGGCACCTGGGACGGCGGCTGGGCGGCCGGACCTGCCGTCGCGACGCCGCAACCCCGCCAGCCGGGTGAGGGCGAGGCGGTGCTAACCGGCTGGCGGATGCTGCTCGACAACGGCCGGATGCAAGACGGCGAACCGCATCTGGCCGGCACCGCGCGCAAGCCCGCGCTGCGGCTGTCCGCCGCCACGGCGGCCGAGATCGGCGCCACCGAGGGCGACGCGGTCACCGTCAGCACGCCGCGCGGATCGATCAGCCTGCCGCTCGTCGTCACCGACATGCCGGACCGGGTGGTGTGGCTGCCGCTGAACTCGCCCGGTTCGGCGGTGCACCGGCGGCTTGGCGTAACCCTGGGCAGCACAGTGAAAATCGGAGTGGGGCCGTGATGACCGGTTTGACCGCCTTCGGACACGACACCTGGTGGCTGGTGCTGGGCAAGGCGCTGGCCATCTTCGTGTTCCTCATGCTCAACGTGTTGGTCGCGATCCTGCTCGAACGCAAGATCCTCGGCTGGATGCAGCTGCGGCCCGGGCCCAACCGGGCGGGACCGTGGGGCACCCTGCAGAGCCTGGCCGACGGAATCAAGCTGGCGCTCAAGGAAACCATCACGCCGGGCGGCGTGGACAAGTTCGTCTATTTCGCGGCGCCGGTGATCTCGACCATCCCCGCGTTCACCGCGTTCGCCTTCATCCCGTTCGGCCCGGTGGTCTCGGTGTTCGGCCACCGCACCCCGCTCCAGCTCACCGACCTTCCGGTCGCGGTGCTCTTCATCCTGGGCCTGTCGGCGATCGGCGTGTACGGCATCGTGCTCGGCGGCTGGGCGTCCGGGTCCACCTACCCGCTGTTGGGCGGGGTGCGCTCCACCGCCCAGGTCATCTCCTACGAGGTGGCGATGGGGCTGTCGTTCGCGGCGGTGTTCCTCTACGCCGGCTCCATGTCGACGTCGCAGATCGTCGCCGCGCAGGACCGGGTCTGGTACGTGTTCCTGCTGTTGCCGTCGTTCGTCATCTACCTGATCTCGATGGTGGGCGAAACCAACCGCGCGCCTTTCGATTTGCCCGAGGCCGAGGGCGAGCTGGTCGCGGGATTCCACACCGAGTACTCGTCGCTGAAGTTCGCGATGTTCATGCTGGCCGAGTACGTCAACATGATGACGGTCTCCTCGCTGGCCACCGTGCTGTTCTTCGGCGGCTGGCACGCGCCCTGGCCGATCAACATGTGGGCGGGCGCCAACACCGGCTGGTGGCCGGTGCTGTGGTTCACCGCCAAGATGTGGACCTTCCTGTTCATCTACTTCTGGCTGCGGGCCTCGCTGCCCCGGCTGCGCTACGACCAGTTCATGGGGCTGGGCTGGAAGCTGCTGATCCCGGCCTCGCTGGTCTGGGTGTTGGTCGCGGCGGTGATCCGCACGTTGCAGAACCAGGGGTACGCGCACTGGACCCCGATCCTGGTGGTCAGCAGCATCGTGTTCGCCACGGCGCTGGTGCTGCTGTTGCGAAAGCCATTCGCGGCGCCCGGGATTCGGGCGCTGGAGAAACAGCTCCGCCGCCAGGCCAAGCAACTGCCGGCCGGACAGACCGCCACACCGGTATTCCCGACACCGCCGCTGCCGATGAAGTCCCTGGCGGCCGCGAGCAAGGAGAAAGCGCATGGCTAAGTTTTTGGACGCCGTGGCCGGATTCGGAGTGACCTTCGGATCGATGTTCAAACGGAACGTCACCGAGGAGTATCCGGAGAAGCCGGGCCCCGTCGCGCCGCGCTATCACGGCCGTCACCAGCTCAACCGCTACCCGGACGGGCTGGAGAAGTGCATCGGTTGCGAGTTGTGCGCCTGGGCGTGCCCGGCCGACGCCATCTACGTCGAGGGTGCGGACAACACCGAGGAGCTCAGGTATTCGCCCGGCGAACGCTACGGCCGGGTGTACCAGATCAACTACCTGCGCTGCATCGGCTGCGGCCTGTGCATCGAGGCCTGCCCGACCCGCGCCTTGACGATGACCAACGACTACGAGATGGCCGACGACAACCGCGCCGACCTGATCTACGAGAAGGACCGGCTGCTCGCGCCGCTGCTGCAGGACATGCTCGCGCCGCCGCACCCCCGGGCACCCGGCGCCACCGACAAGGACTACTACCTGGGTAACGTGACGGCCGACGGCCTGCGCCAGACCGAAAAGGCTGGGGAGTCCAGGTGACTGGGCTCGCGGGTCAGCTCCTGGCCTCCAATTTCGCCTCCAATGTGGCCACCAATCTGGCTTCCGAGACGATCGTCCGGACCTCCACCGGCGAGGCCGTCGCGTTCTGGGTGCTGGGCGCGCTCGCGCTGGTCGGCGCGATCGGGGTGGTGCTGTCGGTCAACGCCGTGTACTCGGCCATGTTCCTGGCGATGACCATGATCATCCTCGCCGTGTTCTACATGATCCAGGACGCGCTGTTTCTGGGTGTGGTCCAAGTCGTGGTCTACACCGGCGCGGTGATGATGCTGTTCTTGTTCGTGCTGATGCTGATCGGCGTCGACTCCGCGGAATCGTTGAAGGAGACGCTGCACGGGCAGCGCATCGCCGCGGTGCTGGCCGGCGTCGGCTTCGGCGTCCTGCTGATCGCCGCGATCGGCTCCGCCGCGACGGGCGGCTTCGCGGGGCTGACCGCCGCCAACGCCAACGGCAACGTGGAAGGGCTTGCCGCGCTGATCTTCTCGCGGTACGTGTGGGCGTTCGAACTCACCAGCGCGCTGCTGATCACCGCCGCGATCGGGGCGATGGTGCTGGCCCACCGCGAGCGCTTCGAGCGCCGCAGGACGCAGCGGGAGCTCTCGCAGGAGCGATTCCAGCCCGGCGGTCACCCCACCCCGATGCCCAGCCCCGGCGTCTACGCGCGCCACAACGCCGTCGACATGGCCGCGCTGCTGCCGGACGGGTCGTACTCCGAGCTGTCGGTGTCGCCGATCCTGCGCAGCCGCGGCGCCGACGGCAAAGAGACTCCTTCCCGGCAGGCCAGTTTGTCCCAAGGCGGTGCGTCGTGAATCCGGCCAATTACCTCTACCTTTCGGCCCTGCTGTTCACCATCGGGGCCTCCGGCGTGCTGCTGCGGCGCAACGCCATCGTGATGTTCATGTGCGTCGAGCTGATGCTGAACGCGGTCAACCTGGCGTTCGTCACGTTCGCGCGGATGCACGGCCACCTGGACGGGCAGATGATCGCGTTCTTCACGATGGTGGTGGCCGCGTGCGAGGTCGTCGTCGGCCTGGCGATCATCATGACGATTTTCCGTGCCCGCAAATCGGCGTCGGTCGACGACGCGAACCTACTCAAAGGCTGACATCGCCAATATGGGGCCAACATGACTCACTACACCTGGCTGCTGGTGGCGCTGCCGCTGGCGGGTGCCGCGATCCTGTTGTTCGGCGGGCGACGCACCGACGCCTGGGGGCACTGGCTGGGCTGCGCCACCGCCCTGGCCGCCTTCGGCGTCGGCCTGAGCCTGCTGAGCGAGCTGCTGGGCCGCGGCGCGGACGACCGGGTCATCCACCAGAGGGTGTTCAGCTGGATCCCGGTCGGCCAGCTGCAGGTGGACCTCGGGCTGCAGATCGACCAGCTCTCCGTGTGTTTCGTGCTGCTGATCTCCGGGGTCGGTTCGCTGATCCACATCTACTCGGTCGCCTACATGGCCGACGACCCGGACCGCCGGCGGTTCTTCGGCTACCTCAACCTGTTCCTGGCCTCGATGCTGCTGCTGGTGGTCGCCGACAACTATGTGGTGCTCTACGTGGGCTGGGAGGGCGTCGGCCTGGCGTCCTACCTGCTGATCGGCTTCTGGTACCACAAGCCGACTGCCGCCACCGCGGCCAAGAAGGCGTTCGTGATGAACCGCGTCGGCGACGCCGGGCTGGCGCTGGGAATGTTCTTGATGTTCAGCACGTTCGGCACGCTGTCCTACGCGGGCGTGTTCGCCGGCGCGCCCGCCGCCGGCCGCGGCGCGCTGACCGCGATGGGCTTGCTGCTGCTGTTGGGCGCGTGCGCCAAGTCCGCTCAGGTCCCGCTGCAGGCCTGGTTGGGTGACGCCATGGAGGGCCCCACCCCGGTGTCCGCGCTGATCCACGCCGCCACGATGGTGACCGCCGGCGTGTACCTGATCGTGCGGTCCAACCCGCTCTACAACCTGGCGCCCGACGCGCAGACGGCCGTCGTCGCCGTCGGCGCCGTCACGCTGTTGCTCGGCGCGTTCATCGGCTGCGCCAAGGACGACATCAAGCGCGCGCTGGCCGCGTCGACCATGAGCCAGATCGGCTACATGGTGCTGGCCGCCGGCCTGGGCCCGGCCGGCTACGCGTTTGCGATCATGCACCTGCTCACCCACGGGTTCTTCAAGGCCGGGTTGTTCCTCGGGTCCGGCGCGGTGATCCACGCGATGCACGAGGAGCAGGACATGCGCCGCTACGGCGGCCTGCGCGCCGCGCTGCCGATCACCTTCGCCACCTTCGGCCTCGGGTATCTGGCGATCATCGGCGTGCCGCCGTTCGCGGGCTTCTTCTCCAAGGACGCCATCGTCGAGGCCGCGCTCGGCGCCGGCGACGCCCGCGGCTACGTGCTGGGCGGGGCCGCGCTGCTGGGCGCGGGGGTCACCGCGTTCTACATGACCCGCGTGATGCTGATGACGTTCTTCGGCAAGAAGCGTTGGGCCCCAGGCACCCATCCGCACGAGGCGCCGGCCCTGATGACGTGGCCGATGATCCTGCTCGCCTTCGGCTCGGTGTTCTCCGGTGGGCTGCTGGCCTGGCGCGGCACCCTGGCGCGCTGGCTCGAGCCGGTGGTCGGGAAACACGAAGAGGTGACCCATGCGTTCCCGGTCTGGGTCAGCACGGCCCTGGCGCTGGGCGTCGTCGCCATCGGGATCGCGGTGGCCTACCGGTTGTACGCGAACGCGGAAATCCCCCGGGTCGCCCCGCTTGCGGTGTCCCCGGTGACGACGGCCGCGCGCAGGGACTTCTACGGCGACGCCTTCAACGAGGAAGTGTTCATGCGCCCCGGGGCCGAGCTCACCGAGGCGCTTGTCGACGTCGACAACGCGGGGGTGGACGGCTCGGTCAACGCGCTGGCCGCGCTGGTGGGCTGGACTTCGAATCGCCTGCGGGGGCTGCAGACCGGCTTCGCCCGCAACTACGCATTGTCGATGCTGACGGGCGCGGTCCTGGTGGTCGCGCTGATCCTGGCGGTGAAACTGTGGTGAATACCCTTCCGTGGCTGAGCATCCTGTGGCTGGTGCCCCTGGCCGGCTCGGTGCTGGTGATCCTGCTGCCGCCGGGGCTGCGCCGGCTCGCCAAGTGGACCGGCCTGGTCTTCGGCGTCGCGACGCTGGCGGTCGCGGTCGTCATCACCCTGGGCTTCAAGACCGGCGGCAGCACCTACCAGTTCGTCGAAAGCCATTCCTGGATACCGGCGTTCGGCGCAACCTACTCCCTCGGTGTGGACGGCATCGCCGTGGTGCTGGTGCTGCTGACCGCCGTGCTGATCCCGGTCCTGCAGATCGCCGGCTGGAACGACGGCGGCGAGAAACGCAACCGCGGGGTGCAGGCCTACGTCGCGTTGACGCTGGCCATCGAGTCGATGGTGCTGATCTCGGTGGTCGCGCTTGACGTGTTGTTGTTCTACGTGTTCTTCGAGGCCATGCTCATCCCGATGTACTTCCTGATCGGGGGCTTCGGCGGTGGGACCGGACGCTCGCGCGCGGCGGTGAAGTTCCTGCTGTACAACCTCTTCGGCGGGCTGATCATGCTGGCCGCGGTGATCGGGCTGTACGTGGTGACCGCCCAGCACGGCTCGGGCACCTTCGACTTCCGCGAGATCGTGGCGGGCGTGGCGTCCGGCCGCTACGGCGCCGACTCCGCCGTGTTCAAGGCGCTGTTCCTCGGCTTCATGTTCGCGTTCGCCATCAAGGCGCCGCTGTGGCCGTTCCACCGCTGGCTGCCCGACGCCGCGGTGGAGGCCACCCCGGCGACCGCGGTGTTGATGATGGCGGTGATGGACAAGGTCGGCACCTTCGGCATGCTGCGCTACTGCCTGCAGCTCTTCCCCGGCGCGTCAACGTATTTCCGCCCCTTGATCGTCGTGCTGGCCGTCATCGGGGTGATCTACGGCGCGATCGTGGCGATCGGGCAGACCGACATCATGCGCCTGATCGCCTACACCTCCATCTCGCACTTCGGGTTCATCATCCTGGGCATCTTCGTGATGACCAGCCAGGGGCAGAGCGGGTCGACGCTGTACATGCTCAACCACGGCCTGTCCACGGCGGCGGTGTTCCTGATCGCCGGCTTCCTGATATCCCGGCACGGCAGCCGGGCGATCGCCGACTACGGCGGGGTGCAGAAGGTGGCGCCGATCCTGGCGGGGACGTTCCTCGTCTCGGCCATGGCCACCCTTTCGCTGCCCGGCCTGGCACCCTTCATCAGCGAATTCCTGGTCCTGCTGGGCACTTTCAACCGGTACTGGCTGGCCGCCGCGTTCGGCGTGACCGCGCTGGTGCTGTCCGCCATCTACATGCTCTGGCTTTACCAGCGGGTGATGACCGGACCCGTGGCGTCCGGCAACGAGAAGATCGGTGACCTGCGGGCGCGCGAACTGCTGGTCGTCGCCCCCTTGATCGCGCTGTTGCTCGTGCTCGGCGTCTACCCGAAGCCCGTGCTCGACATCATCAACCCCGCCGTCGAGAACACCATGACCACCATCGGCCAGCACGACCCCGCGCCGAGCGTGCCGGCGGTCAACCAGGCACCCCGGACCGCCGAAGGACCGCGATGATGACCCTGCCCACCCCCAGCATCGAGTACTTCCTGCTGTGCCCGACGCTCATCGTGTTCGGCGCCGCCGTGGCCGGCGTCCTCGCGGAGGCGTTCCTGCCGAGGCGGGCTCGTTACGGTGCCCAGGTGACGCTCGCGCTGGCCGGTTTGGTCGCGGCGTTCCTGGCGACCGTGGAAGTGGCCGAGTCGATTCCGGCCTCGGGCCGCACTGCGGTGCTGGGCGCGATGGCCGTCGACCGGCCGACCCTGTACCTGCAAGGGACGGTGCTGCTGGTCGCGGTGCTGGCGGTCATCTTCGTCGCCGAACGCACGCAGGCGAAGGCCGACAGCAAGGTCACCGCGGGCGTGGGGGCCGGTGGGTCAGTCGGCCTGGATTCCTTCACCCCACAGGCCTCCGCTGTGCCGGGCAGCGACGCCGAACGCGACGCGGAGCGCGCCGGCGCCGCGCAGACGGAGCTGTTCCCGCTGCTGATGCTGTCCGTCGGCGGCATGATGGTCTTCCCGGCATCCAACGACCTGCTGACGATGTTCGTTGCGCTCGAGGTTCTTTCGCTGCCCCTCTACCTGATGTGCGGCCTGGCCCGGCATCGGCGCCTGCTGTCGCAGGAGGCGGCGATGAAGTATTTCCTGCTGGGTGCGTTCTCGTCGGCGTTCTTCCTGTACGGGGTGGCGCTGCTGTACGGCGCGACGGGCACGCTGCTGCTGACCGGCATCCGGGATGCGCTGGCGGCGCACGGGGACACCTCGATGGCGCTGGTGGGCGTCGCACTGCTGGCCGTCGGCCTGCTGTTCAAAGTGGGTGCGGTTCCGTTCCATTCGTGGATTCCGGACGTCTACCAGGGAGCGCCCACCCCCATCACCGGGTTCATGGCGGCGGCCACCAAGGTGGCGGCCTTCGGGGCGCTGCTGCGGGTGGTCTACGTCGCGTTGCCGCCACTGCACGACCAGTGGCGGCCGGTGCTGTGGACCATCTCGATCCTCACCATGGCGGTGGGCACCATCACGGCGGTGAACCAGACCGACGTGAAACGCATGCTGGCCTATTCATCGGTCGCCCACGTCGGGTTCATCCTCACCGGCGTGATCGCCGACAACCAGGCCGGGCTGTCGTCCACGCTGTTCTACCTGTTGGCCTACAGCTTCAGCACCGTCGGCGCGTTCGCCATCGTGAGCCTGATCCGCGACGCCGACGGCGTCGAGGACGCCACGCTGTCGCACTGGGCGGGCCTCGGGCAGCGCTCACCCATTGTGGGCGTGATGTTTTCGATGTTCCTGCTGGCGTTCGCCGGTATCCCGCTGACGAGCGGCTTCGTCAGCAAGCTCGCCGTGTTCAAGGCCGCCGCCCAGGGCGGCGCGGCGCCGCTGGTGATCGTCGGTGTGGTCGCCAGCGGCATCGCCGCCTACTTCTACGTGCGGGTGATCGTGTCGATGTTCTTCACCGACGCCACCGACGACACTCCGCACGTGGTGGCGCCGGGGATCCTGAGCAAGGCCGCGATCGCGGTGTGCGCCTTGGTCACCGTGCTTCTGGGCATCTTCCCGCAGCCGCTGCTCGACCTGGCCGACCAGGCCGCCCAGCTGCTGCACTAGCTCCGGCGATGCCGCCGACGGCCCACGTGTGTGCGGCGGTGATTGTCGATCGCCCATTGCCCTTTCGATACCACAGGATCAGCCAGGACGGGTCGTCACCTGCCCGGTTGCCGACGATCGGCTTGCAGCCGCGGCGGGGAGCCACCACTTGGCCAGCTGCACCAGTTCGCACGTTTCCTGCTCGAGGGTTGTTGCCCGGGACGTGACGACGCGGGTTGCATCGAGTCGTTGCGGGGCTCCTGATGCTTTGGCATCGGCTGCGTGGGCTAATTGCAGGGCCAAGATCGCAGTGTCGCGATCAGCGGAGCGGATGGAATGCGCCGCGACGAATTGGGCGACCTGTTCCGGGGGGATGTCGCGAAAGTAGGGTCTTAGCTGCAAAATAAGATCCCGTATTTCGACGACGGTCTGGTGGAGTTGCAGCGTAGTTTTCCGGTGCCGGGCACCATCTTGCTGCAAGTCGAAAGTGTTTGCCGGCGCGGCCTGTCGCAGATTATCCCGCAGTGGCTGCAGCTTTCGCCATTGTCGGCTGACGGGATCCAGCCCGCCACGGGCGATAATCGCGAACACGCACGGGACTGCGGCGAGCGCGCTGCATCCGACGGCCTCCCAGAAAAAGTACACGCCGTGGACCTCGGCCCGGTACGTGCCGGTGTGTGACCATCCGAGTTGTTCAAACACCAGCAGTACCAACGATTCCACGGTGACCCATCCGATCGCCAGTGCCAATGCCACCCCAAGGGCAGCGACGATGCGTTCGCGGCGCGGCGCCCCTGGACGGGTCAGCTCCCCGATGCTCAATCGCATCAGCTGAACGACCAACACGAGGAACATCGTCGAATAGAAACCATAGGCGAGCACTCCGTCCCACCCGCCGGCAACTTCGACGGGCTTTGCCTCGAGTCGGGCCCGCGTTGCCGCGACGAGATAACCGATGACCAATAGTGCTGCCGCACATCGGTAGTAGCGGTGGCGGCGACGGATGACTGGTTCAGATAGTCCCGACCACATCATGGTGAAACCGATGAATTCCACGCTGCCAAAGATCAGGACCACCGCCGCCAGTTGCTGTGCTGTGGTGACGGTGATCAGCGCAGCGTCCGACAGCAGTTGTTGGACAGCGTGTTCGCGCAGTAGCTGTGCCGTCAGCAACATCGCCAGCGTGTTGTTGAGATGGGTGTCAAAAAAATTCGCGTTGAAACCCACGTAGCGCGTGACCACGACGATCACCATGAACAGGATCAGCGGCCAAGCGACCGCGGGAGGTACGGTGCTGGTCATCGGGCGCGGAAGAACACGCTGCGCATGACCGAGCGCTGCGCACCGGCGTCGGCGGCGGCAATCACGAGCATCGAGGCGAACGTCTCGGCGTCGCGTTCCTGGGCACTGGCGTAATCGGTGCGGCCTAACACCGCGCGAACGGCGGCCGGGTCCAGGTCTGGCAGCAGTGTGGCGCACAGGTGGCTAGAGCCGAGAGGCCCGCTGGTGTAGGACTGGTCGTGGCCGAGCACCATGTGCCCGATTTCATGGCAGACGATCTGGTCCATGTGGTACTCCGAGGTGCCGATGTCGTGGACGATGATGTCGTCGGTGTCGCGCTTTAACCACAACCCGCATGGGCTACCGGCCAGCGGTGTGGGCGTCGGTATTAGCCGGATCGGTCGGCGCCGCATCCGCGCCACGTTGTCGACAAACTGGTGGCGGTCCCACGGGACAGGGATCGGCATCCGGCGAACCAGCGCCTCCAATTCGTCGTCAGGAGTGGTCATCTCCGCCCCCGGGCGCCGGCGCGAGCGGAGGCAACTTCTCCAGCTCGCGGACATGGTCGACCATCGCCACCAGATTAGCGAGGGCAGCGTCCGTCAGCCCGGAAGCACGCATCGCCAAATCCCGCACCCCCGCGTCGCGCAGTGCTTGCAACAATTCCAGCTGCGCTTCGAGGTGTTCATCAACCTCGGCATCGATCAAATATGACGCGGACACTCCGAAAAACTCCGCGATCGCGCGCAAATGCGCCACCGTCGGGTTGGCCTTCAGCCCGCTGCGAAGCTGCCACAGGTACGCCGGGCTGATCGAAACGCCGGTCTTTTCCGTAATGGCCTCAGCAGCAGCGGCATTCGATAGCACCGGCTGCGATGGGCTACGCATGACCTCAAACAGCTTGTTGAGCTTGCCCGCCAAATCGGTCGTGGACACTTGGCCCTCCGTGGTGGCTCGATCCTCGGTCACCATACCTCCGTTCACGGTGGGCCGCCTGCCGTACACCCATATTAAGACAGGGTATGGGGCATTTTGCTGGCACCGCCGCGACGACAAGGTGCCCGCCCCGGCCGCGTGTCGTTGCTGGAGCGACGATCCCCTAATCGGCCTTCCGGCGTTACGCGTGACCAGGCGAGCGTCGCGGCCGATGGCCGCGTGGTCAAGCCCGCACGGAGATGCGCAGCCGACCCGCTCTGTCAGCAGTTATGCGAACGCATCCAAGAGTTCGTCGACATTCAGCTGGGGCTGGATTCCGGAGGTTCCCGATAGGCCCGGCGCAGCCGACAAGATGAGAAGGTCCGGCTGAGGCACGGTTGCCGGGAGACTCCCCGGAGCCACGGTAACGGGGCCGATAAAGCCGCCCCGGCCGGCGAAGCCTCCGGAACCAACGCTGACGATATCGCCGGGACCGACGGTCAAGGTTCCGCCGGATTCAACGGGGACGGTGCTGCCGGCGTTCACCGTGAGATAGCCACCGCTATTGATGGACAGGGTGCCGTCATCGCCGACGGTCAAGATGCTGCCGGAGTTAAGCGTGGTCGCGCCGCCCGACTCGATCGTGAGGGCACCACCGTCGTCGAGGGTGACGGCGCCGCCGGATTCGACGGTGACGGTACCATCCGCGTTAACGATGACCGTGCCGTAATCGCTGAGGGTACCGCCGTCGATGGTGAGAGTGCCGTAATCGCTGACGGTCCCGCCGGATTCGACGGAAAGCGCGCCAGCGTCGTTGAGCGTACCGCCAGACTCGACGGACAGAGTGCCGTAATCACTGAGGGTCCCGCCGGGCTCAATCGAGAGGGTGCCTCCAGATTGGACGGTAACGCTGCCCCCCGCGTCGACGGTGACGGTCCCGTAATCGGTCCACGTGCCGCCGGATTCAACGGCAACGGCGCCGTAGTCGTTGAGAGTGCCACCGGATTCGACCGAGACGACACCGCCGTTGTTGACCGTGAGCGTGCCCGAGTCGGTGAGCACGCCGCCGCTGTTGACGGTGAGCGTGCCCGAGTCGGTGAGTGTGCCGCCGCTGTTAACGGTCAGCGTGCCCGAGTCGGTGAGTGTGCCGCCGCTGTTAACCGTCACAGTTCCCGAGTCGGTGAGGATGTGGCCAGGTTGCACGGTGAGGACGCCGGAGTCGGAAAGCGTGCCGCCGCTGTTGATGGTGAGCGCGCCGGAGTCGGTGAGCGTGCCACCGGGTTCGACCGAGACGACACCACCGTTGTTGACCGTGAGCGTGCCCGAGTCGGTGAGTGTGCCGCCGCTGTTAACCGTCAGAGTTCCCGAGTCGGTGAGGATGTGGCCAGGTTGCACGGTGAGGGCGCCGGAGTCGGAAAGCGTGCCGCCGCCGTTGATGGTAAGGGTGCCGGAGTCGGTGAGCGTGCCACCCGATTCGACCGAGACGGCACCGCCGTTGTTGACCGTGAACGTCCCGGAATTGGTAAGGGTGGCACCGGAGTTGATACTAACCGTCCCCGAATCGGTAAACGTAGCACCAGAGTTGACAGTTACAGTTCCCGAATCGGTAAACGTAGCACCAGAGTTGACAGTTACGGTTCCCGAATCGGTAAACGTAGCACCGGAATTGACCGTAACCGTCCCCGAATCGGTAAACGTAGAACCGGAATTGACGGTGACAATACCCGAATTGGTAAACGTACCACCGGGTTGGACGGTGACGGTACTACCGATACTACCGACGTCGTAGAAGGTGCTCCCGGGCTGGATCGTGATGGTGCCGTAGTCGTTGAGAGCGGCCCCGTGCGTGACGGTGAGGGATCCGTAACCAGTGACATTGAGGTAGCCGTTGCCGCTTACGGTGAGAGTCCCCGCGTCGGTAACGACGCCGCCGGTGTCGGTGAGGGTGCCGCCATCGAGGGTCAGGGTGCCGCCCGGGTTGACGGTGAGGTAGCCACCGGGGCTGACGTTCAGGCTGCCGCTGTCGGTGATGGTCAGGGTGCCGTAGTCGTTGAGGGCGCCGCTGTCAGTGAGGTTGCCGCTGTTGATCAGTGTCGCACCGTGGTTGACATAGAGGGTGCCAGCGTTGTCGAGGCTCCCGCTGTTGATCAGTGTGGCGTTGTCGAAGAAGCCGGAACCGGGGTCGGCGGTTATGGAGCCGGTGTTGGTAAGGGTTCCACTGTTGCTGAGGGTGCCACCCGTGTTGACGGTGAGGGTGCCGCTGTTGGTGAGCGTTCCACCGTTGCTGAGGGCGCCACCCGTGTTGACGGTGAGGGAGCCGCTATCGGTGAGAGTCCCGCCGGCGCCGATGTTCAGGGTGCCGCTATCGGTCAGGGTGGCACCGGAGTCGATGGTGAGGGCGCCGGAGTCGGTGAGAGTGGCGCCCGGGCTAATGGTGAGGGTGCCGGAGTCGGTGAGGGTGCCGGAATTGGCGAGGGCACCGCCACCGCTAATCGTGAGGTTGCCGCCGTCGATGAGGGTGGCGCCGGCATCGACGTTGAGGGTGCCGCCGTCGGTGAGGACACCGCCGGCGTCGACGGTCAAGGTGCCGCCGTCGGTGAGAACGCCGCCACCGTTGATGGTCAGGGCGCCGCTGGGGCCGACGGTGAGGCCGCTGTCGGCGTTGAGGGTGACGGTGCCACCACTGTTGACGGTGAGGATTCCATCGGCGCCAACGGTGAGGACGTCGTTGTTGGTCAGGGTGCCATCGGCGCCAACGGTGAGGATGCCGCCGGTGTTGATGTTGCCCCCGACCGTGACGGTGCCGTCGTTGGTGAGGGTGCCGCCGGCGTCGACGGTCACGGTGCCGCTGTCGCTGAGGGTGCCGCCGGCGTTGACGGTCACGGTGCCGCTGTCGCTGAGAGAGCTGCCGCCGCTGACCGTGACTGTGCCGTAGTCGGTGAGGGTGCCTCCGCTGGTGACGGTCAGGGTGCCGCTGTCCGTCAGAGTGGCGCCACTATTGATGGTCAGGGTGCCGGAATCGGTGAGGGTGCCGCCATAGGAGACGGTGAGCGTGCCGCTGTCGGTGAGGGTGCCGCCGCTGTTGATGGTCAGGGTGCCGGAATCGGTGAGACTGCCGCCCGAATTGATAGTCAGGGCACCGGAATCAGTGAGACTGCCGTCCGAATTGATAGTCAGGGCACCGGAATCGGTGAGACTGCCCCCGCTATTGATAGTCAGGGCACCGGAATCGGTGAGACTGCCGCCGCTATTGATGACCAGGGTGCCGGAATCGGTGAAAGTGCCGCCGCTGTTGATGGCGAGGGTGGAGCCGGAGTCGATGGTGACGGTGCCAGAGGAGGCAAGGGTGCCGGAGTCGGTGAGGGTGCCGCCGGAGGTGACGGTGAGGGTGCCGCCGGAGGAGACGGTCAGTCCACCGCCGGAGTTGATACTGACGGTGCCGGAGTCGGTGAGGGTGCCGCCATCGGTGAGGATGCCGCTGATGTCGTCGACGGTGCCACTGATGGTGAGCGTGCCGGTGGGGTCGACGGTGAGGGTGCCGCCGCTGTCGATGGTGAGGGTGCCGCTGTCGACGGTGAGGGTACCGCTGTCCGTGATTGTGCCGCTGTCGATGGTGAAGGTGCCTGAGTCGGTGACCGTGAGGGCGCCGCCGTTGGTGAGGGCGCCGCCATGGCTGAGCGTGACGGTGCCGTAGTCGGTGAGGACGCCGCCGTTGTCGAGGGTGCCGCCGTCGATGATGAGGGTGCCGCCGTTGGTGAAGGTGCTGCCGTCGCTGACCGTGACGGTGCCGGAGTCGGTGAGGGTACCGCCGGCGTTGACGGTCAGCGTGCCGGAGTCGGTGAGGGTGCCGCCGGGGTTGACGGTGAGGTTGCCGGCGTCGATGAGATAGCCGCCGGGGTCGACGGTCAGCGTGCCGGAGTCGTTGAGCGTGCCGCTGCTGGAAAGCATGCCGGAGTCGGTGAGGGTGCCGCCGCTGTCGATGGTGACGGTGCCGCCGCTGTTGATCGTGAGAGTACCGGTGTCGGTTAGGGTGCCGCCGTCGGCGACCGTAAGGGTGCCGCTGTCGACGGTGACGGTGCCGCCGCCGTTGATCGTGAGGGCTCCGCCGTCGGTAAGGGTGCCGCCGTCGGCGACCGTAAGGGTGCCGCTGTCAGTCAGGGTGCCGCCGCCGTTGATCGTGAGGGCACCGCCGTCGGTGAGGGTGCCGCCGTTGGCGAGCATGCCGGAGTCGGTGAGGGTGCCGCCGTCGGCGATCGTGAGAGAACCGCCGTTGGTGAGGGTGCCGCCAGAGCCGATGGTGAGGGTGCCGCTGTTGGTGAGGGTGCCGCCGTAGCCAGAGCTGATCGTGAGGGCACCGCTGTTGATGGTGAGGATGCCGCCGGAGTTGAGGGTGACAGTGCCGCTGTAGACGGTGAGGGTGCCGCCCTCGACGAGGAGGCTGCCGCCGGACTCGATGGTGAGGGTGCCGAAGACGTTGACGGTGCCGCCGGATTCGACGGTCAGGGCGCCGAAGACGTTGACGGTGCCGCCGTCGATGGCGAGGGTACCGCCGCCGTCGACGGTGAGAGTGCCGCCGGATTCGACGATGATCTGGCCGCCGGTTTCGACGATGACGGTGGTGCCGGAGCCGATGGTGTAGGTCCCACCGGGGGCGACGGTGAGGGTCTGGCCATTGCTGAGGGTGACGGTGGTGCCGGTGCTCTGGGTGGTGACAGTCGAGCTGGTGTGCTCGGCGGTGGCGCTCGAGGTCAGCTGCAGCGTGGACTCGGTGCGGGTGCTGGTGGCGTTGGTGGTGGCCTGGGCGACCGCGCGGGCCTGGTTGGTCTGCCCGTTCTGGTTGGTGGTCTGCGGCGGCTCGTCGAACGGCTTCAACGTGCTGACGATCGAGGAATCGGCGGCGTAGCCGTACATCGCAGTGGCGTCTTGGACCCACATCTCCATGTATTCGGCTTCGGTGGCCGCTATCGCGGGCGTGTTCTGCCCGAGGAAATTGGTGGAAATCAGCATCATCAGCCGTGCCCGGTTGGCGGCAACCACCGGCGGGGGCACCGTCATCGCGAACGCCGCCTCATAAGCCGCCGCCGCCGCATACGCCTGGGCGGCAGTCTGCCCGGCCGCCGCGGCGCTCGCTTGCAGCCATTCCACATAGGGCGTCGCCGCGGTCGTCATCGCCAGCGATGCCGGGCCCGACCAGACCTGCCCGGCCAACCCCGCGATCTCCGACGAGTATCCGCCGGCAGCCGATTCCAGCTCGGCTGCCAGCGCATCCCAGGCCTGCGCGTTCGACAGCATCGGGCCTGGCCCGGGACCGGTGTACATCAGCTCCGAATTAATCTCGGGCGGCAACAAGGCAAAATCCATGGCCCCGTTTCCCTTTCAGAAATGACGAGGTAGTTGTTCGACGGTAAGTGGCGGCGGCTCGTCGCCGGCCTGCACGACGGAAGGGCATTGGTCCGTCCGTTCATGCGACTGATCTCTGTGCCGGGAGCTCTCTTCGGCCCAAATATAACGGCATGCGCTATCTACGGCAACATATACTGAAATAAATGCCCGAGGCCACTCCGCGCAGCCGCTGCGGCGAAACCGATCAGCTCAAAAACGGGCGCAGCGCCAGCACGTAAACGGCCAGGGCCGCCAGCGGCGCGGCCAACGGCAGCCACGGCAGTTGCAGCGGGAACGCGGTCGCGGCCAACCCGGCGAACGTAAAGCCCACGGCCCCAACGGCCGTCGGCCAGCTGCCCAGCACGGCCGCCGCCGACCCGCCGACCGCGTGACGGCAAACCAGGTAGGCGGCGGCGCACAGCCCGGAGAGCGCGACGAACACCAGCGGCGGCCCGGACAGCACGATGGTCACAACCGACAGCACCACGGCGATCGTTGCGGCGGGACGAAATACCGTCCCGGCGGCCACCGCGACCAGCGCCGCCACCCAGGCGGCCACCGCCGGCCCGCGCGAGCCGTCGGCTGCCAGGCCCACCATCAGCAGGCCGAACGCGATCGAGAACGCCCGGGCCCACAGCGGCGGGATCCCCACCGCGTCGTCGCTAGCCACGCAGCCGACCCCGAACCCGCCGGCGGCGATCCGGCAGCACGCCCATGGACTGCTCCAATCCGCTGTCCCCCTGCCACGACACGATGTCGACGCCCACGGTCGCCATGTCGCGGTACATGGACGAGCGTTGCAGCCCCCACATGCGGTTCACCAGCGGGTCCTGCTCACCCTCGAACGGAGAGCTGTCGAGGATGTCCACGGCGACGACGACATGGCCGCGCTTGCGCAGATCGATCAGCGCGAGCGCGAATTCGGTGTCTAGCAACGTGGAGAACGCGATGACGATCGCACCCGCGGGCACGGCCGCGCGGGGCGCCAAAGTCCCTGTGGTGTTTTCGAATCGATCGCCGGCGCCGAGCACCGTGTCGAGCACCCGATAGAACTGGCGCTGGCCGATGTCGGCGCCCAGCCAGCGTGGGCGGTTGCCGCCCAGCGCGACGATCCCGGCGCGGTCCCCGTGCCGCAACGCGGTCTGCACGACCTGCGCGGCGCCGCGCACGACGCGCTCGGCGGCCTCAGTCGCCGGGCCCGCGGGTTGGCGATAGGTGTCGATCAGCACCACCACGTCGGCGGCGCGGTCGGTCAGGCGCTGCGTCACGTGCAACTGGCCGCGCCGCGCGCTCACCGGCCAGTTCACCGCGCGCAGTTGGTCCCCGGCCACGTAGGCGCGGATGTCGGCATATTCGACGCCCGGGCCGATGTGCCGGGTGAGGTGGGCGCCGAGGCGGTCGAGCAGCTCGGTCTGCGGGATCGGCGTCGACTGCGGCGGCGTCAGCGGAAACACGATGACTTCGGCGGCGTCGACGGTCGCCGTCCCCGCCAGCAACCCCCCGCGGGCCACCACGTCCACCCGGGCCCGGACGAAGTAGCGGCCCCACCGTTGCGCCGTTGCCGCAAGGGTTTTCGCGCGCCCGGGGCTCGCGTCGAGAACCTCGAGCTCCATCCCCGCGACGGCCGGAACGGTCAGCTCGATCGCCTCCGTAGCGCCGCCGTCCAGCGTCGCCCGGACGTTCACCCGCACCCGGTCGCTTTCGAAACACCGTTGGGAATCCGGATCGCCGTGCACACGAACCGTCGGCACCGGGCGTTGCCAGCTGATCGAACACAACACCCCCAGCAGGGGCGCCGCGAAGGCGATCAGCTGCCAGCGCCCGGCGATCACCCCGGCCGCAAGCGCCAACCCCGCGCAGGTCGCGATCGCGCGCGTCAAGTCCGATGCGCGCCAGCGGACCTCGACCTCGGGGTGGGTCACGCCGCACTCACCCGGCGCTCCCCTGGCCGCCACTGGCCCGCGGCACCGGCAGGCGGCGCAGCAGCTCCCCGACCACGTCGGCGCCCTGAATCTTGCGGACCCACATCTCGGGGCGCAGGGTGATCCGGTGCGCGACCGCCGGGATGGCGAGCGCCTTGACGTCTTCGGGGATCACATAGTCCCGCCCCAGCAAAAGCGCGCGGGCGCGGGCGAGTTGGACCAGGTCGAGTTCGGCGCGCGGGCTGGCACCCACCGCCACCTGTGGGTGGTGCCGCGTGGCGTTGGCCAGCGACACCACATAGTGCAACACGTCCTCGTGCACGCTCACCTGCTCAACCGATTCGCGCATCGCGAGCAGGTCGTGCGCGTCCACGACCTGGTTGACGGTCGGCTCGCTGGATCCGCGATCGAGCCTGCGCCGCAGCATCGCGGTCTCGTCGCGCTCGGACAGGTAACGCAGTTCCAGTCGGATCGCGAAACGATCGAGTTGCGCTTCCGGCAGCGGATACGTGCCCTCGTACTCGATCGGGTTGTCGGTCGCGAGCACGATGAAAGGCGCTGGCAGCTGGTGTGTTTGGCCGTCGATGCTCACCTGGCCCTCGGCCATCGCCTCCAGCAGCGCCGCCTGTGTCTTGGGCGGCGTGCGGTTGATCTCGTCGGCGAGCAACAGGTTGGTGAAGATGGGTCCGGACCGGAAGGCGAAACGGCCCGATTGCATGTCGTAGATCGTCGAGCCGAGCAGGTCCGCGGGCAGCAGGTCCGGGGTGAACTGCACGCGGGTGAACTGCAGCCCCAGCGCGGCGGCGAACGACCTGGCGATCAGCGTCTTGCCGAGCCCCGGCAGGTCCTCGATCAGGACGTGGCCGCGGGCGAGCACCGCGGTCAGGATCAGCGTGAGCGCGGAACGCTTGCCCACCACCACGCGTTCGATCTCGTCGAGCACCGCCTCGCAGTGGGCCGTCGTTGTTGCCGCCGGCAGCGTCATACCTGTTCCAACTTTCGCAGAATCTCTTCCAGTGCCGCACGGCCGGGGCCGGGCTGCCGGTCGCCGGTGCGCGTGACGTTGTTCGGATTGACCCATTCCCACAGTTCGGCCCCGAACAGCATCTGGCCGCTCGCGTGATAGGCCACGCGATCCTTGGATTGCCTTTGGCCGGTGGCCATTTCGTACCTGCGCGCGAGCATCGGACGCAGGTGGCGGTCCCAGTCCCTGCGGGTGGACTCCGACCACCGGATCGTCGTCTCGGTGTTGGAGAGCCAGCGCCGCAACGAATCCCCGACATCGTCGGGATCGGGTTCGGCATCGGGGTGCGTGCCGTGGCCAAGGGCCCGCCGGACGGTGAGCAACACCAGGGCCAGCGCACCACCCGAGGCGACCAACACGAACCGCCGGTCGTGCTGAATCAGCGCGAGCAGCTCGACCCCGGCGATCAGGCAAACACCAAGCACCAAAGTTTTTTTCATGCGGCGCTCCGTGCACCCAGTTCGTCGAGGACCAACTGCAGAACGCGCACCGCCCGGTCGCGGTGGCCCTCGTTCATCACGTGCGGGCTGAATCGCGCCTCGGCGAACAGGTTCACCAGCTGCACGGCGTTCTCCGCGCGCAGCGCGTGGTTTTCGACCGCCCGGGCCAGCACCTCGGTCGGCGTGTCGAAATCCTGCGGGACCGCGCCGGGCACGTTGGCGAGCTCCCGCTCCATCGCCGCATAGCAGGCGATGATCGCCTCGCGCGGTTCCCGGCTGAGGTCGGTCATCTCGGCCAGCCCGCGTTCGGCCGCCCGCGCCAGCGATTCCGAACGGGTCGGTGGCGCCGCCGATTCGGCGGGTTCGTCGACGTTGTCGGCGGTGGCCCCCGCCGCGCGCCACCGGCGGCGCGACATGACGAGCGTCCCCGCGACGATGATCAACATCATCGGGACGGTGGCGGCAAGCAGGATGCCGAACACGTCCCCGTTCTGCGGCTGCGACCGGGGCGGCGCCGGCGCGTTGGGATGCCCTGCCGCCGCAGATCCGGTCGCCGGCGGGGGCGGCGCCTGACCCACACCGTGCGGGGTCAGCAGGCGGGACGTCACCACCACGATCAGCAGCCAGGCGACGACGACCGCCAGCGCGATCAGCACCGCGCGCCAGCTCGGCCGTCCCCTGCCGGTGCCGAGCATTTCGGACAGCTGGCCGGCTTGCGGCGCCGGCGCGCGGGGGTCCTGCAACCGAGCGACCACCGCGATCGCCACCAGCGCGAGGGTCACGCCGAGGGCCGCGACGACGAAGATGAGGGCCGCGGGGCTCCCGGTTGGCTCGCCGCGGGTGCCGCGCGGGGAGTCCGGCAGGTAGCCGCGCAGGGCGGCGGAGACGACGAGCAGCAGCACGATCAGGACGACGACCCGCCCCGTGGCCTTGTCCACACCAGGCATTGGCACACCACTCGACCGGTTGGCTTTGCCCCATCCTGGCACGTCAGCCGGGAAGTTATCCACAGTCCGCGATTCATCCACAAAACCCGATTCGGCCGTCGTTATTCGAATGTGTGTTCGATAGCGTGGTGGGGTGGGATTCGGGATGAGCGCCGAGCAGGCACGCGAGCGGATCGGCGCCGCTCTGCACGCGATCGACGCCGCCCACGACCTGCTGCGCGAGACCTCATCGGATGTCGTGGGCAATGACTTCCGGCTCGAGGTCGCCGAGCGACTGGAGACTCAAGAGCGCACCAACCGGGGACTGATGTACCGGTATTTCGCGGAAATCGCCGACCCGCCCGACGGTAGCGGGTGCGTGCCAGCGGTGCGCGACAAGCTGTGGGCGCGGCTGCGCATCACGCCCCACGAGATCACGCGCCGCTTTCGGGTCGCGGCAAGAATCCGGCCGCGGCGCTCGCTCACCGGGCCGCCGGTGCCCCCGGAGCTACCGGCGCTGGCGGCCGCGGTGGAGGCGGGCGCGGTCGGCGAGGACCACATCCGGGCGGTCTGCGCGGCCGTGGATGTGCTCCCGTCCCGCGTATCGCCCTCGGATGCCGCGAACGCCGAACGCACTTTGGTGCATCATGCGGGGAAACTGGACGCCGGCGTGGTGGCCAAGCTCGGCCGGCGGATCGCCGATCACCTCAATCCCGACGGCCTCTTCAACGACGAGGACCGTGCCCGCAGGCGCCGGCTGCACCTGGGCCCACAGGGCCCCGACGGCATGTCGCCGCTGTCCGGACTGCTCGACCCCGAGGCCCGCGCGTACTTCGAAGCAGTCGCGGCGGCCGTGCGACCCGGGCGCCACCAACGGGACTCCGCGGCAGGCGACTCGCAAGCGCGGGATCGGCGCACACCGGCGCAACGCTGCCACGACGCGTTCAAGCTCGGCCTCGAAACCGCCGTCGCCTCGGGCCGGCTCGGGACGCACCGCGGTCACCCCGTGACAGTAGTCGTCACGACCACGCTGGCCGAACTGGACCGCGCCGCCCACGCGGTCGTCGACCCATCGGTCCCCTTCCCGGCGCCCGCCACAACCGGCGGGGGCTCGAGGCTGCCGATGCCGGACCTGATCCGCCTGGCCGCCAAAGCGATTCACTACTTGGCGGTGTTCGACGAGCACACCGGTCGGCCGCTGTACCTGGGCCGCCAGAAGCGCATTGCCACGGCGGACCAGCGGCTCATCTGCCACGCCCGCGACCGCGGTTGCACACGACCCAATTGCCTCGAACCGGGCTACCACTGCGAGGTTCACCATTGCCCGGACTGGGCGGACGGCGGCCGAACCGATGCGGACGAACTGTTCTTCGCCTGCGGCTGCGACCACGCCGCGGCGAGCCGGGGCGAATGGCGCACCGAGGTCGGCGACGACGGGCGGCTCGCCTGGACGGATGGCACAGGGCCGCCGGAGACAAACCACGCCCACCATCCGGACGAACTCCTCCGCGGCGATCCCGACCCGCCCGACGACCCGGGGTCGGAGTGCTGAGGTCCTCGTCAACGGGGCACCCCCGGTGAGACACTCGGCGTGTGCCCCCACATCGGGATGTCGCCCCGTTCGACGATCGCGCCGCCGGCTACGACCGCGGCTGGCGCGGCCGGTTGCACCACGAAATCGCCGATCGCACCGCACAGCTGGCCGTGGCGACGGTCACCGCCCCCGAATATGTACTCGACGTGGGATGCGGCACCGGTTACCTGCTGCAGCGCCTGGCCCGCCGTTATCCGAACGCCAGGCACCTCGCCGGGGTCGACGCGGCCCCGCAGATGGTTTCCGTCGCAAGGAGCCTCGCCCGCGACCCGCGGTTGAGCTTCGGCCTGGGGGTCGCCGAAGAGCTCAACTACGCCGACCGCGCCTTCGACCTGGTCGTCAGCACCACGTCGTTCGATCACTGGGCCGACCAACTGGCGGGGCTGATGGAGTGCGCCCGGGTGCTGCGGCCCGGCGGAAGCCTGGTGCTCGTCGACCGGTTTTCGCCGTGGCTGGTGCCGACCCTCGCCGTCGGCCGCGGCGGCAGGGCCCGCACCAGGCACCGGGCCGAGAAGCTGTTGCTGCAGGCGGGATTCCAGTCCCCGAAATGGCAGCGGCTGTATGCCGTGATCATCAACGCGGTCACGGCGAACAAGCCGGTCTAGTCGGGCTGGAAAGGCCGGAAGCTGCCGTCGAGAACCTGCAGATGGCCGATCGTGCGGCCGGTGACCTCGGCGGGGTCGACCAGAGCCAGTTCGACTGCCGCACGGGCGAATTCGTCGGACTCCGCCGTTTCGTCGAACTCGCGGGCATAGTAGGCCAGCCCCGGAGTCAGGATCGGCTTCGACGGTGACAGGGCGTTGACGGCGATGCGATGGTCGGCGAGATCGTATGCCGCGCACTGGGTCAGGTGCTCGAGCGCAGCCTTGGAACCGCCGTAGCCGGGCAGCACGCCACCGCTGCGGTCGGGGTACGGCCCGTTGCCGGGGATCCTCGAGGCGACCGAGGAGATGTTGATGATCGCCCCGCCGCCCGCCTCGATCATGTCGGGGCACACCAGCTGCATCAGCTCGTAGGCGGCGAACACCGCGATGTCGAAATGTCGGCGATACGCGGCCAGCGGGATGCTGACGAATCCGGGCCAGCCCGGTTTGGCGCCGCCCGACGCGGCCTTGGCGGCCTTGGTGCCGCCCGACGCGGACTTCGCGCGAGGCTCTGCGCCCGGCGCCGGGGGCCGGCCCGGCGCGGTGAAGGCCGCGTTGTTCACCAGAATCGTGAGGGGCCCCAAGGTATCTCGCGCCGAGGCCACCAACCGGGCGATGTCGTCGCGGTCGGTCAGGTCGGCCCGCACCGCCACCGCGCGCCCGCCCGCCGCCTCGATCTCGGCGACCGTCTCCCCGATGGTTCCCGGCAACCGCTCGTCCCACACCTGCTCGGTGCGCCCCGCCACCGCCACCGCGGCACCGTCGGCCGCCAGCGCCAGCGCGATCGCGCGGCCCAGTCCGCGGCTACCGCCGGTGACGATCGCGGCCCGGCCGGCCAGCCGCCCCGTCACCGCGTCACCCCGTGCACGACGATGGCGGTGGTCTGCTCCACCCACGCGTCGTCGAGTTCCTCCTCCGGGCGCAGCAGCATGCGCAGCATGGTGGCTCCCCCAATCAGCTCGATCAACCGGTCCGGGTCGACGTCGGGGTGGGCCTCGCCCCGATCGACGGCGTCGCTCAGGCGCACCCGCACCGTCGCGAACAGGTCCGCGAACCGGGACATCACCCGGGCGTTCAGCGCGGGATCGGCCGTCATGTCGGCCACCAGCCCAGGCAGCGCGGCGCGAACGACCGGGGTGGTGAAGACGTCGCGGGTGGCCTCGATCATCATCCTGATGTCGGCGGCGATGTCCCCGGCCGGCGCCTGCAGCGCGGTCGGCGCAACCGGGAAGGCCGCCTCGTGCACCAGTTCGGCCTTGCTCGACCAGCGTCGGTACAGCGCCGACTTCGTGGTTCCCGCGCGCTCGGCGACCGCGGCCAGGCTCAGGCTGGAATAGCCCATTTGGACAAGCAGTTCCGCGGTCGCCGATAGGATGGCCGAGTCGATCCGCGGGTCCCGCGGGCGGCCTGCGCCGGGCGCCTTCTCAAGGGCCTTGTCAAGGGCGGGCGGGTCTGCTTTCATAACGCTACCTACCGTATCGTAATTGCCGCGCCGAGGTCTCAAAGAGAATAAGTCTCAAGGAATGGAGGCACCCGTGGCCAACGAACCCGTGCTCGACAAGGTCGATCGGCTGCAGCGCTCCAGCCGCGACGTCACGACGCTGCCCTCGGTGATGTCGAAATGGCTGTCGACCGTGCTGCCCGCCGGCGCCGACCCGCAGGTGACCGTGGAAAGCGGGGTCGACTCGACCGGCATGTCGTCGGAAACCATCATCCTGACGGCGCGCTGGCAGCAGGATGGCGGGCCGACCGAGCAGAAACTCGTGACCCGGGTGGCGCCCGCCGCCGAGGACGTGCAGGTCTTCCCCACGTACCGGCTGGACCACCAATTCGAGGTCATCCGCAAAGTCGGCGAGCTCACCGACGTCCCCGTCCCGCCGGTGCGCTGGCTCGAGCCCACCGGCGAAGTGCTGGGCACACCCTTCTTCGTGATGGACTACGTCGACGGGGTGGTGCCGCCCGACGTGATGCCCTACACGTTCGGCAACAACTGGTTCGCCGACGCCCCGCCCGAACGCCAGCGCGAACTGCAGGACGCCACGGTCGGGGTGCTTGCCAAATTGCATTCGATCCCGAGCGCGGCCAACACCTTTGGCTTCCTGTCCGACGGCCAAGAGGGGGACACCGCCCTGCGCCGGCACTTCAACTGGGTGCGGTCCTGGTACGACTTCGCGGTGCCCGACATCGGCCGCTCGCCGCTGCTGGAACGCACCTTCGCCTGGCTGCAGGACAACTGGCCGGCCGAACCGGCCGCGCGCGAGCCGGTGCTGCTCTGGGGCGACGCCCGGGTGGGCAACGTGTTGTACCGCGACTTCCACCCGGTGGCGGTGCTGGACTGGGAGATGGTCACGCTCGGGCCGCGCGAGCTCGACGTGGCGTGGATGATCTACGCGCACATGGTGTTTCAGGAGCTGACCGGCCTGGCGGGGCTGCCGGGCCTGCCGGAGGTGATGCGCGAGGACGACGTGCGCGCCACCTATCGGCGACTGACCGGCGTCCAAATCGGCGACCTGCGCTGGTTCTACGTCTACTCCGGCGTCATGTGGGCGTGCGTCTTCATGCGCACCGGCGCGCGCCGGGTGCACTTCGGCGAGACCGAGAAGCCCGACGATGTCGAGTCGCTGTTCTACCACGCCGGCTTGATGCGGCGTTTGATCGGCGAGGGTCCGATCGGCGAGGGCACGGTCGGCGAGGGCACTAACGGAGAGGACCAGTAATGCCGCATTCACTCGGCCCGCTCGACGAGTTCCCGGTTCATCAGATCCCGCAGCCGATCGCGTGGCCGGGCTCCTCGGACCGCAACTTCTATGACCGCTCCTACTTCAACGCGCACGACCGCACCGGGAACATCTTCGTCATCAGCGGCATCGGCTACTACCCCAACCTCGGCGTCAAGGACGCGTTCTTCCTGGTCCGGCGCGGGGACACCCAGACCGCGGTGCACCTGTGCGACGCCATCGACCAAGACCGGCTCAACCAGCGCGTCAACGGCTACCGCATCGAGGTCATCGAGCCGCTGCGCAAGCTGCGGCTCGTCCTCGACGAAACCGAAGGGATCGCAGCCGATCTCACCTGGGAGGGGCTGTTCGACGTCGTGCAGGAGCAGCCGCACGTGCTGCGGTCGGGCAACCGGGTGACGCTGGATGCGCAGCGGTTCGCCCAGCTCGGCAGCTGGAGCGGCCGCATCGCCGTCGACGGCGAGGAGATCGCCGTCGACCCCGCGACCTGGCTGGGCAGCCGCGACCGGTCCTGGGGCATCAGGCCGATCGGCGAGCCCGAGCCGGCGGGGCGGCCCGCCGACCCCCCGTTCGAGGGGATGTGGTGGCTGTACGTGCCGATGGCGTTCGACGACTTCGCCATCGTGCTCATCATCCAGGAGGAGCCCAACGGCTTCCGCTCGCTCAACGACTGCACCCGGATCTGGCGCGACGGCCGCGTCGAGCAACTCGGCTGGCCGCAGGTCAAGATCCACTACCGCTCCGGCACCCGCATCCCCACCGGGGCGACCATCGACGCCACCGCGCCCGACGGCACGCCGGTGCACTTCGACGTCGAGTCAAAGCTGCCGGTGCCCATCCACGTCGGCGGCGGTTACGGCGGCGACTCGGACTGGCTGCACGGCATGTGGAAGGGCGAGAAGTTCGTCGAACGCCGCACCTACGACATGACCGACCCG
The DNA here is from genome assembly GCF_002086735.1 of Mycobacterium scrofulaceum. Taxonomy (GTDB): domain Bacteria; phylum Actinomycetota; class Actinomycetes; order Mycobacteriales; family Mycobacteriaceae; genus Mycobacterium; species Mycobacterium scrofulaceum. Next base: position 41,200 of record NZ_MVIJ01000021.1, on the reverse strand, counting down.
GCGATCGTCGCGCGGTCGGGCTTCGGCGTCATCGACCACGTCGGCCGCGCCGTGTGCCGCGACGGTGACGGCGCACCCCAAGAGGGCTGGGGTCTTTACGAGCACGGCGCGCTGGGCCGCCACGACCCGTCCGGGTTCGCCGACTGGCTGACCGTCGCCCCGTAGTTCTCGGGCCATCTCGGCCAACCAGCCGGCGTCCGCGGGTGTAGGCATTTGCCGTACGAATCCGCGGAAATGCGGTTGACTGGTGCGCGTGCCAAATCCGCCGTGGATCGTCGACGTAGTCGTGGTCGGCGCCGGCTTTGCGGGGCTCGCCGCGGCGCGCGAGCTGGCCCGCCAGGGCCACGACGTGGTGGTCTTCGAGGGCCGCGACCGCGTCGGCGGCCGGTCGTTCACCGGCAGCGTGGCGGGGCTGCCCGCCGACCTGGGGGGCACGTTCGTCGGCCCGACGCAGGACGCGGTGTTGGCGCTGGCCGCGGAGCTCGACGTCGGAACCGTACCGACCCACCACGACGGCAAGAACGTGATCCATTGGCGCGGCTGGACGCATTCCTACCGCGGCACCATCCCGAAGCTTTCGCTGACCGGCCTGCTCGACATCGGCCGGTTGCGTTGGCAATTCGACCGGATCGCCCGCAGCATCCCGGTGTCGGCGCCGTGGGACGCGCGCCGGGCGCGCGAGCTCGACGGGCTGTCGCTCGGCGGCTGGCTGCGTTCGGTGCGCGCCACCGCCTCGTCGCGCGATCTGCTGGCGATCGTGGCCCGGGTGACCTGGGGCTGCGAACCCGACGACGTGTCGATGCTGCACGCGGCCCGCTACACGCACGCCGCGGGCGGGCTGGACCGGCTGCTCGACGTCGAGAACGGCGCCCAGCAGGACCGTTTCCCGGGCGGCACCCAGCAGATCGCCGAGGCCGCGGCCGCCGAGCTGGGCACCCGGGTCGTGCTGGGCGCGCCGGTCCGCCGCATCGACCGACACGGCGCCGGCGTGACCGTCACCACCGACGTCGGCCAGGCCGAGGCCGGATTCGTCGTCGTCGCGGTGCCGCCCGCCCACCGGGCGTCGATCGAGTTCGCTCCCCCGCTGCCCGCCGAGTACCACCAACTCGCCGAGCACTGGCCGCAGGGCCGGCTCAGCAAGGCCTACGCGGCCTATTCCACGCCGTTCTGGCGCGCCAATGGCTTTTCCGGCCAGGCACTCTCCGACACCGGGCCGGTGTTCATCACCTTCGACGTCAGCCCGCACGCCGACGGGCCGGGCATCCTGATGGGCTTCGTCGACGCGCGCGCGTTCGACTCGCTGTCCCCGGAGCAGCGGCGCGACGACACGTTGCGCTGCTTCGCGACCCTGTTCGGCGACGACGCGCTCAAACCGCTGGACTATGTCGATCATCGTTGGGGCGCCGAGCAATTCGCTCCCGGCGGCCCCACCGCCGCGGTCCCCCCGGGATCGTGGACACGGTTCGGGCCGTGGCTGCGCGAGCCGGTCGGGCCCATTCACTGGGCCGGCACCGAGACCGCGGACGAGTGGACCGGGTTCCTCGACGGCGCCGTGCGGTCCGGTCAGCGGGCGGCCGCCGAGATCACCGCCCTGCTATGAACTGATCCGCACGTCCCGGGTCACCGATTCGGTGAGCGCCCGCAGGTGGCGGTTCACCTCGCGCGGGTGCTCCAGCATCGAGCAGTGCCCGCCGGGCAACTCGACCAGGCCGACGACGTTCGGCGCGGTGCCCGCGATCCTGCGGGCCTGGCTGATCGGGGTCAGACGGTCGCGTTCGCTCCCGATGACCAGCGTCGGCACGGTCAGACCGTCCAGCTCCAGGTGGCGCGACCCCAGCGCCGCGACCAGCATCCTGGCGCAACCGGCGCGCCCCGCGGGCGACGTCTGCTCGAAGAACCGATGGACGATCCTGGCGACGCCGGGGTCGGCGTCGCGGCCCACCGCCAGTATCCCGATCAGGTACCGGCTCGGGAGGCGGGCGGCGCCGGGGATCGGGACTCCGCCGAATGCGTTGATCAGCGCGCGGGCGGCCGCGACCCGGGCCGGGGACAGCCCGTGCGGCACCGGCAACAGCTGCACCTTGCGGACCAGGTCGCCGGTCGTGGTGTTGATCAGCGCGACGGCGTCGGCGCGCCGGCGAACCATGTGCCGGTAGCGCGACGACCATGCGGCGATCGTGATGCCGCCCATCGAGTGGCCGGCCAGCACGGCGCGCTCGTGCGGCGCCAGCGTCGCGTCCAGCACCGAATTCAGGTCGGAGGCAAGGTGTTTGATGCTGTACCCGTCGCGCCGGGGCATTCCGCTGCGCCCGTGCCCGCGATGGTCGAAGGCGATCACCCGGTAGTCGCCGGCCAGGTCCGCGATCTGGTAGGCCCAGGCCCGGATGGCGCACGTGATGCCGTGCGTCAGGACGATCGGATAGCCGTCGGGCGGCCCGAACACCTCGGCGTGCAGGCGGGTGCCGTCGGTCGCCCGCACGGTCACGGCCCGGCTGGGCGGCAACGCGTCGGGGTAGGGGTCGACCGTCCGAACCGATCGTCGAGCACTCATCGCCGCTCCCCCGTCGAACGCGGCCGCGTCGCCGCAGTTAAGGACTGTCGCAAGTTTATCCCTAAGGTCCGTTCGGATTCGGTAAATCCGGCAAACGATTTCTGTGTGAGACGCTAACACCCGTGTACCCGATATCCCGTCGGGAATTCATCGCGGCGACCGTCGGCGTGGCGGGCGGCGCCCTGCCGGCCGCCTGCGCGCCGCGGCGCCCGCCGTCCGCGCGCCCGACGCGGCCGGACACCCGGTCGGTGCTGGTCATCGGCGCCGGGATGGCCGGACTGTCCGCCGCGCGCAGCCTCGCCGGCGCGGGCTGGCCGGTGCGGGTGATCGAAGCACGCGACCGCATCGGCGGCCGCGTGCACACCGACCGCGACTGGGGCGCACCGCTGGAGATGGGCGCGTCGTGGATCCACGGCACGGCGGACAACCCGCTGACCGAGCTCGCGCGGCAGGCGCGGGCGCAGCTGGCCACGACCGACTACTACAGCTGGGCCAGGCTCGTGATCGATCCCAGACTGCCACGGCTCGACTACGACCCGACCCTGTGGCGCGCGTTCGTGGAGCGGGCGCGTTATCGGGTCGACGGCGGCAGCCTGGCCGCCGCGATCGACGCCGCGGCCGGCGGCGCCACGCTGTCCACCTCCGGCCGTGCCGAGTTGGCCTTCTACCTCACCACCGAGATCGAGGACGAGTTCGCCGCCGACGCGGATCAGCTGTCCGCCATCACATTCGACGAGGGCGACTACACCGGTGGCGACCAGGTTGTGGTCACGAACGGCTACGACGCCCTGCCGAAGCTGCTCGCCGACGGCCTTCGGATCGAGCTGAACACGCCGGTGACCGCGGTAGCGCAGCGCGGTGACACCGTCGTCGTGCGGACGACGGAGCGGTCGTTTTCGGGACCGGCGGCGATCGTCACCGTTCCGCTCGGCGTGCTGAAAGCCGGTGCGATCGCCTTCGACCCGCCGCTGCCCGGGCCCCACCGCCACGCGATCGACGCCTTGGGCTTCGGGGTGCTGTCCAAGAGTTTCTTCCGCTTCGACCGGCGCGGCTGGACGGTGGACAACGCCTTCTACCAATACCTGAGCGCCGACAACGGCTGGTGGGCCCAATGGTTCACCCTGCCCGCGAACGCGGGCCCGATTGTGTTGGCCTTCAACGCCGGCGGCCGTGGGCGCGCGGTGGAATCCGCGGCATCGGGTGAACTGGTGGCCACCGCGCGACCCATCGCGCACCGGCTCTTCGGCGACGACGCCTCGCCGGTCGAGGTCAAGACGTCGAACTGGAGCACCGACCCGTACGCGCGCGGCGCCTACTCATTTCACGCACCCGGCTCCGGCCTGGACGACCGGCGCCGGCTGCAGGAGCCGATCGGTGACCGGCTCTACCTGGCTGGCGAAGCGGTCGGCGTCGACAATCCGGCCACCGTGCACGGCGCCATGGCCAGTGGCCGGCGCGCCGCCGAGGAGTTGATGCGCCGCTTGCGCGGCTAGTGGGTTCCCAGGACGCGGGCTCTCAGGAGGCCAGCCCCCGAAGTCGCGTCGACGCGTCGCGCTGCGGTTCGTGCTGGCGGGCCGGGCCCGAAACCAACCGACGGCGCGCGGTCGTGGCGCCTTCGATGCGCGAAAGGGCCGATGCGACCGAGTCGGCGATGGGCAGTCCGTGGTCGGGCACCACCCGGGTGAGCCGGCGCAGCGCCGTGCCGCCGACCACGCAGTATCGCAGCCGCGCCCGCCGGTGCTCCTCGTCGAGGACCAGTAGCGCCCGAAGGCCCGACCCCGCAAGGAAATCCAGGCCGCTGAGGTCGAGGATGAGCGGGGCCTTCAGCCGCGAAAAGCGGCGAATCGTCTCGGTGACCAGGTTGGTGTTGGCCGCGTCGACCTCGCCATCGATGCGCAGGACGGTGGCCACACTGCGGGCGTGCACGTGGATTTGCGCTCCGGCGCAATCGATTTGGTACCTGCTGCGCGGTTGTCCGAGCAGCTCGGGTGTATGGGGCTCGGGTGTATGGGGATCAGATGTATGCAGATCAGCTAGAGCAGTCATGTTGAGTGCGCCCTTCAGGGATTGTGGTGAGCAGGGCGAGCGACGACGGTGTCCGAATTGCGCCCGTTGATAACGGCAGCTGGGGACTCAACCTGACCCCAGCCTACCCGCAAAAACCCCCGTCGGCGCGTATGCACGACACCGTACGGCCGGCCACTCGCCCCGATCAGGGCTCAACCAGGCGTATCGCGCAGAACTCGACGCGCGAAATTCACTTTCGCTTCGTCGTTTTCCCCGACATCGCGGGCAGCCGGCGCCCGGTGCGACGCGGGGTGAACGCGATGGGCCTGACCTGGAGCTCAGCGGCGTGTTGTGCGCACGGCAGCCGGACCATAACGGTCGGGTGACAACAGCCGGGTCAGGACGGCGGCGGGGTCATGTGTCGGAGGGTGGTATGCGGGCTCTGTCCGTACGTCTGCCGGTAGAGCACTGCGAACCTGCCCGTGTGCGCGAAACCCCAGCGCTGGGCAATCTCGGTGACGGTCGTGTTGGGCGGCGCGCCGGCCAACAGCTCCTGATGGGCGCGGCTGAGTCGCACGCGGCGAATGTATTCCGTTGGCGTGCTATCGAGTTGGCGGCGGAAGAGGTACTGCACCGCGCGGGGCGTCAGGTGCACGGCGGCGGCCACGTCGTTGATGCTGACGTCCTCGCCGGCGTGCCGATGGATGAAAGACACGGCGTCCTTGAGCGTTTCGGGCACGGGTTCGTCCGCCAGGTCAAGCTCCGTGACGTTGGACGGGTAGCACTGCAGCAGCGCGCCGGCCAGCAGCGGCGCCAGCCCCGCCACGATCAGCGGCTGTTGGGGGGTGTCCGGGCCGGCCAGGGTCGACGCCACGTACTCCAGCGCCCGATGCCACGCCCGCACGGCCGCGCGCGAGCGGGGCCGCCAGTCCAGGAAGCGCACCTGCTGCGGAATCGGCGCGCGCCCATCCGCGGCGACCTTGTGCAGCACGTCCGGGGCGATGCTCACCACGTCGAACCGCGCGCCGTTGCACTGCAGCACGCACGCCAGGTCGTGGGCCACCAGTATGGGGAACTCCCCCGTGGCCTGCGGGCCGCCCGCGACACTCATCGACCCCGCCCGCGGCTGGATGACGACGACCGTGTCGGAGGCCGGTATTTCCAGCGCGACCCGACCCTGGATCGTCACGTCGTCGACCGTGAGCGAATCCGCCTCGCACCGCCGGTGCGAAACCGCGGAGCGGCTGGTGAGTCCGGTGACGCGCCAGCCGGGTTGGTAGGCCCCTGCAAAGAACTGCCGCGCGGCCTGCGCGTCGATGGTGCGGAACTGGTCATACCGGACGGCCGAGGCGGCCCCGTGCGTCCGCCGCACCGCATCGTCTGCCGGCGCCGGGCCGGGGTCGGCCTGGTTCACGCCGGGCAGTTGACCGACCGCACGGGCGGCGCCGTTGCGGCGGGTGTTGTCGCTGATGCTCGTCATGGCGGTCATGGCTGGCGCCCCCTGGGACATTGGGCTGTCAATATTGCATCACCGGACTCCCGATGACTGCAAGCGCCTGGATGACCAAACTGGGGCGCTCACCTGGCGGTAGATGTTCAGGCAGTCGAGGGCGATCCGGTCCCAGGCGTAGCGGGACAGCGCGCGGCTGCGACCGGCCGAGCCCATGCTCTCGCACTGAAAGCTCTGCGCGAGCAGGCTTCTCAACGTGGTGGACAGCCGCCGGGGGGACCCCGGCGACAGCACCAGCCCGGTGACGCTGTCCACCACGGCGTCGTTGAGTACCCCGACGCCGAAAGCCACCACCACCACGCCACAGGCCATCGCCTGGAGCACCGTCGTCGCGCGGGGCGGCCGCCGGGGCGTGCACGCGACCACGTCGGCGGAGCGCAGCAGCATGGGCAGTTCATCATCGGTGACCGTGCCCGCGAACCGGACCCGGTCGGCCACCCCCAGCCCGGCGGCGAGCTGTCGCAGCCGGGCGCGCGCCTCGTCGTGGGCCCGGTTGGTGGGTTTGGTCTCCGCGATCACCAGCTCCGCCGCCGGAACCCGGGGCAGGGCGCGGATGACGATATCGAAACCGTTGCCGGGCAGCGGGTTCGGCGCGATGCAGAGCACGCGGTGCAGGTCGGTGCGGGCGAGCGCCGGGCCGTTGGAGGTGTACAGCTCGACGTCGACGCCACTCGTCAAAGCGGACACGCGGGTCCGGCTGCGGCGCAGCCGGCTCAGTGCGTCGACGTCGTCGGTGCTCTCGCCGGTCACCCATGTCGCGCTGCGGGCCAGCAACGGTTCGATGCGAAGCCGCTCGCTCTCCGGTGGCGCTGCGCCGGCGAACCCGCATGTGCTGGCCAGTCCCAGGAAACTCTGGACGGTCGGCACGTCCTGGCGCCGCGCGGCCAGTTGGGCCGCCAGACCGCCGAGCCAGCCGTACGCGTGCACGACGTCGGGCTTCTCGGCCGCCCACTCACGCGCCAGCGCGCCCGCCCAGTCGCCGACGTACGGCAGCACGTCCGCGGCTGACTTTGCCGCGCTGGGACCGGCGGGCACCGTGACGGTGCGGTGGCCGGCGGAGTGCGTTCCCGCAGGTCGGCCGCCCTTGCGCCGGACGAACCCGGTGACCTCGTGGCCGTGGTCCGCGAGCGCGGCGCACAGTTGCTGTGGGTCGTCATCGACGATGTCGTCGCCGCTGACGATCGCAATCCTCACTTCAAACCCCCTTGCGTCGCCCTTGGCGTGGGTGCGTACCCCGCCCCGTATCGGCGAAACTGCGGCACCGCAGCCACTTCGCCCCCGGGGGAACCATTTCGCATTTCGGATAACCCGGGAGGACCCCGACGACAAGGGATCGCTCGCGGGACTGTGGCGCGGCCGCCGCTTTGGAAGACTGGAGGGGTGGCGAACGGCGCGCGACGGCACGTCGTCGAGCTGGTGATCCTGCTGGCGTCGGCGGGTGGCTTGGACGCCCTGTCGACGGTCCTGGGTGACCTGCCGGCCGAGTTTCCGGCCGCCGTCGTCGTTCAGCAACACCTCGGCGATCACGACAGCGTGCTGCCCACGATTCTTCGCCGGCACACCGCCCTGGGGGTCGGGTGGGCGCGCGACGGTCAGACGCTGGCCCCGGGGTGGGCGGTGGTCTGTCCGCCGGGCATGGATCTCGAGCTGACGCCGGACGGCCGCTGCCACCTGCGCGCGATGAGCGGGCGCGGGGTGCGGCGCTTCGACGTGCTGCTGCGCTCGGTAGCCGCATCGTACGGAGCGCGCAGCGCGGCGGCGGTGTTGTCGGGGTCGGGGCAGGACGGGGCGGCGGGCACCGCGGCGATGAAGCGGGCCGGCGCCATCGTCGTCGCGGAGAGCCCGGCCACGGCGCGGTACCCGTCGATGCCGGTGGCGGCCGCGCGGGCGGGGGCCGACCTGGCCTTGCCGGTTCACGAGATCGGCCGCGTCCTGGCCGACATCGTCGCGGGCGCGCCGCTGCCTGAGCCGTTGCCCGAACCGCCGCCGGGCGCGCGCGGCGGGCAGCCGGCAACCGACGAAGACAGCGGCGCGGGGACTCCGGCCAACCAGAGGCCGCCGTGCGACGACCTGGTCAACACCGCGGCGTGCCGCGCCGAACTCGCCGGGATGCGCGCCGCCGAACTCAGCCGCAGGCGCGACGACCTCTCCTCGGGGTTCGGCGCCACCGCCCAGACGGTGGCGACGGCGCGGCGCCGGGCCGCCGAATCGCGACGCCGCGCGCAGCTGGCCCACCAGGCGGCCGAGGAGGCGGCCGCGCGGTGGGGGCACTGAGCGGTTTAGCTCACCACGTCCATCAGCAAAAGCGCGCCCCCGACGGCACCCTCCCTCGACCGGAACGGCGTGCACGTGATCCGCACCCGCGCCGGCCGCCCGCGCCGGTTGACGGCGTCCACCTCCGTCTCACCGGAGCTGTCGGCGTCCACGAACGCGTTGCCGATCAGCGGACGCACGGTGTCCAGGGACAGGCCGATGTCCAGGGCGGTCAGGCTGATGCCGATCGCCTCGTCGGCGCGCAGCCCCCAGAGCTCCTCGCAGCCGCGGTTCCACAACGTCACCTTCATCTCGCGGTCCACCACGGCCATCCCCATGCCCACGGAGTAGATCAGCGAATCCAGAAAGTCCTTCGCCTCGTCGAGCTCCAGGCTGCGTTCCCGGAGCATGTCGTTGATGGTGTGCAATTCGTCGTTGGTGGACTGCAGTTCCTCGTTCATCGTCTCTAGTTCTTCGTTGGTGGACTGCAATTCCTCGTTGGTGGTCTCGAGTTCCTCCACCGTGGACTGCAGTTCCTCGTTGGTGGTCTCGAGTTCCTCGTTGGTGGACTGCAGTTCCTCGTATGCCGCCTCGAGCTGGCGGTTGGTTTGCACCACCTTGTCCAGCAGGGCGCGTGTCGCGCTGACGTCGAAGAACACGATCGACACACCGAGCAACCCGTTCTCGGCGTCGACGAGCGGATTGACGTGGATCTCGAACCACACCGTCTCGGCGCCCGGCCGCTGCCATTTGACGTCCTGGATCCGCGCCGAGCGCCGCTCCACCTTGGCCTGCTCCAGATAGGCGCGCAGCTCCACCGGGCGGTAGGACACTTCCAGGTCGCGCAGCAGCCGGCCGATGTCGCGAGCCGAGAGCCCGAACAAACTCTCGGCCTGCTGGTTGATCATGGCGACGGTGTCCTCGCCGGTGACCACGATCTGGGCTACCGGGCTGGCGCGAAATGCCAAGTCGCGCACCGTCATCAAGCCCGTAAGGTCCACGTTGCGTTCGTAGAACGCCCCGGCGGGATCGTAGCGCTCCACGCCGGTGTGGCTCCCGATCGCCTTGCGGAAGATCCGGTGTTTCAGATTCAACGGGGTGAACCGGTCGCCGTGGCTGAGCAGCATCTCGGCGCGTCCCAGGAACAGCGTGCCCTGCGGCGCCAGGGCGAAGTGCAGGCGGCCCAACACGTTTCGCTGGGTCTCGGCGTTGAGGTACATCAACGTGTTCCGGCACACGAGCAGGTCGACGCGGGAGATGGGGGCGTCCTTGACCATGTCGTTGCGGCCGAAGATCACCGCGCGTCGCAGGTCTTTGTGAAAGACGTAGCGGCCGTTGACCTGTTCGAAGTAGCGCGCCAGCAGCTCGGCCGGCACCCCCTCGACGGCCTTGGCGTCATACGACGCGGCGCGCGCCTCGGTCAGCGCGTCCTCGTCGATGTCGGTGGCGTAGATCTTGACCCGCTGGCGGAACGCCTCGGGCCCCAAAGCCTCGGCGAGCAGCATGGCCAGCGTGTAGGCCTCCTCTCCGGACGCGCATCCCGCACTCCATACCCGGATCGGGTCGGCCGGACCGCGCTCGGCGAGCATCCGGGGGATGACTTCGGAGCTGACGTATTCCCAGGCGTCGGCATCACGGAAGAAGGCGGTGACGTTGATCAGGATGGTGTTGAAGAGCGCGGCGAACTCCTCGGAACTCGCCTGCAGGAAATCGAGGTATTCCTCGAAGGTGCTGTAGCCCGCCTGATCCATCCGGTGGCGGACACGGCGCATCAGCGACGTGCGCTTGTAGCCGGTGAAGTCGAAGCCGCGAGAGTCCCGCATGTAGCACAGCAGGGCCTCGAAAGCCTCGTCAGTCGTCCCGTCCATTCATGTCCCGTCCAGATCCAGCAGGGCCGAAGGACTTGAACACTACTCGCGACGTCAGAATCGGTTCTCGCGACCGACCAATGCCCAGACCGTCTTGCCCGACGACGTCGGGGTGGCGCCCCAGGCTCGGCACAGTGCGGATACGAAGGCGAGCCCGGACACGATTTCGGCGCCGCGCGCGGCGTCCTCGTGCCGACCCGGCAACCGGTTGCTGCAATCCTCCACCGCGACGGTGACGTCGTCCCGGTAGCTTTCGACGATCAGCACCGGCGCGCTCTCGGTGTGGTCGAGGACGTTCTCGACAAAGACGGTGGCCACCGTGGACGCGATGGGAATCACGTCGCGGCTGTCCCATGCGGTGAGCCAGTCGGTGACCGCGGCGCGGGCGAGGGTGACGGTGCCCGGCGAGCGCGGAAGTTCGGTGCGCGCCCGCCGCCGGACGTGTGACGAGCCGCTGTGCGCGGCGCGCAGCGCCGACTCACGGCCGGGGTGGACCGGCACATACCGGGCCACGCCGGCCGCGGTGATCGCCCGTCGCACCTGCGGCGCCGAGCACACCAGCAGGATGGGGACGTCCGGCCAGATGCTGACGTGCCAGCGGGCGCTGGTGAATACCGTCCAGGCCGTCGCCGTCGGCACGGCGAGCCGGTCGACGTCGACGATCACCGCGCGAGGCTCGTCGAGGGCGGCCTTGATGACCGTGTCGCGCAGGCCCCGGTAGGTGGAGCTGTCAAGCACCCCGTCGGCCACCAGGATCGGCACGTCGTGCTGCGCGTGCGTAGCGACGCGAATAGCCGACCACGGCTCAGCCATCGGAACCACCGCGGCCAGGCCCGCCGCTGGACAACCGGTCGCTGAGCACCCTCAGCGCCCGCTCGGTTTCGTCGGCGAGGCCGGTATAACGGCGATTGAGCACACCCGGCCCCGCCTTCTCCGCCAGTTGTCGCGCCAACCGGGCCTTCTCCTGCAGGCTGCGAAGCGCCACCCACAGCGCGCCCTCGACCTCGTCGTCCCGCGCGGCGAGCAACGGGCCGGCCGTCCAGGCGTGACCCACCTGGCAGCGGAAGTTGCCCTCGCTGATGGACACCAGCGAGCCCTTGCAGTCCGGGCAGCTGTATCCCGACGGGACGCCCAGCTGTTGGGTGTCGAAGTCGGTCGCGAATCGTGACATCGTCGCGATCCGGTTCTCGAGTTCCATGGCTGCGTCGCGCTTCATCTTCGGATCATTCGGCTCGTGGTGCGACAGCTCTTTGAGGAGCATGCCGATCTTGGCGGCCGCGGCCTCCCGAACGAGCACGCCGGCATCGCGCGCGTTGTTCGGCAGCGCGGGAAACAGCGCGTCCTCGGACGACTGGCCGATGGTGGTGCCGCCGCGCGAGCGGATCGCTCCCAGGCCCAGCACGCCGTCGTCGAGCACCCCCGAGAGCAGGACACCGATCGCGTGGGGGCCGAATGCCAGCGCCACGGAGCGAAACATCGCGTTGATGGCGGGCCGGTGCCCGTTCTCGGTCGGGCCCTGCGACAGCACCACCCGGTGGTCGTCGACCATCAGGTGGCGATCTGGCCGGGCGACGTAAATCCGTGCCGGTTCGAGCGCAACGCCGTCTTCGGCCGCGACGGCGGGCAGCGGCCCGCTCCGGTCGACGATGCGGGCCAGGAAGCTCGGCGCATCTGCGGGAATGTGCAGCGTCAACAGGTAGGCGTAGGGCACGTCGGCTGACAACCCCGCTGCCAGCCTGGACAGGGCGTCCACCCCGCCGGCGGAGGCGCCGATCGCCACCACGCCGCGCAGCTCGCCGTTTTCGCTCTTCGCTGTGATCACCACCCCGACGACTACCCGCATCAATGCTAGGTAACCCACCAGGCGATGGATAGCGCCCGGGCGAAGACTTGGGTTTTCACCACCACCCGCGCGGGCACCCTAACCGGGACGCCAGGGATGTCTCATCGCGACAGGAAGCGCGACAGGAAGGATGGACCATGCCGAATTCGTCGATCAAGAACGAGAAGTTGTACGAGGACCTGCGCAAGCAGGGCGACTCCAAGGAGAAGGCGGCCCGGATCTCCAACGCGGCCGCCGCGCGGGGCAAGTCCTCGGTGGGGCGCAAGGGCGGCAAGTCCGGCTCCTACCAGGACTGGACGGTTCCCCAGCTGAAGAAGCGTGCGAAAGAGCTTGGCATGTCCGGCTACTCGAGCCTGACGAAGGACAAACTGGTCGCCAAGCTGCGCAATCACTGATCCGTGAGGCACTGACCCGTGAGGCCGAGCCGTTCGACCAGCACGAGGAACGCGACCGCGTAGTCGTTGTCGGCGGTCAGCGCCCGGATCCGCTCCCAGTCCAGCCGTTCGCGGACGGCGCGCACGGCCGGCAGCAGCTTGGCGAAGTCGCAGTGGTGCTCCCCCAGGGCACGCAGTTGCTGGATGAGCACCATCGTCGGCGGCAGCACGGGCATCCGGACCGCGAGCACGTCGTGCTGCTCGGCGCAGTCCAGGGTCGACGGCTCCACCCGCACGCCGTTGAGGCGGTGCAGAACGTCGACCACCGTATCGCCGGTGCGCGCCTTGAACAGCCAATCCTCCGGGGGCCTTTCTACGGCGAAGCCGGCGTCGGTGAGGGTGGCCACGGCGTCGTCCACGTCGGATTCGGCCACCACCAGGTCGACATCGTGGGTGGGTTCGGGCGCGCCGTAGGCCCACAATGCGTAGCTGCCGGCCAGCGCGAAGCGCGGCCCGTTCTCCTTCAGCGCCGACGCCGCGCCCCGCAGTGCGTGCCGCAGCCGCGTGCTGGGCGGGGGCGCGTCGGCGTGGGTCTCGATGGGTGCCATGGTGCATTGGTCATACCCCGCCGTCGGCCGGTGCAACCTGCGCGGATGCGGTGTCCGGGTTGGTAAGCCCGTTTAACTTGCGGGCAATCGGGCAAATCTTTCGTAGTGTCAACCGCTTGGCTACGCGCCTACGATGCCGCCGCAGTCGTGATACCCGCCCACAACGAGCGGGCGAAGCTGCCTGACTGCCTGCGCGCGGTCCTCACCGCGGGCCTCTGCGCACCCGTTCCGGTCACCGTCGTGGTCGTGCTCGACGACTGCGACGACGGCAGCGGCGAATTGGCCGGCGAGTACGGGCCCGACGTGCATTTCGTCAGCGTCGACGCCCACAACGTCGGCACCGCGCGCGCGGTCGGATTCGGCTACGCGCGGTCGCTTTTCGGGGAAGCCAGGTGCTGGTACGCCACCACCGACGCCGACAGCCGCGTCGACCCCGACTGGCTGGTGCATCAGTTGAACGTCGGCGCAGACATGGTCCTGGGCGTCGTGCGGGTGACCGACTGGCGGCTGCACGGCGCCGACGTCGTCGACCGCTATCTGCTGCGCTACCACGCCGACCCGATCACCGGCGAGACCGAGCACGAACACGTTCACGGGGCCAACATGGGCTTCAGCGCGCGTGCCTACTGGCGGGTCGGCGGCTTTCGCGCGCTGGCCTCCGGCGAGGATGTCGACCTGGTCCAGCGATTCGAGGCCGCCGGTTACCGTATCCATCGCGACACCGAACTCTCCGTCATCACGTCGGCGCGAACCCAGGCTCGGGCGCCACACGGGTTCGCTCACCACCTCAGGCAACTGGGGAGATCGGCGGCGGGTGATTGCACGTGACGGCGGGGTTGGTCAGGCACTGGCTGGAGTCGGGACGACTCGAGCTGCCACTGCCCGCCTCCGGGCGCACCGCCGAACGCTGGCAACGCCTGGCCTCGCTGGCCGAGGAGGACATCGTGGCGGCCCGGGTCGCCGAAGCGCACGTCGACGCGGTCGCGATACTTCACGAATTGGGCGGTAAGCCACCGGAATCCGGCCAGCTCTGGGGTGTTTGGGCAGCCGAGGCGCCCGATGCGGTGCTGACGGCGACCGACGTGGGCGGCGCGTTCACCCTGACGGGCACGAAGGTGTGGTGCTCGGGCGCAGGGTTCTGCACCCACGCACTGGTGACCGCGAGGCTCGAGGACGGAACGCGGGGCCTGTTCGCCGTGCAGGTGACCGACGCCAGCGTCAAGCCGTTGCCCAGCACCTGGTGGAACGCCGGCATGGCGGGCAGCGACACCCGGCCCGTGCAGTTCACCAACACCCACGCCGTCGCCGTGGGTGATCCCGGTGATTATCTGGACAGGCCGGGGTTCTGGCACGGCGCCATCGGGGTGGCCGCCTGCTGGATCGGGGGCGCGCGCCGCGTCGCCGACCCCCTGTACCGCTGCGCCAGAAGCGAATCCGCTGACGCTTATTCGTTGGCACACCTCGGCGCCGTGGACGCCGCGCTGGCCGCGGGCGACGCGATCCTGGCCGCGGCGGCCGCGCAGGTCGACTCCGACCCGTTCGACCGGACCGGCACGGCGCAGCTGCTGGCGCGCCGCGTCCGCACCGTCGTGGAACACGCGGTCGACGAGGCCATCACCCGCACCGGCCGCGCGCTGGGACCGGGTCCACTCTGCCAGGATGGCCGGCACGCCCAGCGCGTCGCCGACCTGAGCATCTATATCCGGCAGAGCCACGCCGAGCGCGACCTCGCCGAGCTCGGGCAGCTCGCCGGCCGCCAGCACTGAGGACGCCGTGAGAACCGCGCCGACCAGCAACAGTGCCCGGTTCGCGGCCAAGCCGCTGACCTATGGCGGAACTCCGGCGCCGTTGTGGCTGGCCGCTTTCGAGCGCAGCCCCCTGCCATTGCTGGATCTGGCGCGGTGCCGGCGCCTGATCGTCGTGGCGCCTCACCCGGACGACGAGACCCTCGGCCTGGGGGCGACGATCGCACAGCTGATCGCGTCCGGCGTCGACGTCCGCGTGGTGTCGGTGAGCGACGGCGGCGCCGCCCAGCCCGGGGCGACGCTGTCCGGTCGGCTTCGGCTGTCGACGACTCGTCGCTACGAACTACGCAGGGCCGCAGGCGTTTTGGGTGTCCCTCCCCCGACGCGGCTGGGCATGCCCGACGGCGAGCTCGGCGACCACGAGGATCGGCTCACCGGGGCCCTGACCGAAATTCTGGGGGCCGCCGGCCCCGGCGCCTGGTGCGCCGCCACCTGGCGGGGCGACGGCCATCCCGACCACGAAGCCGTCGGGCGCGCGGCGGCGGCGGCATGCCAGCGCACCGGCGTCGCGCTGCTGGAATACCCGGTCTGGATGTGGCATTGGGCCGCCCCCGCGGACCCCGTGGTGCCGTGGGACCGCGCCCACTCGGTCCCCGCACCGGGCTGGGCCGTGAACCGCAAACGCCAAGCCGCGCAATGCTACCGGAGCCAGTTACGGCCCGGCCGCGGCGAAACCCCGCCCGTATTACCGCCGTTCGTCGTGCAGCGGCTGCTCGCCGTGGGCGAGGTGGTGTTCCGGTGACCACCCGGTTGCCCGACGCCTACTTCGACCGGATATACGCCGGCGCCGACGACCCCTGGGCACTCTCGTCGCGGTGGTACGAGCAGCGCAAGTACGCCATCACCCTCGCGCTGCTGCCCGCCCGCCGGTACCGGCACGCCTTCGAACCGGGCTGCTCGATCGGCACGCTGACCGCGCGATTGGCGCGGCGCTGCGACCATGTGACGGCGGTCGACGTCGCCGGCGCGGCGCTGCGCGGCGCGGACGCCCGGTTGCGCCAGGGCGGTTGCCGGGATCGGGTCACGCTGACCCGGTCGTCCTTCGACGCCCCGTGGCCGGACGGGCCCTTCGACCTGCTGGTGCTCAGCGAGGTCGCGTACTACCTGCGTGCCGACGCGCTGGCCGCGGTGCTACGTCGGGAATGTCCCCGGCTGCAAGCGGGCGCGACCGTCGTTGCCGCGCACTGGCGGCACGAGGTGGCCGACTACCCGCTCACCGGCGACGCGGCCCACGCGGTCATCGCGCGCACCCCGGGGCTGCGATCGCTGGGATGCTACGAGGACGCGGACGTCATCGTCGAGGTGTTCGACACCGGCGACGCACGGTCGGTGGCGGCGCGCGAAGGAGTGCCCGGGGCGTGCTGACCCCGCCGCGGGACTGCGCGGGGCCGAAAGTGGGTACGAGACACCGCATGCGCGTGGCGACCTTCAACATCCTGCACGGCCGCACCGTCGGTGACGGGGTGGAACTGCAGCGGCTGCGGGACTGCGTGCGCCGCCTCGATCCCGACGTGCTCAGCCTGCAGGAGGTCGACTGCGATCAGCCGCGCTCGGAGCGCGCGGACCTCACCGCGGTGGCGGCCGAAGCCATGGGAGCCGTGGAACACCGGTTCGTGGCCGCCATCTCCGGCACACCCGGCGCGACATGGATGGCCGCCACCGGTCGCGAACAACCCGGCACCGCGGCCTACGGCATCGCGCTGCTGTCGCGCTACCCGGTGGCCAGCTGGCAGGTGGTGCGGCTGCCCCGCATTCCGATGCGCTTTCCGATGTACCTGCCCGGGCCCAACCGGGTGATGGTCGTCGACGAAGAGCCGAGGGCGGCGGTCATCGCGCAGCTGCGCACCCCGACGGGCGGGCTGACCGTGGCCAACACGCACCTCTCCTTCGTGCCGGGCTGGAATCGGCGCCAGCTGCGCCGGCTGGTCCACGACCTGCGCGGCTTCCCCGGGCCGCGGCTACTGACCGGGGACCTCAACATGACACCGAAGACGGTGCGCCGCTGGTCGGGCATGCGCGCGTTGGCGTCCGCGGTGACTTTCCCGGCGGACGCCCCCGACCGCCAGCTCGATCACATCCTGACCGACGACCGCCGCCTGCGCGGCGGCGCCGTGGCGGCCGAGCCCATGGGGATCTCCGACCATCGGCCCCTGGTCGTCGACCTCGAACACGCGTGACTGTCCCCGCGCTCAGGCGCGGCGGCGTCCCGCCCAACCCATCCCGCTCAGCCGGCGGCGCACACGGTCGATTTCATCCACCGAGGGCAGCCGGTCGGTGACCCGGGTGATCTCCACCCCGACGTCGACGGTCGTGATGGAGGGACCCGTGATCGAGGGACGCTTGGGCGCGAGCAGCTTCGTGGCGATGGTGGTGACCTCTTCGTCGGACACCCGTCGCGGCAACAGCGCCAGCAGCGGCGCGTAGCCGACAGCGGGCGCCCCACTCGGGTAGCCCGCGCGCAGGAACGCGACCATGCTCGCGACCCGATCGGTCAGGCCCATCCTCCACCTCGCTCATCCACCGCTGACGGTTCTCGCCAGGAATAGCCGGACGTCGCGGTTTGAAACCCCGCCGGCGGCGCGGGCAAAAAGGGGGACGCAAAAAAGGGGGCCCGGCCCCGAACCGGGACCGGACCCCTTTCCACCAACGAACTACTGGTTTTCCTTCTGACGCTCTTCGGCGGCCTCCGCGCCGGCCCGCGCGGACTCGGCTTCGGCCTCCTTCTTGCCGGCGTCACGCTGAGCGTCGGCCTTGTCCTGCTGGGCCTGACCCTCCTCGACCAGATCGTCGCGGCCCAGCGCGGCCCCGCCGACCTCTTTCACCTTGCCCTTGACGCCCTCGACGGCGCCCTGCACCGCTTCCTGCGGCCCGCTCTTGTCATCCCCCATGGGTCGACCTCCCTCTGGTTTTTGTGCCTCTGGTTTTGTGCAACTCGCCTCTACGGCTTTCCCGCCGTCCGAGCCGCCAAACCGCTTCCGGCGGTGTGCGCGCAATCACGGGGGATCGGTTTCCACCGAACCCCGACCGTTTGAACCGACGGCGGCTGGGTAGTAATGATCGACCAACGAAAGCGGGTGAGGCGTCTGACCACCATCGCCGTCGTCGGGGCGACCGGCACAGCGGGATCCCGCGTCGTCGCGAGGCTCAAGGCGCGCGACGTCGCGGTGGTCGAGGTTTCCCGCGAACACGGAATCGATCTGCTCAGCGGGGAGGGGCTGTACCGCGCGTTCAAGGGAGTCGACGTCGCGATCGACGTGTCCAACCCCGTGCCGGACGACGGACAGCCCACCATCGCCGAGGCTTTCATCACCGCCTCGCGCAACCTCATGGGCGTGTGCGCCGCGCGGGAGGTCCAGCGGGTGGTGGTGTCGACGCTGGCCGGCATCGACGACCCGGCGTTCGACGGCCTGCCCTTCTTCGAGGCCAAGCGGGCGGCGAAAGAAATCCTGCTCGACGGCCCCGTCCCGACCACGGTCGTGAAGTCCACCCCGTGGTACGAATCCGCCACCGGCCCCACGGGGCCGGTGAATTGTGACGGGGACGAGGTGATCGTGGAGGACTGGCTGATTCAGCCCATCGCGGCCGACACCGTCGCCGACGTCCTGGTGGAGACGGCCCTGGGCCAGACGCACTCGCCGCGCACCATCACCGGCCCCGACGCCATCCGGCTACCCGAACTGACCTCGAAAGTGCTTGCCCGGCAGGGCGACAGCCGTAGGGTGCGAACGGTGCAGCCGGCCGTTCCCGGGCTCGCCGCCGGGGCGCTGCTGGCCCCCGAACGCGCGGTGGTCGTCGGCCCCGGCGTCGAGACGTGGCTGCGGTCACTGCCGCCGGCGGCCACCGACGGCCACGGCAAGGATGGCAGCGAAGGCGCCGACGCGCCGGTGCACCACCCGGACTTCTCCCGGATCTGAGCGGCCGTCGCGGGGCCAGGAAACGAAGAGTTGTCCGCTGCGCCGGGCTGAATCCGCTGGTGGCGATGGCTCCTCGACCGGGCGCCCCGCGCGAGCGAAGTCATTCCCGCCCGCCGACGGCCGCATAGGGCTATGGTCACCTCAGGTTGAATCCACAGCTGCCCTCTTGCGAGCGGCCGTGGGCGTCGGTCGCTCACCACTGACCACGACACCCGACGGGCGACGACATGACTGCTCAACCGTACCGAGTCGAAAAGCGACTCCACTGCTATCAAATCGATTGCGCCGGTGCGCAACTGGACGTGCAAGCGCACGCCCTCGCCACCGTGCTGCGCGTCCAGGGCGAGATCGACGCGTCCAACGCCGACCTCGTCGCCCAGGCCATCCGCCGCTTCGTGCGGTTGCGGGCGCCACTGATCCTCGACCTCAGGCGCGTGGAGTACCTCGGCAGCGCGGGCCTTCGGGCGCTGCTGCTCGTCCAGGAGGAGTGCCAGGTCGCGCGTTTGCACTGCAGCGTCGTCGGCGGTGTCGCGCTGCGGCGGCTCACCCGCCTGGTGACCGGCCTCGGCTTGCCCCTGGTCGATTCCGTCGCCGAGGCGCTCCAGCTCATCCAAGGGTCTAAGCAACGGCGTTGAATCCACATCACGATTCCGTCACGATCTTGCTGGCGATTCGTTAAGAACCGGCCTGCTTTCCTTAAGAATTCTCAACGTCGCCGACCGTATTTGACCATTCGCTTAGTGAACGGCCCCGTTCCGTGGCCGTAATGGCGGTTTGGCGGTCCCCCGTTCGTCGTGAGCGAACACCGCCACTTTCCGCTTCAGCTACTTTGGTTTTCGAGGATCGGGAGCCTCTCTTGAAGAACCACATCACATTTCGAAGGACACATTGATCATGAAAATCAGCAGTATTGTCGCGCGCCGGCGACTGGCCGGCATCAGCGCCGGCTGCCTGCTCGGGGGGATCACCATGGGTGTCGTCGGGGCGCCGACGGCGGCCGCGGCGCCCGACTGCAGCCCCGGCGGCGTGCACGCCACCGTCTCGTCCGTGCAGGGCTCGGCCGAGCAGTACCTGGCGGCGCACCCGGCTGCCAACCAGGTGGTCACGGCGGCCTACGGCCAGCCGCGGCCCGAGGCCGCGGCGAACCTGCGGGGCTACTTCACGGCCCATCCGCAGGAGTACTACGACCTGCGCGGCATCCTGGCGCCGATCGGCGACACCGAACGGCAGTGCAACGTCCAGGCCCTGCCGCCGACCCTGGAGTCGGCCTACCAGGAGTTCATGGCCGGCTGATTCGCGCCGCGAGAGAAAAGCGACCCGCCACGGCGCCGTGGCGGGTCGCTTCTTTTCACGTGTGAACGGTTCTCGCGGCGGGTAGTTGTCCGGTCAGCGAACGTGACTGGAGGGAAAAGATGCGGCTGCGTCGCAGCGTTCTCACCAAGCCCGGCATCGCGCGCAAGCGCCGGGGCAAGAGTTTTGCGTACTACGCGCCCGACGGAGACCTGGTGTCCGACCCCCACACGTTGCAGCGCATCAAGGATCTGGTCATCCCGCCGGCCTGGAAGAACGTGTGGATCTCGCCGCATGCCAACGGGCACATCCAGGCCGTCGGCGTCGACGCCGCGGGCCGTCGCCAGTACCTGTATCACACCGCGTGGCAGCAGGAACGCGCCGAGGAGAAGTTCGACCGAGTCCTGGAACTGTCCACCCAACTGTCACACTGGCGCGCCGTCATCGCCAAAGACCTGACGCGCAGCGGGTTGACGCGGAAGCGCGTGCTGGCGCTGGCGCTGCGCTTGCTCGACCGCGGATACTTCCGCGCCGGCGGCGAGCAGTACGCCGAGGAACACGAGTCGTACGGACTGGCAACCCTGCTGTGCGAACACGTGGTGGTCCGCCGCCATGCGGTCGAATTCGACTTTCCCGCCAAGAGCGGGGTGCGGCGCACCGTGGAGATCGAGGATCCGGAAGTGGTCCGCGCGGTCCGCGCGCTGATGCGCCGCCCGAACCGCACCGAACGACTGCTGGTGTGCCGCACCGCGTCAGGCTGGATAGACGTGCGTTCCGACGATCTCAACGCGCGGTTCAAGGAACTCGTCGGCGACGAGTACACCGTCAAGGACCTGCGCACCTGGCACGGGACGGTGTTGGCGGCCACCGCCTTCGCCGACGCCGACCCGGCCGTGTCGCGGCGGGTGGCCAAACGCGTGGAGTCCGCCGTCATGAAGGAGGTGGCCGAGGAGCTGGGCAACACCCCGGCCGTGGCCCGCGGCTCCTACGTCGACCCCCGCGTCGTGACCGGATATGAGCAGGGGCTGACGATCGCCGCGGCGACGCGCCGCGCCGAGCGCGCCCGGGACCCGGACGCGGCCCAGGAGATTCTCGACAAGGCGACCCGGATGCTGATCCGGCGGACGGCCAAGGGCCACAGGGCGTCCGGATCGTCGGCGTTGCCCAAGAGCGCGTGAACTCCCGGGCCGGCGACAGGTGTGTGGCAAACCGCTTCTCGCCCGCGGATCTTCGCCGCCCGGCCTTGACACTTCGCTTGACGGACACCGCCCTCGCCCTCGCCGTCGCGCGCGGTGGATTCGGCCCGGCGCGAAACCTTCTGAGCCCCAATGCGCCATGACCCCAGGCGTGTCGGGGAGCCGCGCGACGAAGTGTGTCTTCTCAAAAGGCATCGTTTAACGAAGTACCTATAGGGTATTTCGCCCGCCATGGCTGACCCCGGGCGAGCAAAGAATGTGCTGGTGTGGCACGTCCATGGATCGTGGACGCAGGCGTTCGTCGCGGGACGGCACCGGTATGTGATCCCGGTGGCCGCCGACCGCGGGGAGGGTGGCATCGGACTGGCCGGACGGTCCTGGCCGAACGCGTGCGAGGTGCCCCTCGAGGAGCTGCGGCGCGAGGACATCGATCTCGTTGTGCTGCAACGCCCGCACGAGGCCGGCCTCGTCGCGCGCTGGGCGGGCCGCCGGGCGGGGACCGAGCTGCCGGCCGTCTACGTCGAGCACAACGCTCCCCGCCCGAGCCCCACGCGGAGCCGGCACGTGGTCGCCGACCGGACCGACGTCCCCCTGATCCACGTCACCGATTTCAACCGGCTGATGTGGGACAACGGCCGCGCCCCGACCCGGGTGATCGACCACGGCGTCGCCGACCCGGGCGCCCGCTACACCGGCGACATTCTCCGAGCGGCCACCATGATCAACGAGCCGCTGCGGCGAAACCGCGTCGTCGGCGCCGACCTGCTGGAACCGCTGTCGGCATACGCGCAGATCGACGTGTGGGGCATCGGCACCGAATCGCTGCACGCCAACCGGGGCGGCGTGACCGGCCGCGGGGACGTGGCGGCACCGGAGCTCTGGGACCAGATCGCCCGCAGGCGGGTCTACCTGCACACCGCCCGCTGGACGTCGCTGGGCCTCTCGCTGATCGAGGCGATGTTCCTCGGCATGCCGGTCGTGGCCGTCGGCACCACGATGGCGCCGCTGGTGGTCCCCGGCGAGGCGGGCGTTGTCAGCGCCGACCCCGCCGCGTTGGGGGCGGGCCTGCGCGAATTCATGAACGACCAGGCCACCGCCGCGGCCGCCGGCAAGGCCGCACGCGAATTCGCTTCCGCCCACTTCGGACTCGGCCGCTTCCTCGCCGAGTGGGACCGAGTGATCGAGGAGCAGTGCAGATGACCCGAAGGGAGCACGCATGAGGATCGCGATGATCTCCGAACACGCCAGCCCGCTGGCGCACCTGGGCGGCGTGGACGCGGGCGGCCAGAACGTTCACGTCGCCGAGCTGTCGTCCGCGCTGGCCCGCCGCGGCCACGACGTGGTGGTGTATACCCGCCGAGACGACGCGCGGCTGCCGGAATGCGTCGAGACCGAACACGGCTACCGCGTCGTGCACGTCCCGGCGGGGCCGGCCCGCGTTTTGCCCAAAGACGCACTGCTGCAATACATGTACGCTTTCGCCGAATACCTGGACGCGCGCTGGGTCGCCGATGCCCCCGACGTGGCGCACGGCCACTTCTGGATGTCGGGGGTCGCCACCCAGCGCGCGGCGCGGTCCCACCGCGTTCCGACCGTGCAGACGTTCCACGCCCTGGGCCTTGTCAAGCGATTGCACCAGGGGCTCGATGACACCAGCCCGGATTGTCGCGTCGGCGTCGAGGCCAGGATCGCCCGGGACGCCGACTGGGTCGCGGCCACCAGCACCGACGAGGTCTTCGAGCTGGTCCGGATGGGACGCGCCCGGTCGCGGACGTCCGTGGTGCCGTGCGGTGTGGACGTCGACGCCTTCAACCCGGACGGCCCGAGGGCCCCGCGCGGCGAACGGCCGCGCATCGTGTCGGTCGGGCGGCTGGTGCCGCGCAAAGGTTTTGAGACCCTGATCTCCGCCCTGCCCCGGGTTCCCGACACCGAGCTGGTGGTCGTGGGCGGCCCGGCGCGAGCGGATTTCGCCGACGACCCGGAGGCCCGAGAGCTGCAGCGACTGGCGGCCGAGCTCGGCGTCGCCCACCGGGTGCGGCTGCTCGGCGCGGTCACTCGGCGCGAGATGCCCGCGCTGCTGCGGTCGGCGGACGTGGTGGCCTGCACCCCCTGGTACGAGCCGTTCGGCATCGTGCCGCTGGAGGCGATGGCCTGCGGGGTGCCGGTGGTGGCCACCGCGGTGGGCGGAATCCGCGACACGGTCGTCGACGACGTCACCGGCCGCCTGGTGCCGCCCAAGGACCCGGCCAGGCTGGGTGACGCGATCGCCGCGCTGCTCTCCGATCGTGATCGGCGAACCGCCATGGGCGCGGCAGGGCGCGAACGGGCCCGCGCCCGTTACACGTGGGACCGGGTGGCGGCCGACACCGAGCGCATCTACGAGAAGCTCGCACCGGTGCGGCGCGAAGTCAGCGCGCAGAGCAAGCGCTCCGGGTGATGCTCCCGGATGATATTGTGGCTCAGGCACTTTCCAGGATCCGCAACGACCGCTCGACGTCGTCCGGCAGCCGCCGGCGCTGCCGCAGCGCGACAGGCAGCGCGGCCAGCGCCTCCAGCAACGCCTTCGCGTGGGCGGTGTCACGGGCCGCGGCCCAGGCCAACGCGGCGCCCGCGCGGGCGCACCGGCTTGCGGGCCGGCGCAGGCAGGCGGTCAGCATCGCGTTGCGCACCTCGCGGGCGCGCTGGGCGCTGCTCGACGACCGCGTTTCCGACGGCTGGTGGTACGCCACCAGCGCGGGGCAGAAACACAGCTGCCAGCCCGCCGCGGCCAGGTCCCAGGCCAGCAGGCTCTCCTCGCCGCGGAAGTGCAGGATCGGGCTGAACCCGCCGACCGCCTCGAACGCCGACTTGCGCACCACCGCCGAGCACGCCTGGAAGCCCAGGATCGACGGACCGGGCAGCACCGGGTCCCAGCCGAGCGGACTGCCGGCCAGCCGCCCGACGAACGGGTCGTCGCGCCGCTGCGGCCACAGCACGGTGCGGGCCGCCAATACCGCTACGCTGTCACACCTTTCGAACACCTCCTCGGCGATCGAGGTCGCGTCCGGCGCCCACCACGAATCGTCGTCACAGAATGCGGCGTACGGGGTGCCGCAGCGCGCCACCCCCACGTTGCGCGCGACCGCACCCTCGTTCCGGTTCAGCGGTACGACGGTGACCCGGCCCGCCGAACGCGCCGCGATCCGGGTCGCGGCCCGCACCGAATCGTCGCGGGAGGCATTGTCCACCACGACGATCGGGCACGCACTGGTGTCCAACAGGCGGTCCAGGACCGCGCTGAGCTCATCCGCGCGGTCCCGGGTCGCGATCACGAATGAGGTGAGGGGCTTGGTCGCCATGACTGGTGCAGCTACCCCAGAAGTGCGCGATGAAACGCAGTTTTGCACCGGCGCTGACGGGTATGACAGCTCGGTGCAAGCTCTTTCGCGGGTCCTGATCACCGGTGGCGCCGGGTTCGTGGGCGCCCATCTGTGTGACCGACTGCTCGGCGGCGGCGTGGAAGTGGTCAGCGTCGACGACCTGTCCACCAGCCCGCCGGGCGCGGCGGATCGCTTGGCGGGGCGGCCCGGTTATCGTTTCGTACCACACGACATCTGCGATCCCGCGGTGCTCGACGAGGTCGGCACCGCCTTCGACACCGTGTTTCATCTGGCCTCACCGGCTTCCCCGGTCGACTATCAGCGACGCCCGATCGAGACGCTGCGCGCCGGGTCGGCGGGCACCGCGACCGCGTTGGAGATCGCCGAGCGCGCCGGCGCCCGGTTCGTCCTGGCGTCGACCAGTGAGGTCTACGGCGACCCCGAGGTGCATCCGCAACCCGAAAGTTATGGGGGTAACGTGAATCCGGTCGGTCCCCGCAGCGTGTACGACGAGGCCAAGCGGTACGCGGAGGCCCTGACGTTCGCGTACCGCCGCCTCGGCCGGGTCGACACAGCCGTCGCCCGCATCTTCAACACCTACGGCCCGGGCATGCGCGCCGACGACGGCCGCATGGTTCCGACGTTCTGCCGCCAGGCGCTGCGCAACGAACCGCTGACGGTCTCCGGCACCGGGCTGCAGACCCGGTCGCTGTGCTACGTCGACGACACCGTTGCGGGGCTGATCGAACTGGCGCGCGGTGATTTCGGCGGGCCCGTCAACATCGGGAACCCCGCGGAACTCACCGTGCTGGCGGCCGCCGAGCTGATCCGGGAGCTGGCCGGCGGCACGTCGACCATCCAGTTCATTCCGCCGGCCGAGGACGATCCGCAGCGTCGCTGCCCCGACATCACCGTCGCGCGCGAGCGGCTGGGCTGGCGGCCACACGTCGACTACCGCACCGGGCTCGCCACCACCGTGGCGTGGTTCCGCATCGCGTGTGACGACACCGCCTGCGACGACCCGGACCGGGACCTCGTCTCGGCCGCCGACCAGTTGGCGCATTAGGAGGTGCGGTGCGAATTCTCGGTGTCAACGCGGTATTCCACGATCCGGCCGCGGCGTTGGTGGTCGACGGCCGGGTCGTGGCCGCCGCCGAAGAGGAACGGTTCTCGCGGCGCAAGCACGGCAAGCAGGCGGTGCCCTTCTCCACCTGGGAAATCCCCACCGCGGCCATCCGCTGGTGCCTCGAGGACGCCGGTGTCGCCCCCGAGGAGGTCGACGCGATCGGCTACTCCTACGACCCGGCCCTGATGTACGACGAGCCGCTCGACCCGGGGGGCCTCGATCCGGATTGGGAATACCTGCGCACCCTGTACGCCGAGCGCGCGCCGCGCTTCCTGGCGTCCGCCGTGCCCGGCCTGAACCCGGCCGTGGTGCGTCACATCCGCCATCACGTCGCGCACGCCGCGTCGACCGCGCTCGCCTCCCCGCATCCCGACGCGGCGGTGCTGGTGGTCGACGGCCGCGGCGAGCGCACCTCGATGCTGGCCGGCGTGTACCGCGACCACAAGCTCGACGTGCTCGCCTCCCAGTCGCTGCCGCACTCGCTGGGGCTGCTCTACGAAAACCTCACCGAGCACCTGGGTTTCGCGCGCTCCAGCGACGAGTACAAGGTGATGGCGATGGCTTCCTACGGCGAGCCACGCTTCGCCGACCAGCTGCACCAGCGGGTCTATGCCTGCGGAGACGGCGGGTTTCGCACGGAGCCGATCGCGTGGGGCGGGCTGGCGCCGCGCCGCCGCCCGCACGAGGAGACGCTCGACCCGGTGCACGCCGACCTGGCCTGCAGCGTGCAGCGCGTCGTCGAAGACGTGCTGCTGGACCTGGTGGGCTGGCTGCGCGACCGGACCGACGGTGACGCGCTGTGCCTGGCCGGCGGCGTGGCGCTCAATTGCGTTGCCAATACCCGCATCCACGCCGAGGGCGGCTTCGACCGCGTGTGGGTGCAGCCCGCGTCCGGTGACTCCGGCACGGCGCTGGGCGCGGCGCTGAGCCTGGCCGCGTCGTTCGGCGAACCGATCGCACCGATGCCCTCGGCGCGGCTGGGCCGCGGCTGGTCCGACGAACAGATCGAGGCCACCCTGACCCAAGCCGCCGTCGACTACGAACGCCCGGGCGACGTTGCCGCCGCGATCGGCGACGCGCTGGCCGACAACCAGCTCATCGGCTGGTTCCAGGGCCGCGCCGAATTCGGGCCGCGGGCACTGGGCGGGCGATCTCTGCTGGCCGATCCGCGCCACCCCGCCAACCTGGAGCGCCTCAACGCGGTCAAGGGCCGCGAGCAGTTCCGCCCGGTCGCGCCCATGGTGCTGGCCGAGCGCGCCGCCGAAATCTTTTCCCGCGGACCGCTACCCAGCCCCTACATGCTGTTCGTCCACGACGTCGCCGAGTCCTGGCGGAACCGCATCCCCGCGGTCACCCACGTCGACGGCACCGCGCGCATCCAGACCGTCGACGCGGCCGCCGATCCGCGCCTGCACGCGACCATCAGCCGGTTCGCCGAGCGCACCGGCGTCCCGGTGGTGGTCAACACCAGCTTCAACACCGCCGGGCGACCGATGGTGGACAGCCCGCGCGACGCGCTCGAGGTGTTCGGCAGCTCCCCGATCGACGTGCTGGCCCTCGGCCCCTAC
The DNA here is from genome assembly GCF_002086735.1 of Mycobacterium scrofulaceum. Classification (GTDB taxonomy): domain Bacteria; phylum Actinomycetota; class Actinomycetes; order Mycobacteriales; family Mycobacteriaceae; genus Mycobacterium; species Mycobacterium scrofulaceum. The sequence continues at coordinate 13,928 of NZ_MVIJ01000021.1, read as the reverse complement.
CTGGTCCGGCGGTGCCGATGACGACCGACTACGCCATCGTGATACCGACGGTCGGCCGAGACTCCCTGCGGCAGTTGCTGCTTGCCCTGCAGAGCGGCTCCGGCCCGGCGGCCGCGGAGGTGGTGGTGGTCGACGACCGTCCGCGGCCCACCCCCGACCTGCCGGTGGGTGACATGGGCGTGCGGGTGCTGCGCAGCGGCGGTCGGGGGCCGGCCGCCGCGCGCAACGTGGGCTGGCGCGCCACCGGCACGCCCTGGGTGTGTTTCCTGGACGACGACGTGGTGCCGGGGCCGGAATGGAAGTCGGCGCTGGCCATCGACCTCAAGGCCGCCGGGGCGGCGGACGCGGTGGGCTCACAGGCGGTGATCGAGGTGCCGGCGCGACGATCCCGGCGGCCCACCGACGACGAGCGTCGCACCCTGCGGCTGTCAGCGGCGCAATGGATCACGGCCGACATGGCGTATCGCCGCGACATGCTGGTGACAGTCGGCGGCTTCGACGAGCGGTTCCCGCGGGCCTACCGCGAGGACTCCGACCTGGCGGTGCGGATCGTGGCCGCCGGCGGGGTGATCGTGCGCGGCGAGCGTCGTTCGACGCATCCCGTCGCGGCGGCGACCCGGTGGTCGAGCGTGCGGGCGCAGCTCGGCAACCGCGACAACGCCTTGATGCGGCGCAAGTACGGCCGCGCTTGGCGCGACATGATCGGCGAGGGACCGGGCAGGATGCCGGCACACGCTGCCGCCACGCTGGCCGCCGCCGTCGGCGTCGTCGGCGCGCTGCTGCGCCGCGGCCCGTTGGCTCGCGCGGCGGCCGCCGCATGGCTGCTGCTGACGGCCGAGTTCACCGTCCGGCGCTGGCTCGACGGTCCGCGGAATGTCGTTGAGGCGGCGCGTCTCTCGGTGACGAGCGCGCTCATCCCACCGGTCGCGGTCGCGCACCGGCTGGCCGGCGAGTGGGCCTTCCGCTGCGCCCACCGCGACCCCCCGCTCGCGGTGCTCCTCGACCGCGACGACACCCTGATCGTCGACCGGCCCTACCTCAACGACCCCGCCGGCGTGCGACCCACCGACGGGGCCGGCCGGGCGCTGGACCGGCTGCGCCGGCGCGGCCTGCTGCTGGCCGTGGTGACCAACCAGTCCGGCGTGGCGCGCGGGCTGATCAGTCCCGGCCAGCTCGCCGCCGTCAACGCCCGGGTGGACGAGGTGCTCGGCCCGTTCGACGCGTGGCAGGTGTGCGTGCACGGCCCGGCCGACGGCTGCGATTGCCGCAAGCCACGGCCCGGCCTGGTGCTGGCGGCCGCGCGGGAGCTGGCGGTCCCGCCGCAGCGCTGCGTGATGATCGGCGACATCGGGGCCGACGTGCAGGCCGCGCTGGCCGCCGGCGCCGCGGCGGTGCTGGTGCCCACCCGGCGCACCCTGCCGCCCGAGATCGACCACGCGCGGGCGCACGCGCGGGTGGCGGCGACGCTGCCCGACGCCGTGTCCCTGGTCCTGCGGGAGTGCCGGTGAGTTGCGCGCGCAACACCGCGGTGGTGGCCCGCCTGGACAGCGCCGGCGACGTGCTGATCACCGGGCCCGCGGTGCGGGCGGTGGCGGCCGGCCACGACCGCGTCACCATGCTGGTGGGCCCGCGCGGGCGGGCCGCCGCGGAACTGCTGGCCGGGGTCGACGAGATCCTCGAATGGCAAGCGCCCTGGGTGGATTTCGACGCGCCCGAGCTGACGGCCTCGCACGCCGAGGCGCTCGTCAAGCAGCTGCACGACATCGGACCCGCCAGGATGTACATCTTCACGTCGTTTCATCAGTCCCCGTTGCCGCTGGCGCTGCTGGCCCGGATGGCGGGCGTGCCGTGGGTGGGCGCGATCTGCGTCGACTACCCCGGCACCCTGCTCGACCTGCGCCACCACGTGGCCGACGGGATCCCGGAACCGGAGCGGGCGCTGTCGCTGGCCGAGGCCGCCGGTTGCCGGCTGCCGCCCGGCGACGACGGCGCGCTGCGGATCCGTGCCGTCCCGGCACTGCCCGCGCCGCTGGCCGAACGCGTGGGCACCGGACCGTACGTCGTCTTCCACCCCGGCGCCGCGGTCCCGGCGCGCCGGCCCAGCCGGGACCGCGGCGAGGCGATGGTGGCGGCGCTGGCCGGCGCGGGATACCGGGTGGTGGTCACCGGCGGACCCGACGAGTCGGAACTGACCGCGGCGGTCGCCGCCGACGCGGCGGTCGACCTCGGCGGCCGGACCAGCTTCGCCGAACTGGCGGCCGTCTTTTCGGCCGCCCGCGTCGTCGTCGTGCCCAACACCGGGCCCGCGCACCTGGCCGCCGCCGTGGGGACGCCGGTGGTGTCGTTGTTCGCCCCCGTCGTGCCGGCCGCGCAGTGGCGCCCGTACTCGCCGCGGGTGCGGGTGCTCGGCGACCAGTCCGCGCCGTGCCGGGCCAGCCGGGCCCGGGTTTGCCCGGTGGCGGGCCACCCGTGTCTGGACGGGATCACCGACGCCGAACTGCTCGACGCGGTGCGGGAAGGGGAAGAGCCATGATCGAGGCGCACTTCGACGCGCTGCGAGACGCCGTGCGGCGCAGCGAAACCGAGGCGACCCGGCTGCGCGGGTGGGGCCGGCAGCTGGCCGGCGTGCTGACCCGCGGCGGTCGCCTGTTGGCGTGCGGCAACGGCGGCAGCGCCGCCGAGGCGCAACACCTCACCGCCGAAATCGTCGGCCGGTTCCAAGAGGAGCGAATCCCGTTGTCGGCGATCGCATTACACGGCGATACGTCGGCGCTGACGGCAATCGCCAACGACTACGGCAACGAGGAGATGTTCGCGCGCGGCGTCCGCGCGCACGGCCGGCCCGGCGACGTGCTGGTGGCCTTGTCGACCAGCGGAACCAGCCGGAACGTGGTGACGGCGGTGAAGGCGGCACACGACGTGGGCATGGTGACGTGGGGGCTCACCGGCCGGGCGCCCAACGAGTTGGCCGCCATGTGCGACGACGCGATCTGCGTGGACGCCGCCGGCACCGCGACCGTGCAGGAGATCCATCTGATGCTGCTGCACGGGCTGTGCATGGCGCTCGACGAGGTGCTGCTGCGGGCGGGTGCGTCGTGACCACCAAACCCCTTGTCATTGTCGGTGATTCGATACTCGACGTCGACATCGTCGGCACCGCGTCGCGGCTGAGCCCGGAGGCGCCGGTGCCGGTGGTCGACGCCGAGCGGCAGGTACAACGGCCGGGTGGGGCGGGCCTGATGGCCGCCCGCACCCAGACGCAGGTGGTGCTGATCACCGGCATCGCCCCCGATGACACGGGTCGGCGACTGCACGACCTGCTGGGCGCCGCGGGGGTCAGCGTGCTGCCCCTGCCGATGAGCGGCACCACCGTGACCAAGACCAGGATTCGGGCCCGCGGCCAGTCGATGCTGCGCGTCGACCGGGGCGACGCCGCCCCCGTCGACGTCCCGCTTCCGGTGCAGGCGGTGCGGGCGCTGTCGGACGCCCGGGCCATCTGCGTGGCCGACTACGGTGCCGGCGTCACCGCGCTGCCGGCCATCCGGGCGGCGCTGACCGAGGCCGCGGCGCGGATCCCGGTCGTGTGGGACCCGCACCCCCGGGGCGCCGCGCCCGTGCCCGGGTGCGCGCTGGTCACGCCCAACCACGAAGAGGCGCGCCACTTCTGCGGCCCCACCACTTCGGGCGACGGCGGCGAGGTCCTCCTGCGGAAGTGGGACGCGCGCGCCGTGTGCATCACCCGCGGGGCCCACGGCGCCCGCGTCTACGGGTCGGGGTCGGCCGCGCGGCACGTCGGCATACCGGCGGGGTCGAGCGCCGGCGCGGCCGACGTCTGCGGCGCCGGGGACCGGTTCGCCGTCGCCGCGGCCGTGGCGCTCGGGGCGGGCGCCGACCCGGTCGCCGCGGTGCAGGCGGCGGTCGCCGACGCGGCCCGGTTCGTCGCCGCCGGCGGCGCCGCCGCCGTCTCGACGCCCGTGCCCGCCGCCGGTTTCGACGCGCTCGGCGACGGCGCGCGCCCGGCGGACCCGGCCGCCGTCGACGCGGTCGCCCTCGCCGAGCGACTGCGCCGCGACGGCCGCGTCGTCGTCGCCACCGGGGGCTGCTTCGACCTGCTGCACACCGGGCACATCCGGCTGCTCCGCCAGGCCCGCGAACTCGGAGACGCCCTGATCGTGCTGGTCAATTCGGACGCGTCGGTGCGCGCGCTGAAGGGTGCCGGCCGCCCGGTGATGCGCGACGCGGACCGCGCCCGCGTCCTGGCGGCGCTGGCCTGCGTCGACGGGGTGACGATCTTCGACGGCCCGACCCCGGAACGGATGCTGGAAACGCTGCGGCCCGACATCTGGGTCAAGGGCGGCGATTACGTCGCCGCCGATCTGCCCGAGGCCGACGTGGTGTACCGCCACGGCGGCGAGGTGGTCATCCTGCCCACCGTGGCGGGTTACTCGTCGTCCCGTTTGATCGCCGCGGCGTCTTCCGGCCGCGCCCCTACCGAAAGGTCTTGACATGACTGCACACTCACTCGAAGGCGTACTGATCTCCGGCGGCTCCTCGGGGCTGGGCGCGGCCGCGGTGGCCGCCGTGGCCCGACGCGGCGGCGCGCCGCTGGTGATGGACAAGAAGCCACCGGCCGCCGACGTGCCTTACGCCGCGTGCGATCTGGCCGACACCAGCGCGGTCGCGGCCGCCGTCGAGTCGCTGGCCGAGCGGGTGGACGGCAAAATCACCGGCGTCTTCACCGCCGCGGGCATCGACTCGTGCGGAACGCTCGAACAGGTGCCGGCCAAAGAGTGGGAGCAGGTCATCGCCGTCAACCTGGTCGGCACCGCGGCCGTCATCCGCGCCGCCCTCCCCTACCTGAGGGGGACCCGGGGGCGCATCGTCACCTGCGCGTCGACGCTGGGCATCAAGGCCGTCGGCGACGCCACCGCTTATTGCGCGTCGAAGTTCGGGGTCGTCGGCTTCACGCGCGCGCTGGCGGCCGAGCTCGCGGGCGAGGTGGGCGTGACGCTGCTCATCCCCGGCGGCATGCACACCCCGTTCTTCGACGGGCGCACCGAGCAATACAAGCCGCCGGCCGACGCCAAGCTCAATCAGCCCGAAGACGTCGCCGAGACCGTGCTTTTCGCCCTTTCCCAGCCGGCCGGATGCGAGGTGCGGGAGCTGGTGGTGTGCGCCTCGACGGAGTCGTCGTGGCCTTGACGCTCGAGGCGGGCGGCGACGCCGACGGGGCCGACAGCATCGTCGTCTTGCGCGCCCTGGGACTGGGTGACCTCCTCACGGCGGTCCCCGCGCTACGCGGCCTGCGCCGGCGCTACCCGCAGGCCCGCGTCATGCTCGCCGCCCCGGACCGCTACCGCGAGCTGGCGATGCTCACCGGGGCGATCGACGAGCTGTTGCCCACCTCGTGCCTGGGCGACGTGCAACCGCTGCCGGGGCCGCCGGCGCTGGGCATCAACCTGCACGGCTGCGGGCCGGAAAGCATCGACCACCTGCTGGCGTGGGCGCCGCAGTGCGTGCTCACCCACCGCCACCAGCGGCATCCCGGCCTCGAGGGGCCACCATGGCGCTCGGACGTACACGAGGTGACCCGCTGGTGCACGCTGCTGGAGTGGGGCGGGATCCCTTGCGATTCAGACGATGTGCTCATACCGCGGCCCCCGGGGATTCCGTTCGACCAGACCGGGGCGGTCGTGATCCATCCCGGCGCCTCGGCGCCCGCCCGGCAGTGGCCCGTGGACCGCTTCGCCGCGGTCGCCGCGGCGCTCAGCGACGACGGCCACGAGGTGGTCATCACCGGATCCGCCGGCGAATTCGATCTGGCGCACCGGGTCGCCCGCACGGCGGGCCTGCCCCGCGCCGCGGTGGTGTCCGGGCTGCTCGACCTGCCCGCCTTGACCGCGCTGATCTCCGACAGCCGGTTGGTGATCTGCGGCGACACGGGGCTGGCGCATCTGGCCGCGGCGACCGGCACCGCGTCGGTGGTGCTGTTCGGTCCCACCGCTCCCGCGCGCTGGGGCCCGCGCGGCCCGGCACCGCACGTCGCGCTGTGGGCCGGCGGTGTCGGTGACCCGCACGCCGCGGTGCCGCACGAGGGGTTGCTTCTGATCACGGTTGCGCGGGTGCTGGCCGCCAGCCGCCAAATCCTGCGGGAGACGGCATGAGTGGGCCGCTCGTCGGCGTGGTAGGTGTTGGCTACGTCGGTCTGACCACCGCCGTCTGCGTGGCCGACCGCGGTCTGAACACGGTCGCGGTGGACATCGACCCGGATCGGGTGCGCAAACTGGCGGCCGGAATTCCGGTCATCGACGAGCCGCAGTTGCCGAAGCTGCTCCGCGACGGGCTGGCCGGCGGCCGGCTGAGGTTCAGCGAGGACTTCGGCGCGCTGGCCGACCGCGACGTCGTGTTCGTCTGCGTCCCCACTCCGAGCGCCGACGGCGGACGGGCGGACCTCGGTGCGGTGGAGTCGGTGATCGACCTGCTCGGCGGCGTCCTGCGCCGCGGCGCCGTCGTGGCGCTGAAGTCGACGGTGCCGGTCGGCACCACCTCCGCGATGGCGGAACGGCTGCGGCACAAGGACATTGGCGTGGTGTCCGCGCCCGAATTCCTGCGGGAGGGCCGAGCCGTCCACGACTTCCGCCACCCGGACCGGCTGGTCATCGGCACCCACGACGAGACGGCGGCACAGCTGGTCCGGCGGTCCTACGGGTCGGGACCCGAACGCGTGCTGCGGATGAGCCCGGAGAGCGCCGAGCTGGCCAAGTACGCCAGCAACGCTTTCCTGGCCGTCAAGCTGTCCTACACGAATTCGCTGGCCGCCCTGTGTGCCCGGGTCGGAGCAGACATCGACGACGTCACCGGCTGCATGGGGGCCGACCGCCGGATCGGCCCGGAGTTCCTGCGGCCCGGCCCGGGCTGGGGCGGTTCCTGCCTGCCGAAGGACACCGCGGCGCTGGTGCACACCGCGCGCCGGCACGGTGTCCCCTTCTCCGAGGTCGAGGCCGCCCGGCAAACCAATAGCGCTCAGGGGCAACGCATCGCCGGGGCCCTCAAGCAAATGATCGGTCGACCCATCCGGGGTTGCCGGATCACCGCGTTCGGCCTCACGTTCAAGGCCGCGACCAGTGATACCCGCGATTCCCCCGCGCTGGCGGCGTGCCGGGAACTGGCGGTGGCCGGCGCGCAAGTCATGGGTTACGACCCGCAATTGCCCAACATCGACCCGGCCGTCCTGCAGGGAAGCGGGGTGACCGCCGTCGACGACCCGTACCTCGCCGCCAAGGCGGCCGAGGCCATCGTGGTGCTGACCGAGTGGCCCCAGTTCCGTGACCTGGACTGGCGCGTGATCGCCCGCGACGCGCCGCTGGCCGTGGTGCTCGACGCCCGGAACTCACTCGATCCGGGCGCGGTGCAAAAAGCGGGCCTGCTCCACCTCGGAAACGGTGTGCCACAGGGCTTTTAGCGGCCCGCCGCCGACCGCCGGCGGCCGCCGGGGAAACCGGGCGAATAACCGCGGCAATCGGGGGTATGCCCCGTCTTGTGGGAAGTGCTCTCGCCGCCCATTCGCGCCAGGATGCGGTCGAAACAGACGGCCGCGGGCCTTCGCAGCAAACCACGCTTGACCGTGGCGCCTGCGCCGGCCGGCGTACGTAGCGAACATTATCGAGAACCGTCTGTCGAGGAGGACATCAATGGCCAAGCAAGAGGTCTCGGACTACCTGCTGGAGCGATTGCGCGCGTGGGGTGTCGAGCAAGTGTTCGGTTACCCCGGCGACGGCATCAACGGCCTGCTGGCCGCGTGGGCCCGCGCGGGCAACAAGCCGAAATTCATCCAGGCGCGCCACGAGGAGATGAGCGCCTTCGAGGCGGTCGGCTACGCGAAGTTCACCGGACGGGTGGGCGTCTGCGCGGCGACGTCGGGGCCCGGCGCCGTCCACCTGCTCAACGGCCTCTATGACGCCAAGCTCGACCACGTTCCGGTGGTGGCCATCGTCGGGCAGACCAACCGCACCGCCATGGGCGGCAACTACCAGCAGGAAATCGACCTGCTGACCCTGTTCAAGGACGTCGCCAGCGACTACGTCCAGATGATCACCGTCCCCGAACAGTTGCCCAACGTCCTGGACCGCGCGATCCGGATCGCGATGACCCAGCGGGCCCCCACGGCCCTGATCATTCCCAGCGACGTGCAGGAGCTGCCCTACTCGCCGCCCGAGCACGCGTTCAAGATGGTGCCCTCCAGCCTGGGCATCGAGTACCCGGCAATCGCGCCCGACGACGCGGCCGTCGCCCGCGCGGCCGAGGTCCTCAACGCCGGCAAGAAGGTCGCCATGCTGGTGGGCACCGGCGCCCGCGGCGCGCACGCCGAGCTGAGCGAGGTTGCCGACCTGCTGGGCGCGGGTGCGGCCAAGGCGCTGCTGGGCAAGGATGTGCTCTCCGACGAATTGCCCTGGGTCACCGGTTCGATCGGTCTGCTGGGGACGCGGCCGAGCTACGAGCTGATGCGGGACTGCGACACGCTGCTCACGGTGGGATCCAGCTTCCCCTACACCCAGTTCCTGCCCGAGTTCGGCCAGGCCCGCGCGGTGCAGATCGACGTCGACGGCCGCATGATCGGGATGCGCTACCCGTTCGAGGTCAACCTGGTGGCCGACGCCAAAACCGCGCTGCGCGCGTTGATCCCGCATCTGCGCCGCAAAGAGGACCGGTCCTGGCGGGAGACCATCGAGAAGAACGTGGCCCGCTGGTGGGAGACCATGGACAAGGAGGCCCACGTCAGCGCCGACCCGATCAACCCGATGCGGCTGTACTCCGAGCTGTCCCCCAAGCTGCCGGACGACGCCATCATCACGGCCGACTCCGGGTCGGCGGCCAACTGGTACGCCCGCAACCTACGGTTCCGCGGCAACATGCGGGGCTCGCTGTCCGGCACCCTGGCCACGATGGGCCCCGGCGTCCCCTACGCGATCGGCGCCAAGTTCGGCCACCCGCGCCGGCCCGTCATCGCGTTCGTCGGTGACGGCGCCATGCAGATGAACGGCATGGCCGAGCTGATCACCATCAAGCATTACTGGCACGAATGGGAAGACCCCCGGCTGATCGTCGCGATCCTGCACAACAACGACCTAAACCAGGTCACTTGGGAGATGCGCGCCATGGCCGGTTCGCCGAAATTCGCGGAATCACAAACGCTGCCCGACATCGACTTCGCCGCGTTCGCGGCAAGCCTGGGCCTTGGCGCGATGACCATCAAGGACCCGGAGGAACTCGGGGACGCGTGGCGCACGGCGCTGTCCGCGGATCGGCCCACCGTGCTCGACGTTCACACCGACCCCGACATGCCGCCGATTCCGCCGCACGCCACCTGGGACCAGTTCAAGTCGGCCACCGCGGCGGTGCTGGGCGGCGACGAGGACCGCGTCGGATTCGTCAAGGTCGGCCTGAAAACCAAGGCGCAGGAGTTCATGCCGCACAAGAAGGGTTGAGCGAATCGACGAGGAGTTGGCATGACCGCGACACGGCCAGACCGAACACCGAAGTTGTTCGAGGCGGCGGCCGCAGACCTGCGTGACAACGTCGACGGCGAGATCCGATTCGATCCCGGCTCCCGCGCGGCCTACTCGACCGACGCGTCCAACTACCGGCAGGTGCCCATCGGCGTGGTGATGCCGAGGACCCCGGAGGCGGCGGCCGACGCCGTGCGGGTCTGCCGCGGGCACGACCTGCCGGTGCTGTCCCGCGGCGGCGGCACCAGCCTGGCCGGGCAGTCCTGCAACGCGGGGGTGGTCCTGGACTGGAGCAAGTACTGCACCCGGATCGAGTCGGTGGACACCGAAGCCGGGGTGGCCGTGGTCCAACCGGGCATCAAGCTCGACGCGCTCAACGACAGACTGCGCGAATCGGGCTGGATGGTCGGGCCCAAGCCGTCGACCCATGTCAGCTGCACGATCGGCGGGATGGTCGGCAACAACTCCTGCGGCTCCACCGCGCAGGCGTACGGCAAGATGGTCGACTCGGTGCGCCGACTCGAGGTGCTGACCTACGACGGGCTGCGGATGTGGGTCGGCCGGACCGGCGAGGACGAGATCGAACGGCTTGTCGCAGCGGGCGGCCGGCGGGCCGAGATCTATCGCGGTCTCAAGGCCCTGATCGACGACTACGCCGACGACATCCGGTCCGCCTACCCGCGCATCCCGAGGCGCGTCTCGGGCTACAACCTGGATTCGCTGTTGCCGGAGAACGACTTCCAGCTGGCAAAGGCCCTGGTCGGTTCGGAGAGCACGCTGGTGACGGTGCTGCGCGCCGAGCTGACGTTGGTCCGGGTTCCGGCGGCGAGCGCGCTGGCGGTCCTGGGTTTCGACGACATCACCGCGGCCGCGGACGCCGTGCCCGCGATCCTCGAACACCGGCCGGCGGCGCTCGAGGGCCTCGATCACCGCCTGGTCGAGCTCGAGCACTCCCGACGGTTGGCCGAGAAGGCCCTGCGGCAGTTGCCGGACGGCAAGGCCTGGCTGATGGTTCAGCTGGACGGCGACGACCAGGAGGAGGCCGACGGCAAAGCCAAGTCGATGATCGAGGCGCTGCAGAAGCAGACGGATGCCAGCGCCCTCGTGCTGGACGACCCGGCCCGGAAGAAGGAGGTCTGGGCGGCGCGCGAGGCGGGGCTGGGCGCCACCGCGTACCGGCCCGGCGGACCGCCGACCCACGAGGGCTGGGAGGACGCCGCGGTCCCCCCGGACCGGCTCGGCGACTACCTGCGCGACTTCCGCAAGCTGCTGGATCGCTACGACTACGGATCCGCCTCGCTGTACGGGCATTTCGGGCAGGCCTGCGTACACACGCGGATACCGTTCGTGTTGTGGACAGCCGAGGGGATCGCCAAATTCCGTGCCTTCGTCGAGGATTCGGCGCGGCTGGTGGTCAATTACGGCGGCTCCCTGTCGGGTGAGCACGGCGACGGCCAGTCGCGCGGGGAGCTGTTGCCGATCATGTTCGGCGACCGCGTCGTCACGGCGTTCGAACGGGCCAAGGCGATCTTCGACCCGCGGAACCGGATGAACCCCGGCAAGGTCGTGCACCCGTACAAGCTCGACGAGAACCTGCGCAAGGGGGTCGGTTTCCGCCCGGCCGAACCCGCCACCGCGTTCGCTTATCCGCACGACGACCATCGGTTCTCCCACGCCGCGGACCGCTGCGTGGGGATCGGCAAGTGCCGCGGGGACGAGTCGGGTGTGATGTGCCCCAGCTACCGGGCGACGCAGGAGGAAGAGCATTCCACCCGCGGGCGGGCGCGGCTGCTGTTCGAGATGGTGGAAGGAGACGTCATCACCGACGGGTGGCGCTCCACCGAGGTCCGCGACGCGCTCGATCTCTGCCTGTCCTGCAAGGGCTGCCGCAGCGACTGCCCCGTCAACGTCGACATGGCGACCTATAAGGCCGAGTTCCTCTTCCATCACTATCGGGGCCGTCTTCGGCCGATGGCGCACTACTCGATGGGCTGGATTCCATTGTGGGCCCGACTCGCCGCGGCGGCACCGCACCTGCTCAACACCGTCGCCCACGCGCCCGGCCTCTCGACGATGGTCAAGAAGGCCGGCGGTATCGACACGCAGCGCCGGATGCCCAACTTCGCCGACGAGAGGTTCACCAGGTGGTTCGCGCGCCGGGCCGGCACGCGCCCGCCGGCGCCGCGCGGACGGGTGCTGCTGTGGCCGGACACCTTCGTCAACAACTTCGAACCCGAGATCGGCAGGGCCGCGGTGGCCGTGCTGGAGGCGGCCGGATTCGCCGTCGAGGTCCCGCAGCGAACCGTCTGCTGCGGGCTGACCTGGATCTCCACCGGCCAATTGCGCACCGCCAAACGCGTTCTGCGGCACACTCTTACGTCGCTGGGTCCGGCGTTGCGGGCCGGCACACCGGTCGTCGTCCTGGAGCCGAGCTGCGCCGCGGTGTTCCGGTCCGACCTGCCCGAACTGCTCTACGGCGACGAGGACGCCCACCGGCTGGCCGGGCAGACCTACACCCTGGGCGACCTGCTAGCGGACAAGGCGCCCGACTGGGAGCCGGCACCCGTCACCGCCCGCGCGGTCGTCCAGCAGCACTGCCACCAGCATGCGATCCTGGGCTACACCCACGAACGGCAATTGCTGGACCGCGCCGGGGTGGACACCGACGTCCTTGACGCCGGATGTTGCGGCCTGGCAGGCAATTTCGGCTTCGAGAAGGGTCATTACGACGTGTCGGTGGCGTGCGCGGAAGACAAGCTCCTGCCGGCGCTGCGCGACGCCGACGCCGACGCGCTGGTGCTGGCCGACGGGTTCAGTTGCCGCACCCAGATTCGCGATCTGGCCGGCGACCGCCGGCCGATGCACTTCGCGCAGGCCCTCGCGGGGCCGCTGCCCTTCAGGGACTAGCGGCTCAGGGGCTGGCGACGACTCCGGAACTCGCGCTGCGCAAGTCGCCGACGAAGTGCCGGTAGGCCTCGTCGCGCCGGTCGCTGCGGTCGCGCAGCACCGCCGACGGGTGGACCGTCGCCACCACGACGGGCTCCGGCTCGACGTCAACCAGGGCTGCGGGCAGCCGCAGGTGTCTTCCCCGCTCGGCGGATACCCGAAACGCCGTCCCCAGCAGCGATTGCGCGGCCGTCGCGCCCAGGCACACGATGACCTGGGGGCGCACCGCCTCGATCTCGGCGATGAGCCACGGCCGGCACGCGACGACCTCGGTGCGCCCGGGCTTTTGGTGGATTCGCCGTTTGCCGCCCTTGCGGGTGAACTTGAAATGCTTGACCGCATTGGTTTCATAGGTGCGCACCGGATCGATGCCCGCCTCCTCGAGGGCCCGGTCGAGGAGGCGCCCGGCCGGCCCGACGAACGGCTGACCGGCGCGGTCCTCCTGGTCCCCCGGCTGCTCGCCCACCAGCATGATCGGTGCGCCCGCCCGCCCACGGCCGAACACGGTCTGGGTGGCGTCGGCGAAAAGCGGGCAGCCGCGGCAACATTCGGCCGCCGCTCGCAGCGTGTCCAGCCCGCGCTCCGCGGGCAGGTAGCGGTCGGCGCCCGGCGCCTTGGTCGCGGTCATGGTGTTCCCTGCCGAGGGCGAGGGTGCCCCCACGCGCACGCGGGGGCACCCCATCGAGTCGTGCTAGCCCTTGCCGACGATGGCGTCGCGGGCGCGGTCGAGCATCGCCGCGAACGGTCCGGCCGCCATGTTGGCCGCCTGCGACTCGACGCCGGCGTGCGGCCGGGTGGGCGCGATCGCCTCGGCGAGCTTGGCGGCGCGACCCATCCGTTCGAGTTCGTCGCCGCTCAATTCCTGGCCCAGCTTGGAGAACTCGTCGTGCTCCTCGTGGTCGGCGTGCTCGACGACCGCGTCACGGAGCTCGGTCAGCAGGCGGGTGAACTCCGCGCTGTCCACGTCGAGCTTCTCCAGCTTCTGCAGGACGGTCTTGGCCTCGTGCTCTTCGTGCAGTCGCTCGTCGACCACCTCGGCGCCGTCGGACAGCTTCCGCTTGGCACGCGGGTGCACGACTTCCTCCTCGGCCGTCTCGTGCACGGCCAGCAACCGCCGGAGCTCGACGAACGCCTTTTCGCGTTCTTTCCCCGACGCCGCCAGCGTTTCGGCGAACAGGGATTTGATCTGCTGGTGTTGATTGACAAGAAAGTCGACCACATCGGTGGGCGACGTGATGGCGCTCTGAGCCATGGTGTCCTTCCCATCTCTGGTTTCGCGCGCGGGCTGTTGCGCGCACCAGTCGGCTACCCGACGAAATGCGGGACCAAACGGGTAGGAGGCCCGGCAGTGGGTAGTTACTACCCCGGGTCGCGAACCACGTCGCGAGAATTCGCGAGAAGGAGAATCTCAATGACGTTGTCAAGCCGCCGCAGTAGTGGTTGCGGGTTGGTAGACAGCGTGGTCGCGCAGCATGG
>NZ_MVIJ01000020.1 GCF_002086735.1 Mycobacterium scrofulaceum | reverse complement strand
GCCCGGGCCCGCGAAGCCGGGGCGGGCCCGGGCGAAGGCATCCCGGCCGGCGGCCGGCGGATGGATGGTTCCGAACGAGGGGGCTGTGGCACCGTGGCGGCCGCCGGATCGGCATCATTGCGCCAAGCGGGTGGCCGTGGCGTATTCACCGGCGGGCCCGGTGGCCCAGCCGACGCCGCGGGGTGCTGAACGACTCCGCGAATCGAACCGCGGTTGCTCACACCCCCGGTATAACCGTTCGGAACCAGTCCGGAAACCACGAATTTGCACCGATGGGCTTTACGCTGGCCAATCGCCGGGCAAATTCAGGCCGCCGTCAGTCCGGGGCAACCCGCCGTTTGCCGAATTCGTGTGATCAGCCGAAGAAGGCGGCGGCGTCGTCGTAGCGGCTTTCGGGCACCAGCTTGAGCTGGCGCACCGCGTCGGCCAGCGCCACGCGACCGATGTCCTGCCCCCGCAGCGACACCATCTGGCCGTATTCCCCCGCGTGTGCGGCGTCGGCCGCGTTGACGCCGAACCGGGTGGCCAGTACCCGGTCGTAGGCGGTGGGGGTCCCGCCGCGCTGGACATGGCCCAGCACGGTCACCCGGACGTCCTTGTTGATTCGCTTTTCCACTTCGGCGCCCAGCTGGGCGGCGACACCGGTGAACTTTTCGTGGCCGAACTCGTCAAGCCCGCCCTCGCGCAACGAGATCGAGCCCGCGACGGGTTTCGCGCCCTCGGCGACCACACAGATGAAGTGCGAATCCCCGCGCTGGAAACGGCGTTTGACCAGCCGGCACACCTCCTCGATGTCGAAGGGCTGCTCGGGAATCAGTGTCATGTGCGCGCCGGAGGCTAGACCGGCATTGAGCGCGATCCAGCCGGCGTGCCGGCCCATCACCTCCACCAGCATGACCCGCTGGTGGGACTCGGCCGTGCTGTGCAACCGGTCGATGGCCTCGGTGGCCACCGTCAGCGCGGTGTCATGGCCGAAAGTGACGTCGGTGCAATCGATGTCGTTGTCGATGGTCTTCGGCACCCCGACGACGGGAACGTTTTCCTCGGACAGCCAATGCGCGGCCGTCAGGGTGCCTTCCCCTCCGATCGGGATGAGCACGTCGATGCCGTTGTCGTCCAGTGTCTGCTTGATCTGGTCCAGCCCGGCGCGCAGCTTGTCCGGATGCACGCGGGCCGTCCCGAGCATGGTGCCGCCCTTGGCCAACAGCCGGTCGTTGCGGTCATCGTTCTGCAGTTGTATGCGCCGGTTTTCCAGCAACCCGCGCCACCCGTCCTGGAAGCCGACCACCGAGGAGCCATACCGCGCGTCGCAGGTGCGTACCACCGCCCGAATGACGGCGTTCAGCCCTGGGCAGTCGCCGCCTCCGGTGAGAACTCCGATCCGCATGCCCTTATCTTGCCCTGCGGCCGAGCTAGATGGCGCGAGCAGACGCAGAATCGCACCGAAGTGCCGCAAGCGATGCGATTTTGCGTCTGCTCGGCGCAAGCGGGCGGTACCCCTAGCTCGGCGCGAGCGGGCGGTACCCCAGCTCGGCGCTAGATCGCGCTCGGCAGCGGGCCGCGGGCGGTCTCGTAGGCGGCACCCACCCGGTAGAGGCGGTCGTCGGCCAGCGCCGGCGCCATGATCTGCAGACCGACCGGCAGGCCGTCGTCCGGCGACAGCCCCGCGGGCACCGACATGCCGCAGTGGCCGGCCAGGTTCAGCGGCAGCGTGCACAGGTCGAACAGGTACATCGCGAGTGGGTCGTCGACCTTCTCGCCCAAGGGGAAGGCGGTGGTCGGAGTCGCGGGCGAGACGACCACGTCGACGGACTCGTACGCCCTGTCGAGATCGCGGGCGATCAGGGTGCGTACCTTCTGCGCCTGGTTGTAATACGCATCGTAGTAACCGGCCGACAGCGCGTAGGTGCCGATCATGATGCGCCGCTTGACTTCCGGCCCGAATCCCGCGGCCCGGGTCAGCGCCATGACTTCCTCGGCGCTGTGCGTGCCGTCGTCGCCGACGCGCAGGCCGTACCGCATGGCGTCGAAGCGGGCCAGGTTGCTCGACACCTCCGACGGCAAGATCAGGTAGTAGGCGGCGAGCGCGTATTCGAAGTGCGGGCAGTCGACTTCGCTCACCTCGGCGCCCAGTTCGGTCAGCCGCCCGACGGCGGCCTCGAACGAGGCCAGCACTCCGGGCTGATAGCCCTCGCCGCGCAGCTGCTTCACGACCCCGACGCGCACGCCCTTGAGGTCACCGGCCGCGCCGGCTTTGGCGGCGGCGACGACGTCGGGCACCGCCGCGTCGACGGACGTCGAGTCGCGGGTGTCGTGCCCGGCGATCACCTGATGCAGCAGCGCGGTGTCCAGCACGGTCCGCGCGCACGGACCGCCCTGATCCAACGACGACGCGCAGGCCACCAGCCCGTAGCGCGACACGGTGCCGTAGGTCGGTTTGACACCGACCGTCGCGGTCAGTGCGGCCGGCTGCCGGATCGAGCCGCCAGTATCGGATCCGATGGCCAGCGGCGCCTGGAAGGCGGCCAGCGCCGCCGCGCTGCCGCCGCCGGAACCGCCGGGCACCCGGTCGAGGTCCCACGGGTTACGGGTGGGCCCGTAGGCGGAGTTCTCCGTCGACGAGCCCATCGCGAACTCGTCCATGTTGGTCTTGCCCAGGATCGGGATGCCCGCGGCGCGCAGCCGCGTGGTGACGGTGGCGTCGTAGGGCGAACGCCAGCCTTCGAGGATCTTGGAGCCGCAGGTGGTGGGCATGTCGACGGTGGTGAACACGTCCTTGAGCGCCAGCGGCACCCCGGCGAGCGGCGACGGCAGCCGCTCCCCCGCGGCGACCGCCTCGTCGACGACGGCCGCCGCCCCCAGCGCCTCGTCGGCGGCCACGTGCAGGAAGGCGTGATACCGCTCGTCGGTCGCCGCGATCTGGTCCAGGCACGCGCGGGTGACCTCGACGGACGACAGCTCCTTGGCGGCGATCCGGGCGGCCAGGCTCGCGGCGTCGGACCGGATGATCTCGTTCACTCGCTGTCCCCCAGGATCTGCGGCACCGCGAAGCGGCCATCGGCGGCCGCGGGCGCCTCGGCCAGCGCTTCGGCCTGGGTAAGGCAGGGGGTCGGCTCGTCCGGGCGGGTGACGTTCACGTCCTTGAGGGGGTTGTCGGTCGCTTCGACGCCGGTGACGTCGACGGCCCGCACCTGGCTGACGTGGGTCAGGATGGCGTCGAGCTGGCCGGCGAAGCTGTCCAGCTCGGCATCGGTCAACGCCAGCCGGGACAGCCGGGCCAGGTGCGCCACCTCGTCGCGGGAGATCTGAGACACGACACGAAAGCCTAGCCGCGGGCCTGCGGGCGGGTTCAGGCCCGCCGGTTATCCGCAGAAATGCAGTCCCCGCATCGCTGTGCAACAGTGTTGGCCGTGCCGTCCTATCTGTTGCGCATCGAGCTGGTCGACCGCCCGGGCAGCCTGGGGTCGCTGGCCGTGGCGCTCGGTTCGGTGGGCGCCGACATTCTGTCGCTGGACGTGGTGGAGCGCAGCTCGGGGTATGCGATCGACGACCTGGTCATCGAGCTGCCACTGGGAGCGATGCCGGACACGCTGATCACGGCCGCGGAGTCGCTTCCCGGTGTCCGGGTGGACAGCGTGCGCCCGCACACCGGGCTGTTGGAAGCGCATCGCGAATTGGAGCTGCTCGACCACGTCGCCGCCGCCGCCGACAAGCCGTCCCGGCTTCAGGTCCTGGCCAACGAGGCGCCCCGGGTGCTGCGTGTCAGCTGGTGCACCGTGCTGCGCAGTGCGGCCGGTGAGCTGCAGCGCCTGGCCTCCAGCCGCGGTGCGCCGGAGACGCGGGCGGATTCCGCCCCGTGGCTGCCGATCGAGCGGGCCGCGGCGCTGGACAGCACCGGCGACTGGGTGCCCCAGGCGTGGCGCGACATGGACACCACGATGGTCGCCGCCCCGCTGGGCGATCCGCACACGGCGGTGGTGCTGGGCCGCCCGGGCCCGGAATTCCGGCCCTCGGAGGTGGCGCGGCTGGGCTATCTGGCCGGGATCGTGGCCACGATGCTGCGTTAGGGCCGGCTAAGCGGGCACCCGGTCCAGCAGGCTGTTGTAGATGGCGATGATCTTCTCGGTTTGCACGGATTGCCGACCGCTGTCGCGGTGTTGGGCGGCGACGTCGGACATCTCCCGCAATCTGTCGCGGTCCGCGGCGAGCACACGAATCGCCGCCGCCAGCGCGGACGGGGACGGGTCGGCGGCGAGGATGCCCCCGCCTTCGGGAACGGTTTCGCTCAGCGCGGGGTCGCAGTAGATGACGGGCGACGACATCGCCACCGCCTCCAGCAGGACGAGCCCCTGGGTGTCGAAATCGTAAGAGGTGAACAGCAGGGCATCGCTCGATCCCATCGCGACCAAACAGGCTTCGCGGTCGACCCGACCGTGCAGGCGGACTCGTTGCGAAAGTCCGGCGGAGCGGATGAGTTTCCTCATCGCCGCCTCCAGGTGACCCTGGCCATAGATGTCGAGCGTGCAGTTGTCGACTTGCGCAACGGCCTCGATCGCTTCGAGGGCCCGCTTCTCCGACGAGAGGCGCCCACACCAGACGAGTCGCAACGGCTTGTCGTCAGACGAGGCGGCAACCACGGCCGTCCGGGCCCGGTCGACGACGTCATCGTCAAAACCGTTGGAAATCGCCGAGATTGGACGGGTAACCCCGCGCCTGACCAGCGAACGGGCGAAATGCCTCGTCGGTGTGATCTGGTGGTCCACGGCTTGCGCATTCGCCACCATGAACTGCCACGCCAGTCGCGAAGCCGCACTTTCCTTTTCGGGCGTCAGGTGAAATTTCTGTGCGAGATAGCGTTTCTGCACCTGGCTGACCAATATCGCCAGGAACAGCGGGGCGGGGGTGGCTTGCTCGAAGTACGTGTCGTAGCGGGTGTGCTTGGTCTGAACCACCGGAATGCCATGCCGGCGAGCGGCTTCCGCGCCGGCTATCGCCACCCCCAGGTCACCCTGAGTGTGCACGATGTCAATGGGCCCTCGGCTGTCGAACGCCTCGTCGACGATCGCGCGATTCGTCTTGGAAGGCCATACGAGAACAAAGTCCTCATGCCTGCCAAGTTTGCGCATGATCGCGTCGACGACGGGTACCGGCTTCAATTCGACGACGCAGGGGTCGGGGTCGACCGCGCCGGGCATCGGTGCCGTGAAGACCGTGACCCGGTGCCCGCACTGCTCGAGCGCACGACGCTGAGTGGCCACCGAAACTTGCGTCCCTCCGAGGCCGGCGGGGTGAAGATCGGTGAAGAGTGCGACATGCATGGATAACCTCACGAAAACCGAGTCGGGTGACGGTTGCCCATCGGATGTGGTCGGCAACCTGCGATCGCCCCGCCCGCTCTGCACGAGGGAGGCCAAGCGGCCGTCGGACGCATCCTACTGTCTGCCGCGACGCCACCCGCAGGGTGTGGCGCCGGGATCATGACGCCGGCGCTGGATCAGTGCGGCTGCGAGTTCGATCCCGCCAGCACCGCATGGTCGTCGTCGTCCCAGAGCAGCAGCTGCCGGACGGCCGGCCGCGGACCGTAGGGCCGCAACATCGTGCTCGCCGGACGCGGGCGCACCCGCTGCGGCCACCAGAACCACCGCCCGAGGATTTTCGCGACGGAGGGTGTCATGAACGAGCGCACGATCAGCGTGTCGAACAGCAAACCGAGACCGATCGTCGTGCCGATCTGACCGAGAACCTGAAAACCGCTGAACACGAACGCACACATGGTGACGGCGAAGACGATGCCCGCCGAGGTGACCACCGATCCCGAGCCCGCCATCGCGCGGATGATTCCGGTGTTCACCCCGGCGTGGATTTCTTCCTTGAACCGCGAGATCAAGAGCAGGTTGTAGTCGGATCCGACCGCCAGCAGCAGGATCACGGCAAGCGCAAGCACGACCCAATACAGCTGGATGCCGAACAGGTACTGCCACACCAGAACCGACAACCCGAACGAGGCGCCCAGCGACAGGGCGACGGTGCCCACGATGACAAGCGCGGCGATCAGGCTGCGCGTGATGATCATCATGATCAGCAGGATGAGGCTCAGCGCGGCGAACGCCACGATCATCAGGTCGTATTTGGCACCGTCCTGTATGTCCTTGTACGTCGAGGCGGTTCCACCGAGGTAGATCCCCGCCCCCGCCATGGGCGTGCCTTTCAGCGCCTCGCGCGCGGCCTTCGCCATCGGATCGATGTGCGAAATGCCCTCGGGCGTCGCGGGATCGCCTTCATGGGTGACGATCATCCGGGCGGCCTTGCCGTCGGGCGACAGGAACAGCTTCAGCCCGCGCTTGAAGTCGGGGTTGTTGAAGACGTCGGGCGGCAGGTAGAAAGTGTCGTCGTTCTTGGCGGCGTCGAACGCCCGCCCCAACGCCGTCGCATTGTCGATCGCGGCCGCGGTCTGCGCGTAAATGCCCGACAGCGTGGCGTAATTGGCCAACGTCAGATCGCGGTTGGTCTGCTGGCTGTCGATTTGCGGAGGTATGAGCGCCACCAGTTTCGGCTGCAGCGCGTCGAGTTTGTCGAGCGAAGCGGTGAGCCCTTCGAACTTTTCCGTGAGCTGATCGATGCCGTCGAGCGCGTCGAAGAGTGACCGGAAAGCGAAGCAGGCGGGAATGTCGAAGCAATGCCTTTCCCAGTAGAAGTAGCTGCGGACCGGCCGGAAGAAGTCGTCGAAGTTGGCGACCTTGTCGCGCAGATCCTGAATGGTGCCGAGGGTGTCGTGGAAGCTTTGCGTCTCGTCGTGGGTGGTGGTGGCCAGCTGCTGCTGCAAGACGTACTGCTGCCTCAGGATGTTGATCGTCTTGTTCAATTCGTTGGCCTGCTTGAGGGCATCGTCGGCCCGATCTCGTTGATAGGTCAGGTTTTCCTGCTGCGCCGCGCTGGAATTGCTGACCACGAACGCGAGCGAGCTGTGGACCAGCGGGGTGCCCAGGGGACGGGTGATGGTCTGCACCTGCGCGACGCCGGGAACGTGAAATACCGCCTTGGCCACCTTGTCCAGGATGAGCATGCTTTCCGGGTTGCGCATGTCGTGATCGGTTTCGACCATGAGCAACTCGGGCTCCAGCCGGGCCCGCGAGAAATGGCGCTCGGCCGCGGTGTAACCGACGTTGGCCGGCGCGCTGGCGGGCATGTAGGGCCGGGTGTCATAACTGGTCTTGTATCCGGGCAAGGCGATCAGACCCACCAGGGCCAGCGCGCAGGCCGCGGCGAGAACGGCCCCTGGCCAGCGCACGATGGCGGTGCCGATCCGCCGCCAGCCGCGGGTTCTGACCGCCCGCTTGGGGTCGAAGATGCCCACCCTGGCGCCCAGGGTGAGGATCGCGGGCCCCAGGGTGAGCGCGGCGCACAGCGCGACGAGGATGCCCAGCGCGGCCGGAATACCCAAACTCTGGAAGTAGGGCAGCCGGGTGAAGCTCAGACAGGCGACCGCGCCGGCCACGGTCAGCCCGGAACCCAGCACGATGTGCGTCGTGCCGTGATACATGGTGTAGAAAGCTCTTTCGCGATCTTCACCGGTCCCGCGCGCTTCCTGGTAGCGGCCCACGAAGAAAATCGCGTAGTCGGTGCCCGCGGCAATCACCAACAGCGTCAACAGGTTCGTCGCATACGTCGACAACCCGATGACCCCGGCGTTGCCGAGAAACGCGACCAGGCCCCGCGCGGCCGACATCTCGATCAGGACCGTGGCGAGCACCAGCAGCGTGGTGAGCACCGACCGGTAGACGAAGAACAGCATCAGGGCGATCACGCCGATGGTGATCGCGGTGACCTTCGCGGTGCCCTTGCTGCCGACGTCGAACTGGTCGGAGATCAGTGGCGCCGCGCCGGTCACGTAGGCCCTGACGCCGGGCGGCGGCTTCATGCGCTCGACGATGTCGCGCAGCGCCCCGACGCCCTCGTTCGCCAACGCCGAACCCTGATTGCCGGCGAGGTTCACCTGTACGTAGGCGGCCTTGCCGTCGCTGCTCTGCGACCCCGCCGCGGTCAGGGTGTCGCCCCAGTAGTCCTGGACATGCTCGACGTGCTTCTTGTCCTGCTCGAGCCTGCGGATCATCTCGTCGTAGAAACGGTGCGCGTCCGCGCCGAGCGGCTTGTCGCCCTCCAGCACGATCATGGCCGAGCTGTCGGTGTCGAACTCTCCGAACTTCTCACCGATGCGCTTGATGGCCTTGAGTGACGGCGCGTCGGGCGAGTTCAGCGCCACATTGTGCGTCTTGCCGACCTCTTCCAACTGCGGCACCGCGATGTTGGTGATCGCGGCCAGAGCCACCCAGAACAGCAGGATGGGCAATGCAAGCCGGCGGATGGCGCGCGGGACGAAAGCCCGCGACCGTTCGTGGTTGCTCATCGGGGATTCATCCAGACTTGTCCAGGCAGAAGGTATAGGCGTCGGCCTTGTCGACGGTGCGTTGGTCTTTCACTTCCCCGTTGACGGTGATGCGGCAGCCGAGGCTGTCGCCGTTGCCCTGCGCGACGACGTTGCCGATGACGGCGGGCTCTGTCGTGGTGATCGTGAACGACCACGGCAACGGGGCGTCCTTGACTTGCTGCGGCTGGGCGTTGACATCAAGGTAGTTGATGGTCGCGGTCGCGCCCGGCCGGCCAAAGACCTCGAGCACCACGTGTTTGGGGTTGAACGGGACGATCTCGTTGGCCAGGCCGCTGTCGGAGAAGGTGTTGCTCTGGGAGCCGAAGATTCCGTGCAGGCGATAGATGGCGAATCCGGCGAGCACGACGACCAGCGCCGCAACGATCACCATCCACCCGCGTTTGACGACGGCTGCCAACGAAATCCCCTTCACCCGTTCGCCTTTCGATCGTCGGGCGACACCATCACCCCCGAATCGACGGCGACTGCCGGCGGGACGGGCGTGATCGACAGGTATGACAGTACGGTACGGGACCGTACTGTACAAGAGACGCGCGCGTACACATTCCGTCCCGGCGGATCAGCCCGGCGTTACGCGGTGGTTCTGGTCAAACCCGGGATGAGGAACCCGTCGACGAGCGCTTGCACGGTGCGGCGGGTGGGTGGCCGGCCGGGGATGATGGACCGGAAGATGAGGTACCCGGGCAGCAGGTCCCAGAGTTCGTCGGTGACGACGTCCTCGCTGATCTCTCCGCGGTCGACGGCCTGGCGCAGCACATGCTGGATCAGCGCCTTGCGCTGCTTGAGGAATTGCTCCTGCAAAGCGTCGTTGAGCGCCGGGTGCCGCGACACCTCGACCATCACCGCGCGAATGGTGCTGGCGTGCTCGGCGCCGTGCTGACCGCACGTCTCCCCCAGGCTCAACAGGTCGCCTCGCAAAGTGCCGGTGTTCGGCGGAAGCGCGACCTGGCGGACGCCTTCGATGAAGGCCGCCAGCACCAGTTCGGCCTTCGAGGGCCACCGCCGGTACACCGTGGCCTTGCTGGCGTGGGCGGCGCCGGCCACGGCTTCGACGGTCAGCTGGTCATAGCCGTGTTCTTGCAACAGCCGCAGGGTCACCGCCAGTATCTCGGCCTCCCGGGGCGACCACGGCGACGCCTGCGTGCACTCCTCGGCCGTCTGAGTCATAACGACCACGATAGAGCGGCTTGGACTGCGCGCCCCAATTTCGGGCGAGCCCGTGAGCGCCTAGTGCGCCGGAGTGTCCGACGGGCCCTCGGCCAACAGCTTCCGGAAACCGTCCTCGTCGAGGACCGGAACTCCGAGCTCGACCGCCTTGTCGTACTTGGAGCCCGGGGCGTCGCCGGCGACGACGTAGTCGGTCTTCTTCGACACCGAGCCCGCGGCCTTCCCCCCGCGCGCGATGATCGCCTCCTTGGCGTCGTCGCGGGAAAAGCCGGCCAGCGAACCGGTGACGACGACCGTCAGCCCTTCCAGGGTGCGGGGCACGCTGGCATCGCGCTCGTCGGCCATCCGCACCCCCGCCGCGCGCCACTTGTCGACGATGGCGCGGTGCCAGTCGACGGTGAACCACTCGGTGAGCGCGGCGGCGATCGTCGGTCCGACGCCCTCGACCGCGGCCAAGCGTTCGGTCGACGCCGCCATGATGGCGTCCAGGCTGCCGAATTCGGTGGCCAGGGCGCGCGCGGCGGTCGGTCCGACATGCCGGATCGACAGCGCCACCAGCACCCGCCACAGCGCGACCGTCTTGGCCTTGTCCAGGTTGTCGAGCAACCGCCTGCCGTTGGCGGACAACGTGCCGGCCTTGGTCCGGAAGAGGTCGGTGCGCAACAGGTCGTCCTCGGTGAGGGTGAACAGGTCGCCCTCGTCGGCGATCACGCCGGCCTTCAGCAGCGCGGTGGCCGCCTCGTAGCCGAGCCCTTCGATGTCGAGCGCCCCGCGACCGGCGACGTGGAAGACGCGCTCTCGCAGCTGCGCCGGGCAGGACCGGGCATTGGGACAGCGGATGTCCGCGTCGCCCTCCTTGGCGGGGGCCAGCGTGGTGCCGCACTCGGGACACGTTGTGGGCATGACGAATTCGCGTTCCGAGCCGTCGCGCAGGTCGACGACGGGACCCAGCACCTCCGGGATCACGTCGCCGGCCTTGCGGATCATCACGGTGTCACCGATCAGCACGCCCTTGCGCTTGACCTCGGCGGCGTTGTGCAGCGTGGCCAGCCCGACGGTCGATCCGGCCACCTTCACCGGCGTCATGAACGCGAACGGCGTGACGCGCCCGGTGCGCCCGACGTTGACCCGGATATCGAGCAACTTGGTCTGCGCTTCCTGCGGCGGGTACTTGTACGCGACCGCCCACCGGGGCGCCCGCGAGGTGGTGCCCAGCCGGCGCTGCAGCGCGAAGTCGTCGACTTTGACCACCACGCCGTCGATTTCGTGATCGATCTCGTAGCGGTGCTCGCCCCAGTACCCGATCCGGTCCTCCACGGCGGTGAGGCCACGCACGCGCGCGGTCTGGTCGGCCACCGGCAGTCCCCAGGCTTTCAGCGCCGTGTAGGCGTCGTGCAACGACGCGGGCGCGAACCCGTCGGTGCGGCCGATGCCGTGGCAGATCATCCGCAGCTTGCGCCGCGCGGTGACCGCCGGATTCTTCTGGCGCAGCGAACCGGCAGCGCTGTTGCGCGGATTGGCGAACGGCGCCTTGCCGTCCTCGACCAGGCTGGCGTTGAGGGTCTCGAAGTCGGCGAGCATGAAGAACACCTCGCCCCGCACCTCGAGCACGGCGGGAATCGGCAAATCGGCAGCGGGAGTGAGGCGCTCGGGCACGTCGTCGATGGTGCGCGCGTTGAGCGTCACGTCCTCGCCGACGCGGCCGTCGCCGCGGGTGGCGGCCCGTTCCAGCCGGCCGTCGCGGTAGACCAGCGACAACGCCACCCCGTCGATCTTGAGTTCGCACAGGTAGTAGGGGTCGCGACCGACCTCGTTCTCGACACGGTTGTTCCAGGCGACCAGCTCGTCGCGGTCGAACACGTCGTCGAGGCTCAGCATCCGCTCGAGGTGCTCGGCCTCGGTGAAGTCGGTGGCAAACCCCGCCCCGCCGACCAGCTGCGTCGGCGAATCCGGAACGCGCAGTTCCGGGTAGCGGTCTTCCAGCGCGAGGAGGTCGTTGAACATCGTGTCGAATTCGGCGTCGGAGACGATCGGCGCGTCCTTGACGTAGTAGCGGAACTGGTGCTCGCGGACTTCGTCCGCCAGTTCCTGCCACTGCCGCCGGACCTCGGGCGACACCGGATCAGCTTCTGCTGAGCTCACCCTCGCAGGCTATCGGAGGACGCCGACACCACGCCGGGGCGTAGCTAGATGGCGTCGGGGTCCTCGGCGAACGCCTCGGCCGTCTTGCGGGCGAGCTCGATCGCGGTGCGCGCCCATTCGGGGGTCGCACCGGCCAGGCCACAGGCCGGGGTGACGCCGATGCGGTCGCGCAGCGCCGAACGCCCGAAGCCGAGGCGATCCGTCACCGCAACCAGCGCGCCGGCCGCCTCCCCGACGGAAGGGCGCCGCTGAGGTGCGCTGCCGGGCACCACGCCCAGCATGACGGCGCGGCCCGATTCGACGAACGCGGCGACACCGTCGAGATCCGCCGCGGCAAGGGTGCTCGCGTCAACCGATACCGCACTAAATCTGCTGTCCTGCAACATCTTCCACGGCAGATCCGGGGCGCAACTGTGCACCAGGACATCCCCGCCGACCGTGGCGACACAGGCGTCGAGCAGGGCGACGGCCACGGCCTCGTCGATCGGTGCCACCGGGCTCAGGGCGGTCACCCCGGTCAGTCGTCCGCCCAATGCCAGCGGCAGCGACGGCTCGTCGAACTGCACCACCACCGGGGTCTGCAGCCGGCGCTCCAACGCCGCCCGGTGGGCGGCCACGCCTTCGGCCAACGAGGCCGCCAGATCGCGCACGGCGCCGGAGTCGGTGATGGCCCGATGGCCGTTGGCCAGCTCGAGCCCGGCCGCCAGCGTGACCGGCCCGGCGGCCTGCACCTTGACCGCGCGGTCGCCACCGCGCAGGCCCGCGACCTCCCAGGCCTCCTCCAGCGCGTCCATGTCCTCGTCCAGCAGGCTAACGGCGCGGCGGGTGACCGCGCCGGGCCGGGCGGCGACGCGATAGCCCCGGGGCACGGTGTCGATGGCCACATCGACCAACAGCGCGCCGGCCCGGCCGAGCATGTCGGCGCCCACGCCCCGGGCAGGCAGCTCGACGATGTGGGCCAGCGCGCCGGCCAACTCCCCGACGACGACCTCGGCCGCCTCCCGCGCCTTGATGCCGGGCCACGAGCCGACGCCGCTGGCCCTCGCGAAAACATTCACCGGCCAAACCGTATTCGACGGTGCCTGACCCGGTGCTGGCCAGGGGTGTCAGCCGCGCGAGCGCACGGGTAAGTTCGGCGCAAGAAGGGTGCGAAACGTGTCGCGGATGATCAGATTGGCACGGCCGCTGCTGTTGTGCGGGGCGGTGGTGCTGGCTGCGGCATGTACCCGGGTGGTGGACGGCGCGGGCGTGGCGGGCTTCGGTTCCCCGCGCCGGGACGTGCAAGGCGTCAACGTCGACACGATCTTGCTGGACCAGTCGCGGATGCGCGCGATCACCGGCGCCGGCGAGCACCTGACGATCATCCCGTCGATGGACGGCACCAGCCCGGTCGACATCGACTCGCTCGCGGGCACCGCGCCGCGCGAATGCCGGTTCATCTACGCCGAGACGGCGACGTTCGGCCCCGATGTCGAAGAGTTCCACAAGACGACGTTCCAAGACCCGCCCGACGGCGCGCTGATCTCCGAAGGGGCGGCCGCCTACCGGGACGTCGACACGGCGCGGCGCGCGTTCGCCGCGTTGGTGCGGGCGGTCGGGGATTGCGCGAACGCACCGGACGGCCGGCAGTACGTCGGCGACTGGGCGGCCGACGCCGGAACGCTGCACCTGCGGCCGGGTGGCTGCGGCCGCGACTACCGGCTGCGGTCGGTGGCCATCCTGGAGGTCACCTTTTGCGGCTTTGCGCAATCGGTGTCCGACATCGTGATGACGAACATCGTCGCGAACATGCCGGCCTAGCTGTTCTTCACACGCGCGGTGCCGGCGATCGTCGCGCTGCCGAGCACCTCGTCGCCGTCCGGGTCGGGCCGGTACAGCGCCAGCGTCTGGCCGCGCGCGACACCGCGCTGCGGGGCGCGCAGTCGCACGACCAACTCGTCGCCGACCAATTCCGCCACGGCAGGGGCGGTTTCGCCGTGCGCCCGCACTTGGACCGCGCACTCGATGAGGCCCGATGGCGGTCGTCCCGCGGTGAAGACCGGCTCTCGACCACGCAACTCGAGCACGTCGAGGTCGGCCGCCTCCCCCACCCTGACGGTCGCGGTGTCGGCGTCGATCTCGGTCACGTAGCGCGGCCGGCCGTCGGGTCCCGGCCCCGCGATGCCCAGGCCCTTGCGCTGGCCGATGGTGAAGCCGTGCACCCCGTCGTGTTCGGCGAGCACCGCGCCGTCGGCGCCGACCACGGTGCCGGGGCGGACCGCGATGCGCTCGCCCAGGAAGGCCCGCGTGTTGCCGGACGGGATGAAGCAGATGTCGTGACTGTCCGGCTTGTCCGCGACCGCGAGGCCGCGGCGGGCGGCTTCGGCGCGAATCTGCGCCTTGGGGGTGTCCCCGATCGGGAAGGTGGCGTGGCGTAGCTGCTCGGCGGTCAGCACGGCCAGCACGTAGGACTGGTCCTTGTCGTGGTCGACGGCGCGGCGCAGCCGCCCACCGGACAGCCGGGCGTAGTGGCCGGTGGCGACCGTGTCAAACCCCAGCGCGAGGGCCTTCGCCGACAACGCCGAGAACTTGATCCGCTGGTTGCACCGCACGCAGGGATTGGGCGTCTCGCCGCGCGCGTACGACGACACAAAATCGTCGATCACGTCCGCTTGGAACCTCTCCGCGAAATCCCAGACGTAGAAGGGGATTCCGAGCACATCGGCGACGCGGCTCGCGTCCGAGGCGTCTTCCTTGGAGCAGCACCCGCGCGAGCCGGTGCGCAGGGTGCCGGGCGCGGTCGACAACGCCAGGTGCACGCCGACGACGTCGTGTCCCGCGTCGACCATGCGGGCGGCGGCGACCGACGAGTCGACGCCCCCGCTCATCGCGGCGAGAACCTTCATTCAGGGGGCCCCCGCGGCGGCCAGCGCGGCGCGGCGGGCACGGTCCACCGCCGCGGGCAGCACCCGCAGCACCGCGTCGACGTCGGCGTCGACACTGGTGTGCCCCAACGACATTCGCAAGGACCCGCGCGCGCTGGTCGGGTCTGCACCCATCGCGAGCAACACGTGCGACGGTTGCGCCACACCGGCGGTGCACGCCGACCCGGTCGAACACTCGATCCCGTTGGCGTCCAACAGCATCAGCAGCGCGTCGCCTTCGCAGCCGCGGAAGGTGAAGTGCGCGTTGCCGGGCAACCGCTGGGGGTACCTCCCGCTTGCGGGGGACGTGCCGCGGGCGCCGTTGAGGCCGACGTCCTCGATGCCGGACAGCACCCCGTCGATCAATCGATCCCGCAACGCCCTCAGCCGCGCGCCGTTCGCCTCGATCCCGTCCACCGCGATGCGGGCCGCGGCCGCCATGCCGACCGCGCCGGCGACGTCGGCCGTCCCGGAGCGAATGTCACGCTCTTGCCCGCCCCCGTGCAACAACGGCACGCATGTCACGTCGCGGCGCAGCAGCAATGCGCCCACACCGGGAGGTCCGCCGAACTTGTGCGCGGCCACGCTCATCGCGGACAGCCCGCTGGCGGCGAAGTCCACCGGCAGCTGGCCCACCGCCTGCACGGCGTCGCTGTGCATCGGGACCCCGTATTCGGCCGCGACGTCGGCGAGCTCGGCGGCCGGCATGACGGTGCCGACCTCGTTGTTGGCCCACATCACCGACACCAGGGCGACATCGTCGTGGCTGGACAGCGCCTCGCGCAGCGCGGTCACCGACACCGACCCGTCGGCCTCGGTCGGCAGCCAGGTCACCTCGGCGCCTTCGTGTTCGACCAGCCAGTTCACCGAGTCCAGCACCGCGTGGTGCTCCACCTCGCTGGTGACGATGCGCCGGTGGCGCGGTTCGGCGTCACGGCGGGCCCAGTAGATGCCCTTGACCGCCAGGTTGTCACTCTCGGTCCCGCCCGCGGTGAAGATGATCTCGGACGGACGGGCGCCCAGCCGGTCGGCGATCAGCTCGCGGGATTCCTCGATGCGCCGCCGCGCCGTCCGGCCACTGGTGTGCAGCGAGGAGGCGTTGCCGACGGTGCTCAGCACCGCCGTCATCGACTCGACGGCGGCGGGGTGCATCGGCGTGGTAGCGGCGTGATCCAGGTAGACCATGACCCGACCCACGATACCGGCAGGTGGAGGGCCTCCAGTCCTAGGAGGCCACCAGCACGGACCCATGAGCTGCGGGCCGGCCCGTCCCGGCGCCAAGTACGACCTGGCAGCGGCTGGCCAGGGCTCGCCGATCGGTCCCCGGCAGCTGCAGGGATTCGACGTGCACCCGCGCCAGCGTGCGCCGCACGGTGAGCAGCCTGCGGATGGAGCCCAGCAGCGTCTCGTCGCCGACGAAGGCCGGCGCCGTCGAAACGCTGCCGTCGGCGTGGTGGTAGGTCAGCCGAAGCGGCTGGACCGGACGTCCGGCGTCGATCGCGGCCTGGAACATCGCCGGGTAGAACGCCCCGCGGCCTCGGTGCGATTGCCCGGCTCTCCCCCTCGCCGCGTCGCGGCAGGGGGTGCCCCCAGCCCCGGCCGCTACCCGGCCGGCATCGTCGCCGGGCGAACCGCACCAGGTGGTGCCCTCCGGGAAGCACACGACCGTTTGGCCGTCGTGCAGCCGGCGCGCCACCGCGTCCACCACGGCGGGCAGCCGCCGCAGGCTGGACCGCTCGATCGGGATGATCTTGAGGATGCGGGCCACGATCCCGGTGGCGGGCCCGGTGAACATGTCGGCCCGGGCGACGAACGAGCCGGGCAGCACCGAACCGATCGCGAAGACGTCGAGCCAGGACGTGTGCGGGCTGACCACCAGGACCCCGCTCAGGTTACGGATCGGGCTGCCCGTCACCGTGATCCGAATTCCGAAGCAGCGCAACACCATCCGGCAATAGATGCGCTGCACGCGCGTCCGGCCCGGCAGCGGCACCGCGAGCAGCGCCACCCCGGGCGCCAGCAGCAGCGCCAGCAGCACGCGAAGCGTTACCCGCAGCGCCACCAGCAACGGCGGCGACGACGCGGCGTCGCCGCGGCCTACGCAGCCGGCGTCGCACGATGCACGGGGTAGCCAGGGGTGCGCGGGCGCGTTCATTGGTCACCGGCCATCTGGGACGCCGCCGATACGGACCGGAGTCGCTTGAGATATCGGGTATCGGCGCGCCCCTTGTCCAGCAGCACGCAGAAATCGCCCACCCCGAAGTCGGGATCGTGGGCGGGCTCACCGCACACCTGCGCGCCCAGCCGCAGGTAGCCGCGCATCAGGGCCGGGACGGACGGCCGTGCGGGGGCGGGAATGTCGTCGAGGGCCATCCCGTCGATGACCACCGGCCGGTGCGGTCGCACCCGGTACTGCGGCGGGGCGGCGTGACGGCCGAGGATGAAGTCGCGGACGCCGCGCAGCTGCCGGCCCGGCACCCGGCTTTGCGGGTCGCCGGCCTCCCCGCCGATGGGGACCGAGACGCAGCCGGTCACGTAGTCGTAGCCGTAGCGGTCGAGGTAGGCCAGGATGCCCGCCCACATCAGCAGCACCACGCCGCCGTTGCGGTGGCCGTCGCGCACCACCGCGCGTCCCATCTCGACCAGCGACGGCCTGAGCGCGTCGAAGGCGCGGATGTCGAACTCCGTCGCGGTGTAGAGGCCCCCGGCCGCGATGGCGCCCGCCGGGGCCAGCATGCGGTAGCAACCCACCAGTTCACCGGTGTCGTCGTCGCGGACCAGCAGGTGGTCGCAGTACTCGTCGAACCTGTCGGCGTCGCGTCGTTCGTGGTCGTTCGCCGCCAGGGCGAAGCCGGGCGTGCAGGAGAAGACGTCGTAGCGGAGCCGCTGAGCCGCCTCGATCATGCCGGCGTCGGTGGACAGCAGGAGCGAGTAGCGGGGCCCGGCGGACGACGCCGTCGTCGCTTCGCCGGGCTTGTCGCTGGGAATCAGGACAGAAGCAATGCTCATGTCAACCAACGTTGCGTAGTCGATGAGCGAGTCGGCATCGTGGCTGTGACGTGTCCGTGCACGTCAGGTGACGAAATGTCGTTGTGGGGTGACCCGGGCTCCCCCTCCAGGGCCCGGGTCAGGAATTCTGCAGCGGCGCGCTCCACCGGACGCGGGTGCCGCCGCCGGGCGGACTGGTGATCGCGCAGTCGCCGCCCAGGTCTTTGGCCCGCCGCACGATCTGGTCCAGGCCGCCGCGACGCCGGTGGTCGGGCACGACCCCGCACCCGTCGTCGGTGATCTCGATGAGCAGCTCATCGGTGACGGTGACCTCGACGGCGATCGTCGCCGCGCGCGAGTGCCGCACCGCATTGCCGAGCGCTTCGCTGACGACGGCCTCGGCCTGCTCGGCGAGTTCGTCGCCCACCGCGGTCATTGTCCCCGCCATGCGCAGGGTCGTGCCCTCGTTGCCGTCGTCGGTGAGGCGGGCGATCGCGTCCTGGACGCGTTCGGCGAAACTGCGTCGCCGGCACGCCGGCCGCTGCAGGTCGAAGACGGTGCGCCGGATGTCCTCGATGACGGCCTGCAGTTCGGTCACGGATTGAGTGAGCCGCGCCGCGAGTTCCGGTGAGCGGAGGCGGGCGAGGACGCCTTGCAGATCCATGCCGACGGCGAAGACCCGGCTGATCACCTGGTCGTGCAGGTCGCGGGCGATGCGTTCCCGGTCGACCAACACGCTCATGTCCCGCGCGTTCCGTCGCTCGGTGGCCAGGGTGAGGGCGATCGCGGCGTGGTCGGCGAAGTCGCGAACGAGGTCCAGATGCTCTTCGTCGAACGGGCTGGCGTCGGTGTTGCGGGCCACCACGATCACGCCGAGCGTGTGCTGGCCGGACGTCAGCGGCATCAGGATCGCGGGTCGCTCGCCCAGATCGGTGAACGCGGGGATGGGGCGGCGAAACGTCTCGGTGAGCAACGGCCGGCCGGACCGGAACACCTCGCCGGTGGTGGATCCCTGCACGGGAACCTCGTGCCCGAGAACCTTGTCGGCGTGCAGACCGACGGCCGCGGACACCACCAGGCGGTCCACGTCACCGCTGGGTTGGTCGGGGTCGACGGGGACCAGGACGATCGCCTGCTCGGCGCCCGTCAGCTCCGCCGCGCGTTCGGCGATCAACTGCAGCGGTCGCACATCCGGGTACGACTCGGAGAGCAGGGCGGTGCTGATCTCGCGGCTGGCGTCGGTCCATCGGGCGCCGGCACGCACCCGGTCGAACAGCCTGGCGTTGTCGATGGCCACCGATGCCGCCGACGCCAGCGCCTGGACGGTGATCTCGTCGGCCTCGCAGAAGCCGCTCCCGGGCCGGTCGTCGGTGACATAGAGGCTGCCGTACACCGCACCGCGGACGATCACGGGCATGCCGAGGAAGGCCTGCATCGGCGGGTGGTGCTCCGGAAACCCGACAGCGCTCGGGTGGTCGGTGAGCCGGCTCAGGCGCAGGGGCTCGGTGCGGTCGCGCAGCGCGCCCAGCACCCCTTTGCCCACCGGCAGATGGCCGACGAGCGCCACCGTGCCGGGATCCATTCCGCTGTGCACGAAGGAGGTCAAGGTTCCTTCCGGCCCCCATACGCCGATGGCCCCGTAGCGGGCACCCGTCATGCCGATCGCGGCGGCCACGATGCGGTGCAGGATCGCGTCCAGGTCGAGGTCGGAGCCGATCTCGATCGCCACCTGCAGCAGTTGTCCCATCTGCTGACGTTCGGCAACCAACTCGTCGAGTTGCTCGTGCATCCGGCTCAGGAAGTCGGGTTGACGCAGCCCGAAAACCGACTTATCCGGGTTTTCGCGCATGTCCCGACCTTCCCGACCAATGCCCGGCGTCCGGACGGCCGACTCCGAGCCGCTCCAAATTGTTTGCTGCATTGGTCGAATCCCAGTCGGGAGTTCTCCTGATTTCGCCGGTGAATGCCACTCTAGCAGCGAGAAGACGGGAAAGCGTCATGGTTGCTATGCGTTACGAATAGGCGTAACATGTCGTTATGGTCGCCCGCCGATTGCAGTGCTGGGAGTGCGGCACTGCGTTCTACGGCCGCGCGGACGCGCGCTACTGCAGCGCGGCCTGCCGGCAGAAATCCCACCGCGCACGCGCACGACGCCGCGCCGCCGACGAGACGGTGGCCGCGCCCGGACTGGGAGACGCCATCGCACGCGCGAGGGAGGCGCGCAAAACCGCGCGCCTCGCCCGGGAACGCGCGCACGCCACCTGCGACGAGGCATCGAAAGCCCGTGCCGCCCTTGCCCATTCGAGCGTCCGCGACGGCGGCGGGCCAGCGTCGGCGCGGCGCTCGACGCCCGATTGACACCCATTTCCCGATGGGAGGAGGAACGATGCTCACCGTGGACCGCGCGGTCGGCGCGCCCCCGGCGGCGGTCTGGGACCTGCTGGTCGACCTGGATGCCTGGCCGAAGTGGGGTCCGACGATCCGGGGAGCACGGCTCGACGAACCCCACACCGAACTGGCGCTGGGAGCGACCGGGGTGGTCCAGACGGCGCTGCTGGTAGCGGTGCCGTTCGTCGTCACCGAGTTCGAGCCGGGGCGTCGATGGGCATGGGAGGTGGCCGGTGTTCCCGCGACCCGTCACTGGGTCGACCCCGTCGGCGACGGGGCGCGAGTCGGCATGGCCACTCCGTGGTGGGCCGCGCCGTACCTGACGGTCTGCGCGGCGGCCTTACGGCGCATCGACGCGATGCTGACCGGGGCGCGGTAGCCCGCAACCACGCCGCGACTTCCACATCGACGGCCGCTTCGGACCGGTTGAACACGCATTCGGACCGGTTGAACACGCAAGAGCCCCCGGCACCGGGGTGCCGGGGGCCGCTGAACCGAGACGAACTCAGCCCTTGCGCTGCTTGATGGCGTCGGTCAGCTGCGGGGCGACCTTGAACAGGTCGCCGACCACGCCGTAGTCGGCGATCTCGAAGATCGGCGCCTCCTCGTCCTTGTTGACGGCGACGATCGTCTTCGAGGTCTGCATGCCGGCGCGGTGCTGGATCGCGCCGGAGATGCCCAGCGCGATGTACAGCTGCGGCGACACCGTCTTGCCGGTCTGACCGACCTGGAACTGGCCCGGGTAGTAGCCGGAGTCGACGGCGGCGCGCGACGCACCGACGGCGCCGCCGAGCGAGTCGGCCAGTTCCTCGACCACGTGGAAGTTGTCCGCGCTGCCCACACCCCGACCGCCGGACACCACGATGGTGGCCTCGGTGAGCTCCGGGCGGTCTCCGGCGACCGCCGGCTCGCGCGCGGTGATCTTGGTGGCGTTCTCGGCGGCCGCCGGCACCTCCACGGTGACCTGCTCGCCGGCGCCGGCCTGCGGCTCGGCGTCGATCGCGCCACCGCGCACGGTGACGACCGGGGTGTCGCCGTTGGCCTGCGCCTCGACGGTGAACGCGCCACCGAAGATGGAGTGCACGAACTTGTTGCCGTCCTGGACGCCCACCACGTCGACCAGCAGGCCGGATCCGATCCGGGCGGCGAGCCGGCCCGCGACCTCTTTGCCGTCGGCGTTGGCGGACAACAGCACGGCGGCGGGCGCGTTCGACTCGGCCAGCGATGCCAGCACGTCGACCACCGGGGTGACCAGGTACTTCTCGGCGTCGTCGGACTCCGCGACGTAGATCTTGGCGGCGCCCGCTTCCTTCAACCCGTCGGTCAGCGGCGCGGCCGTTCCCGGCTTGCCGACCACGACGGCGGCCGGCTCACCCAGCGCGCGGGCGGCGGTGATCAGTTCGGAGGTGACCTTCTTCAGTGCGCCTTCGGCGTGCTCAACGAGCACCAAAACTTCAGCCATGGTTTATCGCTCTTCTCGTCTCGTCTGTGGGATGTGCTCGTCTTAGATGATCTTCTGGCCGACCAGGTACTGGGCGATCTGGCTGCCGCCCTCACCCTCGTCGGTGACCTTCTCACCAGCGGTCTTCGGCGGCTTCGGCGTCGACGACAGCACCGTCGACCCGGCGTTCTGA
Source organism: Mycobacterium scrofulaceum (assembly GCF_002086735.1). Taxonomy (GTDB): domain Bacteria; phylum Actinomycetota; class Actinomycetes; order Mycobacteriales; family Mycobacteriaceae; genus Mycobacterium; species Mycobacterium scrofulaceum. The sequence continues at coordinate 77,551 of NZ_MVIJ01000020.1, read as the reverse complement.
AGCCCGACCTCGTCGCTTTCGACGCCGATCTCGGCCAGGGTCAGCACCGTCACCTCTTTCTTCTTCGCGGCCATGATGCCCTTGAAGGAGGGGAAGCGCGGCTCGTTGATCTTCTCGGTCACGCTCACCACCGCGGGCAGCGACGCCTCGAGGGTGAACACGCCCTCGTCCGTCTCGCGCTCACCGGTGACCTTGCCGCCCTCGAGGGATAGCTTGCGCAGGTGGGTCAGCTGCGGCAGACCCAGGTACTCGGCGATGATGGCCGGCACCGCGCCGCCCGAGCCGTCGGTGGACTCGTTGCCGGCGATGACGAGCTCGGTGCCCTCGATCGTGCCCAGCGCGCGCGCCAGCGCCCAGGCGGTCTGCACGACGCAGGAGCCGTGCATGCCGTCGTCCTTGAGGTGGACGGCCTTGTCGGCGCCCATCGACAGCGCCTTGCGGATCGCCTCGGTCGCCCGCTCGGGACCCGCGGTCAACACGGTCACCGAACCCTCGCCGCCCTCCCGCTCGCGGATCTGCAGGGCCTCTTCTACGGCGCGCTCGTTGATCTCGTCCAGCACCGCGTCGGCGGCCTCGCGGTCCAGCGTGTAATCGCCGTCGTTCAGCTTGCGCTCCGACCAGGTGTCTGGGACCTGCTTGATCAGGACCACGATGTTCGTCATGAGTGTGGTTCGTCCTCCTCGAAGGGGTCCCGCAGCGTCGACTGCGAAACCTCGGTACACGATTAGCTACGCACAGCCGTGTTACTACTCGGTAACTTTGTGCGGTCTGCCTTCACACCATAGCTGGTCGTAGTGCACGTTCTTGCGGGCCGTCTACCCTGGGCAACCGCGGGCGCCCCGCTCGCGGTTCGCGAATCCGACACTTCGCGTTAGCCTGCCTATGCGATGAGCGCAACCGTCCCCGACGTCCCCCGGCACAGCCACGGCGATCCCTTGCCGACGGCTGACGCGGTGCTGACGCTGACCGGCGAGCGCACCATCCCCGGCCTGGACATCGAAAACTACTGGTTTCGCCGCCACGAGGTGGTCTACCAGCGCCTGGCCGCGCGGTGCGCCGGCCGGGAGGTGCTCGAGGCGGGCTGCGGCGAGGGGTACGGCGCCGACCTGATCGCCGGCGTCGCCCGCCGCGTGCTGGCGGTGGATTACGACGAGGCCGCCGTGGCCCACGTGCGCGCCCGCTACCCGCGCGTGGAGATCACGCGGGCGAACCTGGCAGAGCTGCCGCTGCCCGACGCGTCGGTGGACGTTGTGGTCAACTTCCAAGTCATCGAGCACCTGTGGGATCAGGCACAATTCGTGGCCGAGTGTGCGCGGGTGCTGCGCCGCGGCGGGTCGCTGATGGTGTCCACACCCAACCGGATCACCTTCTCCCCGGGCCGCGACACCCCGATCAACCCGTTCCACACCCGCGAACTCAACGCCGGCGAGCTGACCGATTTGCTGGTCGACGCGGGCTTTCGCGAGGTCTCGGTCAGCGGGCTGTTCCACGGTCCGCGGCTGCGCGAGATGGACGCCCGTCACGGCGGCTCCATCATCGACGCGCAGATCGAGCGCGCGGTCGCCAACGCGCCCTGGCCGCCCGAGCTGGCGGCGGACGTCGCCGCGGTGACCAGTGCCGACTTCGAGATCGTGCCGAGCGGCGAGCGCGACATCGACGACAGCCTGGACCTGGTCGCGATCGCGGTGGCGCCGTGACCGATTCGCGCGACCAGGTGCCCGGCATGTTCACCTTGGTGCTGCACACCCACCTGCCGTGGCTGGCCCATCATGGTCGCTGGCCGGTCGGCGAGGAGTGGCTCTACCAATCCTGGGCGGCGGCCTACCTGCCGCTGATGCGGGTGCTGACCACGCTGGCCGACGAGGACCGTCACGGGCTGCTCACGCTGGGTGTCACCCCCGTGGTGAACGCGCAGCTCGACGACCCGTACTGCCTCGACGGCATGCACCACTGGCTGGCTAACTGGCGACTGCGTGCGGCCGAGGCCGCCAGCGTGCGGTCGGTTCCCCGGTCGAAGTCGGCGGGCTACCAGGCGTGCACGCCTGAGGCATTGCGCGCCTTGGGAATTCGCGAGTGCGCGGACGCCGATCAGGCGCTCGACGAGTTCGCCACCCACTGGCGGCACGGCGGTAGTCCGCTGTTGCGCCGCCTGATCGACGCCGGCACGGTGGAATTGCTCGGCGGTCCGCTCGCCCACCCGTTCCAGCCGTTGCTCACGCCGCGGCTTCGCGAGTTCGCCCTGCGCGAGGGGCTGGCCGACGCGCAGCAGCGGGTCGCCCATCGCCCGGGCGGGATCTGGGCGCCCGAATGCGCCTACGCCCCCGGCATGGAACGCGACTACGCGGCCGCGGGCGTCAGCCACTTCATGGTCGACGGCCCGTCGTTGCACGGCGACACCGCGCTGGGCCGGCCCGTCGGTGACACCGACGTGGTCGCCTTCGGACGCGACCTCCAGGTGAGCTATCGGGTCTGGTCGCCCAAGTCGGGCTATCCCGGCCATGCCGCCTACCGCGACTTCCACACCTATGACCACCTCACCGGGCTGAAGCCGGCGCGGGTGACCGGACGCAACGTGCCCTCGGATGCCAAGGCGCCCTACGATCCCGAGCGCGCCGACCACGCCGTCGACATGCACGTCGACGACTTCGTGGGGGTGGTCCGCGACCGGCTGGCGAGCGAATCCGAGCGGATCGGGCGGCCGGCGCACGTGGTCGCCGCGTTCGATACGGAGCTGTTCGGCCACTGGTGGTACGAGGGGCCGACGTGGTTGGCGCGGGTGCTGCGGGCGCTGCCCGCGGCGGGCGTGCGGGTGGGCACGTTGACCGACGCCATCGCCGACGGGTTCGTCGGGTCCGCGGTGGCGTTGCCGCCCAGCTCGTGGGGCTCGGGCAAGGACTGGCAGGTGTGGGCGGGCGACAAGGTGGCCGATCTCGTCCAGCTCAACACCGAAGTCGTGGACACGGCGCTGAGCACGGTCGACAAGGCGCTGGCGCAGCGGGCGTCGCTGGACGGGCCGCTGCCCCGCGATCACGTGGCCGACCAGATCCTGCGCGAGACCCTGCTCACGGTGTCCAGCGACTGGCCGTTCATGGTGAGCAAGGATTCGGCCGCCGACTACGCGCGCTACCGCGCCCACCTGCACGCCCACGCGACCCGCGAGATCGCCGGGGCGCTGGCGTCCGGGCGGCGCGACGCCGCGGGGCGGCTGGCCGACGGGTGGAACCGCGCCGACGGCCTGTTCGGCGCCCTGGACGCGCGCAGGCTGCCGCGATGAGCGTTGCTTCCCCCGCGAGCGACCGTGTTTGTACGGCGACACGCCGCCGCGGCTGGCATTTTGGGGACTCTCGGCCGCCGGTAGAGGGATAGCCGATGAAGGTCCTGATGGTGTCCTGGGAGTACCCGCCGGTGGTGATCGGCGGGCTGGGCCGGCACGTGCACCACCTGTCCACCGCGCTGGCCGCGGCGGGTCACGAGGTCGTCGTGTTGTCGCGCCATCCGTCGGGCACCGACCCCAGCACGCACCCGTCGTCCGACGAGGTGGTCGACGGTGTCCGGGTGATCGCCGCCGCGCAAGACCCGCACGAATTCTCCTTCGCCGCCGACATGATGGCGTGGACGCTGGCGATGGGCCATTCCATGATCCGCGCCGGGCTGTCGCTGAAGAAGCGGGGCACCAGCCGGCCGTGGCGTCCCGACGTGGTGCATGCGCACGACTGGCTGGTGGCCCACCCGGCCATTGCGCTCGCCCAGTTCTACGACGTGCCAATGGTTTCCACCATCCACGCCACCGAGGCCGGACGGCACTCCGGCTGGGTTTCCGGCGCGATCAGCCGTCAGGTGCACGCCGTCGAGTCGTGGTTGGTGCGCGAATCCGATTCGCTGATCACGTGTTCGGCGTCGATGGCCGACGAGATCACCGAACTCTTCGGTCCCGGTCTGGCCGGAATCACCGTCATCCGCAACGGTATTGACGCAGCCCGTTGGCCCTTCGCGGAGCGGCGACCGCGCTCCGGCCCCGCCGAATTGCTCTACCTCGGGCGGCTGGAGTACGAAAAGGGCGTGCACGACGTCATCGCCGCCCTGCCGAAGATCAGGCGCACCCATCCCGGGACCACGCTCACGATCGCCGGGGAGGGCACGCAGCAGGGCTGGCTCGTCGAGCAGGCGCGAAAGCATCGGGTGCTCAAGGCGACTCGGTTCGTCGGGCACCTCGACCACGCCGGGCTGCTCGCCGTGCTGCATCGGGCCGATGCGGCGGTGCTGCCCAGCCATTACGAGCCGTTCGGGATCGTCGCGCTGGAGGCGGCCGCGGCGGGCACGCCGCTGGTGACGTCGAACATCGGCGGGCTGGGCGAGGCGGTGATCAACGGCCAGACCGGGGTGTCGTGTGCGCCCCGCGACGTCGCCGGGCTGGCGTCCGCCGTGCGGGTCGTGCTCGACGATCCGCACGCCGCGCAGCGGCGCGCCCGCGCCGCCCGCGAACGGCTCACCTCGGCCTTCGACTGGAAGACGGTGGCCACGGAGACCGCGCAGGTGTACCTGGCGGCCAAGCGCGGCGAGCGGCAGCCCCAGCCGCGGATGCCGATCATCGAGCACGCCCTGCCCAACCGTTAACCTGCAGTATGGGGCTGGAATATTCGAGCGTCGTCGACGCGCCGATCACCGACGTCTTCGCCTGGCATGGCAGGCCGGGGGCCTTCGCCCGGCTGTCGCCGCCGTGGCAGCCCATGCGGCTGGTCACGGAGGCCGCCTCGCTCGAGGACGGGCGGGCCACGCTGGCGTTACCAGGCGGGCTGCGCTGGGTCGCCGTCCACCAGGCGGACGGCTACGACCCCCCGCGGCGCTTCGTCGACGCCATCGGCGGGGACGGGCTCGCGGCGCTGCCGGCACGAACCGCCGTGCGCTGGCGGCACACCCACGATTTCGAAGACCTCGGCGGCGGCCGTACCAGGGTCATCGACCGGGTTGACACGCCGGTGCCCGGGTCGTTGCTGCGCCCGATGTTCACCTACCGGCACCGGCAGCTGGCCGACGATCTGGCCGCGCACCGGCTGGCCGCCGAGAACGGGCTGGCGTCGGCGACCGTCGCCGTCACCGGAGCGTCGGGTCTGGTGGGTTCGGCGTTGACGGCGTTCCTGAGCACCGGCGGCCATCGCGTCATCCGGCTGGTCCGGCGCAACCCGCGCGGCGAGAACGAGCGGCAGTGGAATCCCGACGACCCGGCGCCGGACCTGTTCGACGGGGTGGATGCGGTCATCCATCTGGCGGGCGCCTCGATCGCGGGGCGGTTCACCCAGAAGCATCGAAAGGCCATCCGCGACAGCAGGATCGGCCCGACCCGGTTACTCGCCGAAGCGCTGGGCCGCGCCTCGCACCGGCCATCGGTGCTGGTCTCCGCGTCGGCGATCGGCTACTACGGGTACGACCGCGGCGACGATCTTCTGACCGAGGAGAGCCAGCGCGGCGACGGTTTTCTCGCCGGCGTGGTCGCCGACTGGGAGGCGGCGACCACGCCGGCCGAGCAGGCCGGGCTGCGGGTCGTGCGGGTGCGCACCGGCATCGTGCAGTCCCCGCGCGGCGGCACGCTGAAGCTGATGCGTCCGTTGTTCGGCGCGGGGCTGGGCGGGCGGCTCGGCGACGGCCGGCAATGGCTGTCCTGGATCTCGGTCGACGACCTCATCGACATCTATCACCGCGCGCTGTGGGACCCAGCCCTGTCGGGAGCGGTGAATGCCGTTGCCCCGCAACCCGTGCGCAACAGCGAGTACACCGCCACACTGGCTCGCGTGCTGCACCGGCCCGCGGTGTTGCCGGTGCCGCCGCTGGGGCCCACGCTGCTGCTCGGCGCGCAGGGCGCACGCGAACTCGCGTGCGCCAGCCAGCGGGTGCTCCCGCAGAAGCTCACCGCGGCCGGGCATCGGTTCCGCCAGCCCGACCTGGAACAGGCCCTTCGCCACCTGCTGGGGCGGGAGCGGGATCGGTAGATCCGGTCTTGCCTTTGAGCTGATCAAGCCCGTTCTTCACCGCAAAATGGTTCAATTTTTGAATGATCTCGGGTGCGCTGGTGCGGCTTGGCCGTCGGGCCGGTGCCGCCATGCTGGGCATCGTTGCGGTGGCCGCCACGTCGCTCGCCCCGCACGCCGCCCGGGCCGAGTCGACTCAAGCCGACAGCACGACCGAAGTCGCGTGCGCGGGCGCGACCCGGGCGATACCGACGACCTGGTACTTCCCGAACACGCCACCGCCGGCACTGATCTGGCTACAGCACGGCTTCGTCGAAGGCAAGAAAGTATGGTCGGCCTTCGCCACCGAACTGGCCGACAGCGGTTACCTGGTGATGGCGACCACGCTGTCCACCCTCAGCCCGCTCGGCTGCACCGTCGAGCACCTCGTCGACAACAGAGGCTTCCTGGCCGATATCGCCGATGTCTTCGCCCACAGGGAAGACCCGAACGGCGCGTTGGCGACGTCCTTCGCGGCCGCAGCACAGACCGTAGGCCGGCCCGTGACCCCGCTACCCGACAGGCTGGTATTCGTGGGACATTCGGCGGGGGCGGAGGCCGTCGAATACGTCGCCGAGCGCCTGCACACCGGCTACCCGGCAGCCTTCACCCAACTGCGCGGCATCGTCAGCGAAGACGGCGTGAAATCGTTCATCGGATCGAATACCGACGAGGCGCTGGCGGGCCTGGCGACCACCGCGCTGCCCATCTACGCGACGGCGTCGCCGCATCTGCTTTGCAACTACTTCCGGCGCGGCACCAAGGCGATCGAACGGTATCTGTCGGACCGGCCGTTTCACGGGGTGAACCTCACGACCGGGGCCCACGGTGACGCGCTGGGCCCCTCCTCGCCCGGCTACGAAAACCTGGTGTGCGGACGTCCGAAACCGGACAACGTCGCGGCGGTATGGGGTCTGACCCGAGGCTGGATCGCCGACATGATCGCGGGAACGACCACACCCGATTTCTACCCGGGCGGCAGCTATTACACCGAACTCGAGACGGCGGGCACCATCACCACTCTGCCGTGACGCCTCACGGCACCGGCCGAACGGTGAGCGGCCCCGCGGACGCGTCACGGGCGACCGCGTCGGCGAACGACCGCGAATCCAGTACCGGGCTCGCCGTGCCGGACGTGTTGAGGAACCCTTCGATGACGTCGGCCACGACTTCGGCGGACCGCCATCGCGGCGACCAGTCCAGCACGGTGCGCGCGCGCTGCGTGTCCAACAACGGCACGGAGAACATCAGGTCCAGCCAGCCTCGATCGATGGGCTGTAGCCGCGTTCGCCACGACGCGTCGGCCAGCAACCCGAGCAAGGCCGCCGGGACGTGAACGGGCCAGGCGCGCAACGCTTCCGCGAGCTCCCCGCGGTGTACCGGCGGTTCGGCGGCAAGGTTGAACGGGCCGAGCGCGCAGCGCTCGACGGCCCGCACGCACGCGTCCGCGACGTCGTCCGCGTGCACCATCGGAATCGCAAGGCCGCGGTCGAGCGGCAGCACCCGTAGCCACCGCACCCATCGAGGATCGACGTAGGCCGGCAGAATGTATCGCCGCAGTCCCATCGCGGCGTCGCGCTGCCCGATGAAGCCGGGCCGCATCCGGGTGATGCCGACACCGTCGGGATTGCGATCCTCGTAGCCGTCCAGCATCTTCTCCACCGCGGATTTCGCCCTGCTGTAGGCCGATGACCTGATCCCGGCGGTCGGCCACGTCTCGTCGACCCGCTCCCCGTAGCGGCCGGGTGCGTAGGCGCCCACCGACGACATGTGCACCAGATGGGGCACTTTGGCGTTGTGGGCCGCGCTCAGCACCGCAGAACTGCCGTTGATGGCGACCGCATCCAGGTACCGGGTGTTACGGGTGGGCTGAAACCCCCAGGCCAGATGGACCACACCCGCGGCGCCGCGAAAGATCCTGTGCAGCTGGATTTCCACGCCCGGCTCGGCCAGGTCCACCTGGTGCCAATCGGCACGGGCGTACACGCCCTCCTGCGGTGGTGGCCGCCGGCTGATACCCACGATGTCATAGTCGTGACCGTCCCCGACGAGCCGGCGCAGCAACGCCGTTCCCACGTTGCCGCTGGCCCCGGTGACGACGATTCGTTTGGACACGACGACCCCTCCTACTCCGCGTCTCGCCCGTGCCGGCTCCGCCGGTAGGCCCGGGCCCGCAGATCGGCGAGCCACCGCGGGTGCAGGCTCAGTCCGGGCGCCGTGTTGAGCACCGGGTCGAACGACACGTCGCCCGCCCGCTCCGGATCGAGGACGCGGGTCAGCGTGAGGCGACCCAGAGGGGTGAAATCGCCTCTGCCGCAAGCCTGATCGAGCGACACTTCGATCGTGTCGCCCTGCAGCCGCGTGCGGACACTGTCCAGCGAAAGGCCGAGGCCGTCGATCTGGCTGAGGATCCGCGCCCTGAGCCACCAGTTGTCGCCCTGATAGTGCAACGGCATCAAGGTGGTCAACACCTGCCCGCTCCACGACAGGGCGGGCCGCAGCGCCAGCGCTCGGGAGAGCACCCCCGAACCCGAGGAGACCACCAGAATGTCCCACGGTCCCCTCCCCTGCGGCGGTGTCACCCGGAAGGCCAGGCCGATGAAGTCGGGCAAGGCCCCCGGGGTGCCACTGGCTTTCGACATCCTGGCCACAACGCCGGACGACGAGATGGGCAGGCCCTCGGCTGCGGGGGCGGAACGTTCGACGAATCCTTCCGCCAACACTCCGATGGGATGAAACAACCGTTTGCCCCGGATTGCCGAGCCCCACTGGAAGGGCAACGCGACGAGATCGGAAACGCTCACCGGCCGCGAATTCCCGTTTCCGGGCGGGGGAAACGCGATGCCGCGGCTCCGATACCGCGCTAGCTAGCGCGCCGCGGCGGTCAAGCGGGCACCCGCGCGGCGATCATGCGCGCCTCCACGTGCGGTCGCTGCTGCTGGTCACGCGACCGACCGTCGATGTAGACCTGCTGCATCACGGCCTGCCACGACTCCATCTCCGGCGCCGCTCCCCACATGCCCTCGAACAACCCCACGATCACGGCCCCGTTGTCGTCGGTCAGCGCATAGACGGGACCGCCGAAGTCGCGGCTGTCCACGGCCACGTCGGCGATGGTGAAACGGCCATCGCGGACCGAGCCGATCGAGCCGCATCGCTGGCCGACCGCCCTGCGGAACTGACACACGGGCAGGCCGGGTTGCGCGCGCAGGCCCGGCGCCGAGCTCAGTTGCCGGCCAGTCGGCAGGACATCGGAGGCGGTCGCCGCGGGCGCCAGCGCGATGACTTCGTACTCGACCGGCAGCATCGCCCCGCCCGCCGCGGCGTCGTCGGCGGCCTGGCGTCGGGCGAGCACCACCGTGCCCACCGGGTTTCCGTCATGGTCGGTGACGTCCGATTCCCCGCTCCCGCACTGACCGCTGGTGACCGCGACCCGCAACCGGGGCTCCACCAAACCCACCATGCAGACCGTGGCGCCTTGACGGATCTCCATACCGGGAAACACCGTGATGCCCGGGTCGGCGCTCGCCCGGCCCGGGGCTGCGACCGCCAACACCGCGAACGCGAAGACGATCGCCAGGCGACCGCACCGGCGGCTGACCGCTTCCATTGGGCCCCACCACCCCGCACGTCCATCCGAGGGATCTTGTCGGATACTGCGCCGCGAGTACCCGGCCGCAACGCCGCCAAACGGGCCGAAAATCCCGCACGATGACGGGCGGGTAGCGCCGGGCAACGGCCGCCGATCAATGCCGGGCGCCGCCCAGCTCGCCCTGAAACCGCTGCATCGCGTGGACCACCGCGCCGAGCACCCGGTGGGCGGCGACCAAGTCGGCGTCCGGCAGCTGCTCGAGGGCAAACCGCGTGTGGTCGCCCAGCGGGGTGAAGAACGACCGGGCGGTGGACAGGCCGGACTCACCGGCCCGCAGGATCACCTTACGGCGATCGTCGGGGTGTGAATCGCGGCGGATGTGGCCGGAATCGATCAGTCGGTCCACCAGGTAGGTGATGGCCGAACCGGACAGCCCCATCCGCTGACTGAGGTCGCCGGAGGTCATCGGCCGTCCCGCCGTCTCTGCCACCATGATGTACATCAAGGCCCGGAAGTCGTTGGGGCGCAGACGATGGTCCATCGCGAACCACCGGCCGATCTGATCGGATTCGGTCGCTATCTCCCGCAGATCCGCCGAGATCAGCGATTCCAGCGCCGCACGGCGCGGGCGCTGCCCATCAGCTTCCATAACGATGTGAGCATATCCCCGAACCCTGGGATCTTTCAGTTGGTTAATGGTTAATTGACTGAACCGACCGGCGCGGCGCTTCGTGATACCGGCGTGAGGCCACGACGGTCGCGGCGCCCTGAAATCGCCCGCAGGTCTGGCCAAGCGCGATGATGTTCAGTAAGTTAATGTTTAAGTTATTGAAGATAGTGGCATCTCAGGGTGGGCTGGCCGGTGCGGGCGTGCCGGCCGTCGGCGCCGTTTTGCCCGTCCGGGCGGCGGCGACGGGCGAGCGTGTTTGCGCCGTCCTAGCCTGGGAATGCCAAGCCGTCCAGGAGGGAGCGCGTGGCGAAGATGGGTGCGTTGTCGTTGACACCCGCCACCGAGTCGCCGGCAATCGCGGCGGAATGGCCGGACATCGGCCACTTCGACGAGTGGCGCTCCCGCCTGCGGCACGGGATCCTCGCCCAACTCGTCGGCTTCGTCGGGCCGCGCCGCCGCGAACTGGACGACACCCGCGTCGATGCTGCCGGCGACATCCTGATGTCCTTCGTTTCCGGCGGCAAGTGCCTGCGGTCGACCTTCGTGTACCTGGGATGGCTCTGCGGTGCCGCGCCGGGTGAGGCGGCGTTGCGGGCGGCGGCCAGTTTCGAACTGCTGCACGTGTTCGCGCTGCTGCAAGACGATGTCATGGACGGTTCGGCCGAGCGGCGCGGGCGCCCGTCGGCGCACCTGCGTTTCGCCCACTGGCACCGCGAACGCGGCCTGTCCGGGTCGTCGCGGCGGTTCGGCGAATCGGCGGCCGTCCTGCTGGGCGACCTCTGCCTGATCTGGTCCGAGCAGATGCTGCGCGAGAGCGGGGTCGAAAGCACGCGCCTGCACCGGGCGTGGCCGCGCTACGACACGATGCGCACCGAGCTGGCCGTGGGTCAGTTCGCGGACTTGACGAGCGATGTCCGGCAGATGCCTTCGCTCGAGGCCGTACTGGACGTGGCGCGGCGCAAGTCGGGCAACTACACCGTGCGGCGACCGCTGGAAATCGGCGCGGCGATGTCGGATTGCGACGACCGGACGGTGACGCAGCTCGGCCGCTACGGCGCCGCCGTCGGAGAGGCGTTCCAGCTCCGCGACGACGTGCTCGGGGTCTTCGGATCGCCGGCGACCACGGGCAAGCCGTGCGCGGGAGATCTGCGGGAGCGCAAGGCGACCAGCCTCGTGGTGACCGCCCATCAGCTGGCCGATGCACCGGCCCGCGCCGAACTGACCGCCCTGATGACGGGCCGTGCGCTCGACGACGAGGCGATCGGCCGGTGGAAGGCGTTGATCGTGGCGAGCGGGGCCGTCGAGATGATCGAACAGATGATCAGCGACCGCGTCGCCGCCGCGCGCGAGCACCTCGGCGACGCGCCGATCGCCGAGCCGGTCCGCGCGGCGTTGGACCACATGGCGATTGCCTGCACGGATCGCGCCGAATGAGCGCCACAAGTTTGGGAGCATGCTGACATGCGGACCATCGAAGGACGCGGCGACCGCGTGGTGGTGATCGGAGCCGGACTGGCCGGACTGTCGGCCGCACTGCACCTGGCCGGCCGCGGGCGCGCGGTCACCGTGGTCGAGCGCCAGCCCTGGCCGGGCGGACGGGCGGGCCGGCTCGACATCAACGGCTATCGCATCGACACCGGTCCGACGGTGCTGACGATGCCCGACATCATCGACGAGACTTTCGCGGCCGTGGGCCAGAGCCGATCGGGCCGGCTGGAGCTGCTGCCGCTCGACCCGGCCTACCGGGCGATGTTCGCCGACGGCAGCGCGCTCGACGTGCACACCGACGCCGAGCGGATGGCAACCGCCATCGAAGAGTTCGCTGGCTTCGGGCAGGCAGCGGGCTACCGGCGGCTGCGGGAGTGGCTGACACGGTTGTACCGGATCGAATTCGACGGGTTCATCGCCGCCAATTTCGATTCGCCGTTGTCGTTGCTCACGCCGCAACTGGCGCGCCTGGCCGCGATCGGCGGATTCCGCAAGTGGGACCGCATGGTCAAACGCCACCTCAGCGACCCGCGGCTGCAGCGCGTCTTCACGTTCCAGTCGCTGTACGCCGGCGTGGCGCCGCGAGACGCCCTGGCCGTGTATGCGGTCATCGCCTACATGGACACGATCGCGGGCGTGTTCTTTCCGCGCGGTGGCGTTCGCGCGCTCCCGGATGCGCTGGCCAAGGCGGCCGCGGACGCGGGGGTGCAATTCTGTTACGACGCGACGGTCACCGGGCTGGACCGCGCCGGCGGGCGGGTCAGCGCCGTGCGAACCGATCGCCTCGATCCCATCGCCTGCGACGCGGTGGTGCTGACCACCGAACTGCCGCAGACCTACGAATTGCTGGGCCGCGCACCGCGTCGCCCCGTCCGGCTACGGGCGGCACCGTCGGCGGTCGTGGCGCACCTGGGCTGCCGTCGCGTCGCGTCCGACACGGCGCACCACACGATCCTGTTCGGCGAGTCCTGGGACCAGACGTTCACCGACATCATCCGCGACGGACAGCTGATGCGGGATCCATCCCTGCTGGTCACCCGGCCGACGGCGAGCGACCCGGCACTCGCCCCGAATGGGCGCGACCTGCTCTACGTGCTCGCCCCGGCGCCGAATCTGGACCGCGGGCGGGTCGACTGGGACAGCGCCGCGGCCCGCTACGTCGACGACCTCATCGGCGATGTAGCGGCACGGCTGCTGCCCGGATTGCCCGACGACGCAACGGTATTGGACGTGGTAACGCCCGCCGACTGGGCGCGGCAGGGCATGGCCGCGGGCAGCCCGTTCGCGCTGGCCCACACGTTCGGGCAGACCGGTCCGTTCCGGCCCGCGAACATGGTCCGCGGCGTCGACAACGCGGTGCTCGCCGGGTCGTCGACGGTGCCCGGCGTCGGTGTCCCCACCACGCTGATCTCGGGCCGGTTGGCGGCCGACCGCATCACGGGCCCCGGCGCCGGCCGAGCCACTCGGATGGCGACGCACCACGACATGGGAGCCGGGCTGACATGATCCGCAGTGAGCTGGACGCGGCCGGAATCGAGGACCCGCGCCTGCGCGAGGGGTACCGGCGCTGCCGCGAACTCAACGCCGCCCACGGCCGTACCTTCTTCCTGGCCACCCGGCTGCTGGCGCCCGACCAACGGCCGGCGGTGCACGCCCTCTACGGTTTCGCGCGCTATGCCGACGACATCCTCGACGACCTGGACCCGCACCTGCGCACCGACATCCGTGCCCAGCGACTGCAGGAATTGGCCGACCGATTCTTCTCCGGCGGGGACCACCTCGACGATCCCGTGCTGGCCGCGGTCACCGACACCGCGCGCCGGTACCGGATCGGCACCGAGTTGTTCGACGACTTCCTGGCGTCGATGCGAATGGATCTGACGGTCACCGACTATCCCGACCGCGAGTCGCTCAACCTCTACATGCGTGGATCCGCCGAAGCCATTGGCCTGCAGGTGCTTCCGGTGCTGGGAACCGTGGTGCCGGTCGAGGAGGCCGCGCCCTACGCCGCCGCGCTGGGCAGGGCGTTCCAGCTCACCAACTTCCTGCGTGACATCGACGAGGACCTGCTGCGGCACCGCGTGTACCTGCCCGCCGACGAACTCGCCGCCCACGGCGTCGACCGCGAGCTGCTGACCTGGTGTCACCAGCACCGCCGCACCGACCCGCGGGTCCGCAAGGCGTTGTCCGCCCAACACGAAATCACCCGCGAGACTTACCGCTTCGCCGAAGCGGGCATCGCCATGCTCAGCCCCCGCTCGCAACCGTGTGTGAGCGCCGCGGCCATCCTGTACTCGGAGATCCTGGACCGCATCGAGGAAAGCGGCTTCGCGGTGTTCAATCACCGGGCCACCGTCGGCAAGGCCCGACGACTGCAGGTCGCCGGGATCGGGCTGTTACGTTCGTGGCGGGCGCGCAATAGTTCGCCCGGTGTTTCGGATCGCCCGGGGGCCGCATGACCGATCGCTGGCAATACCTGCTGGTTCTGGCCGCATGTCTGGCGATCACCGCGCCCCTGGAACTCTTCGGCCCCGGCGTCTACCGGCAGTGGCGGCGGCTCGCCAAGGCGGTTCTGCCCGTGGCCGCCGTCTTCCTGATCTGGGACGAGATCGCGATCGCCGCGCACGTGTGGGCCTACAACCCCGCCTACATCACCGGCCTCGAGATCCCGTTCGGGGTGCCCATCGAAGAAGCGCTGTTCTTCATCGTCATCCCGATCTGCGCGCTGCTGACCTACAACGCCGTCAGCACCATCCTGGACAGGGTCCACCGCCGATGACCGGCCTGGGTTACACGGTGCCGGCCGTGGCGGCCGTCTTCGCCGTCTGCGCAGTGGAATTGGCGGTGCTGCGGACCGGACTCTTCCGCCGGCCGGCCTACTGGCTGTCCATGCTGATCGTCCTCGGCTTCCAGATCCCGGTCGACGGCTGGCTGACCAAACTCAGCGCCCCCATCGTCAGCTACGCCCCCCGCCAGATCAGCGGCCTGCGCTTCCCGTTCGACATCCCCGTCGAGGATTTCTTGTTCGGCTTCGCACTGGCCACCGCGGTGCTGCTGGGATGGGAACGTCACCGTGCGCGTCGGTGAAGCCGGACCCAGCCCCGACCGGTTGTCGGCCGCTTTCGACGCGGGTGCGACGGAATACGACCGGCTGGTGGGCGCCAGCCCCGGCTACCATGAGCAACTGCTGCTCTCCGCCCGCCGCATGCGAATCCGCGACCGCGGCAAGGGTCTACGGCTGCTCGACGCCGGGTGCGGCACCGGCGCCTCGACGGCCGCGCTGCTGGCCGTGGCCCCGGAGGCCGAGATCGTCGCCGTCGACGCCTCGCGGGGGATGCTCGACGCGGCGGCCGCGAAGGACTGGCCGCCCTCGGTGCACTTCGTGCACACCCCCGTCGAGCAGCTGGCAGAGCACGGCATCACCGGACCGTTCGACGGCATCCTGGCCGCCTACCTGATCCGCAACCTCGCCGACCGGGACGGTCAACTGCGGAAACTCCGGACCCTGCTGCGGCCCGGCGCCACCCTGGCGGTGCACGAATACTCGGTGCGCGACTCCGCCGCCGCCACCCGCATCTGGCATGCCGTGTGCTGGGGGATCATCATTCCCGCCGGCTGGTGGCGCACCCGGGACGCGGCGCTGTACCGCTACCTGTGGCGCAGCGTGCTGGAGTTCGACGGCGCAACCCGATTCCGCGCCCGCCTCGCCGACGCGGGCTTCACCGCGGTGCACAGCGAAACGATGCCCGGCTGGGAGGCCAACATCGTGCACACCTTCCTGGCGGACGCGCCGGCATGAACGCCTTCGGGACCGACCGCCGGCGCGAAACCCTGCCCGCGCCAACCGGTTTGCCAGATGCCGCCGCCTTGGGGTCGCGCCCCCGGGTGGTCGTCGTCGGGGGCGGCATCGCGGGACTGACCGCCGCCACCGGGCTGGCCGAACGCGGCGTCGCCGTCGAGGTGATCGAGCGCGAGGACTACCTCGGCGGGCGGGTGGGCGGCTGGACCGAACGCCAGGACGGGGTGGATCTCGCGATGAATCGCGGCTTCCACGCGTTCTTCCGGCAGTACTACAACCTGCGAGCCCTGCTCGGGCGCATCGATCCGCACTTGCGGATGCTCACGCCCGTCGACGACTATCCGCTCATCGACGGGGCGGGCCGGCGCGACACCTTCCGGGGTCTGCCGCGCACCCCGCCGTGGAACGCGGTGGCCTTCGCCGCACGCAGCCCGACGTTTCGCCTTCGCGACTTCCTTGCGATCGACGCGCGCGCGGCCGCGCCGCTGGCCGCGGTGTCGGTGCCCGGCATCTACGAGCGTCTCGACCACTTCGACGCCGCGACGTTCCTGAAGAGCATTCGCTTTCCCGCGGCCGCAAGGCATCTGGCGTTCGAGGTCTTTTCCCGCAGCTTCTTCGCCGACCCCGCCAAGCTGTCCGCCGCCGAGTTGGCCACCATGTTCCACATCTACTTCCTCGGGTCGTCCGAAGGCCTCATCTTCGACGTTCCCACATCGAATTACGACACCGCCCTCTGGCAGCCGCTGCGCCGCTACCTCGAGGCGCGGGACGTGAACTTCCGATTGGGCACGGGCGTTTCGCGCATCGACGTAGCAGCGACGAAGCCGTTTCGGGTGCACACCGATTCGGGTGACGCCGCGGAGGCGGACGCCGTCGTGCTGGCCACCGACGTGGCCGGCTTGCAGCGCGTCGTGGGCGCATCGACGGGGCTGGGCACCGACGACTGGCGCGCACAGATCGCGCAACAGCGCACCGCACCGCCGTTCGCCGTGCACCGGTTGTGGCTCGACCGGCCCGTCTCCGCCGGGCGCCCGGCCTTTCTGGGTACGTCCGGACACGAACCGCTGGACAACATCAGCGTCCTGGAGCGCTACGAACGGGAGGCCGCCGAGTGGTCACGCACGCACCACGGGTCCGTCGTCGAGTTGCACTCCTACGCCCTCGACGCCGCGCCGTCCCGCGCGGCCGCCCTGCGCCAACTGCACAAGGTATACCCGGAAACCGCGGCGGCGCAGATCGTTTCCGAGCGGTTGCTGCACCGCAGCGACTGCCCACTGTTCTCACCCGGGTCCTATGCGCGGCGGCCGAAAGTGGTCACGCCGCAACCCTGCCTGCTGTTGGCCGGCGACGCCGTCCGCGTCGACCTGCCCGTGGCACTCATGGAGCGCGCGGCCACCACAGGTTGGTGCGCCGCGAACCATTTGCTGAGAAGATGGGGGTTGGCCGGGCACCCGTTGGTCACCGTACCCACCCGCGGCCGGTCACCCGCGTTGCGATGGCTCGCCACCCGTGAAGGACCCGCCGAACGATGAAGATCCGCGAACAGCTGCAGCACCTGTGGCCGGCCGCTCGGCCCAAAGATTGGCCGCTGCAGGTGATCCCGCGCACGTCGTGGGCCGAGCAGCGCCCGACCTATCGGGACGCACAACCCGCCATCATCGACGCCGCGCTGCGGCGGGCGCAGCAGAAGCCGACCGGGAACTGGTTCGCGTTCGCCGGCAGCGCGACCGTGCGCGCCGGGCGGCCGTTCGGCGCGCGGGTCGCCGGCGTCGAGGTCGTCGCCTGGCGCGACCAGCAGGGCCGGCTCTGTGTGGGTCCCCGCAGTTGCCCCCACCTGGGGGCCGATCTGGCGACCGGGACCGTACACGGCGGCACCCTGATCTGCCGATGGCACGGGCTGGCGCTGGACGGTCACTCGCGGGAATTCGGCTGGACCCCGCTGCCGAGCCACGACGACGGCACGCTGGCGTGGGTGCGGCTCGATCACGTGGGCGGGGAGGCCCCCCTGGACAAGCCGGTGATCCCGGCCCGGCCGGTCGGTGAGACCGTGGCCGCCGTGGCCCGCATGGCGGGCGTGTGCGAGCCCGCCGACATCATCGCCAACCGGCTGGACCCCTGGCACGGCGCATGGTTTCACCCGTATTCCTTCACCCGGCTCGAAGTGCTCACCACGCCAACCGAAGACGCCGACCGTTTCCTGGTGGCGGTGACCTTCCGGATGGGTCCCGTGGGCGTCCCCGTCGTGGCGGAATTCAGCTGCCCGGAGGCGCGCACCATCGTGATGCGCATCGTGGACGGCGAAGGAACCGGCAGCACCGTCGAAACCCATGCCACGCCAATCGGTTCCGGCCCCGACGGCCACCCCCGCACCGCGGTGCTGGAGGCCACCATCGCGCATTCCGACCGTCCCGGGTTCAGGCGGGCGTCCCGGGCCGCACCCCTGATCACGCCGCTCATGCGCTTCGCGGCCAACCGGCTCTGGCGCGACGACCTCGCCTACGCCGAGCGGCGCTACCAGGTGCGTGCCGGCCTCGGGTGACGGCTCGACCATGCGCAAGGGGTACGTCGCCGCCGTCGTGGTGACCGTCGGCGTGCACCTGGCCTACCTGGCCTACGTGCCGGCCGGTGGCTTCCTCGCGCTGCGGTGGCCGCGCACCATCGTGCTGCACCGGGCGGCCGTCGCGTGGGGCGCCGCCGTCGTGGCGCTCGAGTTGCCCTGCCCGCTGACAGCGCTGGAATCGTGGGCACGGCGCCGCGCCGAGATGGATCCCCTGCCGACCGCGGGCTTCGTCGACCGTTATGTCGCGGGCCTTTTCGTCCCGTCCGGCCGCGTCGGCGTCGCGCAGGCCTTCGCGTTCCTGTCCGCCGCCGTCTCCTGGAGCGTGTTCGCGAGGCGCGCTCAGCCGCCCAGGCCGGCCCGATCGGGCGGCGTGCCGCCCCATGACGGATCCGTGAGGGGCGGCACCGCTTCGGGTTGACGCCGACGGGATTTGCGTTGCCACAATGCCCAAGCGACCGCCGAAAGCACGACGGCCACCAGGATCACCATCGGCCACAGGGCCAGCTGCGCGAGCCACAAGTCTCGCTGCAGCCGCATCACCTTGCGCCGGCCTCGCCAGACACGCTCCGGCATCTCCCTTACAGTCATTGCGAGCCAGTTACCCCACAACTGGCGGATTAAACGCCGGGGGTCGCCCGTTTGGCCCTCCGCGCGGCGGGCTAGTCACCAGCATGAGCACTAAGCCGCGCGGCTCCGCCGAGCCGTCCTCTCGATCGTTCACCCGGCTGGCGGCCGCGTGGTGGGCCCTGGTCTTCGGCCTGATCATCCTCATCGTTCTGCTGATCTTCGTCGCCCAGAACACCGAATCGATCACCGTGCACTTCCTCGGGTTCCATTGGAGCTTGCCCGTGGGGGTGGGCTACCTGTTGGCGGCGGTGGCCGGCGCGACCACCACGGTGCTGGTGGGTGCCGCGCGGATCATCCAACTGCGCAGGGCCACCAAAAAACAGCTCAGGGCGGTCTGATCCTCCGTCACGCGAAGCCGTTGATTGACACGCGTTCACGCGCGAGCCACAACATCGCCATCGCCGTTCGGCGAAAAACTTAAATATTCAGTTAACCGACCGGGATCGCCCTGGACGATTCGGCCGGTGGCTCAGCGGGAATGCCACAGCGGCAGTCCGGGGAGGGCATCCCGCCCGCACCGCCACCCCGATGACCACCCGCAAAGGAGAGAATTGATGCACTGCGTCGTATTCGGCGCCACGGGATACCTGGGCACCCGGCTCATCCCCCAGCTGCTCGACAACGGCCACACGGTGCGCGTGCTGGCCCGGGATCCCGCGAAACTCGACGACGTCGCCTGGCGCGGCCAGGTGGACGTCGTGCAGGGCGACGTCATCGACCCGACCGCGGTGCAGCGGGCGCTGCACGGTCAGCAAGTCTTGTATTACCTCGTGCATTCGCTGATGCGGTCCGACTTCGTCGACTTCGACGAACGTGCCGCCCGCAACGTGGCCGAGCGCGCGGGGCAGGCCGGCCTGTCGCGCATCGTCTACGTCGGGGGCATCACGCCCGACGGGCAGAAGCTCTCCGATCACCTGGCTTCGCGGGCGCAGGTCGGGCGCCTGTTCCGAATCTCGGGCGTGCCCTCCGTGGAGTTGCGCGCTGCCGCCATCATCGGGGCGGGCTCGGCCAGCTTCGAGATGCTGCGGTACCTCACCGAGCGGCTGCCGCTGATCGTCGCCCCGCGCTGGTTGCGCACCTGCGTCCAGCCCATCGCCGTGCGCGACGTGCTCTACTACCTCGTCCGCGCGGCCGACCTGCCCGCCGGGGTCAACCGGCCGTTCGACATCGGTGGGCCCGACCGCTTCACCTATACCGAGATGATCCGCAAATACTCCGTGATCGCGGGCCTGCCGCGGCGGCCGACGGTGCCCGTGCCCCTGTTGACCCCGCGGCTCTCGGCGCCGTGGGTCGACCTGCTCACTCCCCTGCCCCGCCAGCTCGCCATGTCGCTGATGGAGTCGCTGGAAAACGACGTGGTGTGCGCCAATCACGACATCGCCCGCTACATACCGGATCCCGACGGCGGGCTGACGCACTACGAGGAGGCCGTCGAGCTGGCCCTGGCGCACGTGCGGGAAAAGGACTTGCGCACCCGCTGGGCCCGGGCCGACACGAACGGTTCGCCGTCGCAGCCCCTGCGCACCGACCCGCAGTGGGCCGGCGGCTCGCTGTATGAGGATGTGCGCCAACGGCAGAGCCGCGCGGACGCCGAAACGCTCTGGGGCGCCATCCAAACCGCGGTGACCGAGCGGAACTGGTCGGCGCTTCCGCTGGAATGGCCCCTGCGCGGCTGGATCAATGGTGTGCTGGGCGCCGTCCGGCCCCGGCGCCGGCCACTCGACCGAGCGCAGTTGCACGAAGGCGAGGCGCTGGACTGGTGGCGGGTCGAGCGCATCGACCCGCCCCGCTCGCTCCGGTTGCGCGCCGACATCCCGCTGCCCGGGCGGCTGTGGCTGGAGCTGTCGACGAGCCCCGACGCCGACGGCGGCTCCTGGTACCGCCAGCGAGCGCTGTTCCAGCCGTACGGGCTTGCGGGACAGCTCTTTTGGAATGCGTCGGCGCCCTACCGCGATGTGGTGTTCGGGGGCATCGCGCGCGATGTCACGGCTACCGCACGCGGTGGGACGACTCGCGCGGCGACCCCCTCCCACTGTTGAGCGAAGGAGCGACATGAGTGACAGGGAATTTCACCAAGGCGACAAGGTCGAGTGGAAGAGCCACGGCAGCACCGTCCGGGGCACGGTCGAAAGAAAAATCACCCACGACACCGAGGCGGCCGGGCGCGCCGTGCGGGCGTCCGACGACGAGCCTCAGTACAAGGTACGTAGCGACAAGACCGGCGCGGACGCGGTGCACAAACCGGGCGCGCTGCGCCCCGCGGACTGACTCGCGACGAGAGTGGGGATGACCGATGGCAACCGATGACGAGGAGACCACCTGGGACCGCTTTCGGGAGAGCGCAAGGTGCTCGGGTACGCCAAGCGCCCCCTGGCGCAACGCCCTCGGGGCAACATCGACGGGAGCGCTTGGCGCTACTCGCTGATGAACTGGGCCATGGCCCTGATCACCGGGTACGTGCGCCCGCCCGGACTTCCGATTCCCCGACCAAACGGATGCGAATACGGGACACTTACCGGGGCTAGCGGGCCGCGCGCGGCGGCCGCCGATACGCTGGTCGGCGAATCTTGCAGAAGGACACAGGTAAGTGACCAAGCGCGGCGCCACCGATCGGCGATTGGACCGAG
Organism: Mycobacterium scrofulaceum; assembly: GCF_002086735.1. GTDB lineage: Bacteria > Actinomycetota > Actinomycetes > Mycobacteriales > Mycobacteriaceae > Mycobacterium > Mycobacterium scrofulaceum. The sequence continues at coordinate 56,186 of NZ_MVIJ01000020.1, read as the reverse complement.
CCGAACTCGAGAAGCTGATGTCGGCCGACATGCGCGCACTCACAGCGCAATCGGATCGCATCGGCCGGCACTTCGCGCGTCAAAACGAGGTCGGCGGCACCGACTTGCACGCCCTGCTGCACATCATGGTCGCCGAAACGGCCGGGACGCCGTTGACACCGGCGCAGTTGCGCCAACGGCTGGACGTCTCGCCCGCCGCGATCACCTACCTGGTGGACCGGATGATCGACTCCGGTCACCTGCGGCGCGAGCCCGATCCGGACGACCGGCGCAAGACGCTGCTCCGCTACGAAGAATCCGGCATGGCGTTGGCCCGCTCCTTCTTCACCCCACTCGGTTCGGAACTGCACACGGCCCTCGCCGGCGTGCCCGATCGCGATCTGGTGGCCGCGCACCGGGTATTCCTGGCGATGATGGAGGCGATGTCCACCTTCGAAACGCGCCTCGACGCCGCCGCCAAAGCGCCGGAGACCGACGGGAAACGCGCGCCGGCCAAGGGCCGGCGCCGCGCGGTGAGCAAGACCGGCGACCGTCCGGCCTAGCCCACCGGCCGCCGGGTCGCGGAGCCGAGCACCCGCTGCTCTATCAGGTCCGCCCCGCGCTGCACACCTCCGGTCGCGGCGAACCCGTCAGCCACCCGACGAGCGCCGTCCACCATCGTCATCGCCGCGCGCACCTTCGCCCTCAACCGCGCCGGGGTGAGGTTTTTGGCCACCAGCCGGGTGCCGCAGCGGGCGACCTCGACGCGCCGGGCGACCTCCGCCTGGTCCCGGGCGAACGGCACGACGCACACGGGCACGCCGCGGTCGAGGGCTTTGAGCGTCGTGCCCATCCCCCCGTGGGTGACGGCGCAGGTGGCCCGTTCGAGTACGGCGCCGTGGGGGACGAAGCGGCGGATGGTCGCGTTGGCCGGCCGCGGGAGGTCCGGGGGCACGCCCGCCGGGAACGTCGCCACCACATGGACGGGCTCGTCCGCCAGCGCCCGCAACGCGATCCGCCCCAGGGCGGCGTCGGGTTGCCTGATCGAGGACGTGTTCAACAGCACCACGGGGCGGTCGATCGCGGCGAGCCAGTCCGGCGTGGCCGTCTGCGCGGGTTCGAATACGCACGCGCCGATGTGGTGAACCAGACCGGCCCAGTCGGGGTGCCGATATTCGAAGGGCTCACCGCCGACGGCCAGCAGCAGCGGCGCGCGCCGCATGAAGTCGTCGACCGAACCGACCCGCGCCACCCCCAGTTCGGCGCGAAGGGCGTTGACCCGCGGCAACATTGGCCGGTCGAAGAGATACCGGACGATCGGTCGGACCGAGGCGTCCCGGGCTTCACCGACGACGCCCGGCAGCGGACGCATCCCCGGACCGAAGGGCGGCACCCCGCGGGACCGCAGGTACGGCGTGAACGGTGAAAACACCAGCCAGGGGGTATCCCCGGCGTCCGCGGCCGACATGGCCCCCCAGCAGTTGGCGTCCACGATGATCGCGTCCGGCCGGACGGCATCCACGGCGCGGCGCAAATCCTGGACTTCGAGCACAGCTCGCCGGCATAACACGTCGATCGTCGACTTCAGCACTCCCAGCGCGTTTCGGGCCCGCCAATCCTCGCCGACGATCGCCTCGATGTCCGGGGCGACCGGTTCGGCGTGCACGCCGACCGCGCGCATCGTCGCGACCCCGTCCGCCATGGTGCGGGCGTGAACCTCGTGACCGCGACCGGCGAGCTCGGCCAGCAGCGCCCCGGCCGGCAACAGATGCCCCAGCGCCGGCGACCCGTAGGCCAGTATCACCGCCATCGCGCACGCACCTAGGCGACGGGCGTCAGTTCGACGGCGCGCAGCCCCGCGAGGTTCGTGACACCGCAACCGTGCAGGCAAACCCGTAGTTCGTCGACGAACGGCTGCAGCCAATCGACCACGGCCGCTGCGGATTCGATCGCGGCGGGCAGCAGCGGGCGAGCCACCGCCACGACGTCGGCGCCCAACGCGATCGCCTTGGCCGCGTCCATGCCGGTGCGGATGCCGCCGGAGGCCACCAGCGGAATGCCGGGCAGCACCTCGCGCACCTCCACGATCGCCCTCGCGGTCGGGATGCCCCAATCGGCCAGGTCCGGGTACCGCAGCTCGCCATAGCGGACGAACTGCTCGACCCGCGACCACGAGGTCCCGCCGGCACCCGCGACGTCGATTCCGGAAACCGGCAATTCTCCCTCGGCCCCAACCAGTTCCGCGGCCGCGGCGCCGCCGATCCCGTGGCCGACTTCCTTGAGCAGCACCGGGCATTCGATCGCGTCGGCAACGTCTCTCAGCCTGCCCAGCGAGCCGGAGAAGTCGGTGTCCCCGTTGCGCTGAATGGCCTCCTGCAACGGATTGGTGTGCACCGCGAGGGCGTCGGCGCCCACCCGGTCGAGCGCCTTGGCAAGATCGGGCACGGCGGCGCGGGTGAGCTGGGCCAGCCCGATGTTGCCGAACAACAACACATCCGGGGCGAGGTCGCGGACCGCGAAACTGGCCGCGGCCCGCTCCCCCAGCGCGCTGTCCAGCATGATGCGCTGCGAGCCGAGCATCATCCCGACGCCGAGTTGCTGAGCGGCCGAAGCCAGGTTCCGGTTGATCGTGCCGGACAATTCCGCACCGCCGGTCATCGCACCGATCAGCACCGGCGACCGCAGGTTCACACCGAAGAATTGCGTGGACAGGTCGATGTCGCCCAGGCTGGTCTGGGTCAGGGCGTTGTAGGGCAATTGGTAGCGGTCCAGCCCGGTGCCGAGGTGCTCGTAGTTGACCTGCTCGCCCAGGCACACGTCGATGTGTCGCCGCTTGCGGGTCGTCATGGGCCCGCCGTCGACCGTCACCCCAGCCACCCCCGGCGCAACCGGTCCCCGGCCCCGCACATCCATAATGTCCATAGTGCCCCTTGTTGCGTACCGTCGGCGCTCAATGCGTGACGATGCGTAATTTCAGTTGATTAATGTTTAACATACTGAAAGACTTCAATTCGTGGTGTGGGATCGCTTGGCCGCAGCCCTGACGGGACGGTGGTCGTGGCTGCTCCCCCTGGGTGCCGTCCTGCTCGGCGTCGGTTTCATGGCCGCCGTCGGCGCCAACGGAGCAGCGGGACAGGCGCCGCTGTCGGTCCCGACCGGCTCGGATTCCGCCCGGGTCGACGCCATGGCTCGCCAGTTCCCCGGCGGGGACCGCGTTCCCTTGCTCGTCGTCGTCAGCCGCGCCGACGGCGCCGCGCTGAGCCCCGCCGATGTGTCCGCCGCCCAAGCGGCCCGCGACCGCGCGCAGGCCGCCGCACCGCCCGCCGGCGCCATGGGCTCTGCCCCTCCGCAGGTCTCGGGCGACGGCAAGGCCGTCATCGGGGTGGTGCCCGTCAGCGCCGACCTGTCCGGACTCGCGTTGAGCGATGTCGTCGGAAACCTGCGCAAGGCGGCCCACGCCGGGCTGCCCACCGAGCTGCAGGCCCACGTCACCGGCGGTCCTGCCTTCGGCGCCGACATCGCCGGCGCGTTCACCAACGCGAACGTCACCCTGCTCGCGGTGACGGCGTCGGTGGTGGCGCTGCTGCTGATCGCCACCTATCGCTCCCCGGTGCTGTGGCTGGTGCCGCTGCTGGTCATCGGCTTCGCCGACCGGGTCGCGGCGGCGGTGGGCACGGCCGTGGCGTCGCTGACCGGGCTCAGCTTCGACGGCGCGACGTCCGGGATCACCAGCGTGCTGGTTTTCGGCGCGGGCACCAACTACGCGCTGCTGCTGATCTCCCGCTATCGGCAGGAGCTTCGGCGCCATGACGAGCACCGGGACGCGCTGCGCCGCGCGGTGCGGATGGCCGGCCCGGCGATCGTCGCCAGCAATGCCACCGTGGTGTTGGCATTGCTCACCCTGCTCTTCGCCTCCACGCCCAGCACGCGCAGCCTGGGCGCGCTGGCGGCATGCGGGCTGGTGGTCGCCGCGGCGTCCGCCCTGGTGATACTCCCGCCAGTGCTCGCGCTGTGCGGCCGGCGATTGTTCTGGCCGTTCATCCCCCGCCCCGGGGACGCCGACGGCGTCGATCGCGGCGTCTGGCACCGCGTCGGGGATTGGGTGAACCGCCGCCCGGCGCTGGTCGCGGTGGCGGCGGTCGCCGGACTGGCAGCGCTGGCCACCGGCCTGCTGGGCACGCGCATCGGTCTGTCGCAGACCGAGCAGTTCCGGGTCCAAGCGGACTCGGTGACCGGTTACGAGGTTGTGGCCAAACATTTTCCGGCCGGCCTGACCAATCCCACGCTGGTCATCGCCTCCAGCCTCTCGCGGGTGCCGGAGGTCATCAGGGCCACACCGGGCGTGGTGTCGGCGACCGATTCCGCCCGCTCCGCGTCCGGGTTGACGAAGTGGTCGGTGGTGATAGATGCACCCCCATCCTCCGCCCGCGCATTCAAGATCATTGCGGCACTGCGTGATACGACGAAGACGGCCAGTCCCGCGGCACTGGTGGGCGGGGCCGACGCGCAAGCGCTCGACGTCCGCGACGCGGCCACCCACGACCGGCATCTGCTGATCCCGGCGATTCTCGCGGTCATCCTCGCCGTCCTCTATGTCCTGCTGCGATCCGCACTTGCACCGCCCACACTGCTGGCGGCGACGATCCTTGGAGCGCTCGCCGCCCTCGGCATGGGCGGCTGGGCCAGCAGCCACGTTTTCGGGTTCCCGGCGCTGGACAACAGCACGCCGCTGTTCGCCTTCCTCTTTCTGGCCGCCCTCGGCGTCGACTACACCATCTTTTTGGTCACCCGGGCCCGCGAGGAGGCCGCGCAGCGCGGCGCGCGGGCCGGGATGGTCGCGGCGGTTTCGGCCACCGGCGGCGTGATCACCAGTGCGGGAATCGTTTTGGCCGCCGTCTTCTGCGTGCTCGGCGTCCTGCCGTTGATCGTGCTCACCCAGCTGGGAATCATCGTCGGCCTCGGAATCCTGCTGGACACCTTCGTGGTCCGCACACTGGTCATTCCAGCGTTGTTCGCCCTCATCGGCGATCTCATCTGGTGGCCGACCGCGCCGCAGCACACGAAAGCCGTTGCAGGGCAAGCAGAACGTCAAGAAGAACGGAGCATCCCGTGAACAAGTCGATCCTGGCCGCGACGAGCCTGGCCGTCGCCGTCGCCGGCGGAACCGGAAGCATCGCCAACGCCAAGGCCATTCCCACCTGGTACGCGCGGCTGCGCAAGCCGCCGTACCAGCCCCCCAACGCCGCCTTTCCGGTGGCATGGACCACGCTCTACGGCGACATCGCGGTCACGTCCGCGGTGGTCATCGACCGATTCCGGGCCGCCGGACAACACGACCAGGCGCGCCGCTACGCCGCGGCCCTCGGGGTAAACCTGGTGCTCAACGCGGCATGGAGCTGGCTGTTCTTTCGTTTCCACAAGCTCGGGGCGTCGGCGGCCGGTGCCGCCGTGCTGACGGCCAGCAGCGCCGACCTCGCGCGGCGGGCCGGGCAGGCCGACCCACGGGCCGGGCTGGCGCTGTCGGCGTACCCGCTGTGGTGTTCGTTCGCCACCGTGCTGGCCACCCATGTCTGGCGGCTCAACCGCTGAGAGAGCCCATGACTTTCGCATTGCTGTGGCTGCGTCGCGACCTTCGGTTGCGGGATCACCCGGCCCTTGTCGCCGCGGCCCAAAACGAGCAGGTGCTCGCGTGTTTCGTGTTGGACCCGCGGTTGGAGGCGTCGTCGGGCCAGCGTCGCCTGCAGTACCTGGGTGACGCGCTGCGCCGTCTGCGCAGCGACCTGGACGGCCGGCTGCTGGTGACCCGCGGACTGCCCCACGAGCAGATTCCCCGCATCGTCAAGGAGGTCGGCGCCTCGTCGGTGCACATATCGACCGACTTCGCACCGTTCGGGCGGCGCCGCGACGACCGGGTCCGCGCCGCTCTGGGCCCGGTGCCCTTGGTCGCGACGGGCTCGCCCTATCTCGTGTCGCCCGGTCGGGTCACCAAGCAGGACGGCACCCCCTACCAGGTGTTCACCCCGTTCCTGCGGAAATGGCGCGAGGTGGGCTGGCGGTCGCCGGCAAAATCGGGTGCCGAGTCGGCGCACTGGGTCGATCCCGACCACGTCGCGATCCGACAGTGCGACATTCCCGATCCCGGTGCCACCCTTGACCTCGCCGCCGGCGAGCGGGCCGCGCTGTTCGAGTGGGAGGCGTTCGTCAACGACGGACTGGAGCGTTACGCCGAGGACCGCGACCGGCCCGACCTCGAGGCCACCAGCCGCATGTCGGCCCACCTGAAGTTCGGCAGCATCCATCCCCGCACGATGGTCGCCGACCTCGACCTCCGTCACCGCGGAGCTCAGGCGTACCTGCGCGAGTTGGCGTTTCGCGATTTCTACGCCGACGTTCTGCACCACTGGCCCGCCAGCGCCTGGCGCAACTGGAACCACCAGTTCGACGGCATCCGCACCGACACCGGCGCCGAAGCCAAACGCCGCTTCGAGTCGTGGAAGGCGGGCGAGACCGGCTTCCCGCTGGTGGACGCCGGGATGCGTCAGCTGCGCGAGACCGGTTTCGTGCACAACCGGGTGCGAATGATCGTCGCGTCGTTCTTGGTCAAGGACCTGCACCTGCCCTGGCAGTGGGGGGCCGAGTGGTTCCTCGACCAGCTCGTCGACGGGGACATGGCAAACAATCAGCACGGGTGGCAGTGGTGCGCCGGTTGCGGCACCGACGCCGCGCCGTACTTCCGGGTGTTCAACCCGACCAGCCAGGCCGCGAAGTTCGACCCGTCCGGGGAATACGTCCGGCGGTGGGTGCCCGAGCTGCGCTCCGTCGACGATGCTCGCCTGCGCAAGGGCGAACGGCCGGCCGGCTACCCGGCCCCGATCGTCGACCACGGCGCCGAGCGCGCCGAGGCCCTGCGGCGCTACCAGAGCATCTGACCGACGCCGAAGCGCCTCGCTCAGCAACGAATTGTCGCGTGCGTGAACGTTTGCTCAAACCCCTACCCGAGGGTGTGCGGCATGCGATTATCAGCCGATTCACAGTTGTCAAGCCGCTCGGAGGCACCCATGACACCCTTCATCGCCCGGACGTTGCTGGTCTCCGGTGCCGCCGCGGGATTGTTCGCCGCCGTCACCGCCTGTTCGTGTTCCGTCGGCTCGTCGCACACGGTCAGCAAGAGCGATGTGGCCGGCCAGATCACCGCCAAGATGACCGACGCCGCCGGCAACAAGCCCGACTCGGTGAACTGCCCGAACGATCTGCCGGCCAAGGTTGGGGCGCAACTCAATTGCGAGATGAAGGTCAAAAACCAGACCTTCAATGTCAACGTGACCGTGACCAGTGTGGACGGCAAGGACGTCAAGTTCGACATGGTGGAGACGGTCGACAAGAACCAGGTCGCCAAGATCATCAGCAACAAGCTGGCGCAGCAGGTGGGCCGGCGGCCCGACGCGGTGACGTGCCCCGACAACCTGAAGGGCGTTCAGGGCGCGACGCTGCGCTGCCAGCTCGTCGACGGCAGCGACAAATACGGCATTGCCGTGACGGTGACCAACGTCGACGCGGGCGATGTGCGCTTCGACTTCAAGGTCGACGATCACGCCGAACCGCCGAGCTAGCGGTCGGCCGAGCTAGCGGTGATCGCGAGCGCGGCGAAGCCGGGCGGGGCGGGTGACCGCGATAGGATCTAGCGAGTGGCCTTCTTGCGTTCGATGTCGGCCAGCGCGGCCGCCAGTTCCGCGCGCTGGGCGGCCGTGCTCTCCCAGGCGAGCTGGCGGTTCTTGACCACCTTGGCCGGCGCACCGACCGCGATCGAGTAGTCGGGGATCACGCCGCGCACCACCGCGTGTGACCCCAGCACGCAGCCGCGGCCGACGGCCGTGCCGCGCAGCACCGTCACCTTCACCCCCACCCAGGTGTCGGGCCCGATCCGCACCGGCGACTTCACGATGCCCTGGTCCTTGATCGGCAGGTTGATGTTGTCCATGCGGTGGTCGAAGTCGCACACGTAGCACCAGTCGGCCATCAGGACCGAATCGCCGAGCTCGATGTCCAGATAGGCGTTGATGACGTTGTCGCGGCCGAGCACCACCTTGTCGCCGAACCGCAGCGAGCCCTCGTGGGCGCGGATGGTGTTCTTGTCGCCGATGTGCACCCACCGGCCGATCTCCAGCTGCGCCAGTTCGGGCGTCGCGTGGATTTCCACGTCCTTGCCCAGGAAGACCATGCCGCGGGTGATGATGTGCGGGTTGGCGAGCTTGAACTTCAGCAATCGCCAGTACCGCACCAAATACCAGGGCGTGTACGCGCGGTTGCGCAGCACCCACTTCAGCGAGTCCAGCGTGAGAAATTTGGCCTGGCGCGGGTCTCGCAAGTTCGATCCACGCCAGCGGCGATGGACCGGCGCGCCCCACATGCTCGTCATGGCCGGACAGCCTAGCGCGAGTGATCGTGCACCGAGAACCGCGGGCAATCCGCCGATGCCGGGCCGCCACGGGTTACCCTCACCTGTACTCACCGGCCGCCCACGCCGAACGTCCCGCGGAAGGATCTGGGAATCGAGGTGCTTGACCGACATCTCCGGCGCGGGCTTCGGCGTTGGTCATCGGCGCTGCTGGCGGCCGGGATCACCGCCGGCCTCGGCGGGTGCGCCAACACCGACTCGTGGGTGGAAGCGTCGGCCGCCGCCGGCTGGCCCGCCCAGTACGCCGACGCGGCCAACAGCAGCTACACCGCCACCGGCGGCGCCACCAAGCTGTCGTTGCGGTGGACGCGCTCGGTGAAAGGGAGCCTGGCGGCGGGGCCGGCGCTGAGCGCGCGCGGCTACCTTGTCCTCAACGCGCAAACCCCGACCGGGTGTTCGCTGATGGAGTGGGAGAACGACGACAACGGCCGGCAGCGCTGGTGTGTCCGCCTGGTGCAGGGCGGTGGCTTTGCGGGCCCGTTGCTCGACGGGTTCGACAACGTCTACGTCGGCCAACCGGGTGCGTTCGTCTCCTTCCCGGTCACGCAGTGGACGCGGTGGCGGCGGCCCGTGATCGGAATGCCCGCCACCCCACGCTTTCTCGGGCACGGGCAGCTGCTCGTCGCGACGCACCTCGGCCAGGTGCTGGTTTTCGAGGCGCATCGCGGCGCGGTGGTCGGCAGCCCGATGGATCTGGTGGAGGGCGTCGACCCCACCGATGCGACGCGCGGGCTGGCCGATTGCGCGCCGGCCCGGCAAGGCTGCCCGGTGGCCGCCGCGCCCGCGTTTTCGCCGGCCAGCCAGACGGCGGTGCTGGGGGTCTGGCAGCCGGGCGCCCCGGCGGCGGGCCTGGTCGGGCTGAAGTATCACCCCGGTCAGACACCGCTGCTATCCAAGGAGTGGACGAGCGACGCGATCCAGGCGGGTGTCATCGCCAGCCCGGTGCTGTCCGCCGACGGCTCGACCGTCTACGTCAACGGCCGCGACCAACGGCTGTGGGCGCTGCACACCGCCGACGGGAAGGTGAAGTGGTCGGCGCCGCTGGGGTTCCTGGCGCAGACGCCGCCCGCGGTCACGCCGACCGGGCTCATCGTGTCCGGCGGCGGGCCGGACACGCGGTTGGTGGCGTTCAAGGACGCGGGCGACCACGCGGACCAGGCGTGGCGCCGCGATGACCTCGCCCCCCTGTCGTCGTCGAGCCTGGCGGGCGCCGGCGTCGGCTACACGGTTATCAGCGCCCCGGCCGCGAACGGCGCCCCGGGCATGTCGCTGCTGGTCTTCGACCCGGCCACCGGCCACACCCAGGGCAGCTACCCCCTACCCGCGGCCACCGGCTATCCCGTCGGGGTCGCGGTCGGCGCCGACCGCCGGGTGGTGGCCGCGACCAGCGACGGCCAGGTGTACGGTTTCGCCCCGGCATGACCGGGCCATACTGAGCCCATGGCCACCGATGACGACGAGACGCGGGCCGCGGTCGCCGCATACTCCGAAAAAAGCGAGCGCAACCTGGCTGTGGACCGCACGGCGACCGTGGTGCTGCTCGCCGTCCAAGCGCTCCTGATCGCGGTCACGATAGGCCTGCTGAGCCTGTTCGTCATGGGCACCGACCCGTGCGGCTACCAGAAGTGCGGCGACCCGGCGTGGATCGATCGCGCCATGTTCCTCGGAATCGCCGGTGGTGCCGTCGTCTTCGTCGCAACCCTGATCGTCGCGATCCGCCGCCTCACCCGGCGCCGCACCGCCTTCTTCGTCCCGCTGCTCGGTTGCGCCGCGCAGGTGGCGCTGGCGGTCGGCGCCGCGGCGATGGAGACGTTGGCCGGCCCCGTCTAGGACCTGATGACGGTGGCGACCCGCTTCGCCCGACTACGCCGCGCTTGCGATCGCCACTCACCCGACGGTGGCGACCCGCTTCGCCCGACTACGCCGCGCTTGCGATCGCCACTCACAGCGCCAGCGGCGGGATGGCGTTGCGCGGCACCTCGGCCTGGACCGGCCCGGAGAACGCCGGCAGCATCTCACCCGGCGCGAAGTAGAAGATCAGCTGGTCGTCGGTGATGGCGAAGTTCTGGTAGTGCGTCGGGTCATGCCCGGTCGAAGGCGGAATGGCTGCGCCGAACGGGGTCTGACGTTCCAGGTCGCGCTGCACCACCGGAAAGATGCTGTCCAGTGGCGCGGTGCCCGGCGCGAACAGGCTGTCGAACGTGATCGGCTGCTTCGTTCCGAGGTTGTAGTTGAACGCTTTGTACCAGATCGAGGGGTGCGTTCCGCCGAGGTCCTGGAAGAACTTGAGCACCACGCTGCGGGTGTTGTGCGGCGGCTGACCGGAGCTGCGCTGTTCGGTGGTGGCCTCGAGCTGGTAGGGCTGATCGCGGGGCCCGGAACTCTGTGCGACGGCGACGAAACCGTCGCGGTTTTGGGTGATGTAGTCGGTCAGCGCCTGCTCGTCGGGGTAGTCGGCGGGGAACGCCATGTTGAGCATGTAGGTGGGGCTGGTGGTCCGCAGGCGACACATCTGACCGTCCTCGATGGTGCCGCCCAAGCTGGCACACGTCGGTGGCGCGGCGGCCGCCGGCCAACCCACCAGGGCCGCCGACGCGACCAGCACGGTCGCTATCAGATATCGCATTCTTTTATTGTCCTTGCAGGTTAGGCGAGGGCTGGGCGCCTGGCGAAGCGATCGCACCAGCCTACCCGGCGCTACCGTGACGGACGGCAGACGAAGGCCGTCGCGCGGGCGGCGGCCCGTGACCCGATGCGGGTAATGACCACCGACAGGGGCCGGCCACCGCGCGGCCGCATCCGGCGCCGCAACGCGTCGGGGTCCACCCGTACGCCGCGCACCAGAATCTCCAGCGACCCGCAGTCCAGCGCCGACAACGCCTGTCGCAGCCTCCGCTCGTCGAACGCCAGCTGCTCGAGCACCTCGAAGCCGCGAACCGCGGGCGGCAGGGCGTCCCCCGACAGGTAGGCGATCTCGGGGTCGAGCTGCCACAGCCGGTGCCGCGCGCCGTAGTGACGCACCAGCGCGGCGCGCACCACCGCGCCGTCGGGATCCACGATCCATCGCCCGGCCGGCCGCACCGGGCAGTCGTCGGGGTCGGCGTCGGTGATCTGCTCGCCGCGATCGAGGACGCTGGCACGCCGGCGGACACCCCGCTGGGCCAGACCGGCCGACCACAGGCACGCTTCGCGCACCGAGCCGCGATGCGACGTCACCTCGATCTCGCCGGCGAAGCCGAGTCGGTCGATCTCAGCGAAATCTATTCCGGGAGAACACTTTACAACGAGTTCGCGGCCGCGGTAGGTGTCGAGCACGGCGCCCAGGGCCGGCCGGTAGTCATCGGGGTGAAAGCGGCGGCGGCCGCCGCCGCGCCGGGCGGGGTCGACGAGCACCGCGGTGCCGCGGGTCACCGGGGCCAGCGCGTCCGCGCGGCACAGCGCGGCGGCTTCCCCCAGGTTGTGCCGGGCCATCGCCAGCCGCACCGCGTCCAGGTCGCTGCCCACCGCCGGGACCCCCAGTCCGCGCAGCGCGGCCAACTCGGTGCCGATCGAACAGGTCGCGTCGTGCACGACGACCCCCGCCTCGGCGAGCCGCTCCGCGCGGTGCACGGCCACCGGGGCCGCGGTGGCCTGCTGCAGCGCCTCGTCGGTGAACAGCCAGTCCGTCGGCGGGATTTCGGCGCCCAGACCGCCGAGTTTCTCGGCGGCGCGCCGGCGCAGCAACGTCGTCTCCACCAACACCGCCGCCCGGTCGCCGAACCGCGCCCGCGCCGCGGCGATGTCGGCGACCCGGGTGACGTCGGTCAGCTCGAGCTCGGCCACCGTGGCCAGCGCCGCGGCGCCCGCCTCCGACCGCAGATAACGGACGTCCCCGGCTCCGAAGGCGAGGCCGTCACTCAGGAGGGCTTGACCCCCGTGATCATCACGTTGTAGAACCAGCCCTTCGGGGCGACATGCCGCATCACGTTGGCGTCCAGCCAGCTCAACGCCTTCCAGCTGTTGAACGCGAACTTCGCCCAGCCCCAGCCCAGCCGCCCCGGCGGCACCGCGCATTCGAACGTGCGCAGCGGCCAGCCCAGCATCGCGGCGGTGAATTCCACGGTGGCCGTTCGCACTTCGGCGGCGCCGGCGTTGCCGGCGATCCGCTCCAGGTCCCCTGGGGTGAAGGTGTGCAGGTCGACGACCGCCTCCAGCGCGGCCGCGCGGGAGGATTCGTCGAGCTCGGCCTGCGGCCGCCGCCAGCCGTCCAAGCCCGGCAACTTGGTGACGTTGGTCGCGACGCGCCAGGTCAAGGTCGACAACGTGCGGGCGTAGGTATCGCCGACGGTGGTCGGCTCGCCGGCGAACACGAACCGGCCGCCGGGCCGCAGCACGCGGACGACCTCCCGCAGCGCCAGCTCGACATCGGGAATGTGGTGCAGCACGGCATGGCCGACCACCAGGTCAAAAGTATTGTCCTCGTAGGGGATTCCCTCCGCATCGGCGACCCGGCCGTCGATGTCGAGCCCCAGCGACTGTCCATTGCGGGTGGCGACCTTGACCATCCCGGGCGACAGGTCGGTGACCGACCCGCGCCGGGCCACGCCGGACTGGATCAGGTTGAGCAGGAAAAACCCCGTGCCGCAGCCCAATTCGAGGGCTCGGTCGTAGGGCAGCTCACGCTGCACCTGGTCGGGAACGATGGCGTCGAAGCAATCCCGGGCATAGTCCACGCAGCGCTGGTCGTAGGAGATCGACCACTTCTCGTCGTAGGACTCGGCTTCCCAGTCGTGGTAGAGGACCTGGGCGAGCTTGCTGTCATGCCGGGCCGCTTCCACCTGCTCGGCTGTGGCATGCGGGTTGGGAACGGCATCGGTCGAACTCGTCGTCATGAAGGGCAGCCTAACGGGCGCGGGAGCCGGAGTCCTCGTCGCCGGTCTGACCTGCGGCGAACACGTCGACGTAGCGGCGCCGCTCGGCGGCGACCCGCTCGGCCGGGCCCGCCTCGAACACGTCGTTGATGCCGGCCTTGGCGGCGGCCAGCGCGTGCCTCGGACCTTCCAGGAAGCGGCGTGCCCACCCCGCTGCGGCGTCGTACACGTCGTCGGGGGCCACCATCTCGTCGATGAGGCCCAGCGTCAGCGCCTCCTCGGCGTCGAAGAACCGGCCGCTGAACACCAGTTCCTTGGCCCTGCTCGCCCCGGCCGCACGGGTCAGGCGGGCCATGCCGTCGCCGCCGGGGATCAGCCCGGCCAGGATCTCGGTGGCGCCGAACTTCACGTTGTCACCGCTGACGCGCCAATCGGCGGCCAGGGCCAGCGTGAGCCCGGCGCCCAGCGCGTATCCGGTGATGGCGGCCACGGTCGGCTTAGGAATCTGCGCCACGGCGTCGATGGCCTGCTGCCGCGCCCGGGCCGTCGTCTCGGCCTCCGGGGCGGTCAGCGTCCGCAGCTCGGGCATGTCGTCGCCGGCCGAGAAGATCTCGTGGCCCCCGAACAGGATGACCGCGGCGACGTCGTCGCGCTCGGCCAACTCGGCGGCCGCGGCCACGATCTCCCGGTAGACCTGCCGCGTCATCGCGTTCGTCGGCGGCCGCGACAGCAGCAGCATGGCCAGGCCCGCGTCCCGCGAGCCGTCGCTGACCACCGTGCTGACGAACTCCCTCAATGCCGCCACCCCATCCCGCCGGCTTCGCGTGCCTGGTGGTAGCGGTCGGAGTCGAAGAACTCGAACACCCAGTTCTCGCCCTGGATCTCCAGGTGCGGCTGCACCGGCACGATCTGCCGCTCGACCGCCAGGACCTCGGCGACGGTCCGGCCCGCCAGCGAATCCAGCTGCGTCCACGTCGGCGGCAACAGGAAGCAGCGGCCGGCGGAGAAGTCCTCGATGGCCGCCTGCGGAGTGGTCCACCCGGCGCGATCGGATTCGGTGTTCTCACCGTCGGCCCGCTGCCCCGCCGGCAGGGCTCCCACGAAGAAGTAGGTGTCGTAGCGGCGGGTGCGCTCGGCTTCGGGGGTGACCCAGTTGGCCCACGGCCGGAGCAGGTCGGAACGCAGCTCCAGGTTCTCGCGGCGCAGGAAATCCGCGAACGACAACGTCCCGTCGGCGAGCGCGCGGCGGGCGTCGGCGTACACCGAGGCGTCGCCGACGATCCCGTCCGGGTCGCCGGCCGGCCCCGCGAACAGCACGCCCGATTCCTCGAACGTTTCCCGGGCCGCCGCGCAGACCAGCGCCTCGGCCAGGTCGGCAGCAATGCCGAACCGCTCCGCCCACCACTGCGGCGGTGGGCCGGCCCAGGCGATATCGGCGTTGCGGTCGCGGTCGTCGACCCCGCCGCCCGGGAAGACCATCGTTCCGGCGGCGAACTCCATCTTGGCGTGCCGGCGCATCAGGAACACCGCGATCCCGCCGGGATCGTCGCGGACCAGCATCACGGTCGCCGCGGGGCGCGGGACCAGCGGGGGCTCGGTTGGTGACGTCATAGCTGCCTCCGGTGGGCTGCGCGGGTGCGGACGCGTCGGGCGAAGTAACGCCCGTCGACGACGTCGAGGGCGATCGACTGTCCGAACGCGGTGGACAGGTTCTCGGCGGTCAGCACGTCGGTCAGCAGCCCCGCGGCCACCACTTGCCCTTCCGACAGCAGCATGCAGTGGCTGAAGCCGGGTGGGATCTCCTCGACGTGGTGGGTGACCAGGACCAGCGCGGGGGCGTCGGGGTCGGCGGCGAGGTCGGCCAGCCGCGCCACCAGCTCCTCGCGGCCGCCCAGGTCCAGGCCGGCGGCGGGCTCGTCGAGCAGCAGCAGTTCCGGGTCGGTCATCAGCGCGCGGGCGATCAACACTCGCTTGCGTTCGCCCTCCGACAGCGTCCCGTAGCTACGGTCCGCGAGGTGCTCGGCGCCGAGGCTCTCCAGCATGTCGATGGCCCGGCGGTAGTCGACGTCCTCGTAGCGCTCCCGCCAACGGCCCAGCACCGCGTAACCGGCCGAGACGACCAGGTCGCGCACCACCTCGTCGGTCGGGATGCGCTGCGCCAGCGCCGAGGAGCTGAGCCCGATCCGGGAACGCAACTCCGACACGTCCACCCGGCCCAGCCGCTCGCCCAGCACGAAGGCGACGCCCGACGAGGGGTGCTCGGCCGCCGCCGCGATGCGCAGCAGCGACGTCTTGCCCGCCCCGTTGGGGCCGACGATGACCCAGCGCTCGTCGAGTTCGACCGCCCAATCCAGCGGCCCGACAAGGACGTTGCCGCCGCGGCGCAGCGACACGTTCCTGAAGTCGATCAGGAGATCGGGGTCGGCTGCCTCATCCGTCTGGTCGGCGCCGTCCTCGGATCCTCGCGAATCCTCGGGTTTCACCTCGGGCTTCCGTTTTCCGGCACCCGACCATCGTGCCGTACCGGGGACCTCGGATACCTGCCGGGTCGTCAGCCCCCGCGACCAGACGCAGAATCGCATGAGATTGGCGGAGATCGTGCGATTTTGTGTCTGCTCACGGGCAGCCGGCCGCTACGAGTCGGGGGGGATCTCCACCCGGCGCACCTCGCCGTCCACCGCGTCGGCGGCCTCGATTTCGCCGCGCGTCACACCGAGCAAAAACAACACGGTGTCGAGGTACGGGTGGCTCAACGAGGCGTCGGCGACCTCGCGCAACGCCGGCTTGGCGTTGAACGCCACCCCCAGCCCGGCCGCGGCCAGCATGTCGATGTCGTTGGCGCCGTCGCCGACGGCGACGGTCTGCGCCATCGGCACCCCGGCCCGCTGCGCGAAGTCCCGCAGCGCCGTGGCCTTGCCGGCACGATCGACGATCGGGCCGACAACCCGCCCGGTGAGCTTGCCGTCGACGATCTCCAGCTCATTGGCCGCGACGTAGTCCAGCATCAGCTCCTCGGCCAACGGCTCGATGATCCCCCGGAAGCCACCCGAGACCACACCACAGTGAAAACCCAAGCGCCGCAACGTCCGCAGCGTGGTCCGGGCGCCCGGCATCAGCTCCAGCTGCTCGGCCACCTCGCCGATCACGGAGGCGGGCAGGCCCTCCAGGGTCGCCACCCGCTGTTCGAGCGACTGAGCGAAGTCCAGTTCGCCCCGCATGGCGGCCTCGGTGATCGCGGCGACCTTCCCCTCGGCTCCGGCCCGGGCGGCAAGCATCTCGATGACCTCGCCCTGTACCAGCGTCGAGTCCACGTCGAACACGATCAGCCGTTTGGCCCGCCGTTCCAGCGTGTAGTCCTCGACCGCCACGTCGACGCGCTCCTCGGCCGACACCTGGTTCAGCGCGGTCCGCAGCGCGGCATCCGCACCGGGCGGCACCGAGACCCGCAGCTCCAGCCCGGTCACCGGGTAGTCGGAGACCCCGCGGATCAGGTCGATGTTGACCCCGAGCCCGGCCACCGCCCGGGCCACCGCGCCGAACGCGCCGGCGGTGATGGGCCGGCCCAGCACGAAGATCGTGTGGGTGGAGGGATCCCGGATGATCGGCACGTCGTCACTGCGCTCGATGCTCACGTCGAGGCCCACCGCGCGGATCGCCGATTCAACGTCCCGGCGCAGGTCGGGGCCGTCGGCAACGTCCGCGGGACAGCACACCAGCACGCCGAGCGTCAGCCGGTGCCGAATCACCACCTGTTCGACGTTGAGCAGCTCGACACCGTGCCGGGACAGCGCCTCGAAAAGGGCCGACGTGACGCCCGGTTGGTCCACTCCGGTGACGGTGATCAGCACCGACACCTTCGCTGTGCTCACGCGGGACAGCCGCCGATCAGGCCATCAGCTGCGAACCTGGACGTCGTCCATCCTGGTGACGTCCTTGTCCGTCGGCCCGTGCGCGCGGCCCACGTGCGCCTCGGCGCGCAGCCGCTCCACCATGTGCGGGTAGTGCAGCTCGAATGCCGGGCGCTCCGAACGGATTCGGGGCAGCTCGGTGAAGTTGTGCCGCGGCGGCGGGCAGCTGGTGGCCCACTCCAGCGAGTTGCCGTAACCCCACGGGTCGTCGACGGTCACCACCTCGCCGTAGCGCCAACTCTTGAAGACGTTCCAGACGAACGGGAACATCGACAAGCCCAGGATGAAGGCGCCGACCGTGGACACGATGTTGTACGGCTGGAAGCCGTCGGAGGGCAGGTAGTCGGCGTAGCGGCGCGGCATGCCCATGTCACCCAGCCAGTGTTGCACCAGGAAGGTGGTGTGGAAGCCGATGAAAGTCAGCCAGAAGTGCAACTTGCCCAGCCGTTCGTCGAGCAGTCGGCCGGTCATCTTGGGGAACCAGAAGTAGACGCCTGCATAGGTGGCGAACACGATGGTGCCGAACAGCACGTAGTGGAAGTGCGCCACCACGAAGTACGTGTCGGTGACGTGGAAGTCCAGCGGCGGGCTGGCCAGCATGACACCGGTGAGGCCGCCCAGCAGGAAGGTGACCAGGAAGCCCACCGAGAACAGCATCGGCGTCTCGAAGGTGATCTGGCCCTTCCACATCGTGCCGATCCAGTTGAAGAACTTGATCCCCGTCGGCACCGCGATCAAATACGTCATGAACGAGAAGAACGGCAGCAGGACGGCACCGGTGGCGAACATGTGGTGCGCCCACACCGCGACCGACAGCGCCGCGATCGACAGCGTCGCGTAGACCAGGGTGGTGTAACCGAAGACCGGCTTGCGCGAGAACACCGGGATGATCTCGGTGACGACGCCGAAGAACGGCAGCGCGACGATATACACCTCGGGATGGCCGAAGAACCAGAACAGGTGCTGCCACAGCAGGACGCCGCCGTTGGCCGCGTCGTAGACGTGCGCCCCGAGATGGCGGTCGGCGGCCAGCCCGAACAGCGCGGCGGTCAGGATCGGGAACGCGATCAGGATCAGGATCGACGTCACCAGGATGTTCCAGGTGAAGATCGGCATCCGGAACATCGTCATGCCGGGCGCGCGCATGCAGACCACGGTGGTGATCATGTTGACCGCGCCCAGGATGGTGCCCAGACCGGCGACGATCAGGCCGGTGATCCACAGGTCTCCCCCGGCGCCGGGCGAGTGCACGGCGTCCGACAGCGGCGTGTAGGCCGTCCAGCCGAAGTCCGCCGCCCCGCCCGGGACGATGAAGCCGCCCATCGCGGTGAGTCCGCCAAACAGGAACAGCCAGAACGAGAACGCGTTCAGCCGCGGGAACGCGACGTCGGGCGCACCGATCTGCAGCGGCAGCACCAGATTGGCCAGACCGAACACCACCGGTGTGGCGTACAGCAGCAGCATGATCGTGCCGTGCATGGTGAACAGCTGGTTGTACTGCTCGTTCGACAGGAACTGCAGCCCCGGCGCGGCCAGCTCGGTGCGCATCAACAGGGCCATCAGTCCGCCGATGAAGAAGAAGACGAAGCAGGTGACCGTGTACATGATGCCGATCAGCTTGTGATCGGTGGTGGTGATCAGTTTGTAGATGAGGTTCCCTTTGGGACCGGTCCGGTCCGGGTAGGGACGAACGGCCTCGAGTTCTGCCAGGGGGGGCGCTTCGGCTGTCAACAGCTTCTCCAAACATCGGATTAGGACAGGGGCCCAAAAATCAGAGCTGACACGAATCTTAACCGGCGATCCTGCCGACGTCAGGGCTGGTCCTACAAACTGTCGTAATTGGGTCGGCGGCGCGGCGTGTCGTTTCGGCGCGCCGGGCGCGAAGCGCACGGATGTTAGCGTCTGACGCGTGCTTTTCGGCATGACTCGACCCGCGTCCCTGTGCGCGGCCGCGGCGCTGGCGGCGGCCGTCGCCGTCACCTGCAGCGGCTGTGGATCGGGCAAACCCGGTGCCAAGTCCGCGACCCCCTCGCTGGTCACCCCCACCACGCAGATCGCCGGTGCCGGCGTGCTCGGAAACGACCGTCACCCGGACGAGTCATGCGCGCGGGATGCCGCGGCGGCCGATCCCGGGCCGAAGACGCGGCAGGCGCGCAACGCGGCCGGCGTCACCCCGGACGTGGTGCAAGTGCCCGACGAGCCGCAGCGCATCGTCGTGCTGTCCGGTGACCAGCTCGACGCGTTGTGCGCGTTGGGCCTGCAGTCGCGGGTGGTCGGCGCGGCGCTGCCGGACGGATCGTCGAGCCAGCCCGCGTATTTGGGCAGCGCGGTGGGCGGCGTGCCCGGTGTCGGGACCCGCAGCAAACCGGACCTGGCCGCAATCGCGGCGAGCCATCCCGACCTCATCCTGGGGTCGCAGGGCCTGACCCCCGCGTTGTATCCGCAGTTGGCCGCGATCGCCCCGACCGTGTTCACCGCGGCCCCCGGCGCCGCCTGGCAGGACAACCTGCGCGGCGTGGGCGCCGCCACCGCGCGGGGCGCCGCGGCGGACGCCCTGCTCAACGGCTTTTCACAGCGGGCCGGCGACATCGGCGCCAGGCACGACGCCTCCCACTTCCAGGCCTCCATCGTGCAGCTGACCACCGACACGATCCGCGTCTACGGCGCCAACAACTTCCCGGCCAGCGTGCTCGGCGCGGTAGGGGTGGACCGGCCCGCGTCCCAACGGTTCACCGACAAGCCGTACCTCGAGATCGGCGCCACCGACGCCGACCTGGCCAAGAACCCGGACCTTTCCGCCGCCGACGCCGACGTCGTCTACCTGTCGTGCGCGTCACCGGCCGCCGCCCAGCGCGCCGCCACCGTGCTGGACAGCGACCCGTGGCGCAAGCTGTCCGCCAACCACGACAACCGGGTCTACGTCGTCAACGACGAGGTGTGGCAGACCGGCGAGGGCCTGATCGCCGCCCGCGGCATCGTCGACGACCTCCGCCTGGTCAACGCCCCCATCAACTAGCGCCACGGCGGACCGCCACCCGGCGCCCTAAGGTGATATCGAGCGGCCACGGTTGGCCCGGGAACATTACCTTAGCTAAACTTTTTCACGACGCGACCATTTCGAAGAGGGATATTCATGAGCACTGTTTCGGCGTACGCCGCCACGTCGGCGACCGAACCGTTGACCAAGACCACCATCGAGCGGCGTGAACCCGGTCCGCACGACGTAGCGATCGACATCAAGTTCGCCGGGATCTGCCACTCCGACATCCACACCGTCAAGGCCGAATGGGGCACGCCCAACTACCCCGTGGTGCCCGGCCACGAGATCGCCGGTGTGGTGAGCCAGGTCGGCTCCGAGGTCACCAAGTACAAGGTCGGCGACCACGTCGGGGTGGGCTGCATGGTGAACTCCTGCGGCCAGTGCAGCAGTTGCCGGGCCGGGCTCGAGCAGTACTGCAAGCCGGGCGCGACCTTCACCTACAACTCCATCGACAAGGACGGCACGCCGACGCAGGGCGGCTACAGCCAGGCGGTCGTCGTCGACGAGAACTTCGTCGTGCGCATCCCCGACTCGCTGCCGCTGGACAAGGCCGCGCCGCTGTTGTGCGCGGGTATCACGCTGTTCTCGCCGTTGCGGCACTGGAAGGCCGGCGAGGGCACCCGTCTGGCGATCATCGGCCTGGGCGGCCTCGGGCACATGGGGGTCAAGCTGGGCGCCGCGCTGGGCGCCGAGGTGACCGTGCTGTCCCAGTCGCTGAAGAAGATGGAAGACGGGCTGCGGCTGGGCGCCAAGCACTACTACGCCACGGCCGACCCCGACACGTTCAAGAAGTTGCGTAACGGCTTCGACCTGATTCTGAACACTGTCTCGGCGAACCTGAAGCTCAACGACTACCTCGGCCTGCTCGACGTCGACGGCACCCTGGTCGAACTCGGCATCCCCGAGCACCCCATGGAGGTGGGGGCGTTCCCGCTGGCGCTGGCGCGCCGCAGCCTCTCCGGGTCGAACATCGGCGGGATCGCCGAAACCCAGGAGATGCTGGACTTCTGCGCCGAGCACGACGTGACGCCCGAAATCGAGCTGATCGAGCCGGATTACATCAACGAGGCCTACGAGCGCGTCCTGGCAAGCGACGTTCGCTACCGCTTCGTCATCGACATCTCGAAGCTATGAGGCTACGAGGCGACCTCTGACGTCTCATCGTGCGCGCAGCTGCGGGCGATTTCTTCGGCCGCCTCGGCGTGCTCGTCGTCGGGAACGACTTCGCTGACGTCGATTCCGGCCAGCGGCCAGCCGGCCGCGGCCAGCGTGGCGGCCACCCGGATGATGTTCTCCTTGCCGGCGTCGAATTGGGTCATGTCGGAGATGAATTCGGCGATCTCGTCGCGATCGATGACATGGTCAGCAAGCGCCGGGGATCCGTCCTTGGTGATTTCGCGCACCACGTCGCGGATCTGGTCTTCGGTCAGCGGGGTGCTGCGCAGCAAGGCCATCAACGGCACGCGGTCCGGACCGGGAACGCCGTTCGGGTAGCCGACCTGCAGCCACCGAATCACTGAACGGCAGAAATGGTGGCGGTGATCCTTCTCGGGGGAGGCGGGTTTCGTCACCAGAACAGTGTCGGGCAGCGGCATCACCGGCGCCAGCGAGGCGTCGATCCGTCCCCACAATTCACATGTCGTTCACTGCCTGAACATGTCGAAGGCTCGTTTGTCGCCGCCCGTCCCTACGATCGAGGCGTGCTCACGGCGCTCGTCGTCATCCCCCTGGCCTGCGGGCTGTTCGTCGGCGTCGTCGACCACAGCCCGGGGATGGGGTTCGTGGCGTGCTACGTGACGCTGTTGCTCGAGGTGATCGTCGGCTGGTCGACCAATCGTCGCTGGCCGCGCGGCGGCCGGTTAGACGCCAGCATGCGTGCGATCGACGCCATGGACGGACTGGCGTTCGAGGGCTATGTGGCCGCCCGCCTGCGACGCGCGGGCTGGCGCGTGACGTTCACCCCGCCGGTCGGGGACTACGGCGTCGACCTGATCGCCGAGAAGGACGGCCACTCGGTGGCGGTCCAGTGCAAGCGCTACGGCAAGTCGGTGGGCGTCGCGGCCGTCCAGCAGGTGGTCTCCGGCGCGCGCCACCACGGGTGCGCGAGGAGCATCGTGGTCACCAATCGGGAATTCACAAGGGCCGCAAGGCAATTGGCGCACACCCACGGCTGCCAATTGATCGGCCGCAAGGTCCTGCAGGCGTGGGTGCCGCCGCCCGTGGGGAGCGATAAGAACCCGACGGGAAGAAATCCGGCGCCGCGGGTGTAGGAATAGGAGATCGGGCCGGCCCCAGTCCCTCCCCCCCGACGGTGCGGCCGGCCCGATTCTCAACCCGTCTGCGGTGTCAGAAGTCCCAGTCCTCGTCCTCGGTGACGACGGCCTTGCCGATCACGTAGCTCGAGCCCGACCCGGAGAAGAAGTCGTGGTTCTCGTCGGCGTTGGGCGACAGCGCCGAGAGAATCGCCGGGTTCACGTCGGTCTCGTCGCGCGGGAACAGCGCCTCGTAGCCGAGGTTCATCAGCGCCTTGTTGGCGTTGTAGCGCAGGAACTTCTTGACGTCCTCGGTGAGCCCGACCTCGTCGTAGAGGTCCTGGGTGTACTCCACCTCGTTGTCGTAGAGCTCGAAGAGCAGCTCGTAGGTGTAGTCCTTGAGCTCGGCGCGCTTGGCCTCGTCGACCAGCGCCAGCCCGCGCTGGTACTTGTAGCCGATGTAGTAGCCGTGCACGGCCTCGTCGCGGATGATCAGCCGGATCATGTCGGCGGTGTTGGTCAGCTTGGCCCTGCTCGACCAGTACATCGGCAGGTAGAAGCCGGAGTAGAACAGGAAGCTTTCCAGCAGCGTCGAGGCGACCTTGCGCTTCAGCGGCTCGTTGCCCTTGTAGTACTGCATGACGATCTCGGCCTTGCGCTGCAGGTTCGGGTTCTCCTCCGACCAGCGGAACGCGTCGTCGATCTCGGCCGTCGAGCACAGCGTGGAGAAGATGTTGCTGTAGCTGCGCGCGTGCACAGACTCCATGAACGCGATGTTGGTGTAGACGGCTTCCTCGTGCGGGGTCAGCGCGTCGGGGATGAGGCTGACCGCGCCCACCGTGCCCTGGATGGTGTCCAGCAAAGTCAACCCGGTGAACACCCGCATGGTCAGCTGCTTCTCACCGGGCGTCAACGTTGCCCACGACGGGAGGTCGTTGGACACCGGCACCTTCTCGGGCAGCCAGAAGTTACCGGTCAGCCGGTCCCAGACCTCGGCGTCCTTCTCGTCCTGCAGCCGGTTCCAGTTGATCGCCGAAACGCGGTCAATCAGCTTCATGTTCTCGGTCACCAGAACCCCACTTCACACGCCGTTTTGCCTGAGGGACGTCAGGCTCCAAACACTACCCCTGGGGTACGACAACACCGCGGAACACAAGAACTTGTGTTTGCGTGTCGTGGACGAACCCCGCATTCAATTGCACCTACCCCAGTATTCCGCGATTTCCGAGCCCTGGAGCCCCATTCCAAGGCCACCCGTTCCGATGTACCATTTGGTACATGATTACCGAAGACAGTATCGAGATCGATGCGCCGCCGCAGCTGGTGTGGGATGTCTTCAGCGAGGTGCAGCGCTGGCCCGAATGGACCGCCTCGGTGACCTCGCTGACCGGGCGCGACGGGCCCGCGCTCGAGGTCGGCAGGCGGTTCGCGATCAAGCAGCCCGGCATGGCGAAGCTGATCTGGAAGGTCACCGAGCTCGCCCCCGGCACGTCGTGGACCTGGGTGCAACGCTCCCCCGGCGTCCGGGTGAGCGCCCGGCACGACGTGATCGCGCAACCCGGCGGTCGCACGCTGGTGCGCCAGCAACTGGACCAGCGCGGTGTGCTCGGCGCGCTGGTCGGCCGGTTGATGGCCGAGAAGACCAAGCGCTTCCTCGAACTGGAGGCCCAGGGACTCAAGGCCCGGTCTGAACAGTTCAGCCGCGCCGATGGCGCGCACTGATTCCGAACGGCGCCGCGAACTGCTGCATGCGCTCTTCGATGAGTTCGCCGCGAACGGGATCGGCAACCGCTCGCTTCGCGACGTCGCCGCCGCGGTCGGCACCAGCCACCGGATGCTGTTGCACCACTTCGGCTCTCGCGAAGATCTGCTGATCGCGATCGTCGAGGAGGCCGAGCGCCGCCAGATGTCTCTGGTTCCCGGCTTGCCGGAGGATCCGGCCGAGGGCTTCGCCGCGATGTGGGCCGACCTTCGTCGTCCCGAATTGCGCCAACTGGAACGGCTCTTCTTCGAGTGCTACGCGCGCGCGGCCCAGGGCGAAAAGCCTTTCACGCAAATGGTTCCCGGCGCCGTCGACGGCTGGCTGCGCGAGGTCGAGACGGCCACCGCAGGCGTCCCCTACGACGGCGCGATGGCAAGGCTCGGGCTGGCCGTCACCAGGGGCCTGCTGCTCGATCTGGTCGCCACCAATGACGTCGCCGGCGTCGACGCCGCCGCGCGAGCCTTTACCGAACTCCTCAGGCGCGGGGCCTGATCCGCCTTACTTCCCCTTGGGCAACAGGGCGATGATCGTGTCCACGAGTTCCTCGGCGTCGGTGTGCCACTTATCCAGATCGAGGTGGCCGCTGAGGTCCAAGCCGGTGATGCCGTGGGCGGTCGTGAGAAGCAGCGCGCCGTACAGGCGTGCCCGCCGGGGCCCGGTGATGCGACCCACGATGCCCAGGAACAGGTCCTGCGTGCGTTCGGCGGCCCGGACGGCCGCCTCAGGGGGTTCGCCCGGCGGCGGGGTGAACATCAGGCGATAAAGGTGCGGCCGGTCGCGGCCGAGGGCGATCAGCGAAAGCAGACCGGAGCGCAAGGTGACCTCGGGCGGGTCGTCGCTGGCGGTCAGCGCCTCGAGGGCATCGCCCAATTCGCTCAGCGCGTTCGTGGCGAGGACGGTGAGCAGCGATTGCTTATCGGCGAAGTGGCGGTACGCGGCCGAGCGCGACACGCCGCTGCGGGCGCCCACCTCTCGCAGCGTCACGGCCTCGACTCCGCCGAGGTCGAGCAGAACCTCCGCGGCCTCGAGTAGCGAACGGCGAGTGGCCGCCGCGCTCTCCGCACGTGTCGTCACCCGCCGAGCATATGACGGCGCTCCAGTTGACAACGTCAACCAAGCTGTTAGTTTGAGATGACAACGTCAACTCAAACCGTCCTGGAGACCACCATGAGTTCCCCGCATTCCACCGACCGCAACCAGCTGATCGTCGTGACCGGTGCATCCACAGGCATGGGCGCTGCTACCGCACAGTTGTTGGCCCGCAATGGTTTTCACGTGCTCGCCGGTGTGCGTCGCGACGTCGACGCCGACGCGCTGCGGGCGGATCGTATCGAACCGCACATCCTGGACATCACGGTCGAGTCGGACGTCACGGCAATCGCCGGCCGCGTCGCGAACGATCCACTGCACCGCCCCCTTCGCGCGCTGGTCAACAACGCCGGGATCGCGATCAACGCGCCGGTGGAGACGTTGCCGATGGCGCAGTGGCGCACGCAGTTCGAGGTCAACCTGTTCGGACACATCGCGATGACCCAGGCGCTGCTGCCGGCCCTGTTAGGCAGCAAAGGCACCGTCGTGAACATAAGTTCCGTCGGCGGCAAGGTCGTCTTGCCCACCTATGGCGCATACGCCGGTTCGAAGTTCGCGCTCGAGGCGGTCAGCGATGCCCTGCGCCGCGAGATCGGCGATCTCGGGGTCAAGGTTGTCGTCGTCGAACCCGGCGCGGTCATAACCGAAATGGCCGAGCGGGGAATCGCCACCGCGGAGGCACTGATGGCCGACATGACCCCTACCCAGCTCGCACGCTACGACGCCCTCGCAGCAGCCGTCACCGCACAAGCCCGATCGTTCGGCGAGGATGGCGTGTCGGCCGAATACGCCGCCAAGGTGATCGTCAAGGCGGCCACCGCGTCCCGTCCCCGGACCCGCTACACCATTGGTCGCGACGCCGCGATCCTCACGCGGGTCAGCCGCGTCGTATCCGACCGGGTTCTGGATCGCATCGTGCGCCTGAGCCTTCGCTCATTCGCTAAGAGCTCAGCCCCGAACGGCCGCCGCGCGGCGGTCGGCGCGTGAGCCGTTGCCGAAGAACTGGTACTCCTCGGGCTTGATGGACCGGGTGTCGCGCCAGTACTCCCAGGTGTACCCGCCCCAGAGCACGGTGTTCTTGCCGTGCTCGTCGAGATACCAACTGCTGCACCCGCCGCTGTTCCACACCGACGGCCCCAGCCGGCGCTGCAGCTCGTCGTTGAACGCGTCCTGCGCGGCGCGCGTCGGCGCCAGCGCCTGGGCGCCGCGCTTGTCGCAGGCCTTGATCGCGCTGGCGACGTAGCGGATCTGGGACTCGATCATGAACACCACCGAGTTGTGCCCCAGGCCGGTGTTGGGCCCCAACAGGAAGAACAGGTTGGGCATGTCGGCGACGGTGACGCCGTGGTGGGCGGCGATGCCCTCGCGGTTCCACCGGTCCACCAGGTCTTCGCCGTTGCGCCCCTTGATCTGGACGTAGGTGTAGGAGTCGGTGACGTGGAAGCCGGTGCCGTACACGATCACGTCGACTTCGCGCTCCTTGCCGTCGGCCGTGACGATCCCGCCGGGCGTGATCCGCTCGATGTGTTCGGTGATCAGTTCGGTCTTCGGGTCCGCCACCGCCGGGTAATAGGTGGAGGAGTTCAGGATTCGCTTGCACCCGATGCGGTAGTGCGGGGTCAGCTTGCGGCGCAGCTCGCGGTCCTTGACCGAGCGGCGGATGTTGTACTTGACGTACGCCTCGATGAACTTCAGCGCGTTCGGGTGCTTGGTCATGCCGAAGGCCAGCGCCTCCTGCCCCCAATAAATCGCCAGACGCACCAGCGCGCGCAGCCCGGGGACGTTCGCCATGGCCCGGCGCACGGCGACCGGAATCTCGGGGTTGGAGCGCGGCACCACCCACGGCGGCGTGCGTTGGTAGAGCTGCAGTTCGGCGACCTGCCCCACGATCTCCGGGACGATCTGGATCGCGCTGGCGCCGGTGCCGATCATCGCGACCCGCTTGCCGGTCAGATCGACGCTGTGGTCCCATTCGGCGGAATGGAAAGCGGGACCGCGGAATTCGTCGCGACCCTCGATGTCGGGCATGGCGGGGATGTGCAGCGCGCCCGCGCCCGAGATCAAGAATTGCCCCACGAACTCGCGCCCGTCCTCGGTGAAGACGTGCCAGCGCTGCTCTTCGTCGTCCCAGTGGGCGCGGTCGACGTGCGAGTTGAACCGGATGTAGCGGCGCAGCCCGTATTTCTCGGTGACGCCCTTGAGGTAGTCCCAGATCTCGGGTTGGTAGGAGAACGGGTTGTGCCAGTCGGGTTTGGGCTCGAACGAGAACGAGTACAGGTGCGACGGGATGTCACAGGCGCAGCCGGGGTAGCTGTTGTCGCGCCACGTGCCGCCGACGTCGCCGAACTTTTCCAGGATGACGAAGTCGACGCCTTGCTGCTGCAGCTTGATCGCCATGCCCAGGCCGGAGAACCCGGTCCCGATGATGATGGCGCGCGCGTGCACGGGCTGGTGCGCGTTGGTCGGCTCGGCTTGTGTGATGACGTCGGTCACGGTGGGTCGGTCTTCCTGTCAGCTCGCGAAATACCCAGTACCCAGGGTATCGGATGGCACGAGTGTCGACGACCGCCGCAACGATGTCAACGTGCCGAAAGTCCTCAGCCCGCGGCGCGGTTGGCCGGCACCACGCTGTGGATGGGCTGGTCGGGGTCCATGCGGATGCCGAGCGCCTCGGCGGTGCCGACGATGACCCCGACCATGATCGTCGTCAGGTGGGCGACGAACTGCTCGCGCGGCATGCGGCGCGGGCTGTCGGCGTCGGGCCCCAGCCACCATTCGGTGGCCGACGACGCCGACCCGAAGGCCGCATTCCCGGCCAGTTCGAACGCCGCGTGGTCGAGTTCCATCTCGCGCAACTCGTTGTCGAACATGTCGGCCACGGCCAGGGTGATCCCACGGCCCTCGTTGAGGATCTGGGGGCTCGCCGCGGAACGGCCCTGGATGAAGACCCGCAGCACGTTGGGGTGTTGGTCGACCAGGTTGACGTACTCCTCGACCGCGCGCCGGATCACCTCGCGGGACGAATCCGTCTTCAGGTCGATGGACGGGAAGATCGCCGCCCACAACATGTCCCGCAGCCGTTCCCCGATGGCCTGGAACAGGTCCGACTTGTCGTGGAAATGCCGGTAGATCTTGGGCTTGGCGGTGCCGGCCTCCTCGGCGATCTCCCGCACGCTCAGCTCGGGCCCCAGCCGGTCGATGGCGCGGAAGGCCGCGTCGACGATTTCGCCGCGCACCTTCTTGCGGTGCTCGCGCCAGCGCTCGCTGCGCGCGTCGACCTTCGCCCCGGGCTTGGCGCTCGGATGGGGTCGAGCGGGTCGAGGCATTCTCACCACATCAAGCACCATACCCCGGTGTGGGGGCTGACCTGCGCAGACCGGCGCGCGCGGCGCGCTCAGGCGTATCGCTGGGCGTACTCGCCGGGGCTGCAGCCCAGCATCGACCGGAAGTCGTTGGTGAAGTGCGCCTGGTCGTACCAGCCGAAGCGAACCGCCAGATCGGCGAAGTCGACGCCCCGGTCGGTTTCGATGGCCAACGCCGCCTGCTGCAGTCGGTAACGGCACAGGACCCATTTCACCGGCACACCGACATACCGGCGGAACACCCTCTGGGTGGTTCGCGCGCTCCACGGCGAGCACGCCATCACGTGCTGCACTCGCAGCAAGGCGTCGTCGTCACGCATGCGGTTCAGCAGCGCGGTGAGTGACGCATAGGTCGGGTCGGCGACGGGGCGCGCCCCGATAAGGGCGTCCAATTGCGCGGTCGCGGCGTCGGCGTCATCGTCGAAATGAACTGGGCCACCGAACAAGTCATCGCCGACGGAGATAATCCGGCCCGTCAGCTCGCTGGCGTCGCACCCGAACCGTGCGGTGAACCCGCCGGGCCGGAAACGGGCGCCGACAACCGCGCCGCGCCCCGACAGCTCGATGGCGAAGATCCGCTGGACCACTCCGTGCACCAAGGTCGCGGGCAAGGTGAACCCATGGCGCGGCGAATCGGTGCCCCACTCGTGGGTGAGGTTGATCGAGGGGAAGGTGATCACCAGGCTTTGCTGCGGGGCCCGCCCGGTCAGGTCCCAGCGCACCGACCAGAAATGCTCGACGAATTCGGCAGTCCGTTCCGAAGGCGCCGCGCGGTCGAGCTCGAACACCGCCCCCGTGGTGGCGCGCCCGACCACTCCGGGCTCCGGCACAGCTGACGGTGGCGCGTTTTTCCAAGCCTCCACGCGACGAATCTAGCCAAGCTGAACGACATGATCCCCGAACCGATCCCCATGGGCTACACGAGTTTGACCCCGTTTCTGGTCGTCGACGGCGCTGCGGCCGCCATCGAGTTCTACACCGATGTCTTCGGTGCGGTGCTCGTCGAGAAGATGCCCGGGCCCGATGACACGGTCGCCCACGCCGAACTGGACTTCGGGCACGGCAGGCTGCAGCTGTCCGATCCCAACCCTCGCTATCAGCTGGAGGCCCCCGGCCGCACCCAGGGCGTGACCCACTCCATCGTGTTGTATTGCGCGGACGTCGACGACGTGCTGGAGCGGGCGGCGAAAGCCGGCGCCACGCTGCGGGAGGCGGCCCAGACTTTCGTCACCGGCGACCGCTTTGGGTCCATCACCGACCCGTTCGGGCAGCGATGGTCGATCATGACGCGGGTCGAAGACGTCGACGCCACCGAGCGCGAACGCCGGCTGGCCGAATGGGGCGCCGACAACCTGTGAGGGCCCGAAGTCCTAGAGCATGCAGGACACGCAGCCCTCGACTTCGGTTCCCTCCAGCGCCATCTGCCGCAGCCGGATGTAGTAGAGCGTCTTGATGCCCTTGCGCCAGGCGTAGATCTGCGCCTTGTTGACGTCGCGGGTGGTGGCGGTGTCCTTGAAGAACAACGTCAGGCTCAGCCCCTGGTCCACGTGCTGGGTGGCTGCGGCGTAGGTGTCGATGACCTTCTCGTAGCCGATCTCGTACGCGTCTTGGAAGTACTCCAGGTTGTCGTTGGTCATGTAGGGCGCCGGGTAGTAGACGCGGCCGATCTTGCCTTCCTTGCGGATCTCGACCTTGCTGGCGATCGGGTGGATCGAGCTGGTCGAGTGGTTGATGTAGGAGATCGACCCCGTCGGCGGAACGGCCTGCAGGTTCTGGTTGTAGATGCCGTGCGCCCGCACCGATTCTTTGAGCCGCTTCCAGTCGTCCTGGGTCGGGATCCGGATGTCCGCGTCGGCGAAGAGCTGACGCACCTTCTCGGTCTGCGGTTCCCACACCTGCTCGGTGTACTTGTCGAAGAACTCCCCCGAGGCGTACTTCGACCGCTCGAAACCGCCGAACGCCCTACCGCGTTCGATGGCGATGCGGTTGGACGCCCGCAGCGCGTGGTAGAGCACCGTGTAGAAGTAGATGTTGGTGAAGTCGACGCCTTCCTCGGAGCCATAGAAGATGTGCTCCCGGGCGAGGTAGCCGTGCAGGTTCATCTGTCCCAGCCCGATCGCGTGGGAATCGTTGTTGCCCTGCTCGATTGACGGCACCGAGGTGATGTGGGTCTGGTCGCTCACCGCGGTCAGCGCGCGGATGGCCACCTCGATCGTCTGGGCGAAGTCGGGCGAGTCCATCGTCTTGGCGATGTTCAGCGACCCCAGGTTGCACGAAATGTCCTTGCCCACTTTGGCATACGACAGGTCGTCGTTGAACAGCGACGGCGTGGACACTTGCAGGATCTCCGAGCACAGGTTCGAGTGCGTGATCTTGCCCTCGATGGGATTGGCCCGGTTCACCGTGTCCTCGAACATGATGTAGGGGTAGCCGGACTCGAACTGCAGCTCGGCCAGCGTCTGGAAGAACTCCCGCGCCTTGATCTTGGTCTTGCGGATGCGCGCGTCGTCGACCATCTCGTAGTACTTCTCGGTCACCGAGATGTCGGCGAACGGCAGGCTGTAGACCCGCTCGACGTCGTACGGCGAGAACAGGTACATGTCCTCGTTCTTCTTGGCCAACTCGAAGGTGATGTCGGGGATGACCACGCCCAGGCTCAGCGTCTTGATCCGGATCTTCTCGTCGGCGTTCTCCCGCTTGGTGTCCAGGAAGCGGTAGATGTCGGGGTGATGCGCGTGCAGGTACACGGCGCCGGCGCCCTGGCGCGCGCCCAGCTGGTTGGCGTAGGAGAAGGAGTCCTCGAGCAGCTTCATGATCGGGATGACGCCCGAGGACTGGTTCTCGATGTTCTTGATCGGCGCGCCATGCTCGCGAATGTTGCTCAGCAGCAACGCAACTCCCCCGCCGCGCTTGGACAGCTGCAGGGCGGAGTTGATCGACCGCCCGATCGACTCCATGTTGTCCTCGATGCGCAGCAGAAAGCAGCTCACCGGTTCGCCGCGCTGCTTCTTGCCCGAGTTCAAGAATGTGGGGGTGGCGGGCTGGAAGCGGCCGTCGATGATCTCGTCGACCAGCTTCTCGGCCAGTGCGGTGTCGCCGGCGGCCAGGGTCAGCGCCACCATGACCACGCGGTCCTCGAAGCGCTCCAGGTAGCGCTTACCGTCGAACGTCTTCAGCGTGTACGAGGTGTAGTACTTGAACGCGCCCAGGAACGTCGGGAACCGGAACTTCTTGGCGTAGGCGCGGTCCAGCAGCTCCTTGACGAAGTTGCGCGAATACTGGTCGAGAACCTCACGCTCGTAATAGTTCTCGCGGATCAGGTAGTCGAGCTTCTCGTCCTGATTGTGGAAGAAGACCGTGTTCTGGTTGACGTGCTGCAGAAAGTACTGGCGCGCGGCCAGCACGTCCTTGTCGAACTGAATCTTGCCGTCCGCGTCGTACAGGTTCAGCATGGCGTTCAGCGCGTGGTAGTCCGTTTCACCGGGCAACGCGTGGGCGCCGGACGTTACAGGCTCTGCAGTGACGGTTGGTGGCACGTCTGTTCCTTCCAGAATTCTTCCAAGCCCGCGCGGACGGCTTCCACGTCGTCCGGGGTTCCCATCAGTTCGAAGCGGTAAAGGTAGGGCACGCCGCATTTGCGTGCGATCACGTTGCCCGCGTAGGCGAATTCGGCGCCGAAGTTGTTGTTGCCCGCGGCGATGACGCCGCGGATCAGCGACCGGTTGTGCTCGTTGTTGAGGAATGCGATGACCTGCTTGGGGACATAGCCCCCGGCGTTGAGGTCCGGGGTGGCCCGGCCGCCGCCGTACGTGGGCAGGATCAGCACGTACGGCTCGTCCACCTCGATGCGGCCGTGCAGCGGTATCCGCGTGGCGGGAACACCCAGCTTCTCCACGAAGCGATGAGTGTTTTCCGACACGGAGGAGAAATAGACCAGTGGCGATCGCAAACGCGGCGAAGCCGGGCGAAGCGGGTCGCCACTCATCCAACTTGGGCTGCGCGACTGCACCGCAACCTCCTTCTTAGCTAACGTCCTTCTACGCGCTGAGCGCCGATTCCGCGAGGGCCTTGATGCGGTCCGGCCGGAAGCCCGACCAGTGGTCGTTGCCCGC
Source organism: Mycobacterium scrofulaceum (assembly GCF_002086735.1). Classification (GTDB taxonomy): domain Bacteria; phylum Actinomycetota; class Actinomycetes; order Mycobacteriales; family Mycobacteriaceae; genus Mycobacterium; species Mycobacterium scrofulaceum. The sequence goes on along the minus strand of NZ_MVIJ01000020.1, from coordinate 23,377 downwards.
CACCACCACGGGGGCCTGCAGGTAGCCCAGCGCCATCACGTAGTCGCGCGCCTCGTTGTCCAGCGAGATGTCGACCTTCTCGTAGCCGATGCCCTGCTTGTCCAGGGCCTTGAACGTGGCGCTGCACTGCACGCATGCCGGCTTGGTGTACACGGTGATGCTCATGAAAGCCGCTCCTTTGCGGAAGGTGGGACTTGTTACGGACTGGCAACTACTCGGTACTACGTCTTCGCTGTGGTTCAGCGGCCCGCCAAGCTCCCACATTCCCGTCGTGCGGCCGTCGGGGGTCGATGACCCATCGAGCCGATTTCGGGTGGTGAACCAGGCCCCGGTCGGGCTGGTGAACCTGGGATCTGCCGGTGCTCGAAACACTACACCTAGTGGCTGACAACATGACCAGATACAAGATGTTCGGAATAACATTTCTGAAATTCGCTGGTCGTAAGCCCTCCGGACGACACGCGCCCGGCGTGTCGCAGGTCACATTCTTCGCCGCAGCCGCCCAGGCGCATGGTTGTATCACCGGCCACCGACAACTCCGGTCGGAGCGGGGCGCTACGGCGGCCCGGGTAGGCAACCAGCAAAGCCGCCAGCCGGGGGCTGGCGGCTTCTGCTAGCCGGTTACTGCAAACCTCGCTGGTCACCCGGCGAGGGGCTTGTTCACTTCCGCCAATCAGCCGACCTCGGCCACCAGCTTCTCGACGACGTCGCGCACGTTCTCCGAGAGCTCCGCGTGCTCCGCGGGGGCCTTGCCCTCCAGGGTTTTGAACGGCACCGAGAGCTTGATCGACTCGACCACCCGCGCCCCGGCGATCCCGAACGACTTCCGGGTCTCGTCGTGTGCCCAGACCCCGCCGTACTGGCCGAACGAGCCCCCGATGACCGCCAGCGGCTTGCCCTTCAGCGCACCGTCGCCGAACGGCCGGGACAGCCAGTCGATCGCATTCTTGATGACGGCCGGGATGCTGCCGTTGTATTCGGGCGTGACCACCAGCGCCGCGTCGGCGTCGGCCGCCGCGGAGCGCAGCGCAACCACCGGCTCCAGCGGCGCGGCCCCGGGGGCCATGGCGTCATCGATCTCCTCGTTGTAGAACGGCAGGTCGTTGAGCCCTTCGAAGATCCTGACGGTGACGTCGTCCGGCGCGACCTCGCCCGCCAGCTCGGCGATCTGTCGGTTCACCGACGCCGCCCGCAGGCTCCCCACGAACGCCACGATTGTGATTGCCACTGTTGAAGTCCCCTTCGGTCGTTGGTCTACATCCTCCTGGCATGCCTAACCGGACTGCAGTCCGAATTATTCCGGCGGCGCTAAAGTGCAGTCATGAGCGAGCGGTTGGACGCGTTGCCGGTGTGGGCGCCGCAGGTCGTCCCCCACGAGCGGGGCGATGCGGCGCGCAACCGGGCGCTCTTGCTCCAGGCCGCCCGAAACCTGATCGCGGAGCGCGGCGCGGACGCGGTCACGATGGACGACGTCGCCGCCGCCGCCGGTGTCGGCAAGGGCACACTGTTCCGACGGTTCGGCAGCCGCGCCGGGCTGATGATGGTGCTGCTGGACGAGGACGAGCGAGCCAGCCAGCAGGCGTTCCTGTTCGGCCCCCCGCCGCTGGGCCCCGATGCTCCCCCGCTGTATCGCCTGGTGGCGTTCGGCCGGGAGCGCATCTGTTTCGCCCACGCCCACCACGAGCTGCTCTCGGAAGCCCACCGCGATCCGCAGACGCGCTACAGCGCGCCCATATTGGTGCACCACACCCACATCCGGGTCTTGCTCCAGGCGGCGGACACGACCGGCGACCTCGACGCTCAGACCGACGCCCTGCTGGCCCTCCTCCACGTGAACTATGTCGAACACCAACTCAACGAACGCGGCCACACCCTGCAGACGTTGGGTGACGCGTGGGAAAGCGTGGCGCGCAAGCTTTGTGGGCGGTGATGAGCGCCTGGGTGCTGCACGTCGATCTCGACCAGTTTCTGGCGTCGGTGGAGTTGCGCCGCCACCCGGAGCTGGCCGGGCTGCCGGTGATCGTCGGCGGCAACGGCGACCCGACCGAACCGCGCAAGGTGGTCACCTGCGCCTCGTATGAGGCCCGGGAGTTCGGCGTGCACGCCGGCATGCCGTTGCGGGCCGCCGCGCGGCGCTGCCCCGAGGCGACGTTTCTGCCGTCGGACTCCGCCGCCTACGACGCGGCGTCCGAACAGGTGATGGGCTTGTTGCGCGATTTGGGGCACCCCGTCGAGGTGTGGGGCTGGGACGAGGCGTACCTCGGGGTCGCGGCGGGCGATCCGACCGGGGTGGCCGAAGAGATCCGGACGGTCATCGCGTCGGAAACCGGGCTGTCCTGCTCGGTCGGCATCAGCGACAACAAACAGCGCGCTAAGGTCGCGACCGGCTTCGCCAAGCCGGCGGGCATTTTCACGCTCACCGACGCGAACTGGATGACCCTGATGGCCGACCGCCCGGTCGACGCGCTGTGGGGCGTGGGCCCCAAGACGACGAAAAAGCTTGCCGCGCTGGGCATCACGACGGTGCGGGAGCTCGCGCACAGCGAAGCCGAGCTGCTGACGTCGGCGTTCGGCCCGCGCACCGGCCTGTGGCTGTTGCTGCTGGCCAAGGGGGGCGGCGACGCGCAAGTCAGCGCCGAGCCGTGGATCCCGCGCTCCCGCAGCCACGTCGTCACGTTCCCGCGCGACCTCACCGACCGCGCCGAGATGGATTCGTCGGTAACTCAATTGGCCGAGCAGGCGCTGGCCGACGTGCTCGCGTCGGGCCGGATCGTGACGCGGGTCGCGGTCACGGTGCGGACCGCGACCTTCTACACGCGCACCAAGATCCGCAAGCTGGAAGCACCGACCACCGATCGGGACACCATCGTCAAGGCGGCGCTGCGCGTGCTGGGGTTATTCGAGCTCGACCGTCCGGTCCGGCTGCTCGGCGTGCGGCTCGAACTGGCCATGGGCGACTAGCGGCGCCGGGGCCGGCCGCAGAGCGCGCGTGAAGATGACGTTGACCTGACGCATCGCCACGCTGTAGGGCCACCAGGCCAGCCGCTTGAACGCGTACAGCGCGCGGATGTCCGGCGACGTGTAGATCAGGTAGCGGTTCTTGGCCACCCCGGCCAAGATCTTCGCGGCCGCCTTCTCCGGCGAGACGGCGTGGCCGCTGAACCGGTTCACCCAGCGCGCGACCTTGGGGTCTTCACGGTCCACCCCGGCGATCTCGACGGTTTGCACCAGCGGGGTGTTCACCGCGCCCGGCACCACCACCGAAACCCCGATGCGGTGCCGGGCCAGGTCGAAGCGCAACACCTCGGACAGCCCGCGCAGGCCGTATTTGCTTGCGCTGTAAGCCGCGTGCCAGGGCAGCGCGACCAGGCCGGCCGCCGACGACACGTTGACCAGGTGCCCGCCGTTGCGGGCCGCCACCATCGGCGGGACGAACGTCTCGATGACGTGGATCGGACCCATCAGGTTGATCGCGATCATCTTGTTCCACTGCTCGTGGGTCAGCCGGTCGACGGTGCCCCAGGCGGAGACTCCGGCGATGTTGAGCACGACGTCCATGCTCGGATGGTCGCGGTGGATGTCGGCGGCGAAGGCCGCCACCGCGTCGTAGTCGGCGATGTCGAGGGCCCGATGTGCGGGCACCCGGGCGCCCAGCGCGCGGGCGTCGGCCACGGTCAGTTCGAGGCCGCCGCGGTCGCGGTCGGTCAGATAGAGCTCGGCGCCGTCGGCGGCCAGCCGCAACGCGGTGGCGCGGCCGATGCCGCTGGCCGCGCCGGTGACCAGACACCGTTTGCCTGCGTAGTACCCCTGCTGCCCCATTGCGGTGACGATACCGGCGGTAACGCCCTAGCTTTGTCCGCCCCACAGCGCGTGCAGCCACAACCGCTCCAGCACGCGCACGCGGCGGTCGAGATCGCTGTCACGCCCGGCCAGGATCGGATCGCCGGTCAGCATCAGGGCGGTGGTGCCGGCCAGGGTGCGGATCAGGGTGGGCAGGTCGTCGCTGATCGGGTGGGCGGTCCCGGCCTTCATCTCGGCCTCCACGATGGCGACGATCTGGCCCAGCACCACCTCGAACTGCTGGTCCATCAGGTTGCGGATCTCGACGTCGGTGTTGCGGGCCTCGTTGCAGGCGGTCATCACCGGGTCGTTGTGCGCGTAGACGGCGGCCGCGCTGCCGACCATGCGTTGCGCGAACTGCTCCGGCGACTCGCCCGGCTGGCGCGGGGCGAAGTCCTGGGTCAGCTCTTCGAGTTCCCGAGCGGCCTCGGCCATGAGCTGGGCCAGTACGGCGTACTTGGAGTCGAAGTAGAAGTAGAAGCCGGAGCGGGCCACCCCGGCCCGGAGGCTGATGGTGCTGACCGAAAGCTCCGCGAAGGGCTTCTCCTGCAGCAGTTCCCGCACCGCCTGCAGGATCGCCTGGCGCTGTTTGTCGCCGCGCCGCTGCCCGCCGGGCTCGGGGGTGGCGGGGTGGCTGCTCATTCCCTGACCTTGCACCACGCCCGTCAAAAAGCAAACTTGACAGCCGTCAAGTTTTTTCCGAAGGTTATAAGACAGTGACGGCTGTCACCTCGGAGGGCACGCAAAGGAGCGTCTATGACCGCCACGATCAGCACCCCGCAATACCTGCTGGACCAGGCGCGGCGCCGGTTCACCCCGACGCTGAACACGATCCCGGGGATGGGCGCGGTCGAGAAGCGTCTGCTCACCCACGACTGGGACACCAAAGTGCTGGCCGCCCCCCCCGCCGGCAGCGGCCTCAAGCCGGTGTTGGGCGATGCCGGCCTCCCGATTCTCGGGCACATCATCGAGATGTTCCGCGGCGGGCCGGATTACGCGCTGCACCTGTACCGCACCCGCGGCCCCCTGCACTTCCTCGACTCGCCGATCATGCCGGCGGTCACCGCGCTGGGGCCCGACGCCACCCAGGCGGTGTTCTCGAACAAGAACAAAGACTTCTCCCAGCGGGGCTGGCACCCGGTGATCGGGCCGTTCTTCAACCGCGGCCTGATGATGCTGGACTTCGACGAGCACATGTACCACCGGCGGATCATGCAGGAGGCCTTCACACGCACCCGTTTGACGGGCTACGTCGAGCACATCGACCGGGTGGCGAGCGACATCGTCGCGCACTGGCCGACGAACGACGCGCGGTTCTTGTTCCACCCGGCGATGAAGGAACTCACGCTGGATATCGCGTCCCTGGTGTTCATGGGGCACGAGCCGGGTACCGACCACGACCTGGTCACCAAGGTCAATCAGGCGTTCACCATCACGACCCGCGCGGGCGGCGCGATCATCCGGCAACCGGTTCCGCCGTTCAAGTGGTGGCGGGGGCTGCGGGCCCGCAAGCTGCTCGAGGACTACTTCATCGAGCGCGTCCGGGAGCGCCGCAACGCCACCGGCACCGACATGCTTACGGTGCTCTGCCACACCGAGGACGACGACGGCAACAGCTTCACCGACGAGGACATCGTCAACCACATGATCTTCCTGATGATGGCCGCCCACGACACCTCCACGTCGACGACCACCACGATGGTCTACAACATGGCCGCCAACCCGGACTGGCAGGAGCGGGCGCGCGAGGAGTCGGCCCGGCTCGGCGACGGGCCGCTGGACATCGAGGCGCTGGAGAAGCTGGAAACGCTCGAATTGATCATGAACGAGTCGCTGCGCATGGTGACGCCGCTGCCGTTCAACATGCGGCAGGCCGTTCGCGACACCGAGCTCCTCGGCCACTACATCCCCGCGGGAACCAACATCACCATCTGGCCCGGCATGAACCACCGGCTGCCCGAATTGTGGACGGACCCGGACAAATTCGACCCCGAACGCTTCGCCGAGCCCCGCTCCGAACACAAGAAGCATCGGTACGCCTTCGCCCCGTTCGGCGGCGGCGCGCACAAGTGCATCGGCATGGTGTTCGGCCAGCTGGAGGTCAAGACCGTCGTGCACCGACTGCTGCGCCGCTACCGGCTGGAGCTGACCCGGCCGGGCTATGCGCCGCACTGGGACTACGGCGGCATGCCGATCCCGATGGATGGCATGCCGATCGTGTTGCGCCCCCTCTGACTCCTCGCGAGCAGACACAAAATCGCGTCGTACGGTGGCTCGGCGTGCGATTTTGTGTCTGCTCGGCACCCTGAATTAGGCGATCAGCCGGTTGGCGCAGGCGATCACCGCGCGCAGCGCCGACTGCGTCGAATCGTCCGACCACCCCATCGCCCACTCGTCGCGGGCGCCGTTGGTGCCGCGGACGAACGTGGCGGTGGCCCCGCCCGATCGCAGCTGATGGAACTCGAGGATTTCCACCGGGACTCCGTGGTCGTGCAGCATCGCGCTGAGCGCCGCGATCGGGCCGCCCGCAGCGACGGTTGAGCTGCTGATGCGGTCGCCGACGGCGATCGTGGCCCGGAAGCCGCGGGCCTGTTGCCCGAGCCGCCGGTCGGCGTCGGTGCACGCCCAGTTGCGCAGGCGCACGGGGCCGGTCGAGTGGGCGTAGGTCGCGGCGAAGTGCTGCCAGGACATCGCGGCGGCCCGCTCCCGCAGACCCCGGGGCAACGGGATGCCGAACCGCTCGGCGAACCACGCCGTGGCGGGGGTGCTGGACGGATCGAGCCGCTCGGGAAGGGTGCGCTCGGGAAGAGTCATGGTGCTGCCGGTCTTCTTCGGTCGAAAGGAGTGACCGACGGCAGTAGCTTCCGACCCACAGCGGGGGGTCGGTCTAGGTCAGACCCCGCTGCGGGTGCTAGCTACTACGGCTCGTTCGAGAAGAGGCACGAGCGCCGACTCTAGCCGGATACCGCCCTGACGTGCAAGTTCGGGCCATGATGGCATTACGAGCCGATCGGTCGCGAAATTTTTCCGAATTGTGGTTTACCCGTGTTTAACAGTGGGTATGGGGCGAGGGCAACAGCATTCAACGGCTGTGCAACAACCCCTCGGAAGATGATGAAAGAAGGCTCATCATGAAGGAACGCACCATGAAAACCCTCAAAGTTGCCGCGGCGGCTACGGGGGTGACCGCGGTGTTGTTACTGCCCACCGGATGCGCTTCATCCGCCGCCGGAAGCGGCGGACTCGTCGGTGGCGGGGCTGCCGGCGGCGGTTGTGTCGTCAGCGCGCTTGGGATCTGCGTCTAACCGACCGCGAACAGCGACCCTCGGGACCGCAGTGTGGGGACGGTTCCGGGGGTCGCTCGCGTTTATCCCGTCGGCCCGGCCGACGGATCGAATCGCAGGTACGCCTGAATCGTCGTACCGCTGGGCGTGGTGTGGGTGCGCACGAGATCCGAGATGGCGTTCACCAGATAGAGGCCTCGGCTGGCGGGGCCGCACGGCCCCGGGTCCATGCGGCCCACCAATGGATCCTCGAAGCATCCGGTGTCACGCGCCTCGCACACCAGGTAACCGTCGTCGCGCCAGAACGCGAGCTGGCACGCGCCGTCGGTGTACATCAGGCTGTTGCTCGCCAGCTCGGTGGCGACCAATTGCAGGTCTTCGATCCCGTCCGGGGACAACCCGACCCAGCCGGCGTAGTTAGTGGCGAACGACCGCGCCGGGCTGAGGTCCGTCGACTTCTTGACCAGATAGGTGACGGCCCCGGGGTTGGCGGGCAGCGGCCGGTTGCAACGCTGCAGGGCGGCATCGGGCGCGTAGTCGGCGCTGCGTCGCAGCGCGTCGTCGTTCCACAGCAGCGGGTGCGTCGCCCGGGCGTCGGCCAGCATGTCCTCGCCGAGCCGGCTTCCGTCGTAGAGGCACAGGCCGGTCACCTGGTAGCCGTCCATCGCCCCGTTGATCAAGGCCTCGTGCTCCACGCAAGCGACCAACTCTTCTTCGGTGCGCCCGGGCCAGGCGAGTTGGCTGACGACCCGCACCCGCCGCTCGGGGTGATCGTCCACGAAGCAACCCTCCATCGCCATGAATCGGCTCGGGTTGCGGGCGGCCTCGGTGATGTCCACCATCCACAGACGTTCCGGCGACTCGCCGCCGGCGCCCAGCGCGTCGTGAAGTAGCGCCAACTTGTCGGGCGGCACGGCGACCATCACCGCCTCGTCCATCGCCAGCCCGTCGCTGACGAAGCGCGTCACGGACTCCAGGTACTCCTGCTGGGATTGGTAGATGAGTGCCGAGTGAACGAAGCCGAGCCGTCCGATGTCGGTGCCCGCCGTCACTCCAGCACTCTCGCTCTCAATCACTAATGCCAACCCCCTGCTGGACCGGCCGTTCACTTCCTCCCTCCCCAGTACCCCCCGCGGGCCTCCGCTATACCGCGCTGCAGATCACATCTGAGAACTACAGCCACCAGGAGGCGGCGGCGTCGAGGTGGCGACGAACGCGATAGCGGGCCAGGCTCTCGTCGCCCGCCTTGATCGCGTCCACGATCCGCAGGTGGGCGTGGTGGACGGCCAGCACATCCGCCCAGCTCGGCGGCTCCTGCCCGGTGCTCGTCCAGTGCCGCCGGAACAACTCGACGATGATGCGCAGGAACAAGTCGAGCAGCGTGTTGCCGGCCAACCGGGCCAGGCCGACGTGGAAGCGGAACTCCTCGACGGCCGCGTCGGCCACGTCGCGGGGCGCGTCGGAGACCTCGGACCGGTGGGCGGCCAGGAAGGCGGCCACCTCGGCTTCGCCGCGCCGCTTGACCACCTTGGCGACGTTGTCGATCTCGATGGCGTCCCGCACGCAACGGAGGTCTTCGCGGCTGGGGTCGCGGTACTGCAGGTACAACGCGATGGTGTCGATGCTCGCCTGCGCCTGGGGTCTGGCGATGACAAGGCCGCCGCCGGGCCCGCGGCGCATGTGCGCGATCGAGTGGTATTCGAGCAGCCGCACCGCTTCGCGGAATACCGCGCGGCTCACCCGGTACCGCTCCAGCAGGGCCGTCTCGGTGCCGAAGACCGAACCGACCTGCCAGCCGCTGGCCGCGATGTCGTCGCCGATCGTGGCCGCCAGCATCTCCGCCAGCTTGCCTCGGGGCGCCTCGACGGTGAGCGGTCGCGGCTTGCGCCGCCGGATGACGTTGCCCGGGTGGTGATGCTGCAGCCAGGCGGTCACCGCCTCCACGTGCCGCTCGCTGAGCGTCTTGGCCCGCGCCGAGTCGCCGGACGTTACGGCCGCGACGATCTCGGAGTGGTCGACGTGCATGCGGTCGACGGCCTCGATGGCCTCGATGGCCGTGTCCGTCCGCGACTGTAAGGCGTAGCGGGCGGTGAGCCGGATCAGGACATCGATAAACAGTTGCAGCACAGGGTTTTTCGATTGTTCCGCCAGGGCGATGTGAAACTCGTCCCGCGGCGTCGGCAGTCCGGGCTTCCACTGTTCTTCGCCCCGCAGCACCGCCCGCAGCGAAGCGATGCCCGCCTCGTCGATCCGTTCCGCGGCCAGCGACGCCGCCAGCGGTTCCAGCACCAGGCGCGCGTTGAGCAGGTCGCCGAGCGTCGTGCCCAGGTATTCGAGATAGATGACGACGGCGCGGGTGGCGGGGCCCGCGTCGGGCTCGCAGATGATCAGCCCGCCGCCCGGCCCGCGGCGCATCCGGGCCACCTGATGGTGTTCGACGAGCCGTACGGCCTCGCGCAGCACCGAGCGGCTCACCCCGAAGCGCTCTTGCAGCGCGGGTTCGGAGCCCAGCGATTCGCCGGTGGCCCAGCCGCGGCGGACGATCTCAGCCTCGAGGTCCCGCGCGATCCTGGCAGCCAGCTTGTTCTGCGGCCCGGTGCTCATGTCAGGCCCAAGAATGCTGTCCGGCAAGCGCTTTCAGCATGTGAGCAGCATGCAGCCGGCGACGGGCCCGCCGCCCACGGAAACGACGCCGACGTCCGGGCGCCGCGAGACCTGCCGCTCCCCCGCCTCGCCGCGCAGCTGCAGGCAGCCCTCGTGCAGCGCCCAATAGCCGTGCATCCGCCCGGCCGACAGCTGACCGCCGTAGGTGTTCAGCGGAAGCGCACCGTCCCGGGCGATCCGGGCGCCGCCTTCGACGTAGGGCCCGGCCTCGCCGTCGCCGCAGACCCCCAGGGCCTCCAGCCACGCGATGGTCAGGTAGGTGAAACCGTCGTAGAGCTCGGCGACCTGGAGATCCGACGGTTTGAGGTCCGTGCGCGACCACATCTGTGCGGCCGCGTCCGACATCGCCATCTTCGGGTAGTCGTCGCGATGGAACCAGCCGCCGGCGCCGTCGGACCCGCCGATCGCCTCCACCGCCACCGCGCGGTGCGGGCAGTCACCGGCGTACTCGGCGTGCGAGACCACCACCGCGATCGAGCCGTCGATCGGGACGTCGCAGTCCAGCAGGCCGAACGGGGTGGACACCGGCCGCGCGCCGAGGTAATCGGCCATCGTCATCGGGTCGCGGTACACGGCGCGCGGATTGAGCGCGGCATTGCGCCTGCCGTTGAGGGCCACCCAGCCCAGCTGCTCTTTGGTGGTGCCGTACAGCTCCATATGACGGCGGCAGTTGAGCGCGAGCCAATTGGCGGCGGAGTACGCGTTGGCCGCGACCAGGTCGTTGACGTCGTCCATCGCGCCGACGGCGGGACGTTCGGCGCCCTCCGGCGCCTCGAACATCCGCGCCAGCGGCGGCGCGGGCGCGTTCTCCTGCGGCTTGACCGGGACGGTGCCGCCCAGCATCTGGATGGTCCGGTACACCAGCACGTGGCGGGCGCGCCGCTCCGCGACCGCTCGGCACGCCGACATCACGGGGCTGAGCAGGCCGCCGGTCCCGAACCCCGATCCGCAGTCGGCCGCCTCGATCCGCAGTTGGGCATTGACGTCGCCGGCGGGGGTGTCGCCCAGCGTCGCGATGCCGTCGATGTCGGAGGCGACCAGCCCGGCGTCCTCGATGGCGGCGCGCACCGCCTCCATGGTCAGGTCCAGGCCCGCGATGCCGGTGCGGCGCCCGATTCGGGAGATCCCGATGCCGGACAGGATCGCGTCCTTCTCGAAATGCGTCATGCACACCGCCCGTCAGCCCACAGCCCCGCATTGAACCAATTGAGTGTACTGTATTCGTCGTGCCGGAGGAGCCGCTGCTCATCGAATACTGCGACGACTGTGCGCGCTGGGTGCATCCCGCGACGGGCGAATGCCGGGCGTGCTGCGGCAAGCTGGTCGCGCGGCCGGTGTCGGGGCGGGGCACGGTGTTCACCTACACCGTCAACCACCATCCCTACAACCCGGAGATCCCCATTCCGTACGTGATCGCCATCGTGGAGCTGGCCGAGCAGCAGGGCCTCCGGGTGGCCGCCAATATCGTCGGCTGCGAGCCCGATTCGGTCAGTTGCGGGATGCCCGTCGAGATCCGCCCGGAAAGGGGCAGCGGCGGCGCGCCACAATTCGCGCCCGCCTGACCCTCTCGCGAGCGCCTCTCGCGAGCAGACGCAAAATCGCATCGAAGTCCGAGACTTCGTGCGATTTTGCGTCTGCTCGCGGAGCCGCGGTGCGCTAATTGATCAGCGGATCGCGCGGCATACCGAGGATCCGCTCCGCGATCTGATTGCGGGTGACCTCCGAGGTGCCGCCGGCGATCGCCATGCCGCGGGCCCCCATCGCCAGCCGGCCCACGATCGCGCCGGGCCCGTCCATCAGCGCGACCTCCGGGCCCGCGAGCGCCGCCCAGATCGCGGCCCCGTCCACCATGTGCTCGGCCAGCTTGAGTTTGGTGATGTTGCCCTCCGGGCCGGGCCCCGCCCCCTCGACGCTGCGCGCGGCGCGGCGCAGATTCAGCAACCGCAGCGCGTGGTCGTCGGCGAGGAAGGACCCGATCCGAACCGGCGCCCCGCCCAAGCGATCTGACTGCTGAGCGAGCTGCACCAGCGTGGGCGCGAGGGCTTCGTAAAACGATCCGCTGCCTCCGATGCTGACCCGCTCGTTGCCCAGCGTCGCGCGGGCGACCGTCCACCCCGAGTTGGGCGCGCCGACGACGTCCTCGTCGGGAACGAACACGTCGTTGAAGAACACCTCGTTGAACTCCGAGCCGCCGGTGATCTGCCGCAGCGGCCGCACCTCGACGCCCGGGCCCTTCATGTCGATGATGACGGTGGTGATGCCGGCGTGCTTGGGGGCCTCGGGATCGGTCCGCACGGTGGCCAGGCCCCGCGCGCAGTACTGCGCCCCGCTGGTCCAGACCTTCTGCCCGTTGATCTTCCAGCCGCCGTCCACCCGGATGGCGCGGGTCTTGACCGACGCCGCGTCGGAGCCGGCCTCGGGCTCGGAGAACAGCTGGCACCAGATCTCCTCCTGGCGCAGCGCCTTCTCCACGAATCTCTCGATCTGCCAATCGGTTCCGTGCTGGATCAGGGTCAGGATGACCCACCCGGTGATCGAGTAGTCGGGGCGTTTGATGCCCGCCGCGCGGAACTCCTCCTCGATCACCAACTGCTCCACCGCGTCGGCGGCGCGGCCCCACGGCTTGGGCCAGTGCGGCATGACGTAGCCCGTCTCGATCAGCTTGTCGCGTTGCGCGTCCTTGTCCAGGGCGGCGATCTCGGCGGCGTCCGCGCGGATCCGGGTGCGCAGTTCTTCGGCCTCGGGCGGCAGGTCCAGACTGTTCTCCCGTTTGCCGCCGGCGGCGGTGCGCGCGAAGACGTCGTGCGCCGGGCCGTCACCGCCGAACAGCGCCGCGATCACCAGCGCCCGGCGCAGGTGCAGATGCGCGTCGTGCTCCCAGGTGAAGCCGATGCCGCCGTGCACCTGAATGTTCAGCTCGGCGTTGCGCGCGTAAGCCGGGAACGCCAGGGTCGCGGCCACGGCGGCGGCCAGCTGGAACTGGTCCTCGTCCTCGGCGGCCGCGCGCGAGGCGTCCCATACCGCGGCGACCCCGGCCTCGGCAGCCACCAGCATGTTCGCGCAATGATGTTTCACCGCTTGGAAAGTCGCGATGGTCCGGCCGAACTGCTGGCGCACCTTGGCGTAGTCGACGGCGGCCTCGACGCAATCGGTCGCTCCGCCCACCGCCTCGGCGGCGAGCAGGGTCCGCGCCCGGGCCAGCGCCGCCGCCCGCGCACCCGTCAGGACGTCGTCGGCGCTGACGCTGACGTTGTCGAGGCGCACCCGCCCGGAGCGCCGGGTCGGGTCGAAGTTGTTGGGCACCTCAACCGACACCCCGGCGCGGCCGCGCTCCAGCAGCAGCACATCCTCGCCGGCAGCGATCAGCAGCAGCTCGGCCAGCCCGGCGCCCAGCACGATTCCGGCGTCACCGTCGGCGACCCCGCCCTCGAGCCGCACCTGGCCGTCCAGGCCGATGCCCGCGGTGACGGTGCCGTCGATCAGTCCGGGCAGCAGCCGCGACTTCTGTTCGGCGCTGCCGTCTTTGGCGATCACCGCCGACGCGATCACGGTCGGCACGAACGGCCCCGGCGCCACGGCGCGGCCGAGCTCCTCGACCACCACCACGAGCTCGGGCAGCCCAAACCCGGAACCACCGTGCTCTTCGTCGACGTGCAGGCCGAGCCAGCCGAGCTCGACCAGGTTCTGCCAGAACGGCGGCCGGGATTCCTCGGCCGCGTCGAGCAGGGACCGCGCCGCCCAGCGGGCCTTCTGCGAGGTCAGGAACCCGCGCGCGACTTCGGCGAGTTCGCGGTGGTCGTCGGTCAGTGCGATACCCATGAGGGGCCCTCCTCGCTACCGGCTGGGTAGCCTGCCCCGCTTCGAGGGGAAGCGGGGCGGCTGCCTAAAGAGTGTACTTAATGCGAGGAGGGCGGCCCGTGGGGGTGGCTACTTGGGCGCGAACCGCTGCCCGGCGTCCAGCCGCAGGCACTGCCCGTTGAGCATCGGGTTCTCCACGATCGCGGCCACCAGCTTGGCGTACTCGATCGGCCGGCCCATCCGCTTGGGGAAGGCGGCGTCCTTGACCAGCTGGTTGGCCATCTCGTCGGGAACCATCGAGGTCAACCCGGTCAGGAACAGGCTGGGGGCGATGGCCAGCACCCGGATGCCCATCGAGCCCAGGTCGCGGGCCATGGTCAGGCACATGCCGGCGATCGCCGCCTTGGCCGCGGTGTAGGCGACCTGCCCGATCTGCCCCTCGAAGGCCGCGATCGATGCGGTGTTGATGATGACGCCGCGCTCTTCGTCCTCGGGCTCGTTCTTGGCCATGTGCGCGGCGGCCAGCCGGCTGATGTTGAACGTGGCGATCAGGTTCAGGTCGATCACCGATTGGAACGATTCCAGGTCGTGGGGACCGGACTTGGTCAGCGTCCGCTTGGCGATGCCACCGCCGGCGGTGGTGACGGTGACGTGCAGGCCGCCCAGCTTGTCGACCGCCGCCTGCAACGTCTCCTCGGTGCCCTTGAAGTCGGTGACGTCGACCGGATAGAACGTCCCGCCTATGCCCTCGGCCACCTGCTTGCCGTCGGAGCCCTCGCGGTCGAAGATTGCCACCTGGGCCCCGCGCTCGGCCAGCAGCTCCGCGGAGGCACGACCCATCCCCGATGCGCCGCCGATAACGACGACCTTCTTTCCGTTGATCTCCATCCGGCCTCTCCTTTTGGGTTATCAGATCCCTTGCAATCTGTAACGTTACGTAGGCACGCTAGCGCGTCGGTTTCCGAGGCTTGTCGGCGAGCCATGCCAAGCTGATTTCGTGCTCCTTCTCGACGTGGCGACCACCTCGCTTGACGTGGCCGCCACGTCGTCGCGGCTGAGCAAGGTCGCCCACATCGCCGCCCTGCTGGGCCGGGCGGCGGCCGACCCCGACGGTGTCGCGATCGTGGTCTCCTGGCTCTCCGGTGAGCTGCGCCAGCGCCAGATCGGGGTGGGCTGGGCATCGCTGCGGTCGCGCCCGCCCCCGGCGTCGCGCCCGACCCTGACCGTCGCGGGCGTGGACGCCCGGTTCTCGGCGATCGGGGCGGTGTCCGGCAAGGGGTCACAGGCGCGGCGCGCCGAGCTGGTGACGGGCCTGTTCGCCGCCGCGACCGAGACGGAACAGGCCTTCCTGCTGCGCCTGCTCGGCGGGGAGCTGCGGCAGGGGGCGCTGGCCGGGATCATGGCCGACGCGGTGGCCAGGGCCGCCGGCATCCCCGTCGCGTCGGTGCAGCGGGCCGCGATGCTGGGCGGCGACCTGCCTGCCGTGGCGGCCGCCGTCCTGGGCGGGACCGCGGCGCTCGACGCCTTCGCCCTGCGGGTCGGCCGGCCGGTCGGCCCGATGCTGGCCCAGACGGCGCCCGGCGTGCACGATGCGCTGGAGCGGCACGGCGGGACAACGATTTTCGAGGCGAAGCTGGACGGCGCCCGGGTGCAGATCCACCGGTCCGGGGACGAGGTCACCGTCTATACCCGCAGCCTCGACGACGTCACCGCGCGCCTGCCCGAGGTGGTGGACGCGGCGCTGGCCCTGCCGGTGCGCGACCTCATCGCCGACGGCGAGGCGATCGCGCTGCGGCCGGATAACTCACCCCACCGCTTTCAGGTCACCGCGTCGCGTTTCGGCCGATCGGTCGACGTCGCGGCGGCCCGTGCGACGCAACCACTTTCGGTGTTCTTCTTCGACATCCTGCACCGCGACGGCACTGACCTGCTGGACGCGCCGACCACCGAGCGGCTGGCCGCCCTGGACGCGCTGGTGCCGCCTGCGCAGCGGGTCGATCGGCTGCTCACGTCCGATCGCGCGGCCGCCACGGGTTTCCTGGAGGCGACCCTCGCCGCCGGCCACGAAGGCGTGCTGGCCAAGGCTCCGGGGGCCCCATACCATGCGGGCCGCCGCGGAGCGGGCTGGCTCAAGGTCAAGCCGGTGCACACGCTGGACCTGGTTGTCCTCGCGGTGGAGTGGGGATCGGGCCGCCGGCGCGGCAAGCTGTCCAACATCCACCTCGGCGCGCGCGATCCCGCCACCGGCGAATTCGTGATGGTGGGAAAGACTTTCAAGGGCATGACCGACGCCATGCTGGACTGGCAGACCGTGCGCTTCACCGAGCTCGCCGTCGGCGGGACGGACGGCCACGTGGTGCGGGTCCGGCCCGAGCAGGTGGTCGAGGTGGCCCTGGACGGCGTGCAGAAGTCGTCGCGCTACCCCGGTGGCGTGGCGCTGCGCTTCGCGCGGGTGCTGCGCTACCGCGACGACAAGAGCCCGGCCGAGGCCGACACCATCGACGCCGTCCGCGCGCTGTATTGAGTCGGGCGGAGTTCGGTTCCCGCGCGTAGGGTTTTCGGCCGTGACACTGCACGGGCACGGCGAGGACGTCAGCTACATCCACACCGACGAGGCGCTGCCGCCCGTCGCGATCGTCGACCGCTCCCCCATCACCGCCCGGCACAAGATCGTCTTCGCGGTCGTCGCCGTGATCGGTGCCGCCGCGTGGGCCATCATCGCCTTCGCCCGCGGCGAGACGGTGAACGCGGTCTGGTTCGTGGTCGCGGCGGTCTGCACCTACGTCATCGGTTTCCGGTTCTACGCACGGCTGATCGAGATGAAGATCGTCCGCCCGCGCGACGACCACGCCACCCCGGCCGAGGTGTTCGAGGACGGCACCGACTACGTGCCCACCGACCGGCGCGTGCTGTTCGGTCATCACTTCGCCGCTATCGCCGGGGCCGGACCGCTGGTCGGGCCGGTGCTGGCCACCCAGATGGGGTACCTGCCCTGCAGCATCTGGATCGTCATCGGCGCCGTGTTCGCCGGCGGCGTCCAGGATTACCTGGTCTTGTGGATCTCCACCCGGCGGCGGGGGCGCTCCCTGGGCCAGATGGCGCGCGACGAACTCGGCGTGACGGGCGGGGCGGCCGCCCTCGTCGGGGCGTTCGTGATCATGGTGATCATCATCGCGGTGCTGGCGCTGGTCGTGGTGCGCGGCCTGGCGCAGAGCCCGTGGGGCGTGTTCTCCATCGCGATGACCATCCCCATCGCGGTGTTCATGGGGTGTTACCTGCGATTCCTGCGGCCGGGGCGGGTGGCCGAGGTGTCGATCATCGGCTTCGCGCTCTTGCTGGCGGCGGTGGCATCCGGCAACTGGGTCGGTGAAACGTCCTGGGGCGCAACGTGGTTGAACATCTCACCGGTGACGGTGTGCTGGCTGATCATCGGCTACGGTTTCGTGGCGTCGGTGCTGCCGGTGTGGCTGCTGCTGGCGCCGCGTGACTATCTCTCCACGTTCATGAAGGTCGGGGCCATCGCCCTGCTCGCGGTCGGCATCTGCGTGGCCCGGCCGCTCATGCAGGCGCCCGCGATCTCGCGGTTCGCCGCCGGCGGGGACGGGCCGGTGTTCCCTGGCTCGCTGTTCCCGTTCCTGTTCATCACGATCGCGTGCGGCGCGCTGTCGGGGTTCCACGCGCTGATCTCGTCGGGGACCACGCCCAAGCTGCTGGAAAAGGAAAGCCAGATGCGGCTGATCGGCTACGGCGGCATGCTCACCGAATCGTTCGTCGCCGTGATGGCCCTGATCAGCGCGTCGATCCTGGACCAGCACCTGTACTTCGTCCTCAACGCCCCGCCCGCCCGAACCGGCGGCACCGCCGCCACCGCCGCCGACTACGTCAACCGGCTCGGGCTGTCGGGGACCCCCACGACCGCCGACCGACTCACCGCGGCCGCCCGCGGGGTCGGCGAGAAGTCCATCGTCTCGCGCACCGGCGGAGCGCCCACCCTGGCGTTCGGCATGTCGGAGGTGCTGCAGCGCGCCTTCGGCGGGGCGGGCCTCAAGGCGTTCTGGTACCACTTCGCGATCATGTTCGAGGCGCTGTTCATCCTGACCGCCGTCGACGCGGGCACCCGCGTCGCGCGGTTCATGCTGTCCGACGCGCTCGGCAACCTCGGCGGCCCGCTGGCCAGGCTGCGCAACCCGAGCTGGCGCCCGGGGGTCTGGCTCTGCAGCCTGGCCGTCGCCGCGGCCTGGGGCAGCATCCTGCTGATGGGCGTGACGGATCCGCTGGGCGGGATCAACACGCTCTTCCCGCTGTTCGGGATCGCCAACCAGCTGCTCGCGGCGGTCGCGCTGACCGTCATCACGGTGATCGTCATCAAGAAGGGCCTGCTGAAGTGGGCGTGGATTCCGGGGCTGCCGCTGCTGTGGGACCTGGCGGTCACGCTCACCGCGTCGTGGCAGAAAGTCTTCTCGGCGGACCCCAATGTCGGCTACTGGACGCAGCACTTCCAGTATCTCGCGGCCAGAAACGCCGGCAAGACGTCGTTCGGTTCGGCCAGGACCGCCCATCAGCTCGACGACGTCATCAGGAACACCTTCATCCAGGGCACCCTGTCGGTGGTGTTCGCACTCGTCGTCGTCATCATGGTGATCGTGGGAATCGCCGTGGCCTACCGCGCCATTCGCGGCGGCGGCCGTCCCTTGACCGAGGACGAGCCGGTGCCGTCGAAGTTCTTCGCGCCGTCGGGACTTGTCCCCACGGTCAGCGAACGCGCGGTACAGCGACAGTGGGATGCGGCCAGAACGGTTGCCGCGAACAAGGATTGACGGGCTCAGACCGGGTCGAACCCCGATATCAGCCAGCGGCCGCCGACCCTGTCCATGGTGACCCGCACGCTGGACGCCGTGTACGCGGGCGCGGCGTCGCCGACGACCGTCGTCTGGTTGACGAACAGCAGGAAGACACCGTGGTCGGGTCCCGCCGACACCGACGCCGCGGACCGGACGGTCGCCACCGCCCAGATGTGCTGCTGCCGGGAACCGGGGATGACCACGTCGCGGGTCAGTGACGTGTAGGCGTCCTTGAACCGCCCGGTCAGCCGGTCACGCGCGGCGGCGAGGTCGCGCTCGACCGTGTCGGGTCGGTAGGTCAGCAGGGCGGCCGTACCCTCCCGCGCCGCTTGCGTAGCCTCGATGCGACCCCGGTCGGCATCGGCGACCGACGAAGCCTGCCACTTCAGGAAGCCGGCCGCCGACGCAAGCGACAACGCCAGCCCGGGTATCAGACCGTACGCCAGCACCCGGGACCAGTTGAAGCGGTGGGCGATGCGGAGCTGTCTGTTCGTCACGGCACGAACTCCACGTTCGACACCTTCACCACGCCGTCGACCTTCCGCACCGAGAGCCGCATCCGCCACGCGCGCGGCTCCTGTTGGGCCGCCGCCGCGTTCGACGTGCGAACAGTGACCGCCACAAGGACTTCCGCCCGATCGCCGGCCTGCGATTCGATGCCCGCTTCCGTCACGGTCCCGACCGACTTCGACTGCGTCCGCAGCAGCACGTCGACGAACGGCTGCGAGCGCTGAGAGAAATTGTCGTAGAGCTGGCCCGTCGCCCCGGCCAGAATGCGCCGCACGTCCGCGTCGGCTTCCCGGAAGTCAACGGTGGTGAGGTTCAGCGCACCCTGGCGACCGGCCTGCAGGAAAAGCGCGCGCTGCTCCTGCGCTTCATGCGCCCGATACGCGCGCAGACCGGCCCAGCCGGCCAGCCCGGCCAGCGCGGCCACGATGACAAGCCCGGTAACCAGCGCCGGCCGGACCGGAGCGAGCGGCGGCCGATCTTTGGACGCGTCGTCGACATCCGCGCAGCGACCGGTCAATTCGGCGGTAGCACCATCGTCTGCCATGTGCGTTCCTTTCCACCGGCCAGGTCGGATTGCGTGTAGACATGCCCGTCCGGGCCGACGTAGGTGCCGGTGGCCGGGTCGTACTCGGCGGCCGCCAGCGGCGGTGCCGGGGGCGGCGCGGGCTTGGCCGGCGCGCGCGGCTGCGGGACGGGCTGACCCGACAGCGTGGCGTTCGGGTCGCCCTTCCAGTTGTATCCGTCGTTGAGCGGTATGTAGCTTTCGTCGCCGTCGCACATCTGCACCGTCGGCGCGCGTTTGCCCGGCCGGCCCACGCACGGGGTGTTGCGGACGCCGCGGACGTTCTGCGCGGAGTCCTGCGGTACCCGGCAGTACAGGTCGCCCGCCGGCCGGTCCGGGTAGTCCTCCCATGACGGCACCCGCTGCTGCTGGGCGGGCAGGAACCCGGTGAGACACGGCGGCGGCAAATTCAGTCGCAGGTTGAAGCTCAGGAAGGCGCCCTTGTAACCCTGCTTGGTGTTCCGGTTCGGGACGTTGATCGCCTGAATCGTCGCCACCGCCTGGGGCAGCAGCACCAGCAACTGCTCGAGGCCGGCGTGATACGTCAGCGCCACCTGCCCGACACCGATCAGGTTGGCCAGCACGACGGGCAGCGTCGGATTGACGCGGTCCATGAGCTCACGAACTTCGCCGACGGCGGGGCCGCCTTGCTCCAGCACGGCCCGGACGGCGGTGTCGCTCCTCCGCACCCCGCCGGTGAGGTCGGCCAGGTGCGCGGCCCACGACTGTACGGCGTCCGGTGCGCCGGACTGCGCATCGAGCACCGGCCTGGCACCGTCGATCAGGGTGAGCAGCGCACCGAGATTCTTCCGGGCATCGGTGGACAGCGAAGTGGCGCCGGCCACGAGCCGGGAGAGATCAGGCCCCAGCCCGCCGAAGGCGGTGGAGGCCTCGTCGACGACGGTCTTGAGGTCCTCGCGTGGAACCGACTGCAAGCCCCGGTTCGCGGCATCCAACATGGTGTCCAGGTCGGGCGGCACCGAGACGCGATCGGAGCGGATCACGTCGCCGTCGCGCAGCGGCGGTGAATCGGCGCGCGGCAGCAGCGCAACGTATTGCTCTCCCACCGCCGACTGGCTGTGCACCTGCGCATCGAGATCCGACGGGATGTCGATCCCCGATTTCAGCGAAAGCACTGCCGCGACACCGGTATCGGTGAGCCGCACACTATCGACCCGGCCGACCTCGGTTCCGCGATAGGTGACATTGCCGCTGGGGTACAAACCGGCGGCCTGCGGCAGCTCGACGGTCACTCGATAGCGTCCGACCCCGAACATGGCCGGCAGCTGGATGTAGCCGAACGCCATCACCGCGCCACCGGCCAACGCGACGATCACGAAGACGGCCAGCTGGATGAGGATTCGCCTCGACAGGGGCGGCATGTCAGCGCCCCTGATCCCAGTGATACGGCGCGACAAGCGGATTGCCGGCCGTGTACGGGCTCGGCATCTGACCGATCGTGCGGCCCCACTGCAGCTCCAGCTCGGTCAGATTGCCCTCGAACCGGGTCCCGGTCAGGAACGACGCGTCGAGCCGGCTCAGGGTCAGGTCGATGATGGCGGTCAGGTTGGCGTAGTCGCCGCGAGCCCACTTGCCGATGGTCTCCTTCGGAAAGGGGTACGTGGCGAGCAGGCTCAACGCGCGGGTCATGGCGGGGCCGGCGTCGGCCAGCGATTCCAGCACCGGCGCCAAGTCGTTGAGCTCCTTGACCAGGGTGTCCTTGGTCTGGCGTGCCGAATCGGCAACCAGTGCACTGAATTTGCCGAACTGATCGAGTGCCTCCACCAGGGTCTGCCGCTCGTCGGCCAGGGTTCGCAGCGCGGCCGGAATGGCCGTCAGCGCCCTGTCGACCACCGGCTTCTGGTCGGCGAACTGGCCGACCAGGTTGTTGAGGCTCTCGGTGGCGGCGATGATGTCACCCGTTTGTTCGCCGACATGGCCGGTGAAAATGTCGAGCTGAGCGATCAGGTTGCGCAGGTCGTCGGCTCGCCCGGCCAGCGCGGCGCTCAGCGACTGGGTGATGTCTTGGATCTGCCCGATCCCGCCGCCGTTGAGCAGCAACGAGATTGCGGCCAGTGTCTGCTCCGTCGTGGGGTAGTTTCCGGCCGATGACAGCGGGATCAGCGACCCCTCCTTCAGCCTGCCCCGAGGTGGGGTGCCCGCGGGCGCGGCCAGCTCGACATGCAGGGAACCCAGCAGGCTCGATTGGCCGATGGTTGCGGTCGCATTGGCCGGCAGCTCGACATCGCCGTCGAGCCGGATCGTCAGCAGCGCGTGCCAGCCCTGTCGCTCGATCCTGGTGACGTTGCCCACCGTGACGTCGCCGACCTGGACTCGTGAGTTCTGTTCCAGGGTGCCCACGTCGGGCAGCTGCGCGTGAATGGTGAACGACCCGGGTCCGCGTCCCGCGGTCCCCGGCAGGGCGACCGAGTTCAGGCCGCGCCAGCCGCAGCCGGCCGTGGCGATCGCCAGGGCCGCCAACAGGCCGGCCACGGCGCGCCGCGTCACGATCCGCCCCCGGACGGCAACATCAGGCCGCGCAGGCCGTCGGCGGGATTGACTGAGCGCACCTCGCGCGGCGCGGGCAGGCCCGGAGCAGCGGTCGGATTCTGCTGCGGCGCAATGTAATCCGGCCGCATCCAGTCCTCGCTGTAGGTCACCTCGTTCGGGCGTGCCGTGGCGCCGACCACCAGGTTCTCGCCCAGCGGCGGGAAGTTGTACTGGCGGTTCTTGATGATGGGCGCCAAGTACTGAACGCACAGCTTCGCCGACTGGTCCCAGCCCAGGCGCGAGGCCGCCTGTATCGCCCCGCACAGGAAGGCGACCGGGTTGGCGAAGTTGGCGAACGCCGGCGCGCCGCTCAGCGTGCCCTGCGCGGGCTGGTAGATGTTCATGAAGTTCTGCAGTTCGGTGGGGGCGATGTGCAGGGCCTGCTTGATGTCGTCGAGGCCGGCGTTCAGCGCCGTCGACACCGACGCGAGCCTGTCCGAGCTCGTGCCCAGCGCTTCGCGGTTGTCGGCCACGAAGGTCCGGACGTCGCCGACGACGTCGGCCAGCGCGGTGACCGCGCCGGCGACCTCGTTGGGATCGTTGGTCAGCAGGCCGGTGACCGAGGCCAGATTCTGATTCAGCTGCCTGACCAGGTCACCGCTGCTCTGCAGCGCCGAAACCAGGATGGACAGGTTCTTCACGGTGCTGAAGAGGTCGTTGCCGTGGTCGCTCAGCGCTGAAACCGCTTGGGAGAGCTTCACAATGGTGTCGCGGACACTCGGCCCCTGGCCGCGCAGGTTGTTCGCGGCGGTCGTCACGAGCGAGCCGAGCGGGCTCAGGCCGCCGTGGGTGGGCTGCAGCATCTCGGTGAGCTTTTCCAGGTCCTGACGCAGATCGTCCCACTCCACCGGGACCGCGGTGCGCGCCTGCGGGATCACGGCGCCGTCGTGCAACTGTGGCCCACCGGTGTAGGCCGGGGTCAGCTGGATCGCCCGCGCGGTGACCAGCGATGGCGACAGGATCACGGCCTTGGCATCGGCGGGCACCTGGTACCTGGACTCGTACCAGAAGGTGATCTTCACCTGCCGCGGTTGCGGCTCGATCTGCTTGATGTGGCCGACGGCAACCCCCAGGATGCGCACCTCGTCGCCCACGAAGATGCCGTTGCTGTTGGTGAAGTAGGCCACGACCGTCGTCCGGCGGCTCGCGGCCGACGAGTGCCAGAGCGTCGCGACGCCGGCGAGCAAGCCGAGCGCCAGCAACGCGGCCAGGCCGATTCGGGCGTTGCGGCGGGTCATCGTTCACCGGCCTTCGGCTGCGGTTCGCCCGGCGCGGGCGCGTACACCGGTGACGGCGACGGGGGCGCCGGGGGTGGGGCGGTCTGACCC